>NZ_CP075190.1:1300000-1923828 GCF_020510585.1 Ferribacterium limneticum | reverse complement strand
TTTGCAGCGCGTCGTTCGAGGTGAGTCCGATGGGTTTGTCGAGCAACAGCACACCATCGACCTGTTTCCAGGTCTTCTTGACTTGCATCGTGTGCTTATTCTTCCGGCGTCAGATCGCTCAGTGCATTGGCCTGATCGATCAATAGCGACATGCTGGCGCCGTGCTCAATGGAGTTGTCGTAGACAAAATGCAACTCCGGCAAGGTATGGATATGGATACGACGACCCAATTCGCGCCGGAGGAAACCGGAAGCCCGCTTCAGGCCACGTTCGATCTCTTCGAGATGCTCGGAATTAAGCGTCGCAAAGAACACCTTGGCATGGGCGTAATCCGGCGTCAGTTCGACAGCTGTCAGGCTGATCATGCCGACGCGCGGATCCTTCAATTCAGTCCGAATCAGATCGGCAAGGTCGCGGCGCACCTGCTCCGCGACCCGGTCACTACGCTGAAATCCTTTTTTCTTCATTACAGCGAGCGTGCCACTTCCTGAATTTCGTAAGCTTCCAGCTGGTCGCCAACCTGGATGTCGTTATTGCCGCGCAGCGACAGACCGCATTCGAAGTTGGAACGAACTTCCTTGACGTCGTCCTTGAAGCGCTTGAGCGAGTCGAGTTCGCCATCCCACTGAACAACGTGGTTGCGCAGCAGACGGACGCGGGAATTGCGCTTGACGAAGCCTTCCAGCACGTAACAGCCGGCGATGGCACCAACCTTGGAAACCTGGAAGACTTGGCGAATTTCGACCATGCCGGTGATCTGTTCGCGCTTCTCCGGCGACAACATGCCGGACAAAGCAGCCTTGACCTCGTCCACCGCGTCGTAAATCACGTTGTAGTAACGGATATCGACACCGAAGGTTTCGGCCAGCTTGCGCGAACCGGCATCGGCACGAATATTGAAGCCGATGATGACCGCACCGGAAGCTTGCGCCAGATTGACGTCGGATTCGCTGATCGCGCCAACGGCACCGTGGATGATCTGAACACGGACTTCCTCGTTCGACAGCTTGGCCAGTGTCTGCACCAGAGCTTCCTGCGAACCTTGCACGTCGGCCTTGACGATAAGGGGCAGAGTCTTGATCTCGCCCTCTTCCATCTGCTGGAACATGTTTTCGAGCTTGGCCGCCTGTTGCTTGGCCAGCTTGACGTCGCGGAACTTGCCCTGACGGAACAAGGCGATTTCACGCGCCTTCTTTTCGTCGGTGAGCACAATGGCCTCTTCGCCAGCGGCCGGCACATCGGACAGGCCGAGGATTTCGACCGGGATCGACGGGCCCGCTTCGTTGATCGGCTTGCCGTTCTCGTCGAGCATGGCACGAACGCGACCGAAGACCTGACCGGCCAGCACAACATCACCGCGCTTCAAGGTACCGGACTGAACCAGCATCGTTGCCACCGCACCACGACCCTTGTCGAGACGTGCTTCGATGATCAGGCCCTTGGCCGGCGCATTCTTCTGCGCCGTCAGTTCCAGCACTTCAGCCTGGAGCAGAACCTGCTCGAGCAATTCGTCAATACCGGTACCCTTCTTGGCCGAGACCGAGACGAACGGCGAATCACCACCGTACTCTTCAGGAATGACGCCTTCGGCGACCAGTTCCTGCTTGACGCGGTCCGGATTGGCATCCGGCTTGTCCATCTTGTTGATCGCGACGACCAGCGGCACACCGGCCGCCTTGGCGTGGTGAATCGCTTCCTTGGTTTGCGGCATGACGCCGTCGTCAGCTGCGACGACCAAAATAACGATATCGGTTGCCTTGGCACCGCGGGCTCGCATGGCTGTAAAGGCTTCGTGACCCGGGGTATCGAGGAAGGTAACCATGCCACGGTCGGTTTCGACGTGGTAAGCACCAATGTGCTGGGTAATGCCGCCGGCTTCGCCCGCCGCTACCTTGGCACGGCGAATGTAGTCGAGCAGCGAGGTCTTGCCGTGGTCGACGTGACCCATGACGGTCACCACCGGAGCACGCGGCTCAAGCGGCACATCCTTGTGATCGGCAGACTCTTCGAGGAAGGCATCCGGATCGTCCAGCTTGGCGGCAAACGCCTTGTGGCCCATTTCCTCGACAACAATCATCGCCGTTTCCTGGTCCAGCACCTGGTTGATGGTAACCATCGAACCCATCTTCATCATGACCTTGATGATCTCGATGGCCTTGATGGCCATCTTGTGCGCCAGATCGGTGACGGAAATAGTTTCAGGAATATGCACTTCACGAATGACCTGTTCGGTCGGCGCCTGGAAGCTGCCCTGACCATCGTCACCCTTGTGCGACTTCTTGTGGCCGTGACGGTTGTCCTTCCAACCGGAACCACCATCGGAGCCACGCGTCTTCAGGCCGCCCTTTTTCTTGCCATCATCGGCCACGCGACCCTTGTCGCCCTTCTTGCCCGGAGCATCCGGCTTCTTGTGCAGGGTACCCTTGTCAGCAGCCGGAGCGGCACCTTCGCCAGCCTTGGCGGCGGCAGCAACCTGCTGCTTGGCCTGCTCGGCAACCTTGGCGGCGGCAGCAGCAATTTCTGCCTGCTGACGCATGCGGATCAGTTCAGCTTCACGCGCCTGCTTCTCGCGCAGTTCGCGCTCCTGGATTTCGCGTAGCGTCGTGTAGCGACGAGACTCGACCTCACGGGCCTTGAGTTCCTTCTCGCCGATAATCGCGGCACGGTCCAGAATAACCGGACCCGGCTTCTCGACAACGGGTTCGACTACCGGCTCGACCGGCGCTTCAACCTTCACCTCGACCGGCACTTCAACCACCGGCTCCGGGATGACCTCAACCACCGGTTCCGGAATAGGCTCCGGTTCCGGGGCCAATTCGACCTCGGGCATCTCGGGCTCAAGTTCGAGCCCTTCGAGTTCTGCCTCCGGCACATGCTCGCCGACTTCGCGTTTCATCAGAACGCGCTTCTTGCGCACCTCAACCTGAACGGTACGGGCGCGACCATGGGAGTCTGTCGCCTTGATTTCGGAAGTCTGCTTGCGAGTCAGCGTAATCTTGGTCTTCGACTCGTCACCATGCGCGCGGCGCAGGTAATCAAGCAACTTGGCCTTGTCTTGATCGTTCAGCGCATCGTTGGCACCCTCCTTGCCCACACCTGCCTTGCTCAATTGCTCGAGCAGGGCCGTGACTGGCATTTTGAGTTCAACGGCAAATTGTGAAACTGTTGTTGCGGACATACTTTGCTACCTCCTGCTCACTCGAACCAGTGAGCCCGTGCCGTCAGAATGAGTCCCTTGGCACGCTCGTCGTCGATGCCGGTCATTTCCGTCAATTCATCTACCGCCAGCTCCGCGAGATCATCGCGGGTCTTGACGTCGTGACCTGCCAGTTTCGCGGCCAATTCCTTGCTCATTCCCTCGAGACCCATCAGGTCCTCGGAAACATTTTCCAGCTTTTCTTCGGTCGCAATCGCTTCCGTCAGCAAAACGTTGCGGGCACGGTTGCGGAGTTCATTGACGATCCCCTCGTCCAGCCCGTCGATTTCCAGCATCTCGGCGAGCGGCACGTAAGCTACTTCTTCGAGCGACGAGAAGCCTTCCTCGATCAGCAGGTCAGCCAGTTCTTCGTCGATATCCAGCTTTTCCATGAAGGTGACGCGGGTCACTGCGTATTCAGCTTCGGACCGCTTGGCCGACTCGTCCTGGGTCATCAGATTGATGGTCCAGCCGGTCAGTTCGGAAGCCAGACGAACGTTCTGACCGTTGCGACCGATGGCGATAGCCAGGTTGTCTTCGTCAACAACCACGTCCATGGCGTGCTTTTCCTCATCAACAACGATGGAAGAAACCTCGGCCGGCGACAGGGCGCCAATCACGAACTGGGCCGGATCAGCCGACCACAGCACGATGTCGATGTTCTCGCCGCCAATTTCGTTACGCACGGCAGTAACGCGGGAACCGCGCAGACCGACGCAGGTGCCGATCGGATCAACGCGCGGGTCGTTCGACTTGACGGCGATCTTGGCACGCAGACCGGGGTCGCGGGCACAGGCCTTCAATTCCATGAGGCCATCGGAGATTTCCGGCACTTCCATGTCGAACAGCTTGATGACGAATTCCGGTGCGGTACGCGACAGGATGATCTGCGGGCCGCGGGCATTTCGGTCAATGCGTAGCAGATAGGCGCGAATGCGATCGCCGATGCGCAGATTTTCCTTGGGGATCATCTGGTCGCGCGGCAGCAGGGCTTCGATCTTGCCGGCTTCGACAATGGCGTTGCCACGCTCCATGCGCTTGATGGTGCCGGAAACGACATGTTCCTTGCGGTCGAGGAAATCGGACAGGATCTGCTCACGCTCGGCATCACGAATTTTTTGCAGGATGACCTGCTTGGCTGCCTGAGCACCGATGCGACCGAAATCGATCGGCTCGAGACCTTCTTCAAGCGTGTCGCCGGATTCGATTTCCGGATCGTCCTTCTGGGCTTCCGACAGCGGAATTTCTACGTATTCGTTGACGTATTCGTTGTCCGGCACAACCTGCCAGCGACGGAAGGACTCGTAGCTGCCCGTATTGCGGTCGATCGACACGCGCACTTCGGCCTCGTCGTTGATGCGCTTCTTGGTAGCCGACGCAAGGGCCAGCTCAAGGGCGCCAAAAACGATTTCCTTGGCGACATTCTTTTCGCGGGCGAGTGCATCAACCAGCAGCAATATTTCACGGCTCATGGGCTAAAACCTCCTAGTCCTTCAGTCGAAACGAGGCACCAGACGTGCCTTCTCGATATTATTGAATTCCAGTTCCACATCATCTTTGGCAAGGCGCAGACCGACCTTGCCATCCTTGCAGCCCAGCAGTTCGCCCTGGAAGTTCCGGCGACCGCCGTGCGGAATACGCAGTTTGATCTGAATCTCCTGACCGGCAAAGCGTTCGAAATCCTCGGCCTTCTTGACCACGCGGTCGAGGCCTGGCGAAGAAATCTCGAGGCGGTCGAAATCAAAATTCTCCACTTCGAAAACACGGCTCAGCTGATTGGAGACCTTGGCGCAATCTTCGACATCAATCCCGGTAGCACGACCCGGCGCGTCAATGAAGACACGAATCGTTCGGCCACGCGGCGACATCTCGACATCAACGAGTTCATAACCCAGACCGACAACCGTCGTTTCCAGCAGTGCGTTTAAATCCATAGCCACAAATAAAAAATGGGCGAAACGCCCACCTCATGAAAAAAAGATGCCCCGCCAAAAACGACGGGAGGAACAAACCCGTGAATTATAACGGATTTATTCCTCCTGGTAAATCGATTTACGTGCTTTCATGGCCCTTTCGGGACGCTGGTGAGTTGTTTTCGAGGTCGCGCAGCAGCATTTTGATTTCCACCTCTTTGAGCTCGCGCGCCATGCCACGTTTCAGTTGCGGCGGCAGCACGAACGGGCCGTAGCGGACACGGATCAGTCGGCTGACCGTAACGCCAACTGCCTCGAACATGCGACGCACTTCGCGGTTGCGACCTTCAAAGATAGTGACGCGATACCAGTGGTTGGCACCTTCGCCACCGCCGTCGTGCAACGTCCCGAAATTGGCCCGGCCATCCTCGAGTTCGACGCCATGCAGCAATTGCTGCTGCGCTTCGAGCGTCAGTTCGCCGAGCACGCGCACGGCGTATTCACGAACCAGCTCCGAACTCGGGTGCATCAGCTTGTTGGCCAGATCGCCGGAGGTCGTGAAGATGAGCAAACCTGAGGTATTGAAGTCAAGACGGCCGACATTGATCCAGCGACCGCCGCGCATGCGGGGCAGCGCGGCGAACACCGACGGACGGCCATCCGGGTCGTCACGCGAGACAATTTCGCCTTCCGGCTTGTGATACATCAGGACGCGCGGCGGACGGGTGCTGCCGGTGAAGCGGATGTTGATCAACCGGCCGCCGATCTTGACCTTGTCGGTCGGCACGACGGACTGGCCGATGGTCGCCACAACACCATTGACGGTGACCTTACCGGCCGAAATCCATTCTTCCATTTCGCGGCGCGAACCGACGCCGGCCTGGGCCAGAATCTTCTGCAGACGCTCGGGCTTGGCTTCGACTACGGCCTTGCCGTTGCGGGCTATGTTGCCACGACTGGCCCGGCCGGTTGCCGGCAGCGCGGCGCGACGGCGCGGCTTGGGCGCCTCGACCACTTCTTCGGCCTCGGGCGCCTCATCGCGTGCATTGCGGGAGGTGCGGCCGCGCGGGGCCGGATTGTTACGGTCAACCGGAATTTCCGGCCTTTTTTGAAATCCGCCCGGCTTGCTGGCGGAACGAAGTGGCGTGCGTTTATTGGTTTTCATAGTTCAGCTCCAGTGTCTGGGCGATTTGTTCGAGCGGCGGCAGTTCGCTGACGCTTCTCAGTCCCAGATCATCGAGAAATTGTTTGGTGGTGGCAAACAGGGCCGGCCGGCCTGGCGTTTCGCGATGGCCGACAACGTCGATCCAGCCGCGCTCTTCCAGGGTTTTGACGACGTTGGTATTGACTGCAACGCCGCGGATTTCCTCGATATCGCCACGCGTCACCGGCTGGCGATAAGCGATGATGGCCAAGGTTTCAAGGACGGCGCGCGAGTATTTCGGCGGCCGTTCCGGGTTCAGGCGTTCCAAATACGGCAGATATTCGGGCCGCGTCCGGAAGCGCCAACCGGAGGCGAGCTGGATCAGCTCGACCGGCCGTTCGGCCCATTCCTCGCGCAACTCGTCGAGCAGCTTGCGCAAGGTATCGGTCGACAGATCCTCGTCGAACATCTTTTTCATTTCGCTCGGCGACATCGGCTCGCGGGCGGCGAGCAGGGCTGCCTCAAGCACTCTCTTGACCTGGCTCGGTTCCACCTTGATGCACTCTGACGTAAATGGGTTGAAAGGCTTCGGTCTGGGTGATTTCGATCAGTTTTTCGCGGCCCAGTTCAAGCATGGCAATGAAATGGACAACCAGACCCGGTACGCCCATTTCAGGGTCGAACAGGGTCTCGAACTGAACAAAACCACCTTTGGCCTGCAAGGCGCGCAGAATGATGCCCATGTGCTCGCGCACCGACAATTCTTCGCGCCCGATCTGGTGGTGCTTTTTCAGGCCAGCCTGACGGACAACCGCCATCCAGGCCTCCTTGAGATCATCGACCGAGACTTCCGGCTGACGGACCAGCAGCGATTTTTCGACCAGCGTCTCGACCCAGAAAAACTCGCGCTCGGCCTGCGGCATCGCATTCAGATTCTGGCCGGCGAGCTTCATCTGCTCGTACTCCATGAGCCGGCGAACCAACTCGGCACGCGGATCTTCTGCGTCATCGCCCTCGCCCAGCTTCGGCCGGGGCAACAGCATGCGCGACTTGATTTCGATGAGCATCGCCGCCATCACGAGGTAATCAGCGGCCAGCTCGAGATTACTCGCCCGCATCGCCTCGACGTAATCGAGATATTGCCGGGTCAGCGGCGCCATCGGGATATCGAGGATATCGATGTTGGCGCGGCGAATCATGTACAGCAGGAGGTCAAGCGGCCCCTCGAAGGCATCGAGCATGATGGCCAGCGCATCCGGCGGGATGTACAGATCAAGCGGCATCTGCTCGAGCGGCTGCCCGTAAACACGGGCCACTGGCTCGACTTCGCCAACCGGAAGCACTTCGAGGACGTCGCTCATGCGCTCAGGAGGCCGCAGTGCGGCCCTTGCCTTTGTAATGCAGATGCAGGTTGCGAACGTAGATGACCAGACTGAGTGCCTGGCCGAAGATGAAAACCGGGTCCTTGCGGTGGATGGCGTAAATGGTCAGCACGATGCCGCCGGCCAGGCTGAAATACCAGAACGACACTGGTATGACGACCATCTTGGCTTTTTCACTGCTCCACCACTGGATAACGAAGCGCATCATGAACAGCGCCTGCCCGCCGAAGCCGATGCCAATCCAGATCAGCGTTTCCCAGTCCATATCGAACATCAGTGGTATTCCAGCCCCATCGCTTCGCGCACGTCACGCATCGTTTCGCGGGCGTATTCACGCGCCTTCTCGCAGCCGTCGGCAATGATGTTCTTGACCAACGTCGGATCGTCCAGATAAACCTGTGCGCGCTCGCGCATCGGCGCCTGTTCCTTGAGGATGGCGTCAATGACTGGCTGCTTGCATTCGATGCAACCAATCCCGGCCGTGCGGCAGCCCTGCTGCACCCACTCCTTGCAAGCATCGTTGGAATAGACGAGATGCAATTGCCAGACCGGGCACTTGGCCGGCTCGCCCGGGTCGGTGCGACGCACGCGCGCCGGATCGGTCGGCATGCTGCGTACCTTCTTGGTTACCGATTCCTCGGATTCGCGCATGGTGATCGTATTGTTGTACGACTTGGACATCTTCTGGCCATCCAGCCCCGGCATCTTGGAGGCTTCGGTCAGCAGGTAACCAGGCTCGACCAGAATCATCTTGCCGGTACCTTCGAGGTAGCCGAACAGGCGCTCGCGGTCGGCCATCGACAGGTGCTGCACTTCATCGAGCACAGCCTTCGCCTGCTCGATGGCTTCGCGGTCGCCGTTCTGCTGGAAACGGGTGCGCATTTCTTCATAAAGGCGCGCCTTCTTGCTGCCCAGTTTCTTGACGGCTTCGCGCGCCTTGTCCTCAAAGCCCGGCTCGCGGCCATACATGTGGTTGAAGCGACGGGCCAGTTCGCGGGTGAATTCAACGTGCGGAATCTGGTCCTCACCGACCGGCACTTTGTCGGCGCGGTAGATCAGGATGTCGGCGCTCATCAGCAGCGGATAGCCAAGGAAGCCGTAGGTCGTCAAATCCTTGCCGGCCAGCTTTTCCTGCTGGTCCTTGTAGGTCGGCACGCGCTCCAGCCAGCTCAGCGGCGTCATCATCGACATCAGCAGGTGCAGTTCGGCGTGCTCGGGCACCCGCGACTGGACGAACAGCGTCGCCTGGTTGGGATCGACACCGGCCGCCAGCCAGTCGACCACCATGTCCATCGAGGCCTTCTCGATACCCTGCGGGTTATCGTACTGCGTGGTCAGCGCATGCCAGTCAGCGACGAAGAACAGGCAGGGATACTCGTGCTGGAGTTCGATCCAGTTTTTGAGAACGCCATGGTAGTGGCCAAGATGCAGCGACCCGGTCGGGCGCATGCCGGAGAGAACACGTTCTGCGTACATATTATTTATTTAGTAGAGACCAAAAATGAGTGCGATAAGCCCGGCTGACGTATTGACCAGCGGATTCATGATTGCGCCGAGGATACCGGTGAACAACAGCACCAGCAAAATCGGAAAGCCCCAGGGCTCAAGCCTGGCAAATTTCCAGGCTATCGAATGCGGCAGCAGGCTGACGGCAATCCGCCCGCCATCAAGCGGCGGCAAGGGAAACAGATTGAGCACCATCAACACGCAATTGATCTGGATACCCATTTCAGCCATGCGTGCCAGCGGCGTACTGAAAAACTGCGGCAGCAACCACGAAAGTTTGAAGGCCAGCGCCCACAGGCAGGCCATCAGCAGATTGGCACCCGGACCGGCGGCGGCAACCCAGAACATGTCTTTTTTCGGATCACGCAGGCGATTGAAATCGACTGGCACCGGCTTGGCATAGCCGAACAGGAAATTGCCGCCGGAAAACAACAGGATACTGAGCGGAATCAGGATGGTGCCGATTGGATCGATGTGGCGTAAAGGATTCAGGCTGATCCGTCCGGCCTGCCAGGCGGTCGGATCGCCGAAATGGCGAGCAGCGTAGCCGTGGGCTGCTTCATGCAAGGTGATGGCGAAAACCAGCGGCAGCGCAAGAATCGCGATGGTCTGGACGATGGCATTGATATCCAGCATCTCAGCCCAACCCGAAAAGCTCAAGCGGACCGCGACCAGCCCGGACCAACTCCGGCACCGCCCCGGTCAGGTCGATAATCGTCGTCGGTTCGGTGCCACAAGGACCGCAGTCGAGAATCAGCTCCAATTGGTCATCGAGTCGATCCTGGATTTCCCAGCCCTCGGTGAGAGGAAGCTCGTCGCCCGGTAATTGCAGGGTCGTCGTCAGCAACGGCTCGTTCAGTTCTTCGAGCAAGGCCAGCGCCACCGGATGATCCGGCACACGCAGGCCGATGGTCTTGCGCTTCGGATGCATGACCCGGCGCGGCAATTCCTTGGAGCCTTCGAGAATGAAAGTGTAGCTGCCCGGCGTCGCCGCCTTGAGCAAACGATACTGAGCGTTGTCGACCCGCGCGAAATGGGCGATTTCAGAAAGATCCCGGACCATCAGCGTCAGATGATGGCGCTCATCCATCTGGCGGATCAGCCGGATGCGATCCAGCGCTTCCTTGTCACCGAGATGGCAGCCGAGGGCGTAGCAGGAATCAGTCGGCAGGGCGACGATGGCGCCTTTGCGAATGAAGTCGGCGGCCTGGGCGAGCAGACGCTGCTGCGGCGATTCCGGATGAATATTGACGACGCGAGCCATGCTCAGACCACCAGACGCCAGACAGGCTTCAAGTCTTCCGGCAATTGCGGAAGCTTGCCGAGGTCAACATAACTTTCTTCCGGCCCGTGAAAATCGGAGCCGCGTGAGGCGTGAAATGCGTAGTGCCGGGCCAGGCGGGCAAAATGCATGACATGGTCGGGTGAATGGCTGCCGCAGGTCACTTCGATCCCCTGCCCGCCCACATCCTTGAAATCATCAAGAAAACGGCGCATGTCGGCACCCGACATCTTGTAGCGTGCAGGATGCGCGACAACTGCCACCCCGCCGGCGCCGCTGATCCAGCGGACGGCTTCTTCGAGCGTCGCCCAGCGATGATCGACATAGCCCGGTTTGCCGGGGGTCAGGTAATGCTGAAATACGCCAGACACGTCGCGAGCAATGCCGATCGACACAAGATAGCGGGCAAAATGGGCGCGGGATATCAGGCTTGGATTGGTCACGAAGCACAGGGCGCCTTCATAGACGTCGGGTATGCCGATGGCGGCGAGCGCGTCGCCCATCCGTTTGGCCCGCTCGACACGTCCGACGCGCAACTCGTCGAGGCCGCCACTTAATGCTGGATCGGCTGCGTCAAAACCCAGGCCAACGACATGGATGGGCACGCCGCGCCATTCGATGGAGATTTCGACACCGTTGACGAAGCCCATGCCCGCTTCTTCAGCTGCTGCTCTGGCCTCAACCAGACCGCCGAGATCGTCGTGATCGGTCAGCGCCCAAAGATCAACCCCATTCCCCGCCGCGCGCCGCGCCACCACCTGAGGCGGCAGAAAGCCGTCAGAAACGATGGAGTGGCAGTGAAAATCGAAATTGGCAGGCGTCACAGGTAAGCAGTTGAAGGCAAACGAAGATTCTAGCACGAAGGAGGCCATGCCCCGAGGCCCTTGTGCGGTGCAGCAGGTTGATCAGACAGCAGCATCCCGTTATAGTGCCACCCGTTCCGTGGGAGAGCGCAGATCCGTCTGCCGCCGAAGGCGCAAAACCACCCGAAAACGCTCAGGCAAAAGGACCGCGGAACACGGCGCAAGCCAAAAAACTCTGGAGAGCGATGGCGGCTACTGCTGGCATCCACCGATGGGGCAAATCTCTCAGGTATCGAGGACAGAGGGGTGAAACGCAAGATCCGATCTTTCGTTTCACCCCTTTTTCGTTTCTAGAACTGGCATTAACAAATGCCTGCAAAGGATTGATATGCTGAAGAAAACGGTTTTAAATGCCGCTCACCGCGCAATGAACGCCCGGATGGTCGATTTCGGTGGCTGGGACATGCCAGTGAACTACGGCTCGCAGATCGAGGAGCACCATGCCGTACGCAACAACTGCGGCATGTTCGATGTTTCGCACATGTGCCCGGTGGACGTCGTCGGCGCCGATTGCCGCCCCTTCCTCTCCCGCCTCGTCGCCAACGATGTGGCCAAACTCAAGGTTTCCGGCAAGGCGCTTTACGCGGCCATGCTCAATGACGCTGGCGGTGTCATCGACGACCTGATCATCTATTTCCTGACCGACACGCGCTTCCGCATCGTCGTCAATGCCGGCACCGCCGAAAAGGATCTGGCCTGGATGCAGGCCAAGGTCACCGAGTGGAAACTCGACGTGACCATCACCCAGCGCCGCGACGGAGCCAACAATCTCGGCATCATCGCCGTGCAGGGCCCGAATGCCCGGGCCAAGGTCTGGGAAGTGCTGCCGCAGGCCAAAGCTGCGACGGAAGGTCTGAAGGCTTTCTTCGCCGCTGAAGTCGATCAGTACTTCATCGCCAGCACCGGCTACACCGGTGAAGACGGCTACGAAATCATGCTGCCTGCCGGCGAAGCTGAATCACTGTGGAACAAGCTCAATGCCGTCGGCGTCGTCCCTTGCGGCCTCGGTGCCCGCGACACGCTGCGCCTCGAAGCCGGCATGAATCTCTACGGCCAGGACATGGATGAAACGGTTTCGCCGCTCGACGCCGGTCTGGCGTGGACCGTTTCGCTCAATACCGATCGTGATTTCGTCGGTAAATCCGCGTTGACCGCGGCTGGCCAGCAGAAACAATTCCTCGGCCTGATCTTGCTCGACAAGGGCGTGCTGCGCGGCCATCAGAAGGTCATGACCCCGCACGGCGACGGTGAAATCACCTCCGGCAGTTTCTCGCCGACGCTCCAGCAGTCCATCGCCCTCGCCCGCCTGCCGCTCGGCGTGCAGATCGGCGAAGAAGTCGAAGTCGATATTCGTGGCAAGGCGCTCAAGGCCAAGGTCACCAAACCCGTATTCGCCCGCAACGGCAAAGCAGTCATCTAATTCACCCCATTCAGGAGAAAACCATGTCCAACGTCCTCGCCAACCTCAAGTACACCGCCTCCCACGAATGGATGCTGCTCAACGCTGATGGCTCCGTCACCGTCGGCATTACCGACCACGCCCAAGAAGCTCTTGGCGACCTCGTTTTCGTCGAACTGCCAGAAGTCGGTGCCCATTTCGATGCCGAAAAGGAAATCGCCGTCGTCGAATCCGTCAAGGCTGCGGCTGACGTCTATGCACCGATCTCCGGCACCGTCACCGAAGTCAATCAAGCGGCTGCCGATGCGCCGGAATCGGTCAATCAGGACGCCTACGCCGCGTGGCTGTTCAAGCTGACCCCGGACAACGCCGCCGACCTCGACAAGATGCTTGACGCTGCTGCTTACCAGGCCGTCGCTGACGCCGCCTGAAAGCTGCATGTCGCTCCCGCACAAGCGGGAGCCCGGAAACATCAAACCACAGGATCCCCGCCTGCGCGGGGATGACGTATTCAAGTATTTCTATGCAAGGATTCCCATGCCGTTGAATCTTCCCCTTTCAGCCCTGGAGCAGCACGACGAGTTCATTGGCCGTCACATAGGCCCGTGCTCAACCGAAATGGCCGCCATGCTGGCCGCCATCGGGGCCGAGAGTCTCGAACAGCTGATCGAACAGACTGTCCCCGCCGCCATCCGCCTGCCGGCTGACCTGCCGCTGCCCGCGCCGCGTCGCGAACACGAAGCACTAGCCGACCTCAAGGCCATCGCCAGCAAGAATGTCGTCAACAAGTCCTGCATCGGCATGGGCTATTACGACACCATGACGCCCAAAGTCATCGTCCGCAATGTTCTGGAAAACCCGGGCTGGTACACCGCCTACACGCCTTACCAGGCTGAAATCGCCCAGGGCCGCCTCGAAGCACTGATGAATTTCCAGCAGATGGTCGTCGACCTGACCGGCCTGGAAATCGCCAACGCCTCACTGCTCGACGAAGCCACCGCCGCAGCCGAAGCAATGACCATGGCGCGTCGAGTTTCCAAGTCGAAATCCAATCGCTTTCTGGTCGATGCCAACTGCTTCCCGCAGACAATTGACGTGGTCAAGACCCGCGCCGGCTATTTCGGCTTCGAACTGGTCATTGCCACGGTCAACCCGCAAAATGGCCCAAAAATCGAAAGTGAAGATTTCTTCGGCGCCCTGCTCCAGTACCCGGGCGACAACGGCGAAGTCCGCGATCTGACCGCGACCATCGCCGCCCTCAAGACCAAGGGCACGACCGTTGCCGTCGCCTCCGACCTTATGGCGCTGGTCCTGCTCAAGTCGCCCGGCGCCATGGGTGCCGACATCGCCCTCGGCTCGAGCCAGCGCTTCGGCATCCCGATGGGCTTCGGCGGTCCGCACGCCGCCTTCTTCGCCACCCGCGAAGCCTTCGTCCGCTCGATGCCGGGCCGCATCATCGGCCTGTCCAAGGATGCCCGCGGCAAGACGGCCTACCGCATGGCCCTGCAGACCCGTGAGCAACACATCCGCCGCGAGAAGGCCAACTCCAACATTTGCACCTCGCAAGTGCTGCTCGCCAACATGGCCGGCATGTACGCCGTCTATCACGGCGCCGAAGGCCTGCGCACCATCGCCGGCCGCATCCATCGTTTGACTGCGATCCTCGCCGAGGGCCTCAAGCGCGCCGGCGTCAGCCTGCTGACCAAGCAGTTCTACGACACCGTGCATCTTGACCTTGGCGCCCGCGCTGAAACCGTCTATCACGACGCCCTGGCCGCCGGTTATAACCTGCGCCGCGTCTCGGCCGGTGTGCTCGGCATTTCTTTCGACGAAACCACGACGCGAGCTGATGTCGCCACCCTGTTCAAGCTGATCACCCAGGTCACGCTGGACATGGACGCCATCGACGCCCAGGTCGCCGCCGCCGACTCTGCCCTGCCCGACGCGCTGATCCGCAGTGACGCCGTGCTCCAGCACCCGGTATTCAACACGCACCACACCGAACACGAGATGCTGCGCTACCTCAAGTCGCTGCAGAACAAGGACCTGGCCCTCGACCACTCGATGATCTCGCTCGGCTCGTGCACCATGAAGCTGAACGCGACCAGCGAAATGATCCCGGTCACCTGGCCGGAATTCGGTGGCCTGCACCCGTTCGCGCCGCGCGATCAGGCCGTCGGCTATCTCGAAATGATCGATGGCCTGACCGAGTGGCTGAAGACCATCACCGGCTTCGACGCCATCTGCATGCAGCCGAACTCCGGCGCCCAGGGCGAATATGCCGGCATGGTGGCGATTGCCCGCTACCACGCCAGCCGTGGCGAAGCTCACCGCAACGTCTGCTTGATTCCGAAATCGGCGCACGGCACCAACCCGGCCACGGCGCAGATGGCCAACATGAAGGTCGTCGTTGTCGATTGCGATGACAGCGGCAACGTCGATGTCGCCGACCTCAAGGCCAAGGCCGAGGAACACAAGGATGACCTCGCCTGCCTGATGATCACCTACCCGTCCACCCACGGCGTCTTCGAGGAAGCGGTGCGCGACATCTGTGCCATCGTCCATGCCAACGGCGGCCAGGTGTACATGGACGGCGCCAACCTCAACGCCCAGGTTGGCCTGACCTCGCCCGGCTTCATCGGCGCCGACGTCAGCCACATGAACCTGCACAAGACCTTCGCCATCCCCCACGGCGGCGGCGGACCGGGCATGGGGCCGATCGGCCTCAAGGCCCATCTGGCGCCATTCATGGCCGACCACGCCGTCCAGCCAACGGGCGACGCCAACCGCGTCAATGCCGGTCAGGGCGCCGTTTCCGCCGCCCCGTTCGGTTCGGCCTCGATCCTGACCATTTCGTGGATGTATCTCGCCATGCTCGGCGGTGAAGGCGTCAAGAAGGCCACGCAAGTCGCCATCCTCAACGCCAACTACGTTGCCCAGCAGTTGAAGGCCCATTACCCCGTGCTCTACGTCGGCAAGAACGGCCGCGTCGCCCACGAGTGCATCTTTGACATTCGCCCGCTCAAGGCAGCGACCGGGATCAGCGAAACCGACATCGCCAAGCGCCTCATGGACTACGGCTTCCACGCACCGACAGTGTCCTTCCCGGTGGCGGGCACGATCATGGTCGAGCCGACGGAATCCGAATCGAAGGCTGAACTGGACCGCTTCATCGCAGCCCTGGTCAGCATCCGTGAGGAAATCCGCCAGATCGAAAATGGCGTCTGGTCGGCTGACAACAACCCGCTCAAGAATGCTCCGCATTCGCAGGCGGACGTCATTGATGGCGACTGGAAACACCCGTATAGCCGCGAGCAAGCCGTCTTTCCGCTGCCCTGGGTGGCTGCCAACAAGTTCTGGCCGAGCGTCAATCGCATCGACGATGTGTACGGCGACCGCAACCTGAACTGCGCCTGTCCGCCGATGGAAGCCTACGCCGACTAATGACCGTCGATCTCTCCGCCATCGCCAAGTGGCCCAACGTCCCCGCCTGTTACGACTGGCTGTCGCTCGACCGGCGGGGCGACTGGCGATTGCAAGGGGAGCGCGTGACGCACAGCGGCCTGATCAACTTCATCAACCGGCAGTACGGTTGTGACGAGTCAGGCTGCTGGTTTCTGCAGAACGGCCCGCAACGGGTTTTCGTTGAACTGGCCTACACCCCATGGGTCTTCCACCGCGACGGCGAGTCCTTCGTCAGCCACACCGGCAAGCCAGCCGGTGAAATCAAGGCCATTTACCTCGACGAAGAAGGCAGCATCCTGCTCGAAACGAGCCTGGGTATAGGACTGCTCGACGACCGCGAACTACCGGTTTTTCTCGATCAATGCCGGCAAGGCAGGAACGTAGCAGTTAAAGAAGAAGACTGGCTATTGTTGATGGCTGGTGAAGGCGTGATCAATATCTCATGGGGCCTACTACCGGTTCAAAGCATTCACCGGAACAAGGTCGCCGGATGTTTCAATTTCCAACCCGATCCGCGAGCAGTAGCGCAATAGCCTGCCGGCAGCCAGAAAAGCAAAACGGGAACCGAAGTTCCCGTTTGTCTGAACATGCGAAGATCGTGGCTTACTTTTGTTTGCGGCGACGATAAATGCCACCCAACAGGCCGAGACCGGCCAACAGCATGGCATAGGTTTCCGGCTCGGGAACTGCGGAAACGTGAGCCGAAATGCTGCCCGTGTTATCCGAATTAATGGAGTCGAAATAGTAGAGGTTCAAGATACCCGCTGCAGTAGCCGTACCGCTATAACTCGTGCCAATCTTGAAAAAACTTCCGTTACCAATCTGCCCGACCAGACTTCCGTAAGCAGCGCTCAGACCGCCTTGGCCGTGTTGCGAAAAGGCTTGGCCAATCTGGGTGCCAATTGCATAAACCGGAACTTCCGAATCAGTGCCGGCTGTGTAGAATAGATCGCCCACCAAACCATCAGCGTTTGACCAACGCGGGAGGGGGCCAGCGCTCCAAAGATCGTTGGCAGCAACCGAAACGGAAAACTCCTGACCGGCAAGCAGCGCAAAAGTCGCCACACCAACGCCCCCACCGGTACTATTTGCATTGGCATCAACTACAAAATCACCGGAAGCTGCGAGCGCCATGGTAGAGGCCACTAGGGAAGCGGCAAGAACGAGTGGCTTAAGACGGGATGCGAGTGTCACGGGTAACTTTCATTGAGATATTAGGCAAATGGTATAAGCAACCAGAAAGCAGCACAATAGTCTGAATGGACTAACCTGCGATGCCGCTGATCAAGTCATGCCGTGAGCATTTCGCCAATCGGCAATCTTCGGTAGAGACTCCGTCGCATCGTCAAGCAGCGCCGCATTGGCCTGCAACAGCAGTTTGCGTTGTCGGACGCTGAGCTTGCTCGGGAAGACAGGCTCCAGCTCGACCACCAAATCGCCTGAGTGATTCTTGCCGCGCCCCGGATAGCCCTTGCCGGCCAGCCGCAACTGCCGACGCTCTGCTGCGCCGGCATCCAGCGAACGGCAGATCACGCCAGCCAACGAAGGCAAATCGACATCACCACCGGCCATCATGGCCAGCGCGCTGACCGGCATCTGGAAATACAGGTCGCGACCACGCAACTGGTAAAGCGGATGCGAGCAAATGACGATCGTCAGGTAAAGATCGCCAGCCTGCAGCTCGTCATCACTCGGCTCGCCCTGCCCGGCAAGGCGTAGTTCATCGCCCGGCAACATGCCGTGCGGCACGCGAATTTCCAGGCTGACCTCAGCCAGTTCGCGGCCGCTGCCGCCACAATCCTTGCAAATACGCTCGGTAAACAGCCCGCGCCCGCCACACTCCTCGCATCGGACGAGATTGCGCTTGGCGTCATGCACCCGGCCGCTACCATGACAGGCACTGCAAAAGCGCGTTCTGGTCATGCCGTGTTCGCCCGTGCCCTCGCAGGTCGGGCAGGCATTGCCACGCGTGTAATGGATAGTCTTGCGGCAGCCGGCGGCAGCCTCTTCCAGGCTGACCTCAAGGTTGAGCCGAATATCGGCAGCCCTTGCCATGCTTTCATTGGGTTCGGCCTGAGGCGCTTCAGCTTCATCAACATCCTCGGCATCGACCGCAAGCAACTGCTCGTAAGCAGCATTGATCTGCTTGAAACGTTCTGTAGCCTGCGGATGATCGCTCCGATCCGGATGCCAGCGCATGGCCAGCCGCCGATAGGCGCGCTTCAGCTCGGCCGGCGCAGCCCCGGGCGAAACACCGAGAATTTCATGGGGATTGGAATTCATTGACTGCATTGACCAGGCCAGCCCCACAACAACGCGAGACTGCCGATGCACATGGGGTCAAAAGCCTGTGTCTGATTGCCATTCATGAGACACAGAAGGGGACCATTATAAAAGACCGCGCCACCATTCCGCCGACTCGACAAAAATACCGCCCCAAGCAGATATCAGAAGGCGGACGAGGCCTCAATACCGGCCTGTATTGACCAGGCGATACGGCGCCAGATCGTCTGCAGCGAGGCGAACACCATCCGTATAGAGGGTCGGCACGGGGGTATCCAGACTCAGTTCCTTCCGGTACGAGCGAAGAATTCCCTGAACATAGCCCTGAGTCTCCGGATAAGGCGGAATCTTGTTGCCAAAGCGGCTCACTGCCCCTTCGCCCGCATTGTAGGCAGCCAGCGCCAACGGCACATTGTCAAAACGATCGAGCAGATGCCGGAGATAAGTCGTGCCGGCCAGCAGATTGCGTTCCGGCACATCGAGATCGCTGACGCCAAAGCGTCTGCCGGTCGCCGGCATGACCTGCATCAGGCCGATTGCCCCCTTCGGCGAAAGCGCATCGGGACGATAGGCTGATTCGGCGCGAATGACAGCATGGACCAGCGCCGGATCGAGCCCTTTTTGATTGGCATGGCGATCAATCATCGCCGAGAGCGCCGAGCCTTTTTTCTGAGGAGTGATCGCCTCAGTCACCGCACCGGTATTCAGCCGATAGTCCGAACGCTGAATCTCCAGGCGAAACGGGCTTGGTGCTACCGGGCGCTTGTCCAGCCGAAGGTGTACGCGCGGGTTGTCCCGACGCGCGACTGTCTCCGCAGAATGACCAAGCACAGGAACAAGCAGGCCCAGCACCACGAAAGCCGGCAAACATCTTTTCCGGAAAGCCGAAAATGTCATCGGCCTGGCCTCAGTAGGCGCTCGCGTCCTTGAAGACAAGCAGGACGGTGCGAAAAATGATGTAAAGATCGAGATGCAATGACCAGTTGCGCAGATACTCGAGATCGTAGTCGATACGCGCCTGCATCTTGTCCAGCGTTTCCGTTTCGCCACGATAACCATTGACCTGAGCCCAGCCGGTGATACCCGGCTTGACCTTGTGGCGAACCATGTAGCCCTTGATCAGCTTGCGATACATCTCATTGTGAGCGACAGCATGCGGCCGTGGGCCGACAATGCTCATGCGCCCCTGCAAGACGTTCATGAACTGCGGCAACTCGTCGAGCGAAGTCCGGCGAAGAATGCCGCCAATGCGTGTCACCCGGGCATCGCCCTTGCGCGCCTGGGCCACGTTCGGACCATCTTCGCACACGCTCATCGAGCGAAACTTGTAGACCATAATCTCCTCGCCATCGAGACCATAGCGGCGCTGCTTGAAAATGATCGGGCCAGGCGAACTCAGTTTGACCAGACCGGCGACGACGAGCAGGACAGGCGAAATCAAAATCAGGATCAGGATGGAAAGAACGATGTCGCTCAGACGCTTGACGATGCCATTCAACCCGGAAAACGGCGTGTCGCACACGGCAACCACCGGCATCCGGCCAACTGCATCCATGCGCGCCTGAATCAGGTCGGTGACGAAGATATCCGGCACAAAATAAACCGAAGCCGTCGTGTCGTTCAGCGATTCGAGCAAGGAAAGAATCCGCGGCTGCGTCGCCATCGGCAAGGCGAGGTAGATCAGATCAATCTTGTTGGCCTTGACGTAGTCAGCGACGTCTGAAAAACGCCCAATCAGGCGACCCTGCCCCATATCGAGTCGCTCGAGGTCGCGATCATCGAAATATCCGTTCAGCTTGATGCCCTGCATCGGATGACCATCAATCTCGGTTGCCAGATGGCGGCCCAATTCGTTGCAGCCAACCACAATAGCCCGCTTCGGAAAGCCGTTCGCAGCAAGCACGGCGGGCATCGTGATCCGGAACAGGAAATGACCAGCCAACTGGGCGACAGGCGCTATCCATAGCCAATTAAACAAAACCTCTTCCGGAAATTGCTTATAAAGCCCGGTTGCCAAGCCAAAAAATATCAACAGTGCGGCGATCCCCATCCAACTGATAAGGACCTCGCGGATACTGCCCCGCACCGTCTCCTGAATCAGGCTCTTGCCCGGAAAGGTCAGCGAAAAAACGAGCACCCCGAGCACCGCGTAATGGGCGTACTGGTCATCGCGAAACCACAGCATCAGCCCAAAAAGCGTAGCGAGCACCGTAATTGGATCGACCAGCGATTCAAAAAGTCGAAACAATGCCCCACCAACCCGTTCCATACCCAGAAATGGGCGATTCGAGGCAACACCACCGAAACGCGAGGAGGACAAAATGTTCATGGCATTAACCGAAGACTTATTGAGTATTTAACCAGGACAAATTGTATCCCAAGTGCAAGGCCATGCCGCACTGCAACATTTTAATTGTTCGTGAAATAGTCCACATTGCAAAAAAAAGACTATCGCATAATGCAGGCTCCAAACCACGGATATACACCAGTGATATGGCATCCAGCAAGCCAAAACTCGATCCTGAACTGATTGTCCGGATCATGCATAACTCGTTGTCCATCCAGAGCCACTTTCAGCTCTTTCTATGGCTACAGGGTGACTTCCAGGAAGCCATTCAGCATGACGTTCTCATCTGCTTCAGCGGCGCAATCGGTGGTGAAACCTATCACTATGACATTGTTTCTGCGATCCCCGGAATACGTAGCGCAAAGCCTCTGCATAGCATCATTCATGACTTCAGAAACGGAGTTCACCAGCATTGGGTCGCCGGATCAGGCCGGGTCACATCAGCCTCCATGTCCAGCGTAAGTGACAGTAATATTGATGCAATAATTCTTAAATCAGAATTACATGAAATGAAACACATTTTATTCCATGCAATTCCAGACACCCGCTTCAAGGCGGATCATCTGTACATCCTGCTCAGACGGGATGGCAGCTTTAGCGAGCAGGAAAGAAAGCTCTTTGAGCTACTCCTTCCCCATGTCGATGCTGCCGTCCGGAAAACCGATGGCCTGCCGATCTACGAACCCGAGCAGGTCGCCGCCCCCAAGCTGATCAACACCCTGATCAAGTCAGGCCTCAGCACACGTGAAATCGAGATTCTTGAATGGGTTCGCAGCGGCAAGACCAATATTGAAATCGGTATGATCCTTGACATCAGCTCATTCACGGTCAAAAACCACCTGCAGCGGATTTTCAAAAAGATCAACGTCAGCAACCGCGCCCAGGCGGTCGGCAAGCTGGAAGACATTGCCAACAATGGGTTGCCGGAAAATAACTACCGCTTTGCCTAGGCAAAACTCGGTCAGTCAGCGCCGGAAATGACGCCAGCAGGCGGCCAGCAAAACCCCGCACAAGCCCGCCCACCAGTCAGCCAGATCCGGCTGTCGGCCAGGCAAGAAAAGCTGGTGAAACTCATCGGCCGCTGAAATCAGCAAAGGAGTCACCAGCACCAGCCAGAGCGGCAACGCCAGCGCGCTATCCAGCACAAGAAAAAGGCAGCCGAACAACAGCGCATGCGCCAGCTTGTCAAACGGCGAAGGGATAATCCCGACAGCGAAGGGCTGCGCCCCCAGCACGAACAACGCTGACACGCCAAACAGCCCCGCCACCAGCCAGAAACGGCTGCGTACCCAAGGCTGATTCGCCATCATGCGCTCTGCATCCATATCGTTCCTCAAAAAACAACCATGTGCCAACTGGAAAGGCTATCGCTGTATCCTCGCCACGAGGGATCCGTCGCCCTTGGGCAATCACATGGATAGCCACGCCCTCCTCTTCAAGGGCTGGTGTCGGGGCGGGGTCTGCTGACAACAAATCACCCCCGCGCATCACCCCAGCGCAATTTGCAGCGGTCATCGCCGACATAGGTCGTGTCGCCGGCGCGGTCTACGCAATAACGGGGTGAAACGATCATTTCAGAGAACTCCATACCCTCGCCGATGCGAGTGTACTCGAAGAGCACGCTACGAATCACCTTGGCGCCCTGACGCAGATGACTGCCATGACCGATCCAGGCCGGACCGATGACCGAGCAACCTGGCTCGATCCTGACGCTTGAGCCGATATAAACCGGCCCGACAATTTTCGAACTATCCCAATTGATCGAGACATTCGGGCCAACCCAGACACCCGGCATGATCTCCTTGCCCGGCATGTCCATCTCGGCCACCTCGCCACGCAGCACGCGCTGCAGTACCGACCAGTAATCGGTCACTCGACCAATATCGATCCAGTTGAAGAAACGGCTCTGGGCGTAGAACGGGAAGCCCTTTTCCGCCATAAGCGGGAACAACTGGCTGCCAATATCGAACTCGACACCCGACGGCACCAGATCCAGCACCTGCGGCTCGAAAATATAGATCCCGGTGCTCGCCAGCTTCGACCTGGCCTCAGCAGGCTTCGGCTTTTCCTGGAAGGATTCGATCTTGCCATCGTCGTCAGCCACCACGATGCCGTAGTTCTGCACCTGATCGTTCGGCACTTCCAGCGTCACCACGCTGGCCAGCGCCCCCTTGCTCTTATGCTCAAACAACGCTGCGCCGATATCGAGATCGACAATCGCATCGCCGCAGATCACCAGCGTCGTTTCATCGAAAAACCCGCTGAAATCCTGAATCGCCTTCATGCCACCGGCCGAGCCCTTGGGCCGGGGGAGAATATCGCCATGATCGCAAACGCCTTCATAGGAATAGCCGATATTGGCGCCCCAGCGTCGGCCGTCGCCGAAATACTCTTCGATTTTTTTATGGTGATAAGCCACGTTGACCATGATGTCGGTGATGCCGTAGCGCACCAGATGCTCGATCAGGTAAGCCATGACCGGCTTGCCGAGAATCGGCACCATCGGCTTCGGCCAATCCTTGGTCAATGGACGAACCCGCGTTCCCTGGCCTGCCGCCAAAATCATTCCCTTTGCCACGCTACTACTCCTTATAGACAAAAAAAAGCCGCCCGAAGGCGGCATTCTGCAAGCTGAACGTTACGATCAGATGCTCTTGCGGCGAACCATGGCGCCAACAAGGCACAGGCCGGCCAGGAACATGGCGTAGCTTTCCGGTTCCGGCACGGCAGTCAGAACACGAATGTTGTCGCCGGGGCTTGCACCTGTCCAGCTCAAGGTCAGCGTATTGCCAGTGACACTGAACGAATCGGCGGCTTCGAGACCCGAGTTGGCCTTCCAGTCGTACGTCACACCTGGCTTGCCGAACAGGAAGTCAGTGCCAACCAGGGCAAGCTTCGCCGAAGCGACGTAGGCAATATTGCCGGAGAAGGACACGGAACCAGCCATCGAACCATTGGAGAGCGGATCAAACATCAGCAAATAGCTGTTGAAACCGAGGTTGCTACCTTCGTACATCCAGAACAGCGTGTTGTTGACGTTGATGTCGTTGCTGCCAACGGTGGTCCCGGTAAACTCGGCAAACGTTGCACCTGAGGTCGTCAGCGAAGCGGATGGAGCGGGCGCAGCAAACGCGGAAACGGCAGCGACGGCAAGAGCCATACCGGAAATGAATTTTTTCATGGGAATACGCTTTCTGAAAATCAATAACTATTCAGAAAGAATAGTGAGTTGTGGCGGTCTTTATGACAATAGTCCATTCAGACTAAAAGCTTGAGAGCCCGCCCCTCAACTCCGCCCGTAAGTATCCTCAAAGCGCACGATATCGTCCTCGCCGAGGTAGCTGCCGGACTGCACTTCGATCATTTCGAGCGGGACGACGCCAGGGTTTTCCAGGCGGTGCGTCATGCCCAGCGGGATGTAGGTCGACTGGTTCTCGGTGACGAGGAAAGTTTCTTCGCCCTTGGTCACCCGTGCGGTACCACTGACGACGATCCAGTGTTCGGCGCGGTGGTGGTGCATTTGCAGTGACAGGGTGCCGCCCGGCTTGACGCCGATGCGCTTGACCTGGAAGCGCTCGCCGGCATCGACGCCGTCGTACCAGCCCCAGGGGCGATAGACCTTGCGGTGCCATTGGGCGACGCTGCGCTTGTCGGCTTTGAGGCGGTCGACAATCTTTTTGACGTCTTGTGTCGCGTCGTGGTGGACGACGAGGACGGCATCGTCGGTTTCAACGACGACGAGGTTGCTGACGCCGATGCAGGCGACGAGGCGGCCTTCCGAGACAACGAGGGTGTCACGACAGTTTTCGAGCATGACGTCACCGCGGGTAGCGTTGCCTTGGCCGCATTTGGGCAGGACTTTCCACAGGGCATCCCAGGCGCCGACGTCGGACCAGCCGGCGGTGAGTGGGATGACAGCGGCTTTGGGCAGGCCGGCACCACCGGCGGTCAGGCGTTCCATGACTGCGTAGTCGATGGAGTCAGAGGGGCAGGCTTTGAAGGCTTCTACATCGACGCGAACGAAGTCGCCGTCGGTCTTGCCGCCGGCCAGGGCCTTTTGGCAGGCAGCCAGTATGTCGGGGCGACAGATCCCGAGGGCGCTGATCCAGACTGAAGCCTTCATGACAAAGATGCCGCTGTTCCAGAGGTAGTCGCCGGAGTCGAGGTAGCTTTCGGCGGTCGGGCGGTCGGGCTTTTCAACAAAGCGGGCTAGCGCAAAGCCGCCTGAGCCGTCGGCCAGGGCCTGGCCGCGCTGGATGTAGCCGTAGCCGGTTTCCGGGCAGTCGGGGGTGATGCCGAAGGTGACGGTGACGCCGGTGGCGGCCAGGGTGACGGCGCGGCCGACGGCGTCACGGAAGGCGGCGCCGTCGGCGATGTCGTGGTCGGCCGGCATGACGACGAGGACGGGATCTTCGCCGTCACGGACGGCCCACAGGGCGGCCAGGGCGAGGGCCGGGGCAGTGTTGCGGCCGAAGGGTTCAAGCAGGACCGAGCCTTGCAAACCGAGAGTGCGGACTTGTTCGGCGACGACGAAGCGATGCTCTTCGTTGCAGACGAGCAGCGGCCCCGCCATGTCGGCCAGGCCACCGAGACGCGCTACCGTCGCCTGCAACATCGACTGTTCGCCGACCAGCGGCAACAGCTGCTTCGGGTATTTCTCGCGCGACAGCGGCCACAGACGCGTGCCGGAACCACCGGAGAGTACGACGGGGAGAATCTGGGTCATGAACATCCACACCTATGAAAACGTTGATTGCTACGGTCAACTGGGAATTTAGCCCAAAAACAAAATCCGGATCAGAACTTCTTGGTCCTCAGGCCGCATGGCCAGGGAACGGCAACAAACCTCGCCTACTCCCCAACCGCATCCTTGAACCGCTGCCCAGCCGCATCCTTGGCCGAGAGCAGTGGTTCGCCGACGAGTTGCCAGTCAATCGCCAGATCCGGGTCGTTCCACGCGATGCAGCGCTCATGCGCCGGTGCGTAGTAATCGGTGGTCTTATAGAGAAACTCTGCCGTTTCGGAGAGCACGACAAAGCCGTGGGCCAGGCCGGGCGGAATCCATAGTTGGCGCTTGTTGTCCGCCGACAGCAATTCACCAACCCACTGACCGTAGGTTTTTGAGCCTTTGCGGATGTCGACCGCGACATCGAAGACCTCGCCCTGCACCACGCGCACCAGCTTGCCCTGTGGATGTTGCACTTGATAGTGCAGGCCGCGCAGGACATTGCGGGCAGACTTGGAGTGGTTGTCCTGGACGAAGGTCACATCCAGCCCGGTGGCTTCCTGAAAGGCCTTCTGGTTGTAACTCTCATAGAAAAAACCGCGGTCGTCGCCAAAAACCTTGGGATAGAGCGCGATCACATCGGGAATTGCGGTAGGTATCGCGCGCATCAGAACACCCGTTCTTTGAGCAAGCCCATCAGATACTGGCCGTAGAGGTTCTTGATCATCGGCTGGGCCAGCTTCTCGAGTTGGCCGGCATCGACCCAACCCTTGCGGAAGGCAATTTCTTCCGGACACGCCACCTTGAGACCTTGGCGCTTTTCGATGGTGGCGATGAACTGGCTGGCGTCGAGCAGGCTTTCGTGCGTGCCGGTATCGAGCCAGGCATGGCCGCGGCCCATGACCTGCACGTTCAACTGCTGGCGCTCGAGATAGACGCGATTCACATCGGTGATTTCCAGCTCGCCACGGGGCGACGGCTTGAGATCACGCGAGATGTCGAGCACCTGGTTGTCGTAGAAATAGAGGCCGGTCACCGCGTAATTCGACTTCGGCACCTTCGGCTTTTCTTCGAGGCTAACCGCCTGCCCTGCCTTGTCGAACTCGACCACGCCGTAACGTTCCGGATCATGCACGTGGTAGGCGAAGACCGTTGCGCCGCTGGTCTGGGCACCGGCTTCACCGAGATCGTTGGCAAACTCGTGGCCGTAGAAAATGTTGTCGCCGAGGACCAGCGCGCTGTCGCCATTGCCGACGAAGTCGCGACCGATGATGAAAGCCTGGGCCAGGCCATCCGGGCTGGGCTGGATGGCGTATTGCAAATTGAGACCCCACTGGCTGCCGTCACCCAGCAATTGCTGAAAGCGCGGCGTGTCTTGCGGCGTCGAAATGATCAGGATGTCGCGAATCCCCGCCAGCATCAGGGTCGTCAGCGGATAGTAGATCATCGGCTTATCGTGGATCGGCAGCAGTTGCTTGGAAACAGCCAGGGTGACCGGGTAGAGACGAGTGCCGGAACCGCCGGCCAGGATGATGCCTTTACGCATGATGTGTCCTCAAATCAAAGAATTTGTTGCAGCACGTGATCCAGCCCGCTATGCCAATCAGGCAGTTCCAGCCCGAAGGTCTGGCGCAGGTGGCTCGTGTCGAGTCGGGAATTGCTCGGCCGGGGCGCCGGCAGCGGGTAATCGGCGGTGGTGATCGGCAGGATATCTTCGGCCGTCAGCTTGAGCGGCTTGCCGGCTGCCTGCGCAGCGCGCACCACCGTCTGCGCGTATTCGTGCCACGTCGTGCAGCCACCGGCGACCAGGTGATAAAGGCCGAACGGGAAGCCCGCCCTGCCCTCGCGCTGGTAGCGCCCGAGCACCTGCGCCGTCACGTCAGCCAGCAGCGCAGCCGAGGTCGGCGCACCAAACTGGTCGGCGACGATCTTCAAGCCATCGCGCTCGGCCGCCAGACGCAGCATGGTCTTGGCAAAATTGGCGCCGTGCGCGCCAAACACCCAGCTCGTGCGAAAGATCAGGTAATCCGCCCCGCTCGCCTGCAAGCCCTGCTCACCGGCCAGCTTGGTCTGACCATAAACGCTTTGCGGATTGGGCGCATCGCTTTCCAGATAAGCGCCGGACTTGCTGCCGTCAAAGACATAGTCCGTCGAGTAATGGATGACCAGCGCGCCAAGACGGGCCGCTTCCTCACCGAAGACGCCGGGCGCCGTGCCGTTGATGGCCCGGGCCAGAGCCGGCTCGGCTTCTGCCTTGTCCACGGCCGTGTAGGCCGCCGGATTGATGATCACCTGCGGCTTGATCTCGGCCACCAGCCGACGGATGGCGTCCGCATTGGCGAGGTCGCATTCCTGGTGATCAACCGCAACCACCTCGCCGAGCGGCGCCAAAGCCCGCTGCAACTCGAATCCAACCTGGCCGTTCTTGCCTGTCAGAAGAATTTTCATGATCAGACGCTGTACTGCTTGCCGACCCAGTTCTGGTAAGCGCCGCTGGTCACATTGGCCACCCAGGCCTGGTTATCCAGATACCACTGCACGGTCTTCTTGATGCCGGTTTCGAAGGTTTCGGCCGGCTTCCAGCCGAGTTCGCGTTCGATCTTGGTCGCGTCAATCGCGTAGCGACGATCATGGCCCGGGCGATCGGTGACGTAGGTGATCTGCTCGACGTAAGGCTTGCCGTCGGCGCGCGGGCTGAGTTCGTCGAGGATGGCGCACAGCGTATGCACGACGTCGAGATTCGGTTTCTCGTTCCAGCCACCGACGTTGTAGGTCTCGCCGACCCTGCCCGCTTCAAGCACGCGGCGGATGGCACTGCAGTGATCCTTGACGTAGAGCCAGTCACGAATCTGCTGGCCGTCGCCGTAGATGGGCAGCGCCTTGCCGGCCAGCGCGTTGTGGATGACCAGCGGGATCAGCTTTTCCGGGAAATGGTAAGGACCGTAGTTGTTGGAACAGTTGGTAGTCAGTACCGGCAGGCCGTAGGTGTGGTGGTAGGCGCGCACCAGATGGTCGCTCGCCGCCTTGCTCGCCGAGTACGGGCTGTTCGGTTCGTACTGGTGGGTTTCTGTAAAGGCCGGATCATCCTTGGCCAGCGAACCGTAAACTTCGTCGGTCGACACATGAAGAAACCGGAATTCATTTTTTGCCGTTTTTTCCAGTTGACCGTGGAAAGCCCGCACGGCTTCGAGCAGGCGGAAGGTGCCGACGATATTGGTCTGGATGAAGTCTTCCGGGCCATGGATGCTGCGGTCGACGTGCGATTCGGCAGCAAAATTGACCACCGCCCGCGGCTGGTGCTCGGCCAGCAACTTCGACACCAGATCGAAGTCGCCGATGCTGCCCTTGACGAAGATATGCCGCGCATCGCCATCAAGCGAAGCGAGGTTCTCGAGGTTACCCGCGTAGGTCAGGTCATCGAGGTTGATGACCGGCTCATCGGACTGGGCCAGCCAGTCCAACACGAAATTACTGCCGATAAAACCTGCTGCACCGGTAACTAAAATCATGACTGCTCCATCAAAAATGACTATTCATACGGCAATTTACTACGACGCCTTGGTTTCAATCCCGGGTTTATAAGACAAACCCCCCATTTCCTTTAACCCCGTCCTTTGCCACTTACGGACTAGCCAGCAAGCATCGCCAGCACGGTTTGCTTTGCCACCCCACGCATTCGCTCGGCCGATTTTTGCAAACTTGCCTTTGGAGAACCATAGGGCAAGGCAAGCAGGGCCGTGTGGGCCAACTCAAGATCATCTCTTCGCCCTGTTTCGACCAAGGCTTCAACCACCTCGGAAGCCTGGGCGATATCCTTTTCAACCTTCGTTTGAAAAGACGCTGTCCGCTCCTGTGCGACCACCAGCTTGTGCAGCGCAAAGCGAGCCGGGTCGGGCAAAGTCACCGGGATCGCGTAGGAACCAACCAGCAAACCTTGCGACAGTTGACCGCCAATCAGGTAATCCATGAATTTCAGTGGCTCGGCGGCAATCGAAAGGTCAGGAAAGTAGTGCGGCGTATCGTCGTCCAATGTCTTTTGGGTTGTCAAAAAATCGATCTTTACCTTCGTCTTCCGGCTCATCATGGATGTCGACGGGTGTTTAAGATTGAGCCTTGGAACCTCAAAAAACGAATCATCGAGTTCCTTCATGACCTCAGGAACGCGAATCGTCTCCCCTGAATCAGGGATTGCCAGACTAATTCCGGTCGGCCGCGCAAAATCCATGTCAGTTGTCTTGAGGCTGCTGCCCCAACGAACCCCCAGTGAATTGCCGATACCGGCAAATGCGTGCGAGCCAACCACCACCACGCCTTTGGAAAACAGACCACAACGAGCCAGCCATTCCAGCACCTTGAAATGCGCCGGTTCGACAGACATCCCGCCACTACCCACAAAGGCGCGTGTCGTTGCCCGCAGCCCGGCAATGGCATCCTCAGCCGTTTTCTTACGCTCAAGCAAACTGCTGATCATTGCCGTCGTCGCGTCACTCTCAACACCAATCGACTTTCGCTTGAAGCGACCATCGGGCAACTTGATCTGCCAATAGACGTAGCGCTTCCCTCTTGCCGTATTGATGTAAGGACTGCCAACTACCCCATTCTCAAAGATCAAAACGCCATACGCCATCGCCTCTTCGAGCAATTGCGAATAGAGAGTCTGAGTAACAGCGCTTTGCAATTCCATGAGCAGTTCAGCAAGTTGTAGTACACATAAATTAGTGTACTACAACGACACATTGAATGACAAACCGGTCAGCCTCTCGGGGCAATCACATTTGAAGACGAAACAGGCACCCTCATGGGGAGCCGTATCGCGTGATGCCACGATGAACCACCGCGCGGCTACGATCGCCGCATTGACCATAAGCCGGCGACACCATTTCAAAATCAGCCCAAATTTCCGGTTGACCGTAGCAAGCCCATCCAGCGCCGCCAGCCGCCAAACCCGCCCCTCAACTCCGCCCGTACGTATCCTCAAAGCGCACGATATCGTCCTCGCCCAGGTAGCTGCCCGACTGCACTTCGATCATTTCGAGTGGCACGACACCGGGGTTTTCCAGGCGGTGGGTCATGCCGAGCGGGATGTAGGTTGACTGGTTCTCGGAGACGAGGAAGGTTTCGTCGCCCCTGGTCACCCGTGCGGTACCACTGACGACGATCCAGTGCTCGGCGCGGTGGTGGTGCATTTGCAGTGACAGGGTGCCGCCCGGCTTGACGCCGATGCGCTTGACCTGGAAGCGCTCGCCGGCATCGACGCCGTCGTACCAGCCCCAGGGGCGATAGACCTTGCGGTGCCATTGGGCGACGCTGCGCTGGTCGGCTTTGAGGCGGTCGACAATCTTTTTGACGTCTTGTGTCGCATCGTGATGAACGACGAGAACAGCATCGTCGGTTTCGACGACGACGAGGTTGCTGACGCCGATGCAGGCAACGAGGCGGCCTTCTGAGACGACCAGGGTGTCGCGACAGTTTTCGAGCATGACGTCACCGCGGGTGGCGTTGCCTTGGCCGCATTTGGGCAGGACTTTCCACAGGGCGTCCCAGGCGCCAACGTCGGACCAGCCGGCGGTGAGCGGGATGACGGCGGCTTTGGGCAGGCCGGCGCCGCCGGTGGTCAGGCGTTCCATGACGGCGTAGTCGATGGAGTCGGATGGACAGGCTTTGAAGGCGTCGACATCGACGCGAACGAAGTCGCCATCGGTCTTGCCACCGGCCAGGGCTTTTTGGCAGGCGGCCAGAATGTCGGGACGACAGATCCCGAGGGCGGTGATCCAGACGGAGGCTTTCATGACGAAGATGCCGCTGTTCCAGAGGTAGTCGCCGGAGTCGAGGTAGCTTTCGGCGGTCGGGCGGTCGGGTTTTTCGACGAAGCGGGCTAGCGCGAAGCCGCCGGAGCCGTCGGCCAGGGCCTGGCCGCGCTGGATGTAGCCGTAGCCGGTTTCCGGGCAGTCGGGGGTGATCCCGAAGGTGACAGTGACGCCAGTGGCAGCAAGGGTGACGGCGCGGCTGACGGCGTCACGGAAGGCGGCGCCGTCGGCGATGTCGTGGTCGGCCGGCATGACGACGAGGACCGGGTCTTCTCCGTCACGCACCGCCCACAGGGCGGCCAGGGCAAGGGCCGGAGCGGTGTTGCGACCGAAGGGTTCAAGCAGGACCGAGCCGTGCAGACCCAGCGTGCGAACTTGTTCGGCGACGACGAAGCGATGCTCCTCGTTGCACACCAGCAGCGGCCCGGCCATGTCGGCCAGGCCGTCGAGGCGCGCTACCGTCGCCTGCAACATCGATTGTTCGCCGACCAGCGGCAACAACTGCTTCGGGTATTTCTCCCGGGACAGCGGCCACAGACGCGTGCCGGAACCACCAGAAAGAACGACGGGGAGAATCTGGGTCATGAAAATCCACACCTATGAAAAACGTTGATTGCTACGGTCAACCGGAAAAATCGACCAAAAATGAAATGTGCTCAATCCTTGCCAAACAAATCCCGCGTATAAACCTTATTCACCACATCGCTGATATCGTCCGTCACCCGATTCGCCACGATCACATCGGCAATGCGCTTGAACTCGGCCAAATCGTTCACCACGCGGGAATGGAAAAACTCGGCGTCCGTCACCACTGGCTCATAAACAATCACCTCGATACCCTTGGCCTTGATGCGTTTCATGATTCCCTGGATGCTCGAAGCACGGAAGTTATCCGACCCCGCCTTCATGATCAGCCGATACACCCCCACCACCTTGGGCTTCATGCGCAGGATGCTGTCCGCCACGAAATCCTTGCGGGTCGTGTTCGACTCGACAATCGCATGAATCAGGTTCTGCGGCACATCGCTGTAATTGGCCAGTAACTGCTTTGTATCCTTGGGCAGGCAATAACCGCCGTAGCCGAATGATGGATTGTTGTAATGTCCGCCAATACGCGGGTCCAGGCTCACGCCGTCGATGATTTGTCGCGTATCCAGCCCGTGCGATTCGGCATAGGTATCCAGCTCGTTAAAGTAAGCCACGCGCATCGCCAGGTAGGTATTGGCAAACAACTTGATCGCCTCGGCCTCGGTCGAGTTCGTCAACAAAACCTGCGCATCCTTGCTGACCGCCCCCTCCTTCAACAAATCAGCAAACACCTGCGCCCGCTCAGAACGCTCGCCCACAATGATGCGTGACGGATGCAGGTTGTCGTAGAGCGCCCGCCCCTCGCGCAAAAACTCCGGCGAGAAAATCACATTATCGCAACCCAGTTCCGCCCGCAGCTTCTCGGTATAACCCACCGGCACCGTCGACTTGATCACCATCGTCGCCGCCGGATTGATCGCCAGCACATCCCTCACCACTGCCTCCACCGAGCGCGTGTTGAAGTAGTTGGTCTCCGGGTCGTAGTCCGTCGGCGTGGCGATGATCACGAAAACAGCCCCGGCATACGCCTCGACCTTATCTAAGGTGGCGCGGAAATTCAGCGGCCGGTTCTGAAGAAAATCCTCAATCTCGTCATCGACAATCGGCGAGTGCTTCCGCTGCAACATCGCCACCTTTTCCGGCACGATATCCAGCGCTACCACCTCATGATGCTGCGCCAGCAACATCGCATTCGACAAACCAACATAGCCGGTACCGGCAATGGCAATCTTCATTGCATACCTTTCAACAACAAATAATCTTTTGTAAAACGATGCACCGCATCCGAGGCCAAAGCCTCATCCAGGGGCCACCAGCGAAACTCGGCATGCTGGGCATCCACCAGCGGCAGATCAAAATCTGCCGGCACATCCAGCCGGTGCCCGAGCACCACGTAGTGCGTCGAAACCTCGCATTCGCCGGCAAAACAATCCGGATAAAAATGCTCAAAGCTGCCAATCAACCGGGGAGACAACTCACCCTTGCGGAATGACTCGCCCAAGCCAAGCTCCACACCGGCAACCCGAACCAGCGCATCCGCCATTTTTTCGTTCTTGAAAATCCGGCCGCCGGGCACAAACCAGAAGCCCTGTGCCGGGCGGTTCTTGCGCAAGCCGAGCAAGACCTCGCAAGAATTTCGGACCAAAACAAGGTCGACCGCAACCAGCGGCGCCAAATCAACCACCGAGAGAAAAGCCTGCCTATCGAGCACGGCCAAACGCCAGCTGTTTAATCGCACCCAACACAAACAAGGTGTTGGTCACCAAATAACGCTTCCACAAGCGCCCCGGCTCCGAACACAAACGGTGAAACCATTCCAGCCCATAACGCTGCATCCACAAAGGCGCACGAACAATCGTCCCGGCGTGATAATCAAACGCCGCACCCACGCCAATCATCACGGCGTTGATCGTGCCGCGGTGCGCCGCCATCCACTTCTCCTGCTTCGGGCACCCGAGGCTCACCCAGACAGTACCGGCACCAGAAGCATTCATTCGCGCCACATCCGCCGCATCCTCTTCAGCGCTCAGCGCCCGAAAAGGGGGTGAAATCGCACCCGCGATCTTCAGCCCCGGAAAGGCAGCCAACAATTTGGGCTGCAGGATCGCCAATGTTTCATCCGACCCGCCGTACAGAAAAATCGACTCGCCGCGCTTGCTCGCCTGCTCGCAATACTTCCACATCAAATCCGGGCCATTAATGCGCTGCTGCCCGGCAAACCCGAGCTTGCGCAGCATCCAGGCAACCGGTGCGCCATCGGGCGTCGCCATGTCCGCCTCTGAGACCACACGGCTGAACTCAGCGTCCTGCCCGGTGGTAACAACAGAGTGAACGTTGCAGATACACACATAGCGGCTTTCACTACGAGCCGCCCAGCCTGAGACACGCTCAAGGGCTGTCTTCCAGTCCGGCGCATCGATAAATGCACCGAGTATTTTTGCGCCTTTTCTATCCACGAATCGCCGCCTCAATACCATCCGCAAAGTGCAGAACCATGTTTTCCAGCGTGTAGCGCTCGCTATCAGCCAGCGCAGCCTGCTTCATGCTGGCCAGACGAACCGGGTTCGTGATCACCTCCAGCACCGCACCGCTGTACGCTTCCGGCGAATCAGCCGTGGCCATGCCATTCACCCCATCACGCAAATAAGCAACCTCCGGCGAGTGGCGAGCCGTTGTCGTCGTCATCATCACCAGACCACTGCAAAACGCATCAACAATATGCAAACCAACCAGACCGGGGTTCAACATCACATCCCCCATGCGGAAATACAGCGCCTTTTCACGGCCCTTCCGGACGCCAAGCAGATGTATCCATGAGCGCGTCGCTGCCGCTTCCCGCATCTCTGGCATCGAAGGGCCATCGCCTATCACCACCAACGCAAAATCCGGCACCTTCTGGCGAATCAGATCCGCCGATGCAATCAGCAGATCGAGGCGCTTGTCTGGATACAGCGAGCCACAAAACAAGCCAACAGGCGCATCAGGCTCGATACCCAAGCGCCCCTTTTCCGCCGAAACCTCAGCCGCCGAACACGAGGCCAGGTCCGCCTTGAACCCGCTACTGTCAATCGCGTTATCCAGACAAGTGATCTGGCTCCGCGGGTAACCCGCCCTGGCGAGGATATCCACGGTCATCTCCGTGTACGCAAACCACCAGTCGACACGAGTCAGCAAAAAATCCTTCCATTTCTCGCGCAAGCCAGTCGGCGCATCGCTCTGGAAGTTCTTGCCATGCCCCCAATAACCCACCTTCCGCTTCGACCACAGCCGGTTTATCAGCAATGGGTAGTTCGACAGAATCCGGTTTTCCTGCATGACGACCACCAGATCAACATCCTTGAGCTGTGCAGGAAATGGCTGCCAGACAATATCCCGACTCCCCATCTCAAGAAATCGATTCCTGACCTTGTGAGCCCAAGGCAAACTGCCCTCGTCTTTCTTGATTAGCTCTCGGCGGGAAGCCTGACCGTGTACCAAGTCCAACTCGATGCCACGCTCGGCACAAACCGAACGTAGCTGATCAAAAAACTTCGTGCGGTAATGCAATAGCCGATGCTGGAGAATCACAACCTTCTTCAATTTATGCCTCTTTCTTTTTCCAAGGCAGGCTCAATAACGCAGTAGTCATAACCACGCTCGGAAAAACCAAAAACCCCGTCGCGAATTGCAGTTTCGTGACGTGCGATAACCGAAGAGTCCTGAAAACGTTGCCCGACAACCCGAGCCGGCACGCCTGCTGCAATCGAATACGGTGGAATGTCTTTGCTGACGACGCTCCCTGCAGCCACAACAGAGCCACGACCAACAGTGACGCCGGTTAGCACAATCACCCCATACCCCAACCAGACGTCACTCTCGATTACAGCCTTTTCATCCAGGAAAGGACTGGGAAAACGTCGACTACCAATCCATGGCGCATAGCGCACAGGAAAGCCAACGACAGAAAAGTCATGGTCGTGGCGCCCAACAATAGAGACGCGATTGGCAAGCAGGCAGTAATCGCCAATTTCACAGTTGGCTTCGATGTGTACCTGCTTACCGATGTAAACACCGGAGCCGATGAGTATTTTCTTGGGTGCCCAGAGACGGGTACCTTTACCTATATGGAGATCATTGCCGTAGGTAAGAAAGGCCTTTTTCCCTGCGACAAGCAATCGAGTTTGTATTTGCCGCGCAAAAGCACGTAACGACGAAAGCATCAATGACTCTCCAAATCAACCAGTTTCCTGGAGCTTGGCAGTGCGCTATCAGCATCAACTCCAGAAACCGTCGCCAAGGCGCCTAAAGCACGGCCACTCCAGGTAAATGAAGCTGCATGCTGAATGGCCATCTCGGCCATTCCCAATCGCAGCGCCTCGTCTTCAGAGAGCTTTTCCAGAGCCAATGAAAGCCTATTCACAACATCTGTTTCATCCCCATCAACAGGGACGACGATGGCAGTCTGATCTGACACTAGCGTGGCGGGCCCGCCCAAGGCCAGGCAAACAACAGGCAAACCATTGGCTTGAGCCTCAAGTACAACGTTACCGCTGGAGTCATGCAAGCTGGGGAAGAGGAAACAATGCATCGTGCGGTAAAGAGCGAACAACTCTTGCTGGGGAATTTGCTTGATCCAGTTAACCTCACCATGACATCCAAGACTCGCTGCCAAGCGGTGAAGTTCGGCCTCATAAGGGCCTCGCCCTAGCAAGGTGAAATCGATGCGAACACCACGGCTCCGTGCCAGCGCAACAGCACGAACCGCTAAATGAGCACCTTTCCACCCAACTAGACGGCCAGCAAACAGAACCCTCAAAGGATCAACTGCAGCCCTGTGGCTTGGAGTGACACCCTGTAGGGTATCGATACCAATTTCCGGATACACCAGTGCACGATGCCGAAACGGCCAAGGAAGAGCATTTTTTGTATCCTCGGTCTTGACCAGAATCGAAGTCGCCCGGCCAAATGCCACCCAGAGAAAAGGGTCAAGCAGCGATACCTTGTTTATTGCAGCACGCAGCCACTCTTTAATTCTCTCGCGCCCCTTGATAGAGCGCTTGAGCCGGCCTGGAGCATCCTCGCCACCACCCAAGGGGCCAAATACAAACGGGATGCCCAGAAAACCAAGAAAGGATGGGTGACGGAATACACCATACGTAACATGCATAGCGACATCAAAACGCTCTACCCTGTGCAAGCTCTTGGCAAAACGCCACAGACCAAACTGCCAGACCGTATAGAGCAACTGAGCAGTCGATGAATTCAATGGTGCAGTACTTAACCAAGTCGGCCGGTAGTAGGCAATGCGAAGACCAGGAACAGGATTCTCCGCAAGGTAAGGCTCAATAAGAGCTCGACGAGTTATATCGGTGACAACAACCACTTCGTGCTCTTTTGCCAGCTCAGTAGCCCACCGCCAACCCACGCCAGGCTCACTACCCGTATTTGGGGCGCACGCAAATGCTGAAAGCAAAATCTTCATTGGTTGCCAACCAAAGGAGTTATTTTCATGTCCACTGATGCAGCGCGACCATGCAATTCCATGTAAACCACCGTGCGTCGTTTTGGTAATGGCGTAGTCGGTGCCAAGGCCTGATAAATCATATGAGGCCCGCTAACCGTCACGTCGAGTTTGAAGCGATTTTTCCCGCACTGCAGTTCTGCTTGCCAGCGCGGAGGGGCCATACGAACCGTAGTTCCTTCCCAGAAAGAAAATCCGGTCCCGTCAGGTGGTGCCGCCGAGCTTTCAGCAGTCAACTGCGCATCCGGCAAATTTGCCTGGCATTCGGTATTGAAAAGAAATCCAAGCCGGCGCGACCCTTTGATCTCCGGTTTCAAACTAATCGAAGTGATTTCCCTTAGCTCACTACCTTGTATTGAAATTTTTCGTTGTGCGGCAGCATCCGGCCGATAGCTGGGCTGACTGGCGTCCATGCTTACCGAAGAGAAACTCTTCATCACACCCGGGTTCCAGCCAACCTGCCCCGCGCCATCGACAAGCGGCACGTTGTGAGCGACCGCACGCCTGAAATACTGCTCATGCAGTTTTGAACCGTAGGGGACTGTCCCCGGATCAAGAACCACAGGAACATCGTTGAAATAGATTTCCGAGGAAAGCGCTTCTTCCTGGGCATGGTGCTGGATCAATTGCCCATAGTGCATAAAGACCTGCCACCCACCAGACTTGAGCATAGCCATCCTGGTCGCCGCAAGATGAACTGATTTGACAGGTGGCAGAACCTCAAGTGGAGGTAGCGGGTCCAGAAGAGGATCGACAAGGGTTTCCCAGGTTTTGCGTCGCATCGCCTCAACCCGTCCAACGCGTGTATCCAGAACCCGATACATTTCTAAAAACAAACCGAGGTCCAGCGCAGGAGCCCGGCCAGTGGCATCACTTGGTGTGGGCAAAAAGCCATCATCAAAGCGTAGTTGCATAGGCGCCAGGAGCATGTTTTTTGCCAAATTCATTTCTGGCTGCAGGCTTGCCGAACGACCGGCCAGCGAGGCGTTTACAAACAATGGGGCCAGCGCCCGCAAAACATACGCGTTATAGGAAAAACTACCCTCGTACCACAGTGAGTTGGCAGTGACCCCTGCCTTGAGCAATGCCCGAACCCCTTTCGAGCCATCGAGCCCTACCGAAACCAACGCAGGATCGTTGAACTGAATACCGATGACAGAAATAGCCACGGCATGCCATAGCGAAATGTTGTTTACGCCTGTATTGAAATCCCGAAGATTCTCCACTATCGGCAAGAACAATTCATCGCGCCAATGAGCCTGACGCGATGACGGCACGTAGTCCTGAAGCAGTCTGACCGCTTCGATCAAGGCGATCGCACCAGTAGCCTCGTCGAGGCTCTGCCCCATCATGCGAGCCTTGCCATTCCACATGCGCAAAGGCCATCTGGCATAGTTTTCGGCATAAAAATCGAGCTGGTTAGCTGCCCAATTGGCGTAACGCGTTTCACCTGTAACCCGATAGATACGTGCGGCCTCGACAACACGTACAAAATTATTTGACCGCTCCCACGAAACCCAAGCCTGGCGAAACTTCCCTTGGGCTGCAGGACCATCCGGCGGCAATGGCATCTCAGGTCTCCAATTCACAGATGCCTGTGTTGCAGGATCGACCAGATCATGTTGCCAACCGGAAACCCACTCGGCACGGTCCCGTGGCTTGGCCATCCACGAATCCAGAGATTGCTTGCGCCCGGCCAACCACCCTTGCCACGCCTGATCAGAGGCCACGGTACTTTGCGCAAGCGTCCAATCCTCTTTGGCAACGCGACTCTGAGCATCCATCACGTCAGCGCCTAGTGCCCCGCTCAGCAAGCCAAAGAATAGAAGCAGAGCGCCGGCAGGGCGGAATATCAGCGGCGTCGCCAAGTGCCTGTCAGCCTTCATAACATTCCAGTACTGGGCGAACCGTTTTCTGCCAAAGAAAACCCTCTGCCACCTTATGGATTTCTGGACGAAGCTGACGTGAGGACGGAATCTCAGCAATAGCTGCCGCCAAGGCAGGGAGATCGCCAGCGGGAACAACGAGCCCAACTCCATCCGGTAGATAGTCATGAAAACTCCCAACGTCAAATGCAACGATAGGTGTGCCGTGGCGCATCGCTGCGAACAGCACACCGCTCTGATCTATGTGCCGGTAAGGCATAACCAGAACATCTGCAGCACCCAGCAAATGACTGACGTATTCCTCCGACAAATATGAGTTTTGCCAGGTAATTGCTTGGCCAAGTGGATGATCATGCAGCAAGGCCTCAAGTTCCTTTTGATACCTGCTATCAGCGCAACGGCCGGCAATATGAACACGCGTGCCATTAGAAAAATGCCGCGCTGCTTCAATAAGCAAATCGACACCTTTATAACGCATGACGGCCCCAAAAAAAATGACAAGGCGATCAAAATTTCCAACATGCAACTGTTCACGGGTAGCCTGAATAGCTTCCGCTGATACATGAACCAAGTCATCCAGCCCATGCTCCATGACAACGATGCGGCCAGGCTCAACATTGAACTCAGAAATCAGGCGTTGCCTGGCCTTGGCCGTGTGCACGACCAGGCAATGCGGTATGCCATATACCTGGCGAAACACTTCGCGCATTTCAGGTGTATCCCGGTCGTGCGGCAACACGTTGTGGACTGTCATTACCAACCTGCGCGACAAAAGGCGGTAGGTACGGCATTCGAAAACCCAACTTTTTTCATAACCAGTCAGAAACAAACCTGTTAGATGAAGTACTGGTCGTTTCAACACAAGAAATGACATCAAACGAAAAATATAAATTCCAAGGTTGAGCGCCTTCTTCCAGGCAGCCCGGTTTCGATCTTGTGAACCACGCAGATTGATCGTGGAAACACCAGCTTGCAGGTGCTCATACAAGGTTCTATCTGACGCAATCAAGGTGACCGCAACACCATTTTTTGCCAGTCCATTGGCAAAACCAGCCTCGTAATCCGGCTGAAACCCATTGGAAAGCAGAACGACCCCCATTACCTCAAGCCGCCAGTTCGCGCATCAAACGATAACGGCGCACGCCGTAACGCAACGCAAACTCGGGCCACCGGGTAAGCGGCGAATACTGAAAACGAGCTCGAAAATCCTCATTGAACGAGCGAACCCTATTCGCCTCTGTTGCGCTGCCAGGATGGCGCCGGAACGCAGCGAGATATTCATCCAATTGAACAGGATCGTATTTTTTGCCTACGCGCAGCCACATCTCGTAATCCATGGCGAGCCGGTAGGTTTCACTAAATCCACCAAGCTCCTGGAATACATCACGGCGCACAAAAGTTGCAGCGTGCGGAACGATGTTGCGCTTGAGCAAAGTGTCGTAACTGTAACGCGGGATCGTGTAGGCCTCTTTTTGAAGGTTCCCGCCAACATCGGAAAGAATCCGGCCAAATAGCCATTTGCAGCCCGTCCTGTCGAAGTGTTCCACCACTCGTGAAAAAACATCAGCATCCAGGTAATAGTCATCTGAATGCATATGGGCAACGATATCGCCATCGGCAGCCTCTATACCGGCGTTCATTGCTTTCGCGATACCACCGCGGATGTTATGGAGCACCTTTTTGGGATGGCAAACTGCATCAATCTTGTCCAAAGTGCCATCCGTGGAGCCACCATCGACAAAGACGATTTCATAATCTTTAAAATTCTGCTTGATTACCGAATCAATAGATTCTGAAATATATTCAAAGCTGTTCCATGTGCAAGTAACAATTGAAATCTTCACAACTGCACCCCCAAGCCTTTTACAAACAAATAATAAAATAGCCGTGGCGCAATATAGCCAATCAGAATACCAATTAAAGAAACGGCCAAAAATGCAAAAACAATATTAAATGGGAAAACCACATCAAAACTCTTTAAGTATGGAATCAGCGGTACTTGTACCAAGTATATTTCAAGGGATGCTCCACCAACCAAAGAAACTGCAGAAAATATTTTTTTTGAACGAAAATATTCAACGACATCATCGTTTGATAAAATCTCAAACAATGAGCATACCAAAGCAAGAAGTAAAAAATGAATTAAAAACTGAAAGTCACCAAACCCAGTCTTAAAAACAAATATTTTAGCCATATAGAACATCAAGATTAACCCAAAAACAATCAAAAACATTTGCCGTTGGGTAAAATACTCAAATCGAAATCGGGAAAACAATCCCCCAACCAACATAATCTGAAAATACCCTATCCACTTAAAATCTCCACTTTCAAGAGAGAAAACAGAAAGATCCAAGTATCGATAGAAATAAAAAAACGGGATAAATAACACAAGCGCTACCGCGAAAATCAATCTCGATTCAAATTTTCCGATGAAATAAAACGGAATATAGAAAATAACTATTGCCGAAATGAACCAATATCCAGTTGGCCATATAAAATAACTTAAAATAGCACCCAACCCATCAACACGAACTGATTCATTGATCAAAAAAAATAAACCTGTAACCAACCAGACCGAAGGGTAAATCTTTATAAGCCTGCGCTTTATATAATCAACAAACCCAAACGAAACCTTTGCTGCACTAAGACTTGATACGATTCCGAAACCAGAAAGAAAGAAAAACAGCGCATTTCCAATGGCCCCCCCCGTACCCAATCGCGGATCAGGATATAACAAATCAAGATGCGAATTTGTTATAAAAATCACTGCCAAAAATCGAACTAACGTTGTATCGACTCTTGGATGATTTACTTGAACGATATTGATGGATGTCATCTATTAAATAAAATATTGTTAGTATTATTTTTTGTGTAAAAATAATTACCACCAGGCAACTCTTTTAACGACAACACAGCCATAACAAACAAAGGCAAATGAATTAAAACATCCCCACCGGTAGGATTTAACATCCGAAATGTTGGCTCAGAAATTGATCTAATCAGAACAAAGATCAGATAGCCAATCAAGAACCGCTTCACCGGACCACTTGCCCGAACCGAAGCAAAAAACAACGCCCCGATATATATCAATAAACTTACTAAGCCAATTGCACCTGACTCACCAATAATCTGAAAAAACTGGCTGTGTGCATGGAAGGCGAAATTCATATTGTGAGCAATCCTATACTCAGGTGTCCATATAAATGGTCCGTAACCAAAAATGATATTACTCATCCATTCTGAAAACGCCAATTTCCATATAATAGGCCGCCCTGAAAAATCCCCTCCGCCAAACTCTTTTGCCCCAAATAGCCGTTGCATTGAATCCAAGTATTGAATACCAAACCAAATTAGGATTGAAACAACAACCATTGCAAATAGTAAATTTACTATCGCACGGCCACCATTTTCTTTGTTTTGAAAATCCATCTTTTCCATTGAAACAATCACCGCAAGCGCAACCATGCCTGCAACCCATGCTGTTTTAGACTGTGCCAGAACAAAGGCCATAACAGCCGTTACCAGTAACATGTAGCGTACAAACTTATTTTTTCCTGGGAAAATTAACTCCGAGAATAACAAAAGAAATGCAAGGGGGCCCATCGAGTTCGCATGCAAAGTCAGCCCCCAAAACCTATATGGAAAACCCGGTATATGACTAATACCATACGGTTCTATTACAAGCGACGGAAAGACAGCAATTAATCCTAAGCTAAAGCCAATTACAACACCCAACGTTAATTTTAATTTCTCTATAAAATACTTCGTATCTAACCCACCAAGCGACACCAACGCAGAGAATACCAATGGCGCCACAAAAAATGAAAATATGAGGCGAGGTTGAGTTCCAAACAACCCAGCCATCAATGGCGAAAATATCGAATATAAGAAAAAAGCACAAAAAATAAACTTCCCGTAAATATCTATATTTTTGTATGTAAGGTGAAAATTTTTCGCCAATACAATTAAACTCACACCTATTAATGCATAATTTGATGCACGCCCAAACAGTTCTCCATACATCGAGGTTGTTTGTTCCAAAGAGGAAAACAATGCCTCAGAAACCAAGACCCGCCCAGATATAAAAATGCTCATTGCCGACCCGAGAATCAACAATGATAAAATAAGAAATGCTGAACGGCGATCAGCAGAGTTTGCGAGTTGAATTACTCTAACAGCAAAGAACCCTAGAATTAGAGCAAATACAATTTCGACTATTATTACAATCGGCAACATGAAGTACATTTAATATCCGATCAACCTGATTTTCATCTTCTAATTTTTTTGAACTTTCAAAAAAACGGTACGGGTTTATATTCGCCCAATTTGTAATTTAATTTATCTTTGCGCTGGCCAATTACTTTCGCTGGAACGCCACCATTAATAGAAAATGGGGGAACACTTTTTGTAACAACAGCCCCTGTCGCCACCACCGCACCGTTTCCGATAATTACGTTAGGCAACACAATCGCGCGCCCTGAAATCCAGGCGTTATCCTCAACAACCACAGCCCCGCCGACTGCTGCAAACGTTGGACTTTGCGGATCATGTTGCATGGTCCAGATCCAGGCGCCGGTACTTATATTGACGTTATTGCCAATTCGGATGCCATTTCGGCCATCGAGAATCGCCTGATGGCCAATTACGCAGTCGTCCCCAATTTCAATTCGTTCTGGCGCACGAACTTCTGCACCAGCGTATATATAAGTACGGCAACCAATTTTCATTCCGAAAGCTCGATAGATTGCCTTGCGCATGTTGTGCGAGGGAATGTAGCCAGTTAGGCGTAACAACCACAATCGAAGGCCATTTCGGTATCGGCGGAGAATGGGAAGAAGCTTCATCTTGAATATACTCTTCGAATCAGACTGCCAACACGGGAATCAAGATCGGGTGACAGGATTCGCCCTTTCATCATGAGCACTGCCAGTGCAAGTACCAATGCACTGCAGATAACAACAAGGCCCAGCACCAGGACTGCCTGTATATCGAACACAGTCAAACTATTAGCCATGGCAGTTGCAGCCATCGCACACAGGCAAGCAGCTATTGCAGCGGGCAGCAGAGCTCTCAAAGCATCTTTCCAATTCATGTCTAATGCTTGGCAAACCAGCCGTAGCACCCAAATCGTTCGACCAAGACTTACTGCTGCTACGCCCCATGCAACGTTGCTGGCTGAAAACTGAGCAAGGTAAATGGAAACAATCAGCAAGATCAGGGTTGCAAACATTTGTGGAACAGCTTCTTTCTTCACCCGGTTCATGGCCCAAAGAATGGGGGTACCTAACGCACCAAGTGTGTAAAACGCCATGCCCACCGACGCGGCTTGCATGATGCTTGCGGCATCGACCCAACGGGGGCCATAGATACCGTTCAGCACAACCTCGGGAATCACGGCAACTGTCGCGAAAACGGGGAGCAGAAGTAGCGCAACGCTTTCCAGTACGCTCAGATAGGAGCGGCGAAGAGCACCAATGTCGTTGGCGAAGCGGGATGACGCGGAGAACAAAACTGGTTGCAGGGTTGCGAGAATCTGGGCCGCTACCGTACCCAGCAGGGTAAAGGGAACGGTATAAAGTCCTAGCGATGCCGAAGACATCACGCGGCCAACCACGATCTTGTCGACGTTGCTCGAAGCCCATGTCGAAAGATTGCTAACGATGGTTGCTCCGCCAAAATTCAGCAGGCCTTTCCCTCCTGGCGAACTGAATCTGGGGCGCAGCGGATGCGTCACCTTGCGATACCACCACGCCGCTGTGACCAGCGCTTGAACAAGCCAAGCAAAGACGAGACTCCAGACCCCGCCCCCGGCAAGGGCTACGGGAATGCCAACCAGAATGTATCCGGTGAAAAAGCCGGCAACCTGCCCGAACTGCAATGTCTTGAAATCAAGCTGCCGTTTGAGCAGGCTGGCTGACACCGAGCTTGCTGCTGTAATGAAAACCACCAAGCCAAGAACGCGAATAATGATCTCTGCTCTCGGCTCGCGGTAGAACTCGGCAATTGGGCCGGCCAACAACCAGATCAAGGCTGTCACCACCACACCAAGCAACAACTGGATGCCAAAGGCAAAGGAAATTATTTCTGGTTCGTTGGTAGCTCGTTGGATAAGTGCGGCACCGGCACCGGAGTCAGCGAAAAATATCGACAGCGAAACGACCACCAGGCCAATCGCGAAAACGCCGTATTCGCCTGGACCAAGGATTCGGGCGAGTACAGCTTGAGCCACAAGCTGGATCAAGACTTTTGCAAGGCTCCCTGCATATCCCCAGGCAGCAGCTCGCACAGCCTTGCTACCGACGACTGCTTTATCGCTCCCCTCCATTAGTCACAGCTCCTGCCACAAGCCGCTATTAGAGTTAGGCTGAAATTAAGTGGGAGAAGAAAGCGGGGGCAGCAAGACAGAGAAAAAATCAAGCTGCCATCCGTTGGGCTAATGCGACTGCGATTTGAAGTCGTCATACGCACGCGCAAGCCCCTCAGAAAAGCCCATTGAAGGATGCCATCCGATCCCGTTCAAACGAGTGGTATCCATCAGCTTTCGTGGCGTTCCATCTGGCTTGCTTGAATCAAAAACGATCTCTCCTTCGAATTGCACAGCCTTCATGACAGCCTCGGCCAACTCCTTGATCGTAACGTCGTCTCCTACACCGATATTGACGAGCGGCGGCTCGAATTTCCCGGTCTTTGACTCATCACTACCGAGCAGACTTTCGTACTTGTCATCAGGAAGATTGCTCAGGAAGACGCAGGCATCAGCCATATCTTCGCTGTAGAGGAATTCCCGCTTTGGCGTTCCGGTTCCCCAAACCGTAACTGTTGGGTCATTTGCAATCTTTGCTTCGTGGAACTTGCGAATCAGCGCCGGGATGACGTGGCTATTTTCCGGGTGATAGTTGTCGCCGGGGCCGTAGAGATTGGTGGGCATAACGGCAAGGTACTTGGTGCCGTACTGCCGGTTGTAGCTCCAGCACATTTCAATGCCGGCGATCTTGGCCAACGCGTAGGGCCGGTTGGTCGGTTCCAGCGGACCGGTGAGCAGGCATTCTTCGCTCATCGGTTGCGGGGCCATGCGCGGGTAGATGCAGCTGGAACCGAGGAACATCAGGCGCTTGACGTTGTTCACGTAAGCGGCGTGGATGATGTTGGTCTGGATCACCAGGTTTTCGCGGATGAACTGAGCCGGGTAGGTGTTGTTGGCGATGATGCCGCCCACCTTGGCCGCTGCCAAAAACACGTAGTCCGGCTTTTCTTGCTCAAAAAACAGGTCGACCGCAGCCTGATTGATCAGGTCGAGCTCCTGATGCGTGCGGGTGACGATGTTGGTGTAACCCTTGGCCTGGAGGTTGCGCACGATGGCGGAACCCACCATGCCACGGTGGCCGGCTACGTAAATTTTGGCGTTCTTGTCCATGGCTTATTCGTGGTAATCGAAGGCTTGGAAGCCGGCCATCTTGACGAGGGCATCGCGCTTGGCGGCGGTGTAGTCGGCCTGGACCATTTCCTGGACGAGTTCGGCCAGGGTGGTCTTGGGCACCCAGCCGAGTTTTTCCTTGGCCTTGGTCGGGTCGCCGAGCAGGGTTTCGACTTCGGTCGGGCGGAAGTAGCGCGGGTCGACCTTGACGATGGTGTCGCCGACTTTGACTTTGGCTTCCTTGTTGGTGACGGCAGTAACGACGCCAACTTCTTTCTCGCCTTCACCGTCCCAGCGTAGCTGGATGCCAAGTTCGGCGGCAGCGAATTCGACAAACTGGCGGACGCTGTATTGAACGCCGGTGGCGATAACGAAGTCGTCCGGCGTCTCTTGTTGCAGCATCAGCCACTGCATTTCAACGTAGTCGCGGGCATGGCCCCAGTCGCGCAGTGACGAAAGGTTGCCGAGGTAGAGGCAGTCTTGCAGGCCGAGCGCCATGCGGGCGACGGCACGGGTGATCTTGCGGGTGACGAAGGTTTCGCCGCGCAGCGGGGATTCGTGGTTGAACAGGATGCCGTTGCAGGCGTAGATGCCATAGGCTTCACGGTAGTTAACGGTGATCCAGTAGGCGTACATCTTGGCGACGGCGTAGGGGCTGCGCGGGTAGAAAGGCGTGGTTTCCTTTTGCGGAATCTCTTGCACCAGACCGTAGAGTTCGCTGGTGGATGCCTGGTAGAACTTGGTCTTCTTCTCAAGACCAAGGATGCGGATGGCTTCGAGGATGCGCAAGGTGCCCATGCCGTCGGCGTTGGCGGTGTATTCGGGGGATTCGAAGCTGACCGCCACGTGGCTCATGGCGCCGAGGTTGTAGATTTCGTCGGGCTGGGTCTGCTGGATGATGCGGATCAGGTTGGTGGAGTCGGTGAGGTCACCGTAGTGCAGGACGAAGTTCTTGTTTTCGACGTGCGGGTCTTGGTAGAGGTGATCGATGCGGTCAGTGTTGAAGGACGAAGCACGACGCTTGATGCCATGAACGATGTAGCCCTTCTTGAGCAGGAATTCGGCAAGATAGGCGCCGTCCTGGCCGGTGATGCCGGTGATGAGTGCTGTTTTTTGCGTGGTGGTCATAGAGTCAGTCATGGTTCTAGTTAGGTTGAAGATTGCCGGTAAGGCGTTGGCGGTGTTCCGGGGCCAGTGCTTCGAGCATCTGGGCAGCAAAGCGGTTTTGAATTTGGTAGGCGTTGTCGCTTTGCGCGTCGATGGAGGAAACGCGAATGAGCATGCCGTCGGGTATTTTTCCGCTCAGGCCATAGCTCATTTCGGCGAGCTTTTTGTGGATGCCGGGTTTAACAACCTGATCTCCGATGGTTGTCCAGTAGGTGACAGGTTCGCTGCGCTGCCCCAGGGTGGTGAGAATGCGGATCACCGGAATTTCGCCATTCTTGACAATGAGGGTGCCCGATTGCTTGCCCTGCAGCGCGAAGCCCTGCGCCGGGTAGCAGACCTCTGGTTTATGCACCTGCATGGAATCGCTTTGGTCATTGCCATAGGCAATGGAAAGCATGATGCGATAGCCGCTGCCATTTACATAGGTGCGGGATAGTGTTTGGCTGTAAATTTTGTCGAGCATTTCTTTGGTTTGCGGGTCGACAATTTGGGTACCCGATTGTTTCTTTTCTTGCCACTCGCCAAAGGCATGCGGAATCATGGTTTCCAGAACCACCTTCGGCCCCTGGTCAGCGATCTTGTGCGTTGGCCGCATGGCGACGGCGAGGCCAGCGCTGGCTAGCATGAGGACGAGCAGGATGATGTTGCGGATCGGGAGGTTCATGGGTTTATGCCTTGACCGTAGCCGACTGGCTGCGCCAGCGCTTTTCGCCAAGTTGCAGTAGCGAATCAACGCCCATGATGATCAGCAACGCGGTGATAAAAAGCACCATGCCGGCAAAGCCATGCAGGAAGCCCTGCCCTGCTTCGTCACCAAAATGGTAGGTGATGAGGGTCAGCACCATGACGCGGATGACGTTGGCGGTGAAGGAAATGGGGATGATGAAGATGGCCAGCGTCACGTTTCTGAAGAATGAGTCGTGGCGAACGATATTAAGGTAGAGCAGGCCAAGCGCTTCGAGCGTGAATAGGGTTTGCAGGCCGGCGCAGGCGTCGGCAACGAGCAGTTTGTACTGGCCAATCTGCAGGATGACACCGCTGCGCGAGATGGGGTAGCCCACCCAGTAGAGTACGTTTTCGGCCACGTAGGAGACGGCCATCTTCATGGGCAGCGTCAGCGCATCGACGAAGGCGCCTGGCAGCGGGATCATGAAGAGCAGGAAGAAGAGAGGGAACCAGGCAGCGCCCAGGGCTGCCCAGCCGCGCAGGATGAGCAGCAGGCTGGCGATGACAATGATTTGCGAGCCGACTTCAAAGAGCAGAATGTCTTGCGAGCGGCCGATGGCGTAGAGCAGCAGGCCAAGGATGAAGAGCGGCCAACCGGTCTTGGAGGGCGCTGTGGGCATTTCGTGGATGACGAGGCGTTGCTTCCAGAAGAACCACAGGGCCACGCCGAGGATGATGGGGCCGTGCGCCTGCGCTTCGGTGGCCCAGATGGTGCGGGAAAGATCGACCCAGGTGGGTACGTAGAGCGCGATGAGGCCGATGAAAATGGGGAACCATTCGGCGATGGCCAGGCGGGGTTGCGCCGGGAGTATCTGCCCGTTTTGTGCTGCGTGGTTCATTGCCAGACCTTTGGCGGCTGACTGCTACGGTCAACCGGAAATTTTGCCGAAAAATGAAATGTCATAGGCAGTGCATCTCGCAAAAACCGGGGATAACCCCCGGTATTTTTGCTGCGCAAGACGGAGGTGCGTCGGTTTCTATGGCGAAAACGCGCATCCGAGGAGCAAAGCGAGAATGAACTGAACCGCATGCTGGGCTACCCGTTGTTGAGCACTGCGCCAACAACCGCAACACCGCTGTGCTGTAGCGAGGTGACGAAGGCTTGCAGGGCGGGGGCGGACGACATGTCCTTGCGGGCGACGACGACGGCGCCGCGGGTGCGGGCAGAGATGGTCTGGCTGTCGGCGGTTTCTGCGCCGGCCGGGGTGTCGACGATCACGATGTCGTACTGGCCGGCGGCGGTGGCCATCAGCGCGTTGAACACGGGGCGGGCCAGCAGTTCCTGCGGGTTAGGCGGGGTGGCGCCAGCCGGCAAGACGGAAAGATCGATGAGGCCGGGGATGCGGGTGACAGCTTCGGCCAGTTCGGCGCGGCCAGCCAGCAGGCTGGAAAGACCGAGTTTGTTTTCGAGGCGGAAGAGCTGGTGCTGGCTCGGGTTGCGCAGGTCGGCATCGATCAGCAGCGTGCGCTCGCCGAGTTGCGAGAAAACGACGGCGAGGTTGGCGGCGGTGAAGCTGCGGCCTTCTGCCCTGCCCGCGCTAACGACGGCCAATGTCTTGTGGCCGACATCGGCATCGAACCAGCGCAGCATGAGCTGGCTGCGCACGGCGCGCAGTTGTTCGACGATGGGGCTGAAGGGTTTGAAGGCGGCGACGACTTCTTCGCTGACGCGCTCGTCACCGGGCATCAGGTAGGGGTAGTCGTACTGGCGGGAGAGCGCCTGCTGGATGTCGGCTTCAGTGAGCAGGCCAAGCTGGATGGCGGCATCGCCAAAGCGCAGGCCCTGCTCTTTTTGCAGCTTGAGGATGCGCTCGGCGGCTTCCGGCGTCAGGCGGCCGTTGTCGATGAGAATGGCGCCGATGGAGCGGCCGGCGCCGGTGTCGAGTTTTTCGGTCATTGCGTTCATCTCTGATCAGGCCTTCGCTGCGGCTGGCTGATTGCCGGTATTGAGAGCGGGTTCGCGATTGCCACGGTCAACCGGATTTTTTGCCCAAAATCGAAACCCTCTTTTTGCCTTGGGCAGCGCGGAATCGAGTTCGGCGAGCACGGGCAGGTCAAGCGCCAGAGTGAGGTCTTCGGCCGAACGGATGCGGCGCTGGCTGAGTTCGAGCACGAGCGCGGCGCCTACACCGAGCATGGTGCCGAGGAAGATGGAGACCAGCACGTTGAGGAAAACTTTGGGCCGTGAGTGCTGCGTCGGCTCGGTGGCCGGGCTGAGCACGAGCACGTTGGTCTGCTGCGACTGGCCTTCGAGGTTGCTTTGCGTCATGCGCTGGCCGACGGCCTCGTAGGCGCGGCGGGCGGTTTCGACGTCGTTGACCAGCACGCTGAGTTCATCGCGCTCGGAGCGGATGGCCAGCACGCGCTTTTTCTGCTCTTCGATAGCTCTCTTGAGTTCGTCCTGCTTGACGACACCGAACTTGCTGGCGACGGCGTTACCGCCGGAAATGCGGCCAATTTCCTGGCGCAGTTGCTGGCGCTGTTCCTCGATCTGAGCTTCAAGCTGCAGGACTTGCGGGTGGTTCTTGCCGAGGTTGCTGCCGATTTGCGAAAGCTGCGATTCAGCACGGGCGATATCAGCCTTGAGCCCCTGGATCAGGGGATTCTGCAGCACTTCGAGTGAGAGTTCGCTGGTCCCGCTCTTTTGCCGGCTGGAGGCGTCGGCGCGCTGGGCCTGGGTGGCGGAAAGCTGCATGGTCAGATCGTTGAGGCGGGCCGTTTCGTTGTCGATCATGCGGTCGTCGGTAACGACGATGCCTTTTTCCTGCTGGTAGGCAGAAAGGCGGGACTGGGTTTTTTCCAGATTGGCGCGCAGGCCTTTCTGGCGTTCTTCAAACCAGGCGCTGTATTGGCGGGCCGGTTCGACGCGCATTTCGATGGAGGTGTCGATGTAGGCCTGGGCAAAGGCGTTGGCGACGGCCGCGGCAAACATCGGGTCGGCACCGGAGAAATTCACGTTGATGACGTTGCTCTCGCGGGAGGGCTTGATGTCGAGCTTCTTTTGCAGGATTGCGGCGTAGTAGCTTTCCAACGTGCCCTTGCCTTCGCTGGCTTCCTTCCACTTCTCGACGGCATCGGCACTCTTCTCGAAGCCAAGCAGCTTGACGACGCGGGTGGCCACGCGGTCGCTGTTGATGATGTCCATCTGCGTCGCCATGTAGCCAGGCGCCATCATGCCCTGCATGATCATGCCAGCGATGGGATCGGGTGACTTGACGTCGATGACCAGCGAGGTGGTGGCGGTGTATTCCTTGGGCAGGATCAGGCTGATGACCAGCGTGGTCAGCACGGTGACGCCAAAAATCGACAACGCCAGCTTGCGGCGCGCCCAGAGGATGAGGAGGAATTGCTGAAAAGTCATGCGGGGCTTTCGGTGATCTTCTTTTTAGAAGAAGCTTTCCTGGACGTAGAGAACGTCGTCGGCTTGAATGAGGTCGGACTTTTCCGGGGAGATGATCTGTACCTTGCCGTCCGGACCGCGACGATGAATGCGCAGGCCGCGCTCGGTGCCGCGAATGGTCAGGCCGGCACTCTGGGCCAGGCCCTGCAGCACGCTCATGTTGCGCTCCAGGCGATAGGAGCCGCCGCGCTGGACTTCACCGTAGATGTAAAAAACCGGGGCGCGATGGACATAGATGATGTCGCCTCCAAGCACCGGAATGTCGAGATCGGTATTGCCGCTGATGAACATGGCGGGGATATCGATTTCCTGGCGGTAGGCCTTGCCGTCGCGCAGGCCGGAAAGAATGATGACATCGGCGCCGCCGGAGGGGATGGCACCGCCGGCCGTGGCCAGCATGTCGGTCAGGCGGGTGTTGCCGGTTTCAATGGGGTAGCGGCCCGGGCGATTGACCATGCCGAGGATGGAAACCTGATTACCCTTGAATTGCATGAGCAGGATGTTGACCTGCGGCTTTTGCACAAAGCCGCCTTCGCGCAGCTTGTTGGCAATGGCCAACTCGGCATCGGCAATCGACAGCCCGCCAAGCTGCACGGCACCGATCAGCGGATAGGTGACGGCGCCGCTTTCGGCGACGCGGGTTTCAACCGTGAGGTCAGGGTTCTGGAAGACGCTGATCTTGATGGCGTCGCCGGCCCCCAGGCGGTAGTCGACCTGCTTGCCCTGCGCCTGCGCGCCGGCGATCAGGCCAAAGGTGACGAGAATGCCGAGGAGAAGTCTGTGTAGGGTGCTCATGGATGTGTGATTTCCGCTTTACTTGAGACCGGCAATGCCTTTGTTGACGGCAGCCTCGGTGGGGGTGGCAGCAGCCTTTTGCGGCGCTTCGGCAGGCGCGGCAGCAGCGGCCGGCGCAGGTGCGACAAATTCGCCGGCGTATTCGATCTTGGCCTTTTCACGCAGCTCTTTCATGGTGCTGCGGGCGGCTTCGGATTTTTGCTTGTTGTTGATGAAATTTTCGATGAAAGGCTGGGCCTTGATTTCGTCCATTGGCTCGGGCTTGCTGGCGAGCACGGTGACGAGGGCAACACGGCCCTGGTTCTCGATCATCTGGATCTGACCATCCTTGGCTTGCGCCATACGCGGCAGCAATTCGAGGGAGAGTTGTTCGGCGGCCTTGACGCTGACACCGCCGGCAACTTCAACGCCCTTGGCCTTGAGGCCACTGACCACTTCAGCCACCGAGAATTTGCCGCTGCCCAGCTGCGCCTTCACACCGGCGATGATTTCCGGGCTGGCGGCAAAGCCGACTTCTTCAAGGCGGTAGATCTTGCGGTTGGCAAACAGCTCGGGATGCTCGCCGTAGAACTTGTGGACCTCTTCGGCCGAGGGCTTGGCCTGCTTGGCAACCTTTTGCTCGATGAAGGCGCGGGCGAGAATTTCGCGGCGGGCACTTTCGATGGCCTGCATGACATTCGGCGTGCGCTCAAGCTTGGCTTCCATGGCCTGCTGCACGGCCAGTTCCTGGTCGATCAGGCTTTCCAGCACTTGGCGCTTGGCGGCTTCGGCCTTGGCGGCGGGAATGTTGGGTGTGCGCTGCAGCACGAAGTTGATCTGATGAACGGAGATTTCGCCGTCATTCACTTTGGCGGCAACCTGGGTAGCCGCTTTTTTCTCGGGCGGACGATCGCCGCAAGCGCCAAGTACCAGGGTGGAAAGAACAACGGCAGAGATGGTTTTGAGCTTGTTCACAGGGTCACCTTAAAAATGGTTGCAGCGGATTCTTGAATGGCGTGGGTCACGTCAGTACTGGGCGCTGAGCGAGACAAAAGTGGTGCGGTCGTTGTAGTCGTAGCGGTCGTCGTTGACGTTACGCTTTTCGAAATTCATGCCGGCTTTGAGTTCTAGCCAGCGCGCGGGCCGGTAGCCGATATCGAGGCCGGCCCGAGAAATCTTGTCTTCACGCGGCTCGACACCGGCAGGCAGCGGGGCTATTTCGCCGCGATAGCTGCGCTTGCCGTAACCCAGGCGGGCGCCGGTGGAAATCTTTTCAGTAGCGGCCCAGCGGGCACCAAGGTTGAGTTCGTCAAGCTCGTAATAGCTGGAGGTGATCTGTCCGAAAGGTGGTTGCGCTTCCCGGTAACTGCTCTGGAAGCCTTCCAGAGCGTGCTTGTAGCCGAAGGTCAAACTGCTCTTGCCGGTGGCGGCATAGACGAGATCGAGGTTGCCGGCCCAGCCGCTGTAGTCGCGCGAGGCAAAGTGGTCGTGCTTACGTTCGAGGTATTCGAGCCGGCTGCGCAATTGCGTCTTGCCGGTGAGCAGCCAGCTGGCATCAAGCTCGACGCTGTTGTGCGAAAACCCGTTGTCGGACTGCGCGGCAGCATTGAACGGCCGATTCGAGTAGCTGCCATCCAGCTGCTTGACGCGCAGCGCAACGGTGTTGCCGGAAACGGGGCGGAAACGGATGCCGTAGTTGAAGCCGCTGGCTTCGTAATCATTTTCGGCCAGGACAGCCTGTTCGTTGGTCACGCTGGTACGCGAAACGCCGAGGAAGGCCGCCCAGCTGGTGTGAAACCAGTAATTGGCGGTGAAACGCTCGTTCTCGATCAGGCGGACGTTACGCGCCCGATAGTTGCTGGTGGTGTAGTCGGCATAAGTGTTGAGCGATTCGGCACGATCAAGGGAAAGTTCGCCCGTCCAGCGGGTGCCGACTGCCCACAGCCACTTGCCATCGTAGTTCAGGGCCAGGAAATCGAGGTAGTTGTTGCGCTTGTAGCTGGTGTCGACAAAACTGACATTGCCGATCAGTTGCTGCAGGCCAAAGGTCTTGTTGAGATTGAGGCCCAGCGTGGCCATGGTGATGGTGTCGGAACGCCCTTCCAGACCAAAACTGGCTGGGTTCACCGACGGAGCCAGGCGAAACAGGTTGTTGTCATGCATCATCGTGAGCGCGGCACTCAGATTGACGACATCGCCCTCGTTCGCCACCGCAACGGATGCATGAACAAGTATGGAGGCCGCAGATGCGATCAGGATTTTTCGGCATGACATCATTCTTGAAATGTTACCACATTGCACTGCAGCATTTTTACCCTGGATAGCCGACTTCATCGATGAGAGAGCGGTTTTTCAACCCGCCGGAGCTGACAGACCATTCAATATGCATGAACAGACCGGGCGCGATTTTACTTCTCCCACAAATACCGGCAACAGCCCATTCAGACTAATCCGTGATTATCTTCACAATTGGCAGCCATAAATAAGAAACGCTTGCGTCATTTTGACGCAGCCAACCCAGAAACAATATCCGACGCGTGTTGCATTCCAATGACACTTGGCCATTGGGGGAGGATCGGGGGGATGCAATAGCTCCTCCCCCTTTATTTTTCTTGGGGTTATTGCGCTGCAAGGATGTTGAAGGATAGCGGCTTGCCGCCGAATTCGTAGGCAGTATTGCCTGTCAGGAAAAGCCCCAAACCTCGCTGGAAAGGTGCTTTCGCCAAATCACCGACTCAATAACCGTTTCACCAGAATCGTGGGGTAGTCCTGCCTATGTCCAGCAATGAGGTACACATAGGTATCACTGCCGATGCGTCGGTAGACCAATTTGTGATGCGAGGTGTAAACGTTCTGGTAATCCAAGATGCCCACTGACGCAAGTTCTTGGACTGGCGTTCCATTGAAAATCCCAGAGTCAACTTTATCCAGTTTTTCGAAAATCTCGTCCTCAGCTTTCAGCCATTCGGCTTCGCCCCACTTGTCGAGCATGTAGTCCTGAAGCGAAAGCAAGTCCGCCTGGGCATCGGGAAGAATGATGACCGCCATTATTTGCGGTTTTGACGAGCAGCCAGCAGTTGCGCCCGTGATTCGGCAGCGGAAATGCCTTTCCCTTGTAAGCGGTCCTTCTCGCCCAAGGCGATGATTTTCAAAGCCGCAATGAGCGCTTCTTTTTCCTGAAACTGCTTGACGCCCTCAATCACCATGCTGGCCTCACCATTCTGGGTGATCACAAACGGATTCCCGTTCATTTCCAATTCTTCAGAAATCTGCGCCGCATGGCTTTTCAGGTACGAAATGGATTTGATGTTGGCGATTGACTGCATGTTACCTCCTGGAATTCACTAGACCCAAATTTAGTACCGAATTTGGTTGCCGTCAATAGGATCGCGGCTTGCCGTCGAATTCGTAGACAGCTTCTGCCTGTCAGAATAGGCCCCAAACCTCAACAGAATGGTGCTTTCGTCATATCGCTCGCAAGCTACTCAACCGGAATTGAGAGGGGCTTGCCCTGCGGGCCATAAAGGGGATCGAGAAAAAGTTGAATGCTCGACGCCGGTCGCGCCGGCGAACTACCTGTCACTGCCCGGTGGCAGCAACTCACCAATCAGATCCGAGATCAGCCCGGCCGTTGTCCCGTGGCGGTCGCGGTCCGGGTTGTATTCGACGATTTCTAGCGCCTTCAGCCCGGGCAGGCCACCGATTCGGCGCATGGCTTCCACTGCGTCGTGTACGACCAGGCCATCCGGCTCGGGGCTGCCGACGCCCGGGGCCAGGCGAGGATCGATGGCGTCGAGGTCGAGCGTCACGCCAAAACCAGCCGGGGCGCTGGCGACGATGGCTATTGCTTCGTCGAGACAGGCGGCGAAGCCACGGCGGTGTATTTCGTCGCCGTCGATGATGCGCACCTGCATGCGCTGCAGGAATTCAAGTTCTTCCGGTTCGTAGCTGCGCGGCCCGAGGACAACGGTGTGTGCAGAGCTGATCTGGGTGCCTTCCAGCCCGATGTTGAGCAGGCGCTTGTCGCCACGGCCGAGCAGGCAGGCCAGCGGCATGCCGTGGATGGCGCCGGAGTAGCTGGTTTCCGGGGTGTGGCTGTCGAGATGGGCATCGATCCAGAGCAGGCCGATCGGTTCGGCAATGGCGCGGGCAACGCCGCTCCAGGTACCGATGGCGACGGAGTGGTCGCCACCGATGACGACCGGAAACTCGCTGGCGCGCAGGGCGAGCGCAACTTCGTCGGCGAGATTGCGGCACAACGCGGAGATTCGTCCGGTGATCGAGGCATGATCGCCTTGCGGGGCAAACAGTGTCTTGCCCCAGTCAATTAATGGGTGATGTTCGAGTTCGTGCCAGGCTTGCGAACGATGAAAAGCGACCGGACCGTCTTCGCAGGCGCGATCCTGCGCCCCGATGCCGCTGGCGGCACCGATGATGCGAATGCGCGTGAGGCTGGCCGGATGGCAGGTTTTCATGCGCCGATTGCAGTTAGACGGGTGCGCATTTCAGCCAGCTCGGTTTCAAGCGCGGTCACCCTCGCCTTTAATTCTTCGACTTCCTGGTTGGGCGTATGCGACGACTTTGCCGGTAGCATCGTTTCGATTTCCGGCTCGCCGCTGAGCAGGTGCATCCAGCGGTTTTCGCGCGATCCGGGCAGGCGCGGCAGTTCGACGACCAATGCGCCCTCTTCCCTGCTGGCCAGTTCTTCGAGGAAGGCTTCGACCGACGAGATGTCGGCAAAGCGGTGCAGGCGTTCGCAGTTGAGGCGCAGTTCGCCGGCCGTTTGCGGCCCGCGCAGCATGAGCACGGTGAGCAGTGCCGAGGCTTGTGTCGGCACGCCGAGAATCTTTTCGAGACGATGCTCGAAACGGCTGACCCGGCTGCCGCTGATTTCATTGACCAGCCAGAGACCTTTCAGGACATCGATGGCTTGCACGACATCGCTCTCGCTGGCTTCGATGACCGGATTACGGCTCGTTTTCTGGTTGCAGCCGGCGAGCAGCGCATTAACCGAGAGCGGATAGGTGTCGGGCACAGTGCGCTGTTTTTCGACGAGGGTGCCGAGTACACGGGTTTCCAGCAATGACAGCATGGGCAGTGGTTCAGCCATGATTTTTGTTTCCTGAGCTTGGTTGGATTGCCGGGGCCGGCGCGGCTTGCGCCAGGCGCTCCGGGTCGCGCAGCCAGGCCCGGTAGATCTGCAGGGCGACATGCGCGTCGTTGGCAGCGTATAACAACTGGCGCTCGTTGAGGCGCGCACTGGCCCAGTTGCTGGTGCCGACTTTTTTCGATTTCTGGAATTTCTGGCCGAAGTAGTGGGCGACGGCGACTTTTGCTCCGACCGTGCCGCGATGGCCGGGGCCGCGCAGCGCTTCGCCAAGGTCGAGCACATTGGCCAACTCAATGCCGAGGCGCGAACGCAGGGCGCTGCGATCATTGCCAAGACCGAAGCCGACCTTGAGGACGTTCTGGGCGGCGAGGATTTGCCGCAGCACATCATGATTGGCGGCGACGACGACGGGAAAAAGATAGACGTGTTCGTCGGTGGCCAGTTGAACGAGGTGCGGTCCGGTGGAGATCTCGCCTTTCAGGAAGGTGGGCTTCGACTCGGTGTCGAAACCGATGGCCGGCGCCGCGAGCAAAGCGGCCAGTGCCCGCTCGGCCAGGGCGGCATCGCCGACCAGCGTAATTCTGGCCATCGAAACGCCGTTGTATATCGGCAACTCGCTCGCGGCGAGCATGCTGCGGCTGATCGTTACTTCGCTCAAGATTGTGCGCTCCTGGGTCGTTCCATCTTCATTGCCAGCTGCATCCATGTATCCTTAAGCTTTTATCCAGAAGCAAGTGTATGGGATCACGCCGGCCGACGGGCCTTTTCTCGCGCATATGGGCGCTGTTTTTCGGCCGCCCCGCCCCACTCTCGGACTACGCGCGGGCCCGCCAACTGATAGCAGCGGTGGACCGCGGCGGCATCCCGCTCAATCCGGCCAAGGTTAATGCCATCGCCCGCGATCTCGGCCTCGACGTGCCCCGCCAGGCGCCGGTCGAGGCGACCATCGAGCGCATCCGCCGCGCCCTCGACCGCTCGACTGAAGCATGACCAAGCCCTGGTTTCTGTACATGATCGAGTGCGTCGATGGCAGCATCTACACCGGTATCGCAGTCGACGTTGAGGGCCGCTATGCCGCCCATTGCCAGGGCACCGGCGCCCGCTATACGCGCTCGCACCCGCCGTTCCGGCTGCTGGGCTATGAAAACCATCCTGATCGTTCATCGGCCTCGAAGGCGGAATACCGGATCAAGCAGTTGTCGCCCGGCGAGAAGCGCCGGTATGCGGCTTCCCTTGTTCAGGCGCCTGCTGAAATACCCGACCCCGAATCAGTCACCCGCTGCTTGCCGTAAACACGGCCCACGACAACATTTCAAAATTGGGCGAAATTTCCGGTTGACCGTCGCAGTGGCCGCCGGCTCACCGGAGATTTGGGGGAGTATTCGATTGCCCTGACGATGACGGCGACAACGGCGTCGGCGCTGGCGATTTAGGAGGCGGACTGGAGTAATCCGGAAGGATTGCCGGCATGGGTGCAGCAGCCCTTTCCCGCGCATTTTCGGCGGCTTGCCTCTCGGCGTAAGCCTTTTGCCGTTCAAGCTCTTTCTGGGCGGCAACCGGATCAGACACCGACTCGCTCGGGCTGATCTTTTCTATTATTGCCCCCTTGTCGCAAGGAAGGTCGGAATAGACTACGTCTCCGGAACGCGTGTGGCAGGTAAAGACATCCGCCTGCGATGCACTGGAAGCAAGCAGAAGAGCTAGAAGGATGTGGTAGCGCATGGATATCTCCCTTCGGATTTATCTAATCTACGCTCCAGACGACGATGCTACAAGACCACGTATGCCATCAGCAAAAGGCAAACGCCAATATGGCCGGATCTTCAACCAGGTTGAGCAGCGCGTAACCGGCGAAACGGTTAGCGGCTATCCAAACCTGAACGGAAAATCTGGCAACAGCTTCGAGCATTTTCTTTAGCGGTGATCCTGGCGATGGGGCAACAAAAAAGCGCCCCGAAAGGCGCTTTATTGCTTGATATTGGCGGACACGCAGGGATTCGAACCCTGGATCCAGGTTTTGCCCGGATGCACCCTTAGCAGGGGTGTGCCTTCGACCACTCGGCCACGTGTCCATCAAGAGGCGCGGATGATATAGCCTCCGCGCCCTTTGGTCAAACTTACTGGTCGAGACCGAAAGCGCGGTGCAGCATGCGGACAGCGAGTTCCAGGTACTTCTCGTCAAGGACGACGGAAATCTTGATCTCGGAGGTCGAGATCATCTGGATGTTGATGCCTTCGTCAGCCAGGGCCTTGAACATCTTGGAGGCAACGCCCGGGTGCGAGCGCATGCCGACGCCGACGGCGGAGACCTTGCAGATCTTGTTGTCACCTGTGATTTCGCGAGCACCCAGTTTGGCTTTGACGCCTTCCAGAATGCTCTGGGCCTTGGCAAAGTCGCCACGGTTGACCGTGAAGGAGAAATCGGTGGTGCCGTCGTGGCCAACGTTCTGGATGATCATGTCGACGTCGATGTTGGCGTCGGCGATGGAGCCCAGGATCTGGTAGGCGATGCCCGGGGTATCGGGAACGCCGAGCATGGTGAGCTTGGCTTCGTCGCGGTTGAAAGCGATACCGGAAATGATCGGTTGTTCCATGTTCTTGTCTTCCTCAACAGTGATCAGCGTGCCTTCCCCTTCATCCTGGAAGCTGGAAAGAACGCGCAGTTTGACCTTGTACTTGCCGGCGAATTCGACCGAGCGGATCTGCAGCACCTTGGAGCCGAGGCTGGCCATTTCCAGCATCTCTTCGAAGGTGATGGTGTCGAGCTTCTTGGCTTCGGGCACGACGCGCGGGTCGGTGGTGTAGACGCCATCGACGTCGGTGTAGATCTGGCACTCGTCAGCCTTCAGCGCGGCAGCGAGGGCGACGCCCGAGGTGTCGGAACCGCCACGGCCGAGCGTCGTAATGTTGCCGTGCTCGTCGACACCCTGGAAGCCGGCGACGACGACAACGTGGCCGGCATCGAGATCGCGGCGCATGTTGGATTCGTCGATCGACAGGATGCGCGCCTTGGTGTGCGTGCTGTCTGTCAGCACCTTGACCTGGCCGCCGGTGTAGCTTTTCGCCTTGCAGCCGATGTCCATCAGCGCCATGGAGAGCAGGCCGGTGGTGACCTGTTCGCCGGTGGACATGATGGCATCCAGCTCGCGCGGATCGGGAGTGGCCTGAACTTCCTTGGCCAGCGCAATCAGTTTGTTGGTTTCGCCACTCATTGCAGAGACGACGACGACCACTTGATGGCCCTGTGCCTGGAACTTGGCAACGCGTTTGGCGACATTCTTGATGCGCTCGGGATTACCGACCGACGTACCGCCGTATTTTTGAACAATCAACGCCATGGATTTGTCCGGTTAAACATTGGAAACATGAAAAAGAGGGCGGGATTTTACCCCACCCTGGTCTTTTTCCGAAAGAAAACAGCGGCTACAGATCAGCCAGCGAGCGCAGGTGCGCGCCAACACTACGGGCCAGCGAGGTCATCACGTAGCCGCCTTCAAGCATGGAGACGATACGCTTGTTGCACATTTCGGCGGCCAGCTGTTTGAGCTGATCGGTGACCCAGGCATAGTCTTTTTCGAGGAAGCGCAGGTTGCCCATGTCGTCCTCGAAGTGGGCGTCAAAACCGGCCGAAATCAGGATCATCTGCGGCTTGAATTCGCGCAGGCGAGGCATCCACACCTGGGTGACGGCATCGCGGAATTCTTCGCCGCCGCAACCCGAGGCCAGCGGCACGTTGCACATATTGGCAGCCGGCTTGTCGGTGCCACAGTAGGGATAGAACGGGTGCTGGAAGATGGAGCACATCAGTACCTGCTCGTCACCGGCAAAGCAGTCTTCGGTACCGTTGCCGTGGTGCACGTCGAAATCGATGATTGCCACGCGCTCCAGGCCGTGGGCCACAAGGGCATGTTTTGCCGCGACGGCGACATTGTTGAAGAAGCAGAAACCCATCGGGTTTGCTTTCTCGCAGTGATGACCGGGCGGTCGCACGGCACAGAAACCGTTTTCGATTTCGCCCTTCATGACGAGGTCGACGGCCAGACAGCCGGACCCGGCAGCCCGCAGCGCAGCCTGCCAGGTGTGCGGATTCATCGCGGTATCAGGGTCGAGGTGCACGACGCCCAGTTCCGGCGAGGCACGCTTGAGGCGTTCGAGATGAGAAGCGGGATGGACGCGCATCAGTTGTTCAAAAGTGGCGAGCGGCGCGTCGTAGTAGACGAAATAGGCGTCGATCCCCTGAGCGATCAGGTGATCGTTGATGGCGGTCAGACGCTGCGGGCATTCCGGGTGATGCGAACCCATGTCGTGCAACTGGCAGTCACGATGGGTGATGATGGCAGTGGTCGTCACTTGTTCTCTCTCTGCGAAGCGGCGCACAAAACGGCGCACGTCGAATTGTCATTATCGTCCCATTCATCGCGCCGCTTCAAGCATTAGAATGGGTTTGAACAGACACAGCGGAATCCCATGATGTTGAAAAGCACACTTTCCGGACTTGCCGGTCGCCCGCGGGCATTCGACGGCGTTCTCGAGCAGGCTGGCCGGATCATTCTCGGCAAGGATCATGAAATCCGGCTGGCCATTGCCTGCCTGCTGGCCAACGGCCATTTACTGATCGAAGACCTGCCGGGCATGGGCAAGACGACGCTGGCCCACACGCTGGCCCGGCTGCTCGGGCTGCAGTTTTCGCGCATCCAGTTCACCAGCGATTTGCTGCCGGCCGACATCACCGGTGTTTCGGTTTTCGAGCGCGAGCGCAGCGACTTCCGTTTCCTGCCCGGCCCGGTCTTCGCCCAGCTTGTGCTGGCCGACGAGATCAACCGCGCCACACCGAAAACGCAGAGCGCCCTGCTTGAAGCAATGGAGGAAGGCCAGGTCACGGCCGAGGGCCAGACGCGAATGTTGCCGACGCCCTTCTTCGTCATCGCCACGCAGAACCCGGCGCACCAGATCGGCACTTTTCCGCTGCCCGAATCACAGCTCGACCGCTTCCTGATGCGCCTCGAACTCGGCTACCCGGACCGCACCGCCGAACGCGCCCTGCTCGTCGCCGGTGGTCAGCGGCGCCGCGTCGAGGAACTGACGCCATTGCTCGCGCCCGATGACCTGCCAGCCTTGCAGCAGGAAGCATCAGCCATCCACGCGGCCGGTCCGCTGATCGATTACGTCCAGGCACTGGTCGAAGCGACGCGCCAGAATCCAGCCTACCAGCATGGCCTGTCGCCGCGCGCCGGCCTCGCCCTGCTCGCCGCCGCCCGCGCCTGGGCCTGGCTGGCCGGGCGCGACATGGTGTTGCCCGACGACGTGCAGGCCGTCCTCCCGGCCGTCGCCCGGCACCGCCTGCGCTCGGCGCAGGGGGGTGGCTACGCGCTGGCCGAAGACATCACCGCCCTGATCCGCACCGTCGCCATTCCCTGAGCTCCGTGGGCATCGTCGCCACCCTGCAGCAAAAACTGTTTCGCTGGCATAGCGACGGCACGGCACCCATGCGCCTCGGCCAGCGGCGCGTCTTCATCATCCCCTCGCGCGGCGGCCTGCTCTACGCCCTGGCGCTCATCGTCATGCTGATCGGCGCCATCAACTACAACCTGGCACTCGGTCACGCGCTGGTTTTCCTGCTCGCCGGGCTGGGCATCGTCGGCATGATCCACACCTTTCGCAACCTGCACGGGCTGATCGTCACGCCGGGGCGCAGCGCGCCGGTTTTTGCCGGGGAAACGGCGCATTTTCAGATCACGCTCGACAACGACCGCCCTACCCCGCGCCTCGGGCTCGAACTGGAGGCCGAAAGCGGCAACCCGGTGTTTGCTACGGTCAACCGGAAAAAAAGCTCAAAATTGAACATTCCGGTCAGCGCGAAAACCCGGGGCTGGCTGGATTTGCCGCGCATCCGGCTATCAACCCGCTATCCGCTCGGCCTGTTTACCGCCTGGGCCTACCTGCAACCGGCCATGCGCTGCCTGGTCTATCCGCAGCCGATTGCCGCGCCACTGCCGGTTGCCTCACCGACGCCAGTTGGCGGCGAACGCAGCGGCGATGGCGGGCAGGAGGATTTCGCCGGATTTCGCGACCGCCAGCCGGCCGACTCGCCGCGCCACGTCGCCTGGAAGGCCAGCGCCCGTAACGCCAATGGCCCGCTGCTGATCAAGCAATTTGCCGGCGGTGCGCAGGTTGAACTGAGGCTCGACTGGCAACTGACCGACACCGCGCTGAGCGACGAAACCCGGATCGGCATCCTGACCGGCTGGGTGCTCGCCGCCGATGTGGCCGACGCCCATTACGGACTGCGCCTGCCCGGCGTCGACATCCCGACCGGCAGCGGCGAGCGTCATCGCCAGCTCTGCCTCGAAGCCCTCGCTCTCTGCCAGCCATGAGCACGCCAGCCCGCGAAGCGCTCGACCGCCACGCCACGCCCTGGCTGTTCGCCACCGCGCTGGCGACGACGGCGCCGCACTTCATGCATCAGCCACCATGGCTCAGCACGGTGGCCGGCGCCCTGCTGCTGTGGGCCGTCTGGCTGTGGTGGAAAGACCATCGCCTGCCCGGCCGCTGGATATTGATACCGCTGGTCGGCGCCGGCAGCGCCGGCATCCTGCTCGAATTCCACACCCTGTTCGGGCGCGACGCCGGGGTTGCCATGCTGGTCATGTTCATGACCATGAAGCTGCTCGAACTGAAGTCGCGACGCGATGCGATGGTCGTCGTCACCCTCGGCTATTTTTTGCTGCTCACCCACTACCTGTATTCGCAAAGCATCCCGACCGGCCTCTGGCTGCTCGCCGCGATGTGGCTGGTCACGGCGACGCTGATCCGCCTGCACGGCGGCCCGTCGAGCACCACACGGGACACCCTGCGCTATTCCGGCGTGCTCTGCCTCCAAGCCATCCCTTTCATGCTCGTCCTTTTTCTGCTTTTCCCGCGCATCTCCGGGCCACTCTGGGGTTTGCCCGCGGATGCCTTTACCGGCAAGACCGGGCTATCCGACAGCATGTCGCCGGGCAGCATCGCCCAACTTGTCCAGAATGCCGACATCGCCTTTCGCGTGCGCTTCGACGGGCCGCTGCCGCCCAGGCAGAAGCTCTACTGGCGCGGCCCGGTCATGGAGCAATTCGATGGCACTACCTGGCACCTGTACAAAGGACGCCAGCCGGCTGCCCAGCTCGAAAGCCTCTCACCGCCCATCGGCTACGAAACCACGCTGGAGGCCCACAACCAGCGCTGGTTACTGGCCCTCGATGCCCCCATCGCGTTGCCTGCCGAGACGCTCCTGAACGGAACGATGACCGCCATCAGCCAGAATGCGATCAATGAGCGAAAACGCCTCCGCCTGTCCGCCAGCCTCGACTACCGCTTCAATTTGAGCGAAGACCCACAGGTGCTGCGCCGCAACCTGGCCCTGCCGGCCAGCGGCAATCCGCAGACCCGCGCCCTCGCCGCCCAATGGCGCGCCGGCAACGCACCCGAGGCCGTGATCGCCAAGGCACTCGCCCTGTTCAACGCCGAATTCACCTACACGCTGCAACCGCCGCTCCTCGGACTCCACGGCATCGATGATTTCCTTTTTGAGACCAAACGCGGTTTCTGCGAACACTACGCCGCCGCCTTCGTCACACTCATGCGCGCTGCCGGCATTCCGGCCCGCGTTGTCGGTGGCTATCAGGGCGGCGAATTCAATCCGCTCGATCAATACCTCGTTGTCCGCCAGTCCGACGCCCATGCCTGGGCCGAAGTCTGGCTGGCCGGCAAGGGCTGGGTCCGCGTCGACCCGACGGCTGCCGTGTCGCCCAGCCGAATCGAAACGGGCATCGCCGATGCACTCGCTTTCGGCGAACCGCTGCCGATGCTCATCCAGCTGCGCGCCGACTGGATCAGGACACTGCGCTACCGCTGGGAAGCAATCAATAACGCCTGGAACCAGAGCGTGCTCGGCTACGACCCGCAACGCCAGCGCGAACTGCTGGCCCGCCTCGGTTTGTCCGACACCGACTGGCGCAGCCTGGCTATCGCGCTCGGCAGCACCTGCGGCCTGCTGGTTGCCGGCCTGATGGCCTGGGCACTCTACAAACGCCCTGAGCGCGACCCGGTCGTTCGCCTGTGGCACAAGGCGCTGCGACAGCTGGCTCGAAGAAAGGTAGACTGCCCGCCTTGGGAAACGCCACTGGAACTGGCCCGACGCGTTCGGGAACAGGACCCGGAACTGGCCGAACCTTTCCAGCGCGTGGTCGACGCCTATCTTGTAGCGCGCTACGGCAACACCGACAAACACCTGAAACCCCTGCGCGACGCCATCGCGCAATTGCGATGATGAATCTGAAACTGACGCTTGCCCCGCTGCTGCTTGCTGCACTGACCTCGCTGGCCCATGCCGGCCACAATTCCAAGCCGCCCCCCCCGACTTTCGCCGACGATCCAGCCGCCATCGAGTTCGCCCGCGACCTCGAAACCCGCCATGGTTTCAAGGCCGACGAGCTGATCAGCCAGTTTGCCCAGACCCGCCCGAACGCCACCGTCCTCAAGCTCATCCAGCCCCCCGCCTCGCCGCTGCAGCGCTCGTGGGAACGCTACCGGCCGCGCTTTTTGAATGAACGGCGCATCGATGGCGGCGTCGCCTTCTGGCAGGAAAACGCCGGGCAACTGGCCAAGGCCTCGGCCCTCTACGGCGTGCCCGAGGAAATCATCGTCGCCATTATTGGCGTCGAGACGGAATACGGCCGCAACACGGGCGGCTTCGGCGTTTTTGAAGCGCTATCGACGCTGGCTTTCAACTACCCGCGACGAGCCGAGTTTTTCCGGACCGAGCTCGAGCAGTTCCTGCTGCTGGCCCGCGAGAACAATCTGGACCCGATGGCCGTCAAGGGCTCGTTTGCCGGCGCCATCGGCATCCCGCAATTCATGCCGGGCAGCCAGCGGCGCTATGCGGTCGATTTCGACGGCGACCAGCGTGTCGATCTCGGCAACAGCGTCGACGATGCCATCGGCAGTGTTGCCCGCTTTCTTGAGCAGCACGGCTGGCAAGCCGGGCAGCCCATCGCCGTACCGGCCATGACGGCAGGCACCCCCGAGGCCGAGTTGCTTCAGGCCGGGCTCCGCCCCAGTCTCAAGGTGGCTGATCTGGCCGACAAAGGGATTCGCGCCAATATCGATCCACAGACGACGGCGGCGCTGATCGACCTCGTCTCACCGGGGCGCGAGACGGAATACTGGTTGGGATTCGAGAATTTTTACGTGATCACGCGCTACAACCGATCGAGCTTCTACGCCATGTCAGTTTTCCAGCTGGCGGAAGAAATCCGCAACCGGATGTGCGCCGCTACAACAGAGAATCGCGAGAGATATTGCCGCGCTTGATGATCTTGCGCAGGCGATCCAGACCTTCCATCTGAATCTGCCGGACCCGCTCGCGGGTCAGCGCCAGATCGTGGGCAATGACATCCAGCGTCTCCACATCGGCCCCGCTCAGGCCATAGCGACGCTCAATGACTGAACGCTGGCGCTCGGTCAATTGGCCCAGCCAGTCATCGACCAGCGAACCGACTTCGCTCAACTGCAGCAGGGATTCCGGATCACTGCCACCATCGTCGGCGATGACTTCGGCAATGGTGTGGCTGGGATCGATGTCGAGTGGCGCATCGAGCGAGGCGATATGTTCGTTGAGCGACAGCGTTCGCCGCACATCCTCGACCGGCCAGTCTATCAGGGCGGCAATGCGTTCCACAGTCGAATCGCGCTTGTCGGCGGATTCCAGATGGCGCATGGCACGCAGGACGACGTTGATTTCCTTGACGATATGCACCGGCAAACGAATGGTGCGCGACTGGTTCATGATGCCGCGCTCGATGTTCTGACGGATCCACCAGGTGGCATACGTTGAAAAACGGAAGCCGCGCTCCGGATCGAATTTTTCCAGCGCGTGGATCAAACCCAGATTGCCCTCCTCGATCAGGTCGAGCAGCGGGATGCCCCGGTTCAGGTAATGCTTGGCGATATTCACGACGAGCCGCAGATTGTGCTCGATCATGCGCTGCCGGGCGGCGAAATCACCGGCGCGGACGAGGCGCGTCGTGGCCAGCTCCTCTTCCGGAGTGAGCAGCGGCTTGGCGCCGATCTCGCTCAGGTAAAGCTGGGTAACGTCCTCAAGCAGCTCGATTTCCGGGCTGGCAACTTCAGGCTCGGGTAGCTCAGGCTCGGGCAGCAGGACCGAGTCATCGGGCTGCCCCTCGAATTCATCATCCACGCCCTCGCCGGAGTCGCTCATCTTTTTGGCAGATACTGGGCCGGGTCCACCGGCTTGCCCTGTTTGCGGATTTCGAAGTGGAGCTTGACCGAGTCAGCATCAGTGTTGCCCATCTCGGCGATCTTCTGGCCGCGGCTGACCTGCTGGCCTTCCTTGACGAGAATCTTGCGGTTGTGGGCATAGGCCGACAGGTAGGTGGCGTTGTGCTTGACGATGACCAGTTCGCCAAAGCCGCGCAGACCGCTGCCGGCATAAACGACCTTGCCGTCACCGGCCGCCAGGACAGGATCGCCGGACCTGCCGGCGAAATCCAGACCCTTGTTGCCGGTATCGCTGTATGGCGCTGACAGCTTGGCCGATGTCGGCCACATCCACGGCACGTCGTCCGGACCGGTGGCAACGGCCGGCGCCGTCTCGGGTTTCACTTCCGGCTTGGCCTCAATAGGCTTGGCGGTTTCGCCGCCGGCCTTGTTCAGGCGGGCGTACGCTTCATCCGAATACGGTTCCTTGCCGACGCGCGGTTCGCGCTTCAGCGCCCCATTTTGCGGAGCAACGGCAACGGTTGCCCCAGCCGACTGATCTAGCGAGCGCGACTCGACAGCAGAGCCAACGTCAATCGGCTTGGTTACTGCGCCATCAGCGACAGGTTCGGCAGCAGCACCCGGCGGTGCAACGCGCAGGATCTGGCCTTCCTTGATGGATGACGGGTTGGCGATGTTGTTCCAATTAGCGACATCGCGATGATCCTGACCGTGCTCCAGCGCAATCCGGTACAGGGTGTCACCACGCTTGACCGTGTAGTACCCCGGGCCGGCGGGCTGCACGGCAGCCCGGGAGGTCGAGCGATCGACCGCCGGTACCGGTTGCTGGGAAATACAACCGGCCAAGAACAGTACTGGGAAAATTGCTGCGACGATACGAATCATTGCGTTCCTGAAAGTAGCGGGACGAAACGCACGGCGTCGAGCCGGGTTTCGACATAACCCTGGGGCGTGTGTTCGATGAAGCTAAGATACTGCTCCGCAGCCCCGACTGGCAAGACCAGTCGCCCACCTGGGGCAAGCTGCTGAAGCAGCGCGGGCGGCACACTGGCCCCGGCTGCAGCCACGATGATACTGTCAAATGGCCCGGCTTCGGGCAAACCGAACTGGCCGTCGGCGTGTTTCAGACGAACATTGAACTGCTGCAGGGTGCGCATGTTTGCCTTGGCTTTTTCGAGCAGGGGCGCCAGCCGCTCGACGGCATACACTTCGTTGGTCAGCTGAGCCAACACGGCGGCTTGATAACCGCAGCCGGCACCTATTTCCAGCGTTTTGCCCAGCGTCTTGCGCCCGTTGAGCAGCAGTTCGATCATACGCGCCACGACATAGGGCTGCGAAATGGTCTGCCCCATGCCAAGCGGCAACGCGGTGTCTTCGTAGGCCCGCGAGGCCAGGGCCTCCTCGACGAAGACATGGCGCGGGACAGCAGCCATCGCCTTGAGGACGGTTTCGTTGCGGATTCCCTTTTCGCGCAGACGCTCGATCATCCGCGTCCGGGTGCGCTGCGACGTCATGCCGATACCGTTCAACACACCATGACTCACTGCATCCATTGACGAATCGAAGGTAGCTGGGCGGCGTGCGTCAGATCGATCTGCAACGGCGTAATCGAAACGACACCGCGTTCAACTGCATTGAAATCGGTACCCGGCCCGGCATCGGCGGCCGCACCGGCCGCGCCGATCCAATAAACGGTTTCATTGCGCGGCGAGGTCATTTTCACCACTGGTTCAGCTTTATGCCGACGGCCAAGGCGGGTAACTTCCATGCCATTTAATTCGGCGTAAGGAATATCCGGGACATTGACATTCAATAGTACCGGCTGCCTGATCGGGTCGCGGATATAACGCTCGACCAATTCACGGGCGACAAGGCCAGCCGTCGCATAATTATTTCCCTCAAAGTTGGTCAGGGAAATGGCGATGGATGGAATGCCGAGCAAATAACCCTCGGTAGCTGCCGCAACGGTACCCGAATAAATCGTATCGTCACCCATATTGGCGCCGTTATTAATTCCCGAAACGATAATATCCGGCAAGTCGTCAAGCATGCCAGTGACGGCCAAATGGACGCAATCGGTTGGCGTGCCATTTACAAAATAAAAACCGCTGGCCGCCTTTTTCAAATACAAAGGCCGATCCAGCGTCAGCGAATTACTGGCGCCGCTGCGATTCTGCTCGGGAGCAACGACGACTACCTCACCCAGGCCGCGCAGCGCCTCAACCAGGGCGGCCAGCCCCGGCGCAAAATAGCCGTCGTCGTTACTCAGCAGAATACGCATGATCAGACCAGCAAATTATCCAACGAACCACCATTGGCTACCCAGGCTTCGACCCATTTCGGCTTGCGGCCGCGACCGGTCCATTCAAGTTCGACATTTTGCGGATGGCGGTATTTAACCTTGACCTTATTTCCGGTAGCCGTCTTTACCTTGGCTTCCTTGGCCAGCAAATCCTCAATGGCATAACCACGGGTTTTGGCAATGGCGCGCAATTCATTCAGGACACTAACCTTTTCCTGAGCTTCACGACGTTTGATTTCTGCAGGAATCTGCTGTTGCAGGTCGCGCAATTGAGCGACGGAGAGCGTAGAAAGGTCCATGATTATCTCCTTATTTAAATGAGTGGCGACAATTTAATTTGTTTGAAATTATTTATCAATGCCATCCATTAATAAAACTGCCACAAGTCAGCTTTTTAATGAGTAGAACCGACGGCGCAATTAAACGCTCCGCACAAACCCAGCCCCTCAGTAAAGCAAGCACGCCCCCCATGAACGAAAAAGGCCAATCCGAAGATTGGCCTGACTCGTTGATTCTCTTGGTCGGGGCGGCGGGATTCGAACTCGCGACCCCTTGCACCCCATGCAAGTGCGCTACCAGGCTGCGCTACGCCCCGACAAGCCCGCCATTATACCCAAAAACCGCTGGATTCAAAGCTGCAACATCTCGATAATTGACTGTAGCTCGCCACGCAGGCCGCCCGGCATCTTTCCTGCCTCGGGCAAATTCACCGCAATCACCTCGACCGCACCACCTTCGTCAAGCCGATTGCGTGCGCCACTGATGGTAAAACCCTGATTATAAAGAAGCTCGCGAATACGCCGAACCAGCAAGACTTCATGATGCTGGTAGTACCGACGATTGCCGCGTCGCTTTACTGGCTTGAGCTGGTTGAACTCCTGCTCCCAGTAACGCAGCACGTGTGGTTTGACGCCGCACAACTCGCTGACTTCACCGATCGTGAAGTAGCGCTTGGCGGGGATGGGCGGCAACTCTTCGCCGCCCAGTGTTTTATGCCGCGGTTCCATCGAAGGCAAGCTCAACGTCGGACTTCAGCTTTTGGCTGGCGTGAAAGGTAACGACGCGACGCGCCGTAATGGGAATTTCCTGCCCTGTTTTCGGATTTCTGCCCGGACGTTGCGGCTTGTCGCGCAACTGAAAATTTCCGAAGCCAGATAGCTTCACGCCATCACCGGTTTCCAGGGAATTTCGGATTTCTTCGAAAAAAGCTTCGACCATGTCTTTGGCCTCGCGCTTGTTTAGACCGACTTTTTCGAAAAGCAGGTCCGCGAGCTCAGCTTTGGTTAGCGTCATCGTTATTATTTCCGTCAGGCACGCAGTTGAGCACCAAATGCCTGTTCCAAACAGGACACCAGTTGCTGCATTGCAGCATCAACTTCCGAATCTTGCAAAGTGCGTTGAGTATCTTGCATAACTATCCGGAAAGCAAGGCTTTTTTTGTTTTCGGGCACGCCCTTACCGACGTAAACATCGAACAACTGGATGTCCTGAACAAGGCTGGAAACTTGTCCTTTCAAGCCATCGAGCAAGGTCTGCAGAGCGACATCCTGATCAACGACGATGGCAAGATCACGAATGACCGGCGGGAACTTCGAGACCTCGGCATAAACCGGAACCTGGACTGCCTTGACGGCATCAAAATCGAGTTCGAAGACCACGGGTGCCTGCGGCAGGTCGTATTTCTGGACCCACTCCGGATGCAACTCCCCCAGACAACCGATTTCTCGGTTATCGAGCAACACACGTGCTGAACGCCCCGGATGCAGTGCCGGATGGGCGAGCTTTTCAAAACGCAGTTGGCCCGGCGCCAGCAAGGCTTCCAGATCGCCCTTCACGTCGAAGAAATCAACCTTGCGCGAAGCGCTGCCCCAGCCTTCGGGTAAGGCACCACCATAAGCCAGACCAGAGAGTTTCCAGGATTGGGCAAAGCCGGGAACCGGCGTTGCAGCGGCAATGCGCTCGAACGCACGGCCCGTTTCAAACAAACGGACGCGGTTCTGCTTACGCTTGAGATTGGTTAGCAGATTGGAAATCAAACCACCAAACAGAGTCGACCGCATGACAGCCATCTGGCTGGCAATCGGGTTGGCCAGGCGAATCAGGTCGGTTTCTGCGGTCTTCGCTGCAAAATCGGCCTCCCAGGACTCCTCGACAAAAGCGAAATTAACCACTTCCTGATAGCCGCGATCGACCAGCAACTGGCGAACACGAGCCGCCGGACGTTGCGCTTCGGGCTGCACCATCATTTTTAGGTTGCCGCACGGCGCCGGGGCCGGGATGTTGTCGTAGCCGTGCAGACGGGCAATTTCCTCGATCAGGTCTTCCTCGATTTCGATGTCGAAGCGCCAGGTTGGCGGAGTCACCAGAAAATCATCAGCTTCGCGAACGAAGGGCAAGCCGAGGCCGTTGAACAATCCGGCAATCTGCTCAGGAGAAAAAGTCATGCCGATTACCGCGCAGGCTCGCGCCGTGCGCAGACGCACCGGCTTGCGTGCAGGCATCTCAGCCCTGGCCTCGATTACCGGACCAGCGGCACCACCACAAATATCGATAATCAGTTGCGTAGCGCGCTCAATGGCGCGGCGAGCGCCGCCAAAATCGACGCCGCGCTCGAAACGATGCGAAGCATCGGAACCAAACCCGTAGCGGCGAGCACGACCGGCGATGGCCTTCGGGGCAAAAAAGGCGGATTCGAGGAACAGTTCGCTGGTTTCCAGCGTGATCCCGCTCTCTTCTCCGCCCATGATGCCGGCCATGGCCAACGGCTTGGCATCGTCGGCAATAACCAGGATGTCAGCATCAATGGCGATGGTCTGTTCGTTCAACAGCAGCAGCTTTTCTTCCGGCTTGGCCATGCGTGCATGCACTGCACCTTCGAGCTTGGTGTTATCGAAGGCGTGTAGCGGCTGGCCGAGCTCTAGCATCACGTAATTCGTGACATCGACCAGCGCCGAAATCGAGCGGATAGCGCTGCGTTCCAGGCGACGCTTCATCCATTCAGGCGTCGACGCCTTGGCATTGACGCCTTTCAGCACGCGGCCGAAATAGAGGGGACAGGCAGCCGGCGCATCGAGCACCACGGCCCGCTGGTCGGCGATGCTTGCCGCGACTTCCGGCACCTCGATCAGCTTGGCCTGGGCACCGGCAATGGCCGCCACTTCGCGCGCTACGCCGGTCAACGACAGGCAGTCGGCGCGATTCGGGGTCAGCTTGAGTTCGAACTGGTTGTCGTCGAGATCGAGATATTCGCGGATCGACTGACCGACCGGCGCATCGGCCGGCAGCACCAGCAGGCCGGAGGCTTCTTCGGCAATACCGAGTTCCTTGGCCGAACAGAGCATGCCGGAGGATTCGATGCCGCGCACCTTGGCGATTTTGATGACGAAGTCCCCGGGCAGATTGGCACCGGGCAAGGCGCAGGGCACGCGCAGGCCGACGGCGACGTTAGCCGCGCCGCAGACGATGGTCGTTGGCTCGCCGCGACCCGTATCAACCTTGCAGACGTTCAGACGATCGGCATCCGGGTGCTTGACGACTTCGAGCACCTGGGCGACGACGACGTCGTTGAATTGGGGAGCAACCGACTCCAGACCCTCGACTTCGAGGCCGGCCATGGTCAGCAGATGGGAAAGCTCCTCGCTCGACAGCTTGGTGTCGACAAGGGAACGCAGCCAGGATTCAGAGAATTTCATGCGAATTGCCTCAGGAAACGGAGGTCGCCTTCAAAGAAGAGGCGCAGGTCATTGACGCCGTAACGCAGCATGGTCAGGCGATCCTGACCGAAGCCGAAGGCAAAGCCGGTGTACTTTTCCGGATCGATGCCGGCAATGCGCAGCACGTCCGGATGCACCATGCCGCAACCGGCGATTTCCAACCAGCGGCCTTTCAGTGCACCGCTCATGAAAGCAACGTCGATTTCGGCTGACGGCTCGGTAAACGGGAAGAAAGAGGGACGGAAACGCACCACGAGGTCGTCGGTCTCGAAGAAGCTCTTGAGAAAATCGGCAATGACGCCCTTGAGGTCAGCAAAGGAAACACCCTCGCCCACCCACAGGCCTTCGACCTGGTTGAACATCGGCGAATGCGTCGCATCGGAATCGACGCGGTAGACGCGGCCCGGCGCGATGATTCTGATTTCGGGCATTTTTTCCAGTTGACCGTAGCGTTCGACATGCGCCTTCATGTAGCGCGCCTGAATCGGGCTGGTATGCGTACGCAGCAGCACCTTGTCGGCCACCGTGCCATCCGGGTTCTGCAGGTAAAAGGTGTCGTGCATCGAACGCGCCGGGTGATCCTCCGGCGTGTTCATGGCGGTGAAATTGAAAAAGTCTTCCTCGATTTCAGGGCCATCGGCCACTTCGAAACCGATCGAACGGAACAGCGCCTCGATGCGTTCGAGCGTGCGCGTTACCGGGTGCAGGCCACCGCGCGCTTCGGCGCGTCCGGGCAGCGTGACATCCAGCGCCTCTTCGGCTAGGCGCGCTTCCAGCGCGGCCTTCCGAATGGCTTCGCGGCGCTCGTTGAGCGCAGCTTCAACGGCCGTCTTGGCGACGTTGATCGCCGCACCGGCAGTTTTCTTCTCTTCCGGCGGCAGTTTGCCCAGCCCCTTGAGAAGTTCGGTGATCTGCCCGCTCTTGCCGAGGAAACGGGCTTTTACCTGTTCCAGCGCATCGGGGTCAGAAATTGCAGCGAAAGCCGACTGGGCTTCGCTAACGATTTGATCGAGATTGTCCATAGACGTCCACCAACAAAACCACCAACAAAACGCACGTTTCAGTGAAGGCTCATGTCGGCGCAGCCGACGTGAAGCCGCAAAGCGGCGGCCGAAACTAAAAAAGGAGGCTTGCGCCTCCTTTTTTTAATTACGCTTTCGCTCAGGCGCCGAGCTGTGCCTTGGCCTGGGCGGCCAGTGCGGCAAAAGCCGGCTGATCGAACACAGCCAGATCGGCCAGAACCTTGCGGTCGACTTCGATGTTGGCCTTCTTCAGACCATTCATGAAGGTGCTGTACTTCATGCCCAGCTCGCGGGAAGCTGCATTGATACGGGCAATCCACAGAGCGCGGAACTGACGCTTGCGTTGACGACGGTCACGGTACTGGTATTGACCGGCCTTCATCACCGCCTGTTTGGCGACGCGATAGACGTTCTTGCGACGACCGCGGTAACCCTTGGCCTGAACGAGAATCTTCTTGTGACGCGCGCGCGCTGTTACACCACGTTTAACTCTAGGCATCTTCTATCTCCTTATGCGTAGGGCATCATGGCGCGGACGGATGCTGAATCGCGCGCGTTAACTTCGACTGAACCGCGCAGATGGCGTTTCACCTTGGTGGTCTTCTTGGTCAGAATGTGACGCTTGAAGGCTTGGCCGCGCTTGATGGAACCACCAGCGCGAACAGAGAAACGCTTTTTGGCGCTGCTCTTGGTCTTCATTTTGGGCATTTAATGCTCCTTAATGACATGCCGTCAGGTGGTTCCCACTACGGAAACGCTTTGACTACCCGAAAGCACTTATGTAACTACTTTTGCTGCTTCTTGGCCGGCCCGATGATCATGATCATCTGACGACCTTCCATCTTCGGCATCTGCTCGACTGCACCCACTTCATCGAGGTCTGCCTTGATCCGTTCCAGCTGGCGCATACCGAATTCCTGATGCGCCATTTCGCGGCCCCGGAAGCGCAGGGTCACTTTGACCTTGTCGCCTTCTTCCAGGAAACGCGTCATGTTCCTGAGCTTGATCTGGTAATCGTTTTCGTCGGTGCCCGGGCGCAGCTTGATTTCCTTGACCTGCACCTGCTTCTGCTTCAACTTGGCTTCGTGAGCGCGCTTCTGTTCCTGGTACTTGAACTTGCCGTAGTCCATGATGCGGCAGACCGGCGGCTTCGCGGTCGGCGCGATCTCGACCAGATCAGCACCGGCTTCTTCAGCCATATGCAAAGCTTCGCGAATGCTGACAATGCCGAGCTGTTCGCCTTCTGCACCCTGGAGACGAATCTCCGGAACCGTGATTTCTTCGTTGAGGCGATGCGCCTTGTTCTGAGCTATGGTGAAACCCCCGAAAACAACAAAAATTAAGCCGTGCCACTCCGCGCCGCAACTTCATTCTGAAGCTGCTTGATCAGGTCATCCACAGACATCTGTCCGAGATCCTGACCACCGCGAGTCCGCACGGCCACCAGTCCGTCCGCTTTTTCCTTATCGCCCACAACGAGCTGATAAGGCAGCCGGTTCAAGCTATGTTCCCGAATTTTATAGGTAATTTTCTCGTTACGCAAATCGGACTCAGCGCGGAAGCCAGCCTGATGCAGCTTTTGCGCAACATCCGCGGCGTAATCGGCCTGCTTTTCGGAAATATTCAGGACAACTAGCTGAACCGGCGCCAGCCACAGTGGCAAGGCTCCGGAGAAATTTTCGATCAGAATGCCAATGAAGCGCTCAAGCGAGCCGAGGATCGCCCGGTGGAGCATGACCGGAACCTTGCGCGTATCGTCGGCGCCGACATATTCCGCGCCGAGACGACCCGGCATCGAGAAGTCGACCTGCATGGTGCCACACTGCCACGAACGGCCGATGGCGTCCCGGATGTGGAATTCGATTTTCGGACCATAGAAGGCGCCCTCGCCGGGCAGTTCGGTCCATTCCAGACCGGAAGCCCGCAGGCCCTGACGCAATGCATCCTCGGCCTTGTCCCAGACTTCGTCGGAACCGACACGGCTATCCGGACGCAAGGCCAACTTGACGGCCACGTCATTGAAGCCGAAATCGGCATAAACCTTCTTGACCAGTGCATTGAAAGCGGTCACTTCGGATTCGATCTGGTCTTCGGTACAGAAGATGTGACCGTCATCCTGCACGAAGCCGCGCACGCGCATCAGGCCGTGCAGAGCACCAGCCGGTTCGTTGCGATGGCAGGAGCCGAACTCGCCGTAGCGCAGCGGCAGTTCGCGGTAAGAGCGCAAGCCGGCATTGAAGACCTGGACATGCCCCGGACAATTCATCGGCTTGACCGCGTAATCGCGGTTTTCCGACGAGGTCGTAAACATGTTGTCCTTGTAGTGCTCCCAGTGGCCCGATTTTTCCCACAGAGCCTTGTCGAGAATCTGCGGGCAGCGCACTTCCTGGTAACCGTTGTTTCGGTAGACGGCGCGCATGTAGCTTTCGATTTCCTGCCAGATCGCCCAGCCCTTGGGGTGCCAGAAGACCAGACCCGGCGCTTCGTCCTGCATATGAAAGAGGTCGAACTGCTTGCCAAGACGACGGTGATCGCGCTTTTCAGCCTCTTCCAGCATGTGCAGGTAGGCGTCAAGATCTTCCTTCTTGGCCCAGGCCGTACCGTAGATACGCTGCAGCTGTTCGTTGCGATGATCGCCGCGCCAGTAGGCACCGGCCACCTTCATGAGCTTGAAGACTTTGAGCTTGGCCGTCGTCGGCACGTGAGGGCCGCGGCAAAGGTCAATGAAATCACCTTCGCGATAGAGCGAAACCTGCTGGTCGGCCGGAATGGCGCCGATCAGTTCAGCCTTGTACTTTTCGCCGAGATCGAGGAAGAATTTGACCGCATCGTCACGCGCCCAGACCTCACGGGTTACCGGAATATCCTTTTTGGCCAACTCAGCCATGCGCTTTTCGATGGCCACCAGGTCTTCCGGGGTGAACGGACGCTTGTAGGCGAAGTCATAGTAGAAGCCGTTTTCGATGACCGGGCCGATGGTGACCTGCGCCTCCGGGAACAACTCTTTGACGGCGTAGGCCAACAAATGAGCGGTTGAGTGACGGATTAATTCCAGGCCTTCGGGGTCACGCTCGGTGATGATGGCCAAATCGACATTTTTCTCGATCAGATACGAGGTATCGACCAAATTGCCATCAGCCTTGCCGCCCAGAGCCGCGCGGGCCAGGCCTGCACCAATGCTGGCTGCCACTTCGGCGATTGTTACCGGCTGTTCAAAAGAGCGGATGGAACCATCGGGCAGTTTGATATCAGGCATGGCAAATCTCTAGGCGAAAAAAAAGTGCGGGAGTGAGCCGCACTTTTTTGGTCAAACGAAGGCTGACTCGATTAGTGTTTCTGAACTGCGGTGCAAGTTCGGAAAATCATCAATTCAGCTCCGTCAGGAATTTTGGTAGGCGGTATTGGAATCGAACCAACGACCTCCACGATGTCAACGTGGCGCTCTAACCAACTGAGCTAACCGCCTAAAGAAGCGCGCATTTTACAGACGTAAAAGCCGATGTCAACAGCCCTTCGCGATTTTTTGCGAAGCCAAGTACACTTGCCACTTATGCAACGGAGAAAGCCATGAACGAAGGCTGGATTATTCTCGGGATCTGTCTGATCGTCGTGCTCGGCGGCGCCCTGCCACTGCTCCGGCCGCCGCGTAACGACATACCCCCGCCACCACCCAAGGAAACACTGCGCGACTGGCGCAGCGAAGAATAAGGACTATTTGTGGAATCGCGCATTACCGAACTTGAAATCAAGATCAGCTATACCGAAGACCTGGTCGAGGAATTGAACCGCCTGGTTTTCCGCCAGCAGGAGCAGATCGATCTGCTCTTCCGTGAAATTCGTGCCTTGCGCGAACAGGCACAAAATGCCCAGCCGCATGAACAGCGCAGCCTGCGCGACGATCTTCCACCGCATTACTGAGCATGTCGGCCCAGCCCCCGGTTTTTGTTATCTACCACGCCGATTGTCTCGATGGCTTCGGTGCCGCTTATGCTGCCTGGCGCCATTTCGGCGATGCAGCCACCTATCGGCCGATGCATCACGGCGAGCCTTGGATACTGGACGCGATTGCCGGCCATGCGGTGTTCATCCTCGATTTCTCGTTTCCGCCTGACTTTCTCGAAACGATGGCTTCTGTTGCTGCATCGGTCACCCAAATCGACCATCACGCCTCGGCACTGAAGGCCTGGGGCGACAAGTTGCAGGCTAGCGACAACGGCCTGCGCAGTTACCAGCACCCGAGCTCGCCATTACGCGTCGAGTTCGACCTGGAAAAGTCGGGCGCCCGGCTGGCGTGGGAGCATTTTCACCCCGGCAAACCAACGCCGCTGGCGCTCCGGCATATCGAAGAGCAGGACATGTGGCGCTTTACCCCGGGCACGCGTCCCTTCTGCCGCGCCCTGCGCCTGCTCCCTTTCGACTTCCCTGTCTGGCATCAACTGGTGCTCGACACACCCGATGAAAGCGCCCCACGTTATCTCGACATGCTCGGGCAAGGCGGAGCCATCGAGCAGTTTTATCAGCAGGAAATCGCGCGTCTGGCGCAGAGCGGGCTGCGCATGGCGGCCCGCCTTCGCGGCGAACCGGTCGATGCGCTACAGGCGCAGCGCCACGGCCAAGCTATCGTTACCCACGAAAACCTCGCCTGGCTCGCCGTTCCCGGCATTGCCATCAACGCCAATGCGCTGTTCGCCTCGGAACTCGGAAATTCCTTGGCCGAGCAAAGCGGCAGCTTTGGGCTGATCTGGCAACTGTCGGGTGATGGCGAGGTGAAGGCCTCGCTGCGTTCGAAGGGGAAGACCCTCGATGTTTCGGTGATTGCCACACGTTACGGTGGCGGCGGCCATCCGAATGCGGCTGGGTTCCGGATGCCGGCCAAACAATTTTTCAGCGAAGTGCTAAGCCATGAGGCATTAGACTCAGCGTGAACAGCGAACACATTTTCCAGCCCGGGGATTGGCCAAAACCGTGAACCTATCGACCTTCTGCCACCGTATTTTCGTTGCCACCACTTGCTTTGCCCTGTGCGCCATTAACTCCGCGTTTAGTGCTGACTGCGCGAACAACTATTTCGCGCCGGGCGACCATTTCAATGAAACCCCGCTAAGTAGCCCCACCAAGGCCTTTGCCTCGCTCCTCGCGGCGGCAAAGGGAGGCGATGTGCCAGCGCAACGTAGCCTCGCCGTATCTTACGAGGCCGGTTACCTCGTTTCGGCTTGTAGCAAAAAGGCACTCTACTGGTATGGCAAAGCAGCGGCAGCAGGCGACGAAATCGCCCTGAACAGGATAAATCGGCACAAGAAATTCGACGCCATGCTCTCGGGCGCGGAATGTGCCGGCAATAGCTGCTTTGATGGCGACCCCGACGAGAACCGCACGGCCATTTTGTATGCCAATGCCCACAAAGGTGAGCACTACTTTGCTCCGCTCATCATCAATGGTCACACCGTTGAAGGTTTGATCGATACCGGTGCTTCCAACGTGGCGATGAGCTTTGAAACAGCGCGCCAGCTCGAAATCAATGTATCCGATGGCAGCGCCGGTCGTTCTGCAACCGCGGCCGGAACAATTTCAACGGTCAGCGTTGTTGTTCCCATGGTTGAAGTGGCCGGGGTCAAATTGCATAACGTTCGGGTAACGGTAGGAATTACCGGGGAACCCCTTATCGGCATGAGTTTCCTGAGCCGGGTCAATATGACGATGGGCACAGGCGTGCTGGCGATGAAGAAACGCCAATGAACGTGGCTTTATCCGTACCCGAAACCCAATAAAAAACCCGCAGTTACGCGGGTTTCATGGACATGCTTGCACTACATAAAACAACTACTTGGTGCCCAGGAAGGGACTCGAACCCCCACACCTTTCGGCGCCAGAACCTAAATCTGGTGCGTCTACCAATTTCGCCACCTGGGCAGGCGGGGCGAATTCTAGCACTGACTCAGCCCCCTTCTCCAGAGCAGACCATCGATGTCTGTTGATCATTACGAAAATTTTCCTGTCGCCTCCTTGCTCGTCCCGGCCGAATTGCGCCGGCCGATCGAGGTCATTTACCGCTTTGCGCGCAACGCCGACGATATTGCCGACGAGGGCGACGCATCGCCCGATGAGCGTCTGGCCGGGCTGAACGCGTACCGGGCCGAGCTGGATCGCATAGCAGCCGGCAGGGTGCCGCAGACGCCGCTGTTCGTCGCCTTGGCCGAAGTCATTGCCGCGTACAAACTGCCCATCCAGCTCTTCCGAGACCTGCTTGATGCCTTCGCCCAGGACGTGGTTAAAACCCGCTACGCCGATTACCCGGAACTGCTCGACTACTGCCGCCGTTCGGCCAATCCGGTCGGGCGGCTGGTCCTGCATCTATTCGGCCGGACCGAACCGGAACATCTCGAACAGTCCGACTGCATCTGCACGGCCTTGCAGTTGATCAATTTTTGGCAGGATGTTGCGGTCGACTGGAAAAAAGACCGAATTTACATACCGCTGACCGACTTCCCGCATTTCCGCCTCAGCGAAAACGACATCGCGCACAGTCGTTGGTCGGCCAACTGGGCGGCTCTGATGGATTTCGAGATCGACCGGGCGACGGCGCTCATGCAACGCGGTGCCCCGCTTGTCCACGCGCTGCCCGGCCGGCTCGGCTGGGAAATCCGCCTGACCATCCAAGGCGGGCTGCGCATTCTGGAGCGCATCCGGCAGGTGCGCGGTGACGTCTTCAACCACCGGCCGAAGCTTGGCAAATGGGATTGGCTGGTTCTGGCCGGCCGTTCCATTAGAATGTAGCCCCATGAATCCCGACCAATACTGCCAGGAGAAGTGCGCCAAAAGCGGCTCCTCCTTTTATTACAGTTTCCTGTTCCTGCCACTGCAACGCCGGCGCGCCATCATGGCGCTCTATGCCTTCTGCCGCGAAGTCGATGACGTCGTCGATGAATGCCACGATGTTTCCATCGCCTCGACCAAGCTCGCCTGGTGGCGCCAGGAGATCGAACGCGTTGCCGAAGGCCAGCCACAGCACCCGGTCGGTCTGGCGCTGGCCGGGCTAGACAAGAGCATCAATTTGCCGAAAGAGCAGTTGCTCGAAATCATCGATGGCATGGAGATGGACCTCACGCAGTCGCGCTATCTCGACTTCAAGGGCCTGTCGCTCTACTGCTACCGCGTGGCCAGCGTCGTCGGCCTGCTTGCCGCCGAAATCTTCGGCTACACCGACCGCCAGACGCAAAAATACGCCCACGATCTGGGCATGGCTTTCCAGCTCACCAACATCATTCGCGACATCGGCGAAGATGCCCGGCGCGGCCGGATCTACATTCCGATGGACGAACTCAAGCAGTTCAACGTGCCGGCCGCCGACATCCTGAACGGCAAGTATTCGGATAATTTCACGGCCCTCATGCAGTTCCAGTACGAGCGCGCCGAGAAGTATTACGAGCAGGCTTTCGCCCAATTGCCGGCCGTCGACCGCAAGAGCCAGCGCCCCGGCCTGATCATGGCGGCGATCTATCGCACCGTGCTCGACGAGATCAAGCGAGAGAATTTCCAGGTCCTGCACCAGCGCATCTCGCTGCCGCCAACGCGCAAGCTGTGGCTGGCGGTAAAAACCTGGATCAAGGCCTAATTCCTTGAAAATCGCCGTCATCGGTGGCGGCTGGGCGGGCATTGCAGCCGCAGTCGAACTGACTGCCGCCGGCGCTGAAACGACGCTGTTCGAAGCCGGCCGCGCTCTCGGTGGCCGGGCGCGGGGCGTCGACATCGATGGCCGCCAACTCGACAACGGGCAGCACATCCTGCTCGGCGCCTACTGCGATACGCTGGCGCTGATGCGTCGGGTCGGTGCCGATCCCGACCAACTTTTCGACCGACGGCCGCTGCAGGTCATCGACAACACCGGCTTTCGCCTCGCCCTGCCCCACCTGCCGGCACCACTCAATGTCGCCTGGGGGCTGCTCAGCGCCCGCGGGGTCGGCATCGGGGAAAAACTGCGAACAGCGCTCTGGATGGATGGCATCAAGCGCCGGGGCTTCAAATTGCCCCGCGAAACGACTGTTGCCCAATGGCTGGACGACGCCGGCCAGACCGGCGCCCTGCGTCGCCATCTCTGGGAACCGCTCTGCCTCGCCGCCCTAAACACGCCGGCCGAGCGCGCCTCGGCGCAGTTGTTCGCCAACGTCCTGCGCGACAGCCTGGGCAGCTCGCGCCGCGCAGACACCGATTTGCTACTGCCCCGCGTCGATCTCGGCCAATTGCTGCCGGAACCGGCCGGACATTGGTTGCAGGCCCACGGCGCGCAAATCTGCCTGAGCACGCGGGTCAGCCAGATCACGGAAACTGAAAACGGCATCGCAATCGACGGTGAAACCTTCGCCGTGGCCATTATCGCCACCGCACCGCAACACGTCGGCGCGTTGTGGCCGGCGGCGGTCACGGATTACGCCTACGAGCCGATTGCTACGGTCTACCGGAGTTTTGAGCCAAAAATGAAATTGCCTTTCCCCTTGAGCAACCGCCTCGGCGGCCATTGCCAGTGGGTTGTCGACCGTGGTCAAGCCATGCTGGCCTGCGTCTTGAGCGGACACGGCGACTGGGAAAAGCTCGATGACGAGGCGCTGGCCGCCGCCCTCGACAATGAACTCGGCTGGCCGAACCCGACCGGCTGGCACAAGGTTATCCGCGAAAAACGCGCCACTTTCTCGGCCATTCCCGGCCTGCATCGCCCGGATTTCAAAACTTCAAGTCCGCGCCTCTTCCTGGCCGGCGACTACACCTGGGCCGACTATCCGGCGACGCTCGAAGGCGCTGTGCGCAGCGGACGGCGGGCTGGGCAATGGGCGATGCGTCGCGCTAACTAACGCATAGCGGCTATTTCTCGCGGCTTGAGCGCGAGGTTTTGGCGCGAGCCGGCGACTTTGCCGGCACCGGCTCTTCAACGGCTTCAGGTGCAGCCTTTGACAGCTCGTTGATTTCGTCGAGCAAGGCTTTCTTCCGGGCGGCGAGTTCCATGTAGCGGGCGTGAGTCTGGCTGATCTCGCGGTCGTAGGCATGCAGGCGGTCCTGCTTTTCGAGCTGGCGGCGAGCGTTTTCGTTGAAATCGATTGATACCTGGCCATCGGGATTGCTACCCTGCGCCGAAAACCCCTGAACCGCCGGTGGCTGGCGCTCGCGCAGTTCGTTGCGACGCAACTCCTGGGCCATTTCGAACTGCTGGTACATCGATTGCTGTTCCTCATGCAACTGACTGTATTCAGCCTTCAGTTCGAGCAGGCGGGGATTCGTGTCAGCAAAGGCGCAAGCCGCACCGGACAACAGCAAGATCGAGAGCAAGTTTTTCAAGGTACTGCCTCCAGTTGAATCAAGGCGACGACAACCAAATGCCCCCCGTTTCCGAGAGGCATACATTGCTCCGATATGATGACAGCAAGGCCATTTTTCAAGATCGACGACGAGAAATTTGTCCGAATCCAGGATCAGGGTGCAAACCGCCCAAGCGCGGCAAAGGATTCGACCAGCCCAAGCGTCGCCGCCTGCATTGCCGGAGCATAGGGGTCGTGCCCGACTCCCTCCACCCAGGTGCAGCCGGCGTTCGGCAGTTTCTTCAGCAACACGGCCGTCGCACTGGCCGGACAAACGTGATCGGCCAGGCCCTGCACAACGTGGATTGGCATACTCACCGTCGCGATGCGCTCGGCGGCGGCCAGCACGCCGCCTTCCGCGATGAAGCAGGCGTGGCGAAAATAATGCAGTTGCAGGCGATAGCGCAGGTGCAAAGCATCGATATCGGCCGGACTCAAGGCCCGGCTCGGCGTTCTGGCCAGGGCGCATTCCCAGACATGCCAGGCGGTGACGTGATCCGCCAACGCTGATGGCGGCCCGCTGCGGAAGCACTCAGCCAGCCAGGGCAGCATGGCGCCCGGCGCTTCCGGCGCGCCAAGCGCCGCCCAGTGCTGCCACGCTTCGGGATGGTGCTGATGGGCGCCGCCGAAGAACCACTCAAGATCGGCCGCCCGCGCCAGGAAAGGGTTACGCAGCAGCAGACCGCTGAGCTGCCCGGGATGCGCTGCAGCATACAAAATGCCGAGGGTGGCGCCCCACGAACCGCCCATCACCAGCCAGCGGTCGATGCCCAGATGCCGGCGCAAAACCTCGATGTCGTCGATCAGCGCGGGCGTCGTGTTTTCCTCGCAACAGCCTGCCGGCAGGCTTTTACCGGCGCCGCGCTGGTCGAGCAGGATGACGCGATAGCGCTCGGGATCGAAGAAGCCAGCCATCAGCGGCGAACAGCCGGAACCGGGCCCTCCGTGCAGGATCAGCACGGGAATCCCCGCCGGCACGCCACGCTGCTCATAGTAAAGACGATGACCACCGGAGACCGGCAGCCAGCCGCTAGCGAACGACTGAACAGTGGAATGCAAGGCGGTGGAAGCGGCAGACATGCTGGCCATTCTAACCATCACCAACTCCCGCCAGACAGGCGCCACAAGAATCTCATGAAAATCATGAGGGGCAATTCATGATTCCCGCCGAGCGCCAAATAACCCCCCTTGCGATAGTTCATTCCAGTCCGCCGCATCGCTGAAAACGGCGGACAACCGGCAGCAAGTGCCGCCGGACTTTCAATCCATAACGGAGACTATCTAATGAAATGGGAAACCCCGACCGCTTGTGACTTCCGCTTCGGCTTCGAAATCACGATGTACATCGCCGCCCGCTAAGGGAAGCGCCGTCATCGCGGCTTCGGCTGGCGATGACGGTTCCAATCAATCATGAAACTGATCATTCTCGGCGCCTCGGCCGGCGGCGGCTTCCCGCAGTGGAACTGCAACTGCCGCAATTGCGCCGGCATCCGCGACGGCAGCGTCCGCGCCAAACCGCGCACCCAATCATCGATCTGCGTCAGCACCGACGACGGCCAGGACTGGACCCTGCTCAACGCCTCGCCCGACGTCCTGCAGCAGATCAAGGCCACCCCCGAACTGCAGCCGAACCGCGCCCTGCGCGACACCGGCATCGGCGGCATCCTCCTCGTCGACGGCCAGATCGACCACGCCACCGGCCTCTTCATGCTGCGCGAGCAGAAATCGAAGATGCCGCTGTGGTGCGCCGAGCCGGTCTACGAAGACCTGACCACCGGCAACCCGGTGCTCAAGGTGCTGGAACACTACTGCGGTGTCGACCGCCACGACATCCCGCTCGACGGCACGCCCTTCGCCATGCCCAAGGTACCCGGCCTCGAATTCTCCGTGCTGCCGCTGTCCAGCAAGGCGGCGCCCTACTCGCCGCACCGCGAAGCCTCGGTCGATGGTGACAACGTCGGCGTCAGCATCACCGACCAGCGCAGCGGCCACAAGCTGTTCTACGCCCCGGGCCTCGGCGCCCGCACGCCGGAAGTCTTCGCCCGCATGGCCGAAGCCGACTGCGTGATGGTCGACGGCACCTTCTGGACGGACGACGAAATGATCGTCGCCGGCCTGTCCACCAAGACCGCCCGCGACATCGGCCACCTGCCGCAATCCGGCCCCGGCGGCATGATGGACTGGCTGGACGAGCTGCCGAAACGCGTGCGCAAGATCCTCATCCACATCAACAACACCAATCCCATCCTCGACGAAAACTCGCCGCAGCGCGCCGAACTGACCCGGCGCGGCATCGAGGTTGCCGAAGACGGCACCCGCATCACCATCTAACAAAGAGAGACAACCATGATCCGAGCCGACATCCTTGCCGAATCCCACGACGCCGACGATGGCCGCCCGGCCTGGAGCCGCGAGGAGTTCGAAGCGCAGTTGCGCGAGAACGGCAAGGCCTATCACATCCACCACCCGTTCAACGTCATGCTCAACACCGGCCACGCCACGCCCGAGCAGATTCGCGGCTGGGTGGCCAACCGCTACTACTACCAGATCGCCATTCCGGTGAAGGATGCGGCGATCATGGCCAACTGCCCGGACCGCGAAGTGCGCCGCGGCTGGGTGCAGCGCATCCTCGACCATGACGGCTTCGAATACGGCCTGCCGAATGGCGAAAAGATGGTCGACGCCGGCGGCATCGAAGCCTGGATCCGCCTCGGCGAATCCGTCGGCCTGACCCGCGAGGAAATCGTGGATCTGCGCCACGTCCTGCCCGGCGTCCGCTTCGCCGTCGACGCCTACATCAACTTCGCCCGTCGCGCCCCGTGGCAGGAGGCTGTCTGCTCGTCGCTGACCGAACTGTTCGCCCCGGTCATCCACCTGCAGCGCCTGGCCACCTGGCCCGGCCACTACCCGTGGATCGAGTCGTCCGGCCTGCAATATTTCCGCAACCGCACCAGCCAGGCACCGCGTGACGTGATCCAGGGCCTCAATGTCACGCTCGACTACTTCCGCACCCGCGCCATGCAGGAACGCGCCGTGCAGATCCTCAAGTTCAAGCTCGACATCCTGTGGTCGATGAACGACGTCATGGGCCAGCACTACGGTACCAACGGTGTCACCGCCGAACGGAAAGTTGCCTGATGGACGGCACGCCGCGCCTCGGCCACGGCTTCCGCTTCCAGTGGGAGCCGGCGCAGCAATGCCACGTCCTGCTCTACCCGGAAGGGATGATCAAGCTCAACCAGAGCGGCGGCGAAATCCTCGCCCGCTGCGACGGCCAGCGCGACATCGCGGCCATCGTCGCCGATCTTGAAGCGGCCTTTTCGGCCAGCGGCTTGCGCGGCGACGTCGAGGCGTTTCTCGCCATGGCCATCGAAAAACGCTGGCTGCGCCTCGATAGCGGAGCCAAGGCATGAACGCCCCGGCCAAAATCGGCCCGCCGATGTGGCTGTTGGCCGAAGTCACCTACCGCTGCCCGCTGCACTGTGTGTTTTGCTACAACCCGGTCGATTTCGCCAAACACGAGACCGAGCTGAGCACCGAAGACTGGCTGCGCGTGCTGCGCGAAGGGCGCGAACTGGGCGCCGTGCAATGCGGTTTTTCCGGCGGCGAACCGCTGCTGCGCGACGATTTAGAGATACTCATCGGCGAAGCCCGCCAGCTCGGCTACTACACCAACCTGATCACCTCCGGCGTCGGCCTCACCGAAGCCCGCCTCGACGCCTTCAAGGCGGCCGGCCTCGACCACATCCAGCTGTCCTTCCAGGATTCGACCAAAGAGGTCAACGATTTCCTGACCCACACGCGCACCTTCGACCTCAAGCAGAAGGTCGGCGAAATGATCAAGGCGCGCGGCTGGCCGATGGTCATGAACGTCGTCATCCATCGCCTCAACATCGACCATATCGGCCGCATTATCGAAATGGCCGACGCCCTCGGCGCCGAATACCTCGAACTGGCCAACGCCCAGTATTACTCCTGGGCGCTGCTCAACCGCGACCAGCTCATGCCGTCGCGCGAGCAACTGCGCCGCGCCGAAGCCATCACCAACGAATGGAAGGAAAAGCTGGCCGAACGCATGCGCATCCTTTTCGTCGTTCCCGATTATCACGAAGGCAAACCCAAGAAATGCATGAACGGCTGGGGCAACGTCTTCCTCACCGTAACGCCGGACGGCACCGCCCTGCCCTGCCACACCGCCCGCATGCTGCCCGGCCTGAGTTTCCCCAACGTCCGCGACAGCAGCCTGCGCGAGATCTGGCACGAGTCCGAAGGCTTCAACCACTACCGCGGCACCGGCTGGATGAAACAGCCCTGCCGCGACTGCGACAAAAAAGAAGAAGACCTCGGCGGCTGCCGCTGCCAGGCCTACCTGCTGGCCGGCGATGCCGACGCGGCCGACCCGGTCTGCCCGAAAAGCCCGCACCATGAAATCGTCAGCAGCGCGCTGGAAAATGCTGAAAACCCGGTTCGCCAGGCGCAACCACTGATTTTTCGCGACCCCAAGGAAAGCCGGCGCCTGACGCAGAAAGAAAAAACGCCAGTACCGTCCGCCTGACCCGCCGCTCAGCCAATCCCACGGTCAACCGGAAAATTGGGCGAAATTTGAAATGACGATTTTTTGAATCGCTACGGTGAGGAAATGCGCGTCGGCATAAGGCACCGCTCTGGCCGACGCGCGAAGGCGAGAATTGAAGGCCTGCTTCGTATTTTTGCGACTGAGTACTTCGCGCTGCGGTTTCAACCGGTCAATGCAACACACTAGCAAACAGACCAGGAACCGTTGATTGCCAATTGCCGGTCCGGCGCCAACATTACGCCGAAATCACCTTGGGTCGTCGCGGTCGATTCAAAACCAAAAATCGCCTCGGTTCCGAGCAGGATTGGCCGTCTGAAATGAGCGCTTATTTCAATCAGAGGTCTTCCCGTACGGTGCTCGATGCTCACTGCCGCGCGTCCGATGGAGTACATGCCGTGGGCGATGGCACTTTTGAACCCAAAGGCACGGGCCAGCAATGACGACAGGTGAATCGGGTTGAAGTCGCTAGAGATCATGGCGTAACGACGACCGAGTGACTTGTCGAAGGTCCAGCCTTCCTGCAAAAACGTTTCCGGAAAGTTTTCGGGCCGGGTTTCCCCCGCCGGTTTGCGGCGATTGCTTCGTGGAACCCGGTATTCGCTGAGGCAGCTAACAATGCGTCGTCCGCTTTGGCTCATTTCAACGCTGAACGCGACAGATTTTGCGTCGTCTGCGCGAAGAACTGGCGAGACCGAGACCTCAACTTCAAGTGGTAGGCCCTCCTGAAATACGTCATGAAATCGCATCTTGTTGCTGACATGAATCAGACCAGGAATGGGATGCGGAAAACGTCCATCCAGCATCAACGCGATCTGCGCACGCTGCGCCAAAAGATAGAAATAGGTCAGTGGTACCTGTTGCCCGCGATCATCAAAAAACCGTCGATATTTGGCGACATGAGCCATATCGATGTTTTTGATCTCGAAGTGACCGACCAGGCCTGAGTCTGGCAGCGCCGATGCCTGCTTGCGCCACAAGCTTGCGATGCTCCTGATCAGCAAAATGGGTAGAGGCGGAAGCCGTTCAGGTGGCAAGATTTACAGGTTCCCCGGCAATCGCGTTGGTGTCGAGTCGCGCAGCCAGCGCCCTATTTGCTCGGCAACCCAGGGCGCGTCGTCAAGTGGCAGATCATGGCCGGCCGAAAGGTGTTCAGCGAAGGCGCTATGCCAACGCGCGGCAAGCGTTCGGGAACAACGAGAATCAACCAGCCGGTCTTGTCTGCTGCATAAAACCAGTACCGGCGCCAAGGGTTTTGCTGAAGGCGGCTGGTAGCGGACTGCGGCGAGCAATTGGCGCAGGGCGTTGCGCGATGAAACCGGATTTTGACGAGCGTAATCGGTCAACTCGGACAATCTTTCCGGGGAGATCGGGCGGTTGCTGGTGATCTGCAGAATGACGCTTTCCCGGTAATGAGCATCGCATCCGGGCAAGAGCAGACTGGCCAGCTTCAGATAGTTTTGTGGCCGGAGGCGATGGTGAAAGGGGCTAAACGGGCGCAGGCTAGTGTTGATCAGGACGCAGCCGCCAATTTCCTCAGGATTCCGGGTCGCCCAGGCGACGGCAACCATGGCGCCGAGTGACATGGCCACGACGTAATAGGGCGGAGCGATCCCCAACTCGCGCAGTTGGTGACGACAGCTTTCTGCCATTTCGCTTACCTGCAGCGGGCTTTCCTGAGCGTTGAGGCCGCCATTTCCCGGCAGGTCTATCGTATATACCGCTGCATCGCCGCACTGTCGTTTCAATATTTCCGGAAAATCTCCCCAATGACGCCTTTCTCTGGTCAGTCCACGCAGCAAGACCCAGGTACTCACGACGATGCCTTCCCATACCAATGCAGCATCGCCTGCTCGCGATACAACTCCCGATTGTCCGCAGTGGGAATCCACAGCCGGTAACCGCAGGCGGCGCGCGCCAGAAAGTCCAGCCAGGCCACGTGGCGGCGCAAAACTCTATGCTGCCGGTGCTCAATGAGCGGGTTGAAAATTCCGTGGCGGGAGAATAGTTGTCTCGGGTTTTTCTTGACCCACAGCCAGGAGCCCATCTCGAGTGTCAACGGGAGGAAAATTGTCTCTGGAAGCAAACTGGCCTGCTGGTAAAGGTAATCCCACAAATCACCATGCGCCAGATACTGGCAACTCTGTGGCTCGAATACATAGCGATGATTGGGGTGGGTCTGATCATATATTGCCTTGAGCGCATGCATCTCGGGCAAATGGGCAATAGGCCGGGTGGTATGGGCATAGGGAAACCAGATTCGATCGCTGACGCCGAATCCCGAATGGCAATCCATTGCGATGCCAAATGTTCGCCCAAAGAACTCTTTTCTGACCACCGCGCAGACCGCTTCGTTTTCCGCTTCCAACTGGCCGGCCAGCGGTCCTCGATACCAGGGCAGACGGGAACTGAAGCGCTGCCCACCAAACATGAAGGGCACTTTTTCCGTAGCTTCCAGAGGCCCATTACGCATCAGGTCGACACCGTTTGGATTGGCTCGGGTGCCGCGCCACATTCCGCCGGGGTTAACGATAGGCATGAAGACCAGGCGAACCGATTCGAGCTGCCTGTGCAAAACGCTATCCCAGGGCAGTCGGCGAACCAGACTGCGCAGGTAAGCCAGAACCACGTCGGTTCCGATTCGCTCAAGTCCGTGAAAGCCGCCAAAAAAGCCGACGACCGGAACATCGGGGTCCGGATTGCCCAAGGCGACAACATGCACAGGAAACGTCCTTGCGCCGACCGTAACTTCACAGGCTACATGCGTCTCCAGCTGGCTTCCGCCATCTCGAATAATGGATTCCAATTCGAGCAATTCATTGAATTCTGAGTGGACTACACCGCGCAATTGCTGATCGCCTTGAAAGAGGAATTGGGCAGGAAGCACAAGTAACGTGGCTGAAATGCCTGCTTAACAATCGCTTGATATGTTAGAGGCCAATACCTTTGTCCGATGATGAAGTTTTCATGACAAGGTGCACTGCGCTTACCAAATGGCAGTCGTTGAACCTGGCTCAATGTAGGGCTGATCAGACTCCGATTTCCTGCACGAGGCAAATACGATGTACAAAAAAATTCGAAAAACGATCACATACCCCGTGTTTGCATTTGGCAGTTCCCTGCTGTGGGGAATCATCGAATTTGTTGCGCTAAATCGATCTCGGCGATAACGGCCGCGCCGTTTCGAGCGAATAAGCCTGCCCAGGCGGACTCAGTCTCAAAGCAAACGCGGTTTTCCTTTCAGGCAGCAATGGCAACGGCCGTACGGGCGGGTATCTTTTGCTGTCGAGTCTGAGGGCTACCGAACGGTAGTGTGGTCCGATGGACAACGCTTTGATGCACAAACAGGCACAGCGGGCACCCGTTCCAAAATCCAGACTCATTCAGCAAAAAGTACAAACTCACCGAGGAATCAGCGGATGAGGCGCGGCTTTCTCCTGTTTCTTGACTTGTTTTGCCACCTTCTTTTCCTTTTGGGTCAAGACAGCCGGCTTCTTGCCTTCCTTCGTCCCGTGTTTTTCCTTGCCCATGGTCGTTCTCCTTGTAGTCGATGGTGGACTTTTCAGGCTAGCCGAAAATCAAATGGCGGTATGTTGGCGAGCGCACATATCGTTTTTGTTTTGTTCTGTATCATGCAAGTTGGTTAGGGATTTTATAAATGATAAATGACCGGTGCTAATGCAGCCGGCCGCAAGTTAGAGGAAATACCAAAAGCCCCTGACACCGATCGGCACCAGCAAGCTGTGTCGTCAAATTTCCGAGAAGTCCCCGGCGGATAAAAAATGGAGGCGCCATGCCATCCGAATTGATATACAGCCCCAAGCAAAACCGCATTCTTGGCTCACTGGCCACCAATGAATACTCACGCCTGCAAGATGACCTTGATCTTGTCCATCTCGAACTGGGCCAGGTTCTATATGAATCCGGCGATACGCTCGGCTACATTTACTTTCCGATTACCTGCATCGTCTCGCTGATCTTCACCACAAAAAAAGGCGGCACGGCAGAGCTGGCCATTACCGGTAACGATGGACTGGTCGGCATTCCGCTGGTCCTGGGTGGTGACACGACGACGCACCGGGTGGTCGTGCAGAGCGCCGGCGCCGCCTACCGGCTCAAGGTCGAAGTCGTCCGCTGGGAACTCGACCAGGGCGGCGAGTTGCAGCACCTGGCGCTGCGCTACACCCAGGCCCTGATGACCCAGATGGCGCAAAGCATCGTCTGCAACCGATTCCACGCCGTCGAACAGCAGTTGTGCCGCTGGCTCCTGTTCAGCCTCGACCTGCTCCCCGGCAACCAGCTGAACATGACGCAGGAACTCATTGCCAACATGCTCGGCGTGCGGCGTGAAGCGATCACCGAAGCCGCCGGAAAGCTGCAGGCCGCCGGTCTGATCGAATACAGCCGTGGCCATATCACGGTGCTCGACCGCCCCGGCCTGGAGGCCCGGGCATGCGAATGCTACGCCGCCGTCAAAAGTGAATATGACCGGATATTCCGCCTGCAATCCGATGTTCGGGGCGCCAGCCGCCCTCGCCCCAATCCGGCCAACGTACGCCATCGTGCCGAGGCCCGCTTGCTGCAATCGCCGCATCCGGAGCCGAAAACAGCCTGGGACAACGCCCAACTGGTGCACGAATTGCAGGTGCATCAGATCGAACTTGAAATGAGCAATGAAGAGCTCCGCCACGCCTATGAAGAAGCCGACAATTTGCGCGAACGGTACGCCGACATCTACGACTTCGCGCCGGTCGGCTATATAACGCTCGATCCGCTCGGCGTCATTATCGACATGAATCTGGCCGGCGCCGTGTTGCTCGGCACCAAGGGTTCCCAGAAAGGCCGGCATCGCTTTGCAGCCTTCCTGGAAGCCAATCATGCCGAGAAATTCAATCGCTTTGTCGACGAAGTACTCCATTCGAGCAAAAAGCTGCATTGCGAATCCGTGCTCGCCGCCAATGCCCATCGCCCGGTAACGAACATCCGGATCGAGGCCGTTCCCGATGCCGAGGCGCGCGAATGCCGCATGGTCGTCATCGACACCTCCGGCAACGCGACGAGCACCATGCACCTATCGCGTCGCGTCAGCGACAGCGACGACATAGCCACAAAGGAATAATCACCATGCTTTTTACCTTCAAATCAGCCACCAACGCCGACCTGATCATGCACGAAAAGAGCGGCAAGGAAATTCTTGCCCTGCTCGGCAAAAGCCCGGAAGACGCACGTGGAATCATCACCGTCGAACAGTTGCCCGAGGCCATCGCGACGCTGCAAAATGCCATCGTGGCCGACAAGGCCAGGTCGCAGGAAACAGCCTCCAGCCAGAATGAAACGGAAGCAGACGACGAGCCGCCGGTTAGCCTCTCCCAACGCGCCGCGCCCTTCAGTGAAATGCTCGAACGCGCCGTAAAAGCCGGCGAGCCGGTTGTCTGGGGGGTATGATCCGGCAATGCCGTCCACAGGGAAGCGCGAGCGTACCCTACCCCCCTCCTCCACAGTAGCCGATGATCCGCGTTTTCCGATCATCGGCATAGGTGCGTCTGCCGGCGGACTGGAAGCACTGGAGCAGTTTTTGGGCGGCGTGCCGGTCAATAGCGGCATGGCTTATGTCGTCGTCCAGCATCTCGACCCCAACCGCCACGGCATGCTCCCGGAACTCCTGCAACGCACCACCACGATGGTGGTCAAGCAGGCGGGCAACCGGATGAAGATCAAGCCCGACTGTGTTTATGTCATCCCGCCCAACAAGGATCTCTCGATCCTCCACGACACGCTCTACCTGCTCGACCCGGTAGCGGCGCGAGGATTGCGTTTGCCGATCAACTCATTCTTGTCCAGCCTGGCCGAAGACCGGCGTGAACGGGCCATCGGCATCATTCTTTCCGGCATGGGCTCGGATGGCACCCTGGGCCTTCTGGCGATCAGCGACCATGGTGGCCTGTCGCTTGTTCAGGACCCGGCCACCGCCAAGTTCGATGCCATGCCACGCAGTGCGATTGATGCCCGGCTGGCTGATATCGTTGCCCCGCCGGGCGATCTGGCCAGACTGATTATCGACCGCCTGCAACACCCGCCTCGCCTTTTTCTCCCCGAAACCGTTCCCGAGCCGGATAGCGAGGCCAAGAGTTCGGCCTTCGAGAAAATCTGCATTCTGCTGCGTGCCCAGACCGGTCACGATTTTTCGCTGTACAAGAAAAGCACGATCTATCGACGGGTCGAGCGCCGGATGGGCATTCATCGGCTGGGCAGCATTGCCGACTACGTCAGTTTTCTCCAGACCAACCCGCAGGAAGTCGATCTGCTCTTCAAGGAATTGCTGATCGGCGTCACCAGCTTTTTCCGCGATCCGGCCGCCTGGGCCTATCTGCAGGAAGAAGTACTGCCCGGGATGATTCACGCCAAAACGCACGACAACCTGTTGCGCGCCTGGGTAGCCGGCTGCTCGAGTGGCGAAGAGGCCTACACGCTGGCCATGATCTTCAGCGAGGCGATGGACCACGCCAAACCCGCCAACCGGATCGACCTGCAGATTTTCGCCACCGACCTCGATCCGGATGCCATCGCCAAGGCAAGGCAGGGAATCTATCCATCCAGTATTGCCGGCGACGTTTCCCCGGAACGGCTGGCGCGGTTTTTTGTTGAAGAAAATGGCCGGTTCAGGATCTGCCAGGAAATACGCCAGATGGTGGTGTTCGCACCACACAATGTCACGATGGACCCGCCTTTTACCCGGCTGGACATTCTGACCTGCCGGAACGTGCTTATTTATCTGGGCGCCGACCTGCAAAAGCGCTTGATGCCGCTCTTTCACTACAGCCTGAAACCCGGTGGTGCGCTTTTCCTCGGCTCGGCTGAAAGTATCGGCAACTTTCTCGAGCTGTTTTCTCCGCTTGAAACCAGGGCACGAATCTTTCGCCGGGAAGAAGCCAAGCAAAGACCATTCGAGATGGACTTCCCGACCCGCCACACCGACGATTCCCCCAACCTCACCCTGACCGCGCCACTGAACATGCCCCCCGTCAATTTACAGGCCCTTGCCGACCAGCTGCTGTTGCAGAAATTCTCGCCGGCTGCCGTGCTGACCAATGCCGACGGAGACGTCCTTTTCATCAGCGGGCGAACCGGAAAATATCTCGAACCAGCTGCCGGCAAGGCCAACTGGAATATTCATGCGATGGCCCGTGAAGGCTTGCGTCAGGAGCTGATTCTCGCTCTACCGAATGCGCTGCGCACGGCCGAGACCGTGCACCTGAAAGACCTGACGATTCAAGGCGACGGTGACACACAGCGTATCGACCTGACCGTTCACCCCATTGACGAAGCCGGCGCTCTCCACGGCATGGTGATGATCGTTTTCACCGATGTTGCCGCGGCCAAACCAGAGCCCAGGCGCCGTACAGGCAAACAGCTTGCCGATGCCCGGGTGGCCGAACTGGAACAGGCCCTGCTCAAGGCGAGGGAAGAGGCTCAGTGCATTCGCGAAGAAATGCAGACTTCACACGAAGAGCTAAAATCGACCAACGAGGAGTTGCAATCGACCAATGAAGAGCTGCAATCGACCAATGAAGAGCTGACCACTTCCAAAGAGGAAATGCAGTCTCTGAATGAGGAGTTGCAGACGGTCAACGCCGAACTCCAGTCCAAAGTCGATGAGTGGTCGGCGACCAGCAGTGACATGAAGAACCTGCTCAACAGCACCGACATCGCCACGGTCTTTCTCGACAACATGCTGCATGTGCGGCGTTTTACCAGCCAGGCGACCCAGATATTCAAGTTCATTCCGAGCGACATCGGACGGCCGCTGGCCGATATCGTCCACAAGCTCGACTACCTCGATTTGCAGAACGATGCCCATGAGGTCTTGCAAACGCTGGCCTTCTCCGAAAAGCAGATCACCAGCAACGACGGATGCTGGTACATCGTCCGGATCATGCCCTACCGGACCCTCGAAAACGTCATTGACGGCGTGGTCATTACCTTCATCGACATCAGCGTAGCGAAACGCCTCGAAGCCGAACTCCGGGCCGCCAGAACCGCCCTACCGGGAAACAAATAAGGCGACCTAAAGCCTGATCACGACCTGATGTTCAGCCAGGTCATCGACCAGGGAAATCGCCCGTTCGGTTTGCTCAACGCCGTCGACAACAAAGGTGTTCCCGGTTAATTCCGGACCGGCCGGCATCTGCTGCACGGTAATGTGAAAGATCGTCGCCCGATAGCGGTAGCGCATCTTGAATCCCGGCCAATCCGCCGGCAGACAGGGCGACAGGTGCAATTTGGTGCCATCCAGCCGCAGACCAAGCAGCGATTCGACGAGCAGCCGGTACATCCAGCCGGCCGAGCCGGAATACCAGGTCCAGCCGCCACGACCGGTATGCGGAGCCAGCGCATAGACGTCGGCGGCCATCACGTACGGCTCGGCCTTGTAGGTGGCGACGGCAGTTTCCGAGCGCGCGTGGTTGACCGGATTGATCATCGCGGTCAGTTCCCAGGCCCGTTCCCTGTCGCCAAGGCTGGCAAAGGCCATCGCCGCCCAGATCGCACCGTGGGTGTATTGGCCGCCGTTTTCGCGCACGCCCGGGACGTAGCCGCGGATGTAGCCGGGATCAAGCTGGGATTTGTTGAAAGGTGGGTCGAGCAACTGGATCAGCCTGGCCTGCCGACGTACGAGGTGTTCGTCTACGGCCTGCATGGCCATCTGCCCGCGCGCCGCATTGGCTACGCCGGAGAGCACCGCCCAGCTCTGCGAGATCGAGTCGATCCGGCATTCCGGACTGGTGCTGGAGCCGAGCGGCGTGCCGTCGTCGAAATAGGCGCGACGATACCAGGCGCCATCCCAGCCCTGCTCCTCGATGTTCTGGTGCAGTCGGGCGGCTTCGCCCTGACAGAATTCGGCAAAGGCCGGATCGCCATGAATTGTCGCCACACTGCTGAACTGCCTGAGCACGTCATGGAGGAAGAAGGCGAGCCAGACGCTTTCGCCCTTGCCCAGAATGCCGACCCGGCTCATGCCGTCGTTCCAGTCGCCGGAGCCGATCAGCGGCAGGCCGTGCGCACCGAAACGCAGGCCATGGCGGATGGCACGCACGCAGTGTTCGTACAGGCTGGCCACCTCGCCCGAGCGAACCGGCAGGTCGTAGTAGGAGTCGTCTTCGGGATTGACCGGGCGGCCTTCGAGGAAATTGCTGCGTTCATCGAGCACGCCAGTGTCGGCGGTGGTCTGCACATAGCGGCAGACGGCCAGCGGCAGCCACAGGTAGTCGTCCGAACAGCGGGTGCGAACGCCGCGCCCAGCCGGCGGGTGCCACCAGTGCTGGACGTCGCCCTCGGCAAACTGGCGGCCGGCACAGAGCAGCAGATGTTCGCGGACCAGCCCCGGCTCGGTATGAACCAGCGCCATCATGTCCTGCAACTGGTCGCGGAAGCCGAAGGCGCCGCCCGACTGGTAATAGCCGCTGCGCGCCCAGATCCGGCAGGCCAGCGTCTGATAGACGAGCCAGCCATTGGCCAGCACATCAAGCGCCGGGTCGGGCGTTTCGACCTGAACGGCGCCGAGCGACTGCGTCCAGTACAGCTCGACCGCTTCGAGCGCCATGCGCCCCGCCAGCGAGCCACGGAAGCGCTGAATCAAATGGTTGGCTTCGTCGCTGCTGTGCCCGACGCCGAGGCGGAAGATGAGCTCGCGTTCCTCGCCGTCGGCCAGTTCAACCGCCATCTGGATGGCGCCGCAGGGGTCCAGCCCGGCGCCGACCTTGCCGGAAAGGCGGGCCCGTTTGAGCGCCGATGGCTCACCCAGCGAACCGTTGCGGCCGATGAATTCGTTGCGGTCGCCGGTCAGCGTGCGGCTCACTTCATCGACATCGAAGAAGGCGACGCGTCCCGAAAACTCGGGGCTGTAGGGATTGCGCGCCAGCAGCGCGCCGCTGCCGGTGGCGATCTCGGTGGTGACATGCATGGCCGTTTTGGCCCGCAAATCACCGAGCACCCACTCGACATAGCCGGTCGCCGAGATCTTCCGCGGTCGACCGGAAATATTGGCCAATTTTAAAATCGAGAATTTGACCGGCGCGTCGATGGCGACATAGACCTTGAGTTCGGAGCGTATGCCGCCGACCGAGGTTTCAAAGCTGGTCACGCCAAAACCGTGGCGGACCACGTAAGGCATGGCACCGCGGACCGGCAAGGGCGTCGGCGACCAGACGTGGCCGGTTTCCTCGTCGCGCAGGTAGATGGCTTCGCCGCCACCATCGCTGACCGGGTCGTTATGCCACGGCGTCAGGCGGAATTCGTGGGCGTTGTCGCTCCAGGTGTAGGCGCTGCCGCTTTCCGAAATCACCGTGCCGAACTGCGGATTGGCCAGCACATTGGCCCACGGCGCCGGCGTGGTGTGGCCGGCGGCCAGCGTGATGACATATTCCCGGCCATCGCCGGCAAAGCCGCCGAGGCCGTTGTAAAACTGCAGGTCAAGGCCGCTCACCGTCGCGGCCGGCGGCGCTTCCGGACGATAGCGCCGACTGGCGACCAGACGCGGCACGCGCGATTCGGGCGGGCTGCGCAGGTCGAGCTGTTCGGCCAGCGAGCCGCGACAATCGTTGATCACGGCGCGCGCCACCGATTGCAGCAGGATGCGGTCCTCGCTCGAAATCTGTTCGGCCAGCCGCACGAAAATGCCGCCCGGCTTATCGATGACGCTGGCTTCGATGCCCGAGGCGATCAGTCCCATGATCTGATCCTGCAGCCGCTGGCGATAGCCGGCGTGGTCCTCGTTCCAGATCACCAGATCGACGACCAGCCCTTTGAGGCGCCAGTAGGCGTGAGCCTGGACCAGCTGGCGGACGAGATCGATATTGGCCGCGTCGCCGATCTGCAGCAGGACGATCGGCAGGTCGCCGGAAATGGCGTAGCCCCAGAGGCCGGACTGGCCGCGCTGGTTGCGCATGAGTACCGAGGCATCGGCCCGCAGCGAGGCGTTGGCATGGATGACCGAGCTGGCCAGGCGGGCGTAAAGCTGGGCATCGGCCTCGCTGGCGTTGAGCTGGCGCAGGACGACCTGGCTGTGCGTCCAGGTCAGTTCGAAGACGCGGTCGGCGAGGTGCCGGTCCTGGTATTTCTCGACCAGGCCGAGCGCCAGGGCGCGGTTTTCGGTAATGCCGGTCACCACATCGATGGTCACCGATTGCTCGGGTTCGAGCACGATGCGATGGCGGATGGCGACGATGGGGTCGAGCACGGAGCCATGGGTGCCGGACAATTTGCCGGGTTCGACCATGGCCTGCGGCTGGGCCGTGGAACGGGTGCGGCCGATGAAGCGGGCGCGATCGGTTTCGTAGGAAACGGCACCTGAAGCCGCGTCATGCACGGCCATCAGGTGCAGCATCCACGGCGCCTGTTCGGTCAGCGAACGCGGCCGCCGGGTGCACAGCACGGCATTGCGCCTGTGCAGGATTTCCGTCTGCACAAACAGGTTGCTGAAGGCCGGGTGCAGCTCGTCGGCCGCCGCCGGCGCGATGACCGCCTCGGCATAGCTCGTCACTTCGATCTCGCGGCGCTGGCGTGAGCGGTTGGTGATGCGGGTCCGCCGGAGTTCGATGTCGTCCTCGGGCGAGACGACGATGTCGGTGTAGGTCTCGAACTCGCCATCGTCGCCGTCGAGCGAATCACGCCGGCGGAATTCGGCGCGTCCTTCGGAGAAGATCGCCTCGTAATGATCCGGCCGTTTGAGCGTCGGCTGATAAGCCGTCGACCACACGCTGCCGCTGGCCAGTTCGCGGATGTAGCAGAAGCTGCCCCAGTTGTCGCGGGTGCCGTCTTCACGCCAGCGGGTGACGGCCAGATCGTTCCAGCGGCTGTAGCCGCCGCCGGCATTGGTCACCATGACGTGGTAACGGCCATTCGACAGCAACTGGACTTCCGGAACCAGCGTATCCGGGGTGGTGAAGACGCGGATCGGCGTTTCGTCGATGCTCGAAACCGAACGCGCGTCGGCCAGTTCGGCCGTGTGCGAGAACAGCGTCGTGGCCTTGGGGATGCGCTCCTGAAGCAGGAGCAGGATGGCCTGGAACAGGCGGTCAGCGACAAAGCGACGCTGCATCGGCTGATTGAGCAGCAGGTAATCCAGCGCCAGCAGGCTCATGCCCTGGTGGTGGGCCATGAAGGAACGGACGACAACATGCGACTGGCCACGCCGCTGGCGGGCAGTCGTGTAATCGATGGCTTCGAAGAAGCCGTATTTGCCGACAAAACCTTCGTCGGCCATGCGCTGCAGGTTGAGGCAGGCCGCTTCCGGCGCCACCATCAGGGCCAGCGCCGAGGCATAGGGCGCGATGACCAGATCTTCGGCCAGCCCGCGCTTGAGGCCCAGTCCCGGCACGCCAAAGGCACGGTACTGATAGTTGAGATGCAGATCGACCGTGTTGTAGCCCGATTCGGAAACGCCCCACGGCACGCCGCGCTGCTTGCCGTACTCGATCTGCCGCGCCACGGCGGCCTTGCAGGTCTGGTCGAGCAAGGTGTTTTCGTAATTGGGCATGACCAGCATCGGCATCAGGTACTCGAACATCGAGCCGCTCCACGACAGCAGCGCCGGTTCGCCGCCGGTGCCGGTGAGCAGGCGACCGAGCGAGAACCAGCTTTCCTGCGGCAACTGCCCCTGGGCGATGGCGACGAAGTTACACAGCCGGGCTTCGGAGGCGAGCAGGTCGTAGTAGCTGGTATCGACCCGGCGTTCGGCGACGTTGTAGCCGATGGTCAAAAGGTGGCGCGCCTTGTCGAACAGGAAGTCGTAATCCATCTGCGCCAGTTCGCCGGATTGCTCGGCGAGTGCGTCGATCAGGGCGATTCTTTGGCTCGCCACATTGCCGGCCAGCACAATCTTGCGGGATAGCTCGATCAGCCAGCTGCGTTGTTCGGCGCTCAACTCCATCGCCAGATGCGTCTCGATATCCGGGCAACGCTCAGTGACCAGTCGAGCCAGGCCGCGCAGGGTCGGCAAGGCGGCCTCGTTGGCGATCCGGGCAAAAACCTCGAGCCCGGCCGGGGCAGGCGGCAGGCTCAGCCAGGGGGCGAGATGTTCCAGTTCGGCCCGCGCTTCGGCCAGTTGCCGAACGAGTGCCCGGGCCCATTCGGCGGCCTCGTTTTCCGGAATGCTTTCATCGACCACGACAAAGCTGGCTTCAACCTCGCTGAGCAATTCGTCGGCGCCCTCGCCGAGTTGCCGGAGTAGTCGAGCCATGGCCGAAATGGTCGGCGGCGGATTCAGCATCGCCGTATCGAGCAGCTTGCGCCAGGCGCCCAGCGTTCCGGCGACGGCTTCTTCGGCGCTCTCGGCGAGCAGGCCGAGCGTGTCGTTGAGGCCGGCCAGCAAGCGTGGCTGCAATATCGGCGCGTCGGCCAGTTCGAGCAGGCCACCGCGCAGGGTCAGCAGATGGCCGGCCAGGTTGCCGCTGTCGACCGTCGACACGTAAAGCAGCGGCAGCGGTTGCAGGGTCTGCGTGTCGTACCAGTTGTAGAAATGGCCGCGATAACGCTCCAGGCCGACCATGGTGCGCAGCGTGTTGGCGGTCCGCTCGAGCAGCCTGCCGGTGGTGATGTAACCAAAATCCCAGGCGCCCAGGTTGGCCAGCAGGGCCAGGCCCATATTGGTCGGCGAGGTACGGTGGGCGATGGCGGCGACCCGGTATTCCTGATAATTGTCCGGTGCCAGCCAGTTGTCGTCCGGCCCGGCGAAATGGTCGAAAAAGGCCCAGGTGCGCCGGGCGATGCGGCGCAGGAAGAAGCCCTGCTCGGCCGTCAGGTGGGCCTTGTGGGCAGCCAGCGGGCGACTCAGCCACCAGGCGATGAGCGGCGAGCTCAGCCAGAGCAGGAGGACCGGCGTGGCAATGAGCATTTCTTCCTGACTGGCGAGCACCAGCCAGGCACCCAGTCCGCCGGCCAGCAGCGGGCCGATCCACATGCTGCGCAGGCAGGCGAGCAGCTCGCTGTGATGTGCCCGTTGGCGCCCGGCCATCTGGCGCTCGACCTCGCTCGACGGATTCCATTCGAGCAGGCGACGATGCGACACGAGCAGGCGCCAGAGGGTGCGGGCGATGGCATCGAGGCTGAACCAGGCTTCGTAGGGCAGACAGGCCAGCTCGAAACCAAGCTGCCGGAAATGGCGCCAGGCCGAACCGGCCACCGCAGCCAGATGCTGGCGGAGCAGGATTTCCTCTGGTTTTCGGCTGGCATCAAGCAAGGCGGCAAAAATCGGCGGCACGACCAGGATGCCGAGGATCGATACGGTCCACCAGGCAACCGGGGCGAGCACCGTCCAGCCGAGCACGAGCAGCACGCTCAGGGCAGCCGGGACGAGGCTGCGCCGCAGGTTGTCGATGAGTTTCCACTGCGACAGGTTCGACAGCGGATTTTTATGCCGGCACATGCCCTCGCCCGGCACCGTGCGGAACAGCCAGCCAAGCAGCTGCCAGTCACCGCGCAACCAGCGATGGCGACGAATGACGTCAGCCCGGTAGCTGGCCGGGCAATCTTCGAACAACTGCACGTCGCTGAGCAGGCCGGCCCGGGCATAACAACCTTCGAGCAGATCGTGGCTGAGCACGCGGTTTTCGGGGAAACAGCCACCCAGCGTACGTTCGAAGGCTTCGATGTCGTAGATGCCCTTGCCGATGAAGGAACCTTCGCCGAAAACGTCCTGATAAACATCCGAGACGGCGCGGGTGTAGGGGTCGATGCCCGGTTCGCCGCCATAGAGCCGGGCGAGCAGCGAGCGGTTGGTACCCGGCAGGCTGACGGCAACGCGCGGCTGCAGGATGCCGTAGCCACTGACGACGCGCTGCAGCGTTTCGTCAAAATCCGGGCGATTGAGCGGATGCGCCATGGTCCCGACGAACTGGCGCGCCGTATCGCGCGGCAACTGGGTGTCGGTATCAAGCGTGATGACATAGCGCGTGCCGGCCAGCGCGGTGGTATCGCCGGCGATCAGCGAAAAGCCGTCGCGCCGGCCATTCATGAGCAGCGCATTGAGGTCGGCCAGCTTGCCGCGCTTGCGTTCGTAGCCCATCCAGACCCGTTCCTGCGGATTCCAGCGGCGCGGCCGGTGGAACAGGAAAAAGATGCTTGCTACGGTCAACCCGATTTTTTGCCCAAATTTCAAATTCAGTTCGTCGATCTTTTGCGCCGCCAACTGCATCAGGGCGGCGTCTTCCGGCAGCGTTTCCTGATCAGCATCGAGAAAATCGGTGAGCAGCGCGAAGTGCAGGCTGGGATCGCGGTTGGCCAGGAAGCGGACTTCCAGCGCCTCGATCAGGCTGTCGATGGCGGCCACGCTGGTCAGCATGGTCGGGATGACGACCAGCGTTCGCGAGCTTGGCGGAATGCCTTTGGAAAAATCCATTTTCGGCAGCGGATGCGGCGGCACGAGCAGGCTGGCCAGCCAGTTCACCAGCGACACAGCCAGCTGGCTGGTCGCCAGCAGGGCGAGCAGCCCGAGCAAAATCATCGCCCACAGCGGCAAGCCGACGGGAATGGCGCGCATGATCAGGCTGGTGGAGAGCAGGCCGGCGATCACGGTGACGCCGCCCAGGTAGATGGTCAGTGGCATGCGACTCGCTGCCCGACCGACACTCTCAAAGAACGTTTGGCGAACTTCGACCGAGGCTTCGAGCACCAGCACGCCCGCCCCGACCAGATAGAAACCGACGTGCCCGACCGGCCCGCCCTCGTCGCCTTGAGCGCCCATCCGGGCCAGTTCAACCACCTTGGCGGCGAGCGCGCCTTCGGACAGATCGGTCTTGCGGGCAATCGCTTCGGTGGCGTGGCGATAGCGGTCGCGCGTCGCAAAATCCATCTGGCCATAAACGCCGCCGGGATCATTGAGCAACGTCTGCTCGACGATGCTCTGCGTTTCGACGAAGGTCTTCCAGTCCATCGCGCCGATGACGCGCAGGCTGCCGATGCTGTTGCTGATCGAGACCTGATTGGCCGCCTGCAACTGGTTCTCGGTCTGCACCATCTGGGCAATGGTCAGGCCGGATTCGGCCAGATGCTGTTCGATCCAGGTCAGCGGCAAGGCCAGCGCCGGACCGCGCCCCTGCAGGCGACGGGCCAGTTCGGCAACGAAGGCGCTGACCATCGGCGGCTGCGAACGGGCCATGTCGGCGATGGTCAGAATCAGGTTCTTCGGGTCATGCTCGGCGGCCTCGATCATCTTGTCCGCCCACACCTCGGCCAGGTTGCGCTCCTCCCAGCCGGCGGCGATGCGCACGCCGACCCGGCGCAAGTTTTCGATGACGGCCAGGCGCAGCATGATGGGGATCGCCCACAGCTCGCCGAGGCGCAGGTCGGTGACCGTTTGATAAGCGGCGACGAAGCGGCTCAGGGTTTCCGGATCGACCCGCCCGTCGCCATGCGCCACCGTTTCCAGGGCAATGTCGTACACGCGCGGATGCCCGGCCGATGGCCCGCTGGCCAGGCGCGGCAGTTCGCGGCTGTAACCTTTGGGCAGGTGGCGCTTGGCGGTGCGAATCTGCTCTTCGATCAGGTAGAAGTTGTCGAGCAGCCATTCGCCAGCCGGCGTGATCCGGCGTTTTTCGGTAGCAACGGAAGTCAGTCGGCGACAGACATCGACCAGTGTATTTTCGTTGGCGGCCAGCCGGCCGAGCAGGCGGTCGCTGACGGTGCCGGCAGCGAGCCGGTGTGCCGCGGCCAGCGCCTTGCCGTGCTGCGCCATCTGGTCGGCGCTGTACAAGGCGGCGCGCAAGGGCGCCTCTTCAACAGGCTGAGCGGCCGACCAGTCGCTATCCCCGAAGCCTCGTGCCAGTTGGCGAAAATACTCAAAAACCGATTGGCTGGATTTCAAATCGAATCGCCTTCCCATAAACAAAAAATCTCACGATGCGTCGCGCATCGTGAGATTGACTCCTTCAATCCGACGGACCAGCCAAATTGCTGCATTGGCCGGCGGCTTCGACGTCAATTACTTGATGCGCATGTCGTTCTTGACCGAGCTCACGCCCTTGACCGCGCGAGCCAGCTCGACAGCCTTGCTGGCCGCAGCCTGCGAACTGACGAAGCCGCTCAACTGGACGATGCCCTTGTAGGTTTCGACATTGATTTCGGCGGATTTCAGGGTGGACTCGCCAAGGATGGCGGCCTTGACCTTGCTGGTGATCACCGTGTCATCGACGTATTCGCCGGTGCCTTCCGACTTTGACGTGGAGGCGCACCCGACGGCGGTGAGCAGCGTAAGGGCGAGAAACGCGGCGGACAGGTATTTGCTGAATGTATTCATGATCGACTCTCCTGATGGGGAAAACTGAATTCCCTGATTTCGGCGCCATTCATTCGTTGAGCTCCGGCACCTGAGGAATGGAGAATAGTCAGCCGGGATAAGCGTGTCGGTGCGGTGGAGCACATAGCCAGCCTGACGATGGCTGGCGCTGACTGGCTAATGCCACGGTCAACCGGAAATAATGGCCAATTTTGAAATATTCAGGGCAGGCCGCTATGGCCTCCTTCCCGCTCACTACGCCGGCGATCAATGCTCTTTCAGCAACAGGCGCTCGAACTGATCGGCCGGCACGGGATGTCCGAACAGGAAGCCCTGCCCTTCGTCGCATTGCAGCTTGCGCAGGAAGGCGAGCTGCGATTCGGTTTCGACCCCTTCGGCGATGACCCGCTGCTTGAGGCTTTTGCCCATGCCGATCATGGCATTGACGATGCTGGCATCGTCCACATCGATGTCGATATCCTGAACGAACGACTGATCGATTTTCAGCGTATTGATCGGGAAGCGCTTGAGATAGCTCAGGCTCGAATAGCCGGTCCCGAAGTCATCGATGGCCAGTTGCATGCCCATTGCCTTGAGCGATTCGAGCACGGAGGCCGACGATTCGGCGTCTTGCATCAGGATGCTTTCAGTCAGTTCCAGTTCAAGAAAACTGGGCAACATCCCGGTTTCCTTGAGGATCGTCGCCACCCCCTCGAGGAAATTCTTGTGGCGAAACTCGACGGCTGAAATATTGACCGAGACCGGCACCGCGAGCAGCCCGGAATCCTGCCAGGCGCAGACCTGCCGGCAGGCTTCACGCATTACCCAGCTGCCGATCGGCACAATTAGGCCAGACTCTTCGGCGATCGGCACGAACTGGTTCGGATAAATCAGGCCGTGCTCCGGATCCTGCCAGCGGATCAGCGCTTCGCTGCCGATCATCAGGCCGCTGGCCAGATCGATCTTGGGCTGGTAATAAAGCTGGAACTCGCCCTGCTTCAAGGCGCGGCGCAGGTTGCCTTCAATGAACAGGCGGCGAACGGCAAGGGTGTTCATCTCCGCCGTGAAAAACTGGTAATTGTTCCGGCCATTCGCCTTGGCGTGATACATCGCGGTGTCGGCGTTCTTCATGACGTCATCGGCATCCTGTCCGTCATCCGGGTAGATGCTGATGCCGATGCTCAGCGTCACGTGCAACTCGTTGCCGCAGATCAGGCAGGGCTCGGCAAAAGCCGCCAGAATTTTCTCGGCGACCGGCGCCGCATCCGGTGCCTGCTCGATTTCGGTGAGCAGGATGACGAACTCGTCGCCACCCTGCCGGCAAACCGTGTCGGTGTCGCGAACGCAGAGCTTCAGGCGTTCCGCCACCATTTGCAGCAACAGGTCGCCAACGGCGTGGCCGAGTGAATCGTTGATGTGCTTGAAATAGTCGAGGTCGATAAACATCATCGCGACCCGTTTGCTGTGCCGGCGGGCCTGACCGATGGCCCGCGAAAGGCGTTCGGTGAGCAGGACCCGGTTGGGCAGGCCGGTCAGGAAATCGTGCTGGGCCAGATGCGCCATCTTCAGTGCCATCGCCCGCGACTCGCTGACGTCGTGAAAAACGATGACGGCACCGGCCACCTGGCCATCCCGGTTATGAATCGGCGCCGCCGAATCCTCGATGGCCGATTCAAACCCGTCGCGGCGCAGCAGAATGCTGTCGGCCGCCAGCCCGACCGTGCGGTTCTCGCTGATGGCCCGTTGCGCCGGATTCGGTGCTACCTCGCGTGTCGTCCCGTCCACGATCCTGAACACCTCCGACAAGGGCCGCCCGATGGCATTTTGACAGGACCAGCCGGTCATCATCTCGGCCACCTGGTTGAGGTAGGTCACATTGCCCGGCAGGTTGGTGGTCAGGACGGCATCGCCAATCGAATTGAGCGTAACCTGGGCGCGTTCCTTTTCTTCGAACAAGGCATCTTCGGCAGCGTTACGTTCGGTAATGTCCTCGACGGTCTGGACATAGCCGCGCGGCTGCAAGCCATCGAGCATGGCCGCCGCATTGAGTCGCGCCCAGACGATGCTGCCGTCGGCCCGCAGAAAACGTGCCTTGGTGGTGAATTTTTCCTTGCCGAGGGCGGCCGCCCGCCATTCGACCAAAACGCGCTCGCGGTCATCGGGATGAATCGCCATGCGCCAGTTGGTGCCCAGCGTCTGCTCAAGGCTGAGGCCGGATATCGCTTGATACGCCTCGTTGGTATAGATGCATTCGCCATGGACGTCCGAGACGAAGATGCCGAGCGGCGAAGCATCGCTCATGGCGCGGAAGCGCGCTTCGCTGAGGGTCAGCGCCTGCCGGGTGGTCTTGCGCTCGATCAGGTAGTTCAGGGTGCGGGGCAACCAGTGGGACTCGACCTGATCCTTGACGAGGTAGTCGTCGGCGCCATTCTGCACGGCCAGTCGGGCTGTTTCCTCGTCTTCTTCCGAACTCAGGATGATGATCAGGGCATCGGGCGCCGCCTGCGCGACCTGCTCAAAAACAGCAATGCCCTGGCCGTCGGGCAGGCTGAGGTCGAGCAGGATAATCTCGAAACTTGCCTTGGCCAGAATCCCCAGGGCTTCGGAAAGGCCAACCGCCCGCTCGACCTGATACGGCTTTCCGCCCTTCCGGGCCAGTGCGGTTTCAATCAGCCTGGCCTCGTTGGCATCATCTTCAATCAGGAGAACGTCTTTCATCATTTGCTCCTGCTGAAATCGAAAATCGGGCGTCGGTTATTCGTGGGCAAGCGGCTTTTCCGTGAATAGATATTCCCTGAGCTGTCCGGAAAATCGATCATCCCTGCGCTGTATCCAGGCCAGAAGCATGGCGGCATGCTCCTTTTCCTCATCGCGGTTGTGTTCGATGATGGCCTTCAATTCTCTGTCGTGGCAGGCAGCGGCCCGCTGGTTGTACCAGTCGACCGCTTCCAGTTCCTCCATCAGGGAAACCAGCGCCCGATGCATGTCGCGGGTTGCGGCGGGTAGCTCATCGACGGGTTCGTGATAACCGACACTGGACATGGGTGGCTCCTGACTGATGTTTGGTTGGTCGATGAAAAATCAGCGGCGGCTGATCACGGCACCGATAAAGGCACCCACAGCGGCAGCGATGCCGACAATTTTCCAGGGGTTGGCGTGAACGTACGCATCGGTCGCATTGGCGGCGCCGCAGGCTTTTTCCGAAATGGCGTGGCGCGTTGCCGAAAGCTCTTCACTGACGGTGTGACCGGCGTCCTTGAGCAGATGGTCGGCCTTGCCAACGATCCCCTTGATATCCCTGACCAGCGTGTCCTTGGTGCTTTCAGTCGGGCCGGCGGTGGTGATGGTATCTGTAGTCATGATTTCTCCTGTTCTCTGCAATGGTGGGCTGGAGAGGAAGACGGGTTGCCTGGCGGGCTGCCCTTTCCATTCCTCTGACATGAATACTGGTCACTCCCGTATGCCGGGTCTGTGCGCTGGCGAACAGAACTTTGTCATGGCCTCCGTAACATGATCAGTACGGCATTGACTGTTGATGCCCTGCAATTTTTAGGAGAAAAGAAATGTCTCTGGGAACCATTCTGCTAATCGTTCTGGTCCTGTTATTGATCGGCGCCATTCCAAGCTGGCCGCACAGCCGGGGCTGGGGTTACGCACCGAGCGGTGGCATCGGACTGCTCCTGCTGATCCTGCTCGTCCTGCTCGTGCTCGGCAAAATCTAGAACTGCACCACCACACTGGAGAAATCACCACATGATGCAAAGCAAAACCACCTTCATCGCCATTTCGCTGCTCCTGGCCATCGGGCTGAGCGCTTGCGACAAGCCCGGACCGGCCGAACAGGCCGGCAAGAAAATGGACCAGGCGGCCAGCGACACCGGCAAGAAGGTCGGCGAGACCGTAGACAAGCTAGAGAACAAGATGACCGAACAAGGCGCCAAAAGCGCTCAGGCTTTCGATGACACCGAAATCACCGCCAAGGTCAAAGCCGAACTTCTCGGCGAACCCGGCCTGAAGTCGCTGCAAATCAGTGTCGACACCGTCAAGGGTGTCGTCACCCTGACCGGCACGGTCGATTCGAAAGCCAACAGCGACAAGGCCAAGGCCCGCGCAATGGCGATCGGCGGCGTCCGGGATGTCACCAACCAACTCGTCGTCACGTCGGCCAAATAAGGTCGAGCTGCCCAACAGCATCGAAGGAGAAAATCATGGAGCTGCACAAGGAATACAAGGAAAAGATGAGCGCCCAACTCAAGGAGTGGAGCGCTCAGGTCAATCTGCTGGAAGCCAAGATGGACAACTTCACAGCCGATATGAAAATCATGCGGGCGGAAGAGATTCAGGCCTTGCGCGCCAAGCAGCACGCCGTCGCCGACAAGATGAAGGAACTCAGCAAGGCGAGCGGCGAAGCCTGGGATCAGGTCAGGATAGCCGCCGACAAGATGTGGGACGACCTGAAGACCGGCCTGACCGACGCCCAGTCGAAATTCAAGTGAGCAGGAAATCGGCGCCTTCGGGCGCTTTTTTATCGGCTAAAGGCTGGCAATGAGCAGCCTCGCTGGTGCCATTCACCAAAACGGAGGAAGACAATGCGCAAACAACTGATTGTCCTGGGGATATTGCTCCATTTTGCCGTTCCGGCGCCGGCTCAGGTCAGCTTCGGCTTTGGTTTCCAGACCGATAACATCAGCATCAGCCTGTCGACCTATCCGAATCTGGTCCGCGTGCCGGGTTACCCGGTTTATTACGCCTCCGGCCTGAATTCGAACTATTTCTTCTACGACGGCCTGTACTGGGTGTTCGAGACTGATCGCTGGTATTCGAGCTCCTGGTACAACGGGCCATGGATGATGGTCGAACCGGAATATATCCCGGTCTACCTGCTGCGCGTACCGGTGCGCTATTACCGCCGTCCGCCAGATTTCTTCGTCGGCTGGCAGGCCAATTCGCCACCCCGTTGGGGCGACCACTGGGGCAACGACTGGGCACAGCACAGAAGCGGCTGGGATCGCTGGGATCGCCGCGCCATGCCGGCACCAGCCCCGCTGCCGACCTATCAGCGCCAGTATTCCGGAGATCGTTATCCATCCCGGGATCAGCAGCCGGTATTGCAGCAACGGAACTATCGCCACGAAGCCCGTGATCCGCTGGTTCGCCAGCAATTCCAGGCAGCGCCGCCACCGAGGAGTCAGCCCGAACAGGCCCCGCGCGGCAGGGAAGAGTCACAGCAAAGGAGAAATCCTGAGCCGTCGGCAGCGCCACCACGCCCCGCTCCAGCCGTCCGCCAGGAAGCCCCGGCCACCCCGCAGGCGCGGCAGCCACAGCCGCAGCGGGAACGGGAAATTCCGGAGCAGAGACAACCGCAGGCCGCTCCCCGTGTCGAACAACGCTCCGCCCCCCGCGATAACCCGCAGCCACAACGCGAGCTACAACGCGAGCCAAACCGCGAAAACATGCGGCCGCAGCCTGAACAAAACCAGCAACGCGGGCAGCCGTCAAACGAGGCCAGGCCGGCTCCTCGCCAGCAGGAAGCAGGACAGCACCCGGGGCAGCGCTCAGGGCAACAACGGGAACGGGATGATTCTGACGAACGTGGTCAGGGACGCGGGCGATAGGTCGAGAAAGCCCATGGCTTCAGGCGTTCGGGAGCTAACCCGAGCGCCTCAAGCATCGGAAAAGAGGCATCGGCCAGCAAACGGTGGAAAGCACCTTCCATGACAAGCGTCACTTTGTTGGCAAATCAAATGTGAAACCGCCACCACAAAATTGTCTGCCACCAGGAAACATCGATTCATGCCAAAAAAGAAAATCGCTCGCTTGTTGAGAAGCCCTAGCCCCGCCAATTCGCTGCACCAGGTGCTGGGACAAAGCGAGCGGGTCAAAGATATTGTCGAAGAATGTGCCGATGATCTGTCGTCAGTTAACGCCGGACTCAAGCGCGAACTGACGGACGGAGACATCTCGCCCGTTGTCGAAAACGCCCTGGAAAAAACCGAGGCCGTCGAGGGCAAGGTGCAGAATGCTTCCAAGGAGCTATCGCTGGTCAATATGGCGCTCAAGGAAGAAGTTTACGAGCGGACTATCCTGCAAGAGAAATTGGCAGCGGAGGTTAAACAGGGCGATGAAGCGCGCCATGCATCCCTCCATGATCCTCTGACCGGACTCCCCAACCGCGCGCTGTTCAACGATCGACTCGAGCACGGATTGGCTCATGCGAAACGAAATGGCGTTTCTTTGGTCGTCATGTTCCTTGATCTGGACGACTTCAAAAGCATCAACGATACGCATGGGCATGACGTCGGCGACATCGTGTTGACGACGATTGCCGGGCGGATCAAGCAAGCGTCTCGAGACGAAGACACCGTCTGCCGTCATGGTGGAGATGAGTTTCTGTACATGTTGGCGGAGATCAGAAGCGAACGGGATAGCACGACCATCGCGGAAAAGATCATCGCAATGGTTGAGGCGCCATGCGACATCCGGATACGGGACATCAACATGAGCCTGGTCATTCATCCAAGTATTGGCATAGCGAGTTTTCCGGCAGATGGCATTACTGCGGAATCGCTGGTCGCCAATGCCGACAAGGCCATGTACCAGGCAAAACGGAACAAGACCGGGTATTCGCTTTTCAGTGACTTGGCATTATCGCCAGACTGAAAGCTGGTTGCTTGGGGCCGCCCGGCAAAACCCGTCGCCTTTCGGCAACTGACGGCCGTTCAACAGCTAGCGGACAGCGGGCACGGCACCTTGATTGAGGGACACAAAGCAATAGCCAAAAAATGTCTAGAGAACCCTGCCACCCCGGATCACCCGGAGCAGGATGGCGACAATGGCGATGACCAGCAGAATGTGGATGAGTCCACCGGCGGTGTAGGCGGTGAGCAGCCCGAACAGCCACAGGATGATCAAGACAACGGCGATCGTGTAGAGCATGGTGTTTCTCCTTTTGTGACTGGTTTCAATAGCGCAAGACCCGAGCACATAGCCACTTGATCCGGTCAGTTTGCGCGACTCCGGGAGCGGGCAAGCACTCGCCCGCCCTCGTCCCGATTGCGCCTGCTCTGCGCAGGCATTCCTGACCTCAGCGCTTGATGCGGCTGATCTTGGTGCCTTCGATACTCAAACTGGCCATCAGGCCCTGCTGGTCGAAGATGAAGGCATAGGCGTCGTCTTTGAGCGTCGAAGTCGACAGGTTCTTGGCGACACCTTCATTGACGACGACGACGCTTGGGCCGACACCGAATTCCCAGCCCTTGGACTGATCGAGGTACTTGACGGCCTTGTCGCTCATCAGGAAGACAACGTAGCCGTACGATTCAGCACCGGCTTGCCAGCCCCAGGAGGCCGACACCGAGTTGTAGTAGCCGGACTGCTTGCCGCTCTTGGTCAGCACACCTTCGCCATAGCTACCACCGAAGACCAGGCCGGCTTTGAGAATTTTGGGGAAGACGAGGATGCCTTTGGCCTTCTTGGCAAGGCTTTCGGCCACCGGGTTGCTCTTGTAGAGCGATTGCAGGGCCTGGGCGGCGTCTTTGTCAAGATCTTCCGCGCTGGCAGCCATCGCCTGGCTACTCAATGTACCCATGGAAAAAGCGGTGGCAGTGATGAGAAGAAGGTTTTTCAAAACGTGGCGTCTGGTAGTCATGATCTTGTCCTGTCCGTATTGAGTTGATTGGAAATGAAGCAATCGATACCGAGGCGCACGGCCCAGTTATCTCTCGGGCATGCCCCATGAATCAATACTTGAGCTTAGGAGCATGGCCGTCCCGATACCGTTCGCTGGCGCACATAGGCGAGGCTTGCATGGGCTACACTGAAGGTGGCTGCCAAGTGTTTAGGCACGAGCGTGCGCCAACACACGGAAAACCGGCCGTAAAGTGGCTATATGTTGAACCTCCAACCGAGCGCCCAGACCCATGATCGAACCGATATTGCTTGCCGCCGCCCGTATCTCGACTTTCAATGAGAAAACCTTGCTGACCAACGCCAGCGGGTTTTTCTTCCGGCGCGACGAGCGTCTTTATCTGGTGACCAGTCGCCACGTGGTGTTCGACAAGAAAAGCAAGCATTTCCCAACCCGGATCGAGATTGAATTGCACACCAATGAGGCGAATATCGCCGAATCGACGGGCTTTTCCATTCCCCTCTACCGCGATGGCAACAGCCTCTGGCGCGAGGGCCTGGACGCAGCTGGTGACATTGACGTCGCTGTCATCGAGATCAACCGCAAGGCCCTGCCCAAGACGGCGGTCTTTCGTGCCTTCAGCCCGCGCCACCTGTTGACCAGTCTGGACCGCGTCGAAGTCGGCTCATCATTGCTCATCGTCGGCTTCCCGCTCGGCTTTCATGATGCCCTGCACCACACGCCGGTGGTCCGCCACGCCATCATCGCCTCGGCATTCGGGATGCGCTTTCAGGGCGAAGGATTTTTTCTGACCGATGCGCGCACCCATCGCGGCAGCAGCGGCGCGCCAGTCGTCATGCGCATTGCCCAGACCACGCCGGCCCACGGCGATCTGCCATGGATGCTGCTCGGCATTCATTCGTCCCGCTTCGATGTCGGCAATCGCGATCTGATCGAGGACGAGGCATTGGGCCTGAACGGCGCCTGGTACGCCGACATCCTCCTCAAGCTGACGGAAGTCTAACAAGCGAGGTTCAGTGCCCCGTTCGGGTCAGGTTTTCTGCCTTTAGACCGCGCAATATCTTCTGATAAGCCTCGGCAAACAGCAGCACCCCGTCTACCTGCAGACTATGGCCAACGGCATCGAGATCGATGCCCAGCTCCATCAGCGCCTGAACGTGAATCTGCGCTTCGTCCAGACCTTCCTTCAATTTATTGGCGACCTGGCCATGTTTCCGGAAAGCGGCCAGCGTGGCGTCGGGTAGCGTATTGATGCTTTCCGGACCGATCAGCGGTTCGACATAAAGCACGTCGCTGTACGCCAGATTCTTGCTGCCGGTGCTCGCCCACAGCGGCGTTTGCGGCCGTATGCCGGCCAAGCGCAGCAGGGCGAAATCAGGTCCATGAAAAATATCCCGGTAGCGGCCATGGCAGCATTTGGCCAGGGCGACACCGGATCGCCCGCTGAGCCGTGCGGCATGCATCGTCCCCAGGGCATCGAGACGTTTATCGACCGCGGTATCGACGCGACTCAGGAAGACGCTGGCCACCGAGCGCAAATGCCGGGCTTGGCCGCCGCTTTCCAGCCAGCGCAATGCCCCGCGCAGATAGGCCTGGACCACGGCCTCGTACTGGGCCAGCGAAAAGATCAGGGTGACGTTGACCGACACACCTTCTGCGGTCAACCGGGAAAAAGCCTCAATTCCGGAAGGAGTGGCCGGCACTTTGATCAGGACGTTGTCCAGGCCGACCTGTTGCAGCAGACGGCGCGCCGCGGCGACGGTGCCTATCGTATCGTCGGCCAGCGCTGGCGACACCTCAAGGCTGACGTAACCGGCTTCTCCCCGACTCTCCCGAAAAGCCGGCAGCAACATGGCGCAGGCCGCCCGGATGTCGGCGATGACCAGCGATTCGTAACAGGCCTCGGCATCGAGTCCGGCACCGCGCAGGCGTTCCAGATCCTCACGGTAATAGGTCCCGTTGGCGATGGCTTTCTCGAAAATGGATGGATTCGAGGTCACGCCATCAATGCCGTCCTCGTTGATCAGGCGCTGCAGGCCACCCTCGCGGAGCAGAGTGCGCGACAGGTTGTCGAGCCAGATGTGCTGGCCGATGGCCTTGAGTTCAAGTAGCGGATTCTGGCTCATGACTTTGCTCCCGACCATTGCCATTCGAGGATTTCCGGCATGTCTTCGCCGTGTTCGAGGATGTATTGCGCGTGCTCGTTGAGCTTGTCGCGCATCGCCTGCTTGATGTGCGCCGCCTGCGCCTGCAGCTTGGGTACGCGACTGGCCACATCCATGACCAGATGAAAACGGTCAAGGGTGTTGAGGACGACCATGTCGAACGGCGTCGTCGTCGTGCCCTCCTCCTTGTAGCCGCGGACGTGCAGCCGGGCGTGGTTGGTCCGCCGGTAAGTCAGCCGGTGGATCAGCCACGGATAGCCGTGGTAGGCGAAGATGATCGGCTTGTCGGCCGTAAACAGCGAGTCGAATTCGTCGCTCGACAGGCCATGCGGGTGCTCTTCCTGCGGTTGCAGGGTCATCAGGTCGACGACGTTGATGAAGCGAATTTTCAAGCTTGGCGCCAGTCTGTGCAGGATGTCGATGGCGGCGAGCATTTCGAGTGTCGGCACGTCGCCGGCCGACGCCAGCACAATATCCGGCTCGCCCGGCTGGTCGTTGCAGGCCCATTCCCAGAGACCGATGCCGGCGCTGGCGTGGTTGATTGCGGCTTCCATGTCCAGCCACTGCCAGTCCGGCTGCTTGCCGGCGACGATGACATTGACCAGGTTGCGGCTCTTCAGGCAGCGGTCGGTGACGTAGAGCAGCGTGTTGGCATCGGGCGGCAGATAGACGCGGATGATGTCGGCCTTCTTGTTCACCACGTGGTCGATGAAGCCCGGATCCTGGTGCGAAAAGCCGTTGTGATCCTGGCGCCAGACGTGCGAGGTGAGCAGGATGTTGAGCGAGGCAATCGGCCGCCGCCAGGGAATCTCGCCACACATCTTGAGCCACTTGGCGTGCTGATTGAACATCGAATCGACGATGTGGATAAAGGCTTCGTAGCACGAGAACAGGCCGTGCCGGCCGGTCAGCAGGTAGCCTTCGAGCCAGCCCTGGCAGGCGTGTTCGGACAGCACTTCCATGACCCGGCCATCGGGCGCCAGATGGTCGTCGCCGGCCAGATGTTCGGCCATCCAGCTGCGGTTGGTGACCTCGAACAAGGCACCGAGACGGTTGGAAGCAGTTTCATCCGGCCCGAAGACGCGGAAGTTGTCGGGGTTCTGGCGCATCACGTCGCGCAGGAAAACGCCCATGGCGCGCGTCGCCTCGGCCACCGAACCACCCGGCGTCGGCACCGCCACGGCGTAGTCGCGATAATCGGGCAGACGCAGGTCGCGCAACAGGGCGCCACCATTGGCGTGCAGGTTGGCACCCATGCGCCGCTGGCCGAGGGGGGCCAACGCGGCGATCTCGGGCATCAGCCGGCCACCGTTATCGAACAGTTCGGCCGGCTTGTAGGAGGCCATCCATTCGCCCAGCAATTGCACGTGTTCCGGCTTGTCCATGTCGCTGAACGGCACCTGATGCGAACGCCAGGAGCCTTCGCTCTGCTTGCCATCGACCGTTTTCGGCCCGGTCCACCCTTTCGGCGAACGCAGGATGATCATCGGCCAGCGCGGACGGCTCTCATCGCCGCCTTCGCGCGCCTTGCGCTGGATGGCGGCAATGCTGGCAATGGCCGTGTCGACCGCAGCCGCCATCAACTGGTGCATGGTTTCCGGGTCGTCACCCTCGACGAAAATGGGCTGGTAGCCGTAGCCGACGAACAGGCATTCCAGCTCGCTGTGGCTGATCCGGGCCAGGATGGTCGGGTTGGCGATCTTGTAGCCGTTGAGGTGGAGAATGGGCAGCACGGCGCCATCGGTGCGCGGATTGAGGAATTTATTCGAATGCCAGGAGGTCGCCAGCGGCCCGGTCTCCGCCTCGCCGTCGCCGACGACGCAGCAGGTGATCAGGTGCGGATTGTCGAACACGGCGCCGTAGGCATGGAACAGCGCGTAACCCAGTTCGCCGCCTTCGTGGATTGATCCCGGCGTGTCCGGCGAGGCGTGGCTGGGAATGCCGCCGGGGAAGGAAAACTGCTTGAACAGCCGGCGGATGCCCTCTTCGTCCTGCGAGATATCCTGGTAAAACTCGCTGTAGCTACCCTCCAGCCAGGTATTCGCCACCACTCCGGGGCCACCGTGGCCGGGGCCGGCGATGAAGATCATGTCGAGGTCGTACTGCTTGATCGCCCGGTTCATGTGCACGTAGATGAAGTTCAAACCCGGCGTCGTACCCCAGTGGCCGAGCAGGCGCGGCTTGATGTTGGCCAGGCTGAGCGGAGTTTTGAGCAGCGGGTTATCGAGCAGGTAGATCTGGCCGACCGACAGGTAGTTGGCGGCGCGCCACCAGGCGTTCATCTGGTCGAGTTCGTCGGCGGCGAGAGGCGTAGCAGTCGAGGTCATGGCATTTTCCTTGATTGAGTCATGGACGCGTCGGCAACATGCGGCGCAGCGTGTTGTCCCGCTGGACATAATGATGAAACAGGGCAGCCAGAGCGTGCAGGCCGATGACGAAATACCCGATCGTCCCGCCGGTTTCATGAAGTACCTTGCTCCAGTCAGCCAGTCCTTTGTCTTCAGCAACCAGTGCCGGCAGTTGCCAGCCGAAAAACGGGATAGCCTTGCCTTCGGCACTCAGTATCAGCCAGCCCAGCACCGGCAAGGCGATCATCAGCCCGTAGAGCGCGACATGCACCAGCTTGCCCGGCACGCTTTGCCAGGCCGGCGAGGCTGGCACGACGCGGGGTACTGGCCCCGTTATATGGGCAACAAGGCGAATCCAGACCACCAGGAATACCGAGAGACCCAAACTGAAGTGCCAGAATTTCAGGGCCTCGCGCAGATCGCTGCCTTTGGGAAAGAACTCTCGCAGATCGATGCAGGCATAGACCGCGACAAGTTGCAGCAACATCAACCAATGCAGTCCGATGGATAACAAGCCATACCGCTCGTTCGTATTTCGCCATTCCATGATTTGAATCCTCGTTAAAGTATTTCCCGCCCAGCGCCAAGCCAGTCAATTCCTGCCCATCGCCTGAAGCCGGGCTTGCAGGGCATCGAGTTCGTCGAGCAGTTGCAGGGCCAGCGCGGCGCCGGCCAGATTGACGCCGAGATCGCGTTGCAGGCGGATGGCGACCGTGGCACGCCGCAGGTGGGTGCCGGTGAAACGCCAGCGGTGCGGCTCGCGGCCAATGGGTGACAACACGCCTTCGTCGACCAGTTCGACAATGGTTTCAACCCGCACGGCACAGGCTTGGCAGACTTCGCTGATGGTCAGGTCGGTCTGCTCTTCGAGAATGATGGCGCTCGGTTGCGGCAGCATCTTGTCCATGCTTATGCTCCCAGTCTGGACCACGGTTTGAAGGATTTGAACTGCTCGGCCATGCTGGCGTAGAAAGCCCGGTCGGCGTCGCTGTCAGCCGTCGGCAAAACCACCTGCAAGACAACGTAGAAGTCGCCCGGCGTGTTGCCCGGAATGCCTTTGCCCTTGAGCCGCAGCTTGCTGCCGGATTTCGAATTTGGCGGAATTTTCAGGTCGACCATAGCGTTTGGGATCGGCACGCTGACCGTCGCCCCCAGCGCCGCTTCCCATGGCGCCAGCGGCAAATCGAGAAAGACATCGCGCTGCTCGACCCGGAAATGGGCGTGCGGATTGAACGCCACCTCGAGATAGAGATCGCCGGCCTTGCCCTGCCCGATGCCCGGTGCGCCCTGCCCGGCCAGACGAATGTGCTGCCCGGCCCGAACGCCGCGCGGAATGGTGACATTGAGCTGATGCGAGCGCATCGTCACCCGGCCGTTGGCATCCACCTCGGGCGTACGGAGCGTGATGATCCGGGTCGCACCGCTGTAGGCGTCGGCCAGATCGATCATGACCTGGGCGTGCCGGTCCTCGCCGCGGGCATGAAACTCTCGCTGGCCCCGGCTTGTACCGGCAAAACCATGGCCATACAGGGATTCGAAAAAATCGCTGAAATCCTCGGCGCCCTTGCCGTTCCCGCCATCGCCGGAAAACTCGAAACCGGCATTCCAGTCCGGCGGCGGCCGGAAATCCTGCCCGGCCTGCCAGTTGGCGCCCAACCGGTCGTAGGCGGCACGCTTTTCGATATCCTTGAGCACCGCGTTGGCCTCGCCGAGTTCCTTGAAACGCGCCTCGGCCGCCGGATCCTTGCTGACGTCCGGATGGTATTTGCGCGCCAGTTGCCGATAGGCGCGCTTGATCTCGTCCTGGGTCGCGTCGCGCGCCACCCCCATGATCTTGTAGTAATCCTTGAATTCCATCAGATGGATTCGCTCAATCCGGCTTTTTCTCGCCAGAAGGCGCAGCGGATTCCACCGGGTTTGGCGTCACCGTTTCTTCCCTGGCCCCAGCCGGCGCATCGGCCGAGCCGGGAACGATCGGCGTCCAATGACAACACCCCGCTTGTGTGGCGAGGTGGCGAGTGGGTTTGAGGTGTTCGTGTTCTATTTCGTCATTCATCTGCGACCTCCAATACCAGGGCAGCCCTGTGCTGCCACGACGACTATGCAGTCCGAATGAAAACAATTCAGTGCGCCAGCCAACATAGACAACGGGAATTGAGGCTGTGTGCGTTGGCGAACAGAAACCGGCTCCCCTCCGGCGCACCATGCTTGTTCCCTTTCCCCCCGGAGGCGCCCCAAATGACCACGCAATCAAGCTTCAGCCGCCTGTTCAGCCGCCTGGTCCCGCTGGCAATGCTGCTGGCAGCGGCCAATCTGTACGCCGAGTCGCCCATCTCGATTTCTCTGAGCGGTGCGGCCGAGGTGCCCCCCGTCACTACTTCGGCAACCGGCAAGGTGAATATCAGCGTCCTGCCCAATCGCTCGGTTAGCGGCAGTATTGACATCTCGGACATGGTGCCGACGATGGCGCATATCCACGAGGGCGCGGTCGGCAAGAATGGGCCGCCGATCGTTACCCTGATCAAAAAGGGCGACAAGGCATTCACGGTACCCGCCGACGCCAGGCTGAGCGAAGCCCAGTACACCGCCTATCTGGCTGGCAATCTGTACGTCAACGTCCATAGCGAGGCCCACCCGAACGGCGAAATCCGGGCGCAACTGCCGGGCAAGCCGATACGCATCGCCAACTGACCAGTCGGCAAGGAAGTCACCATGAAAAGAACTGCATCAGCCGCCTGGAGTGGCGGCCTCCAGAAAGGCACCGGAACCATCTCGACGCAAAGTGGAATATTGGCCAAGGCTCAATACGGCTTCAAGGAGCGCTTTGAGGAAGGCCCCGGCACCAACCCGGAGGAGCTGATCGCCGCCGCCCACGCCGGCTGCTTCAGCATGGCTCTGGCGGCGCAACTGGAGAAGGAAGGCATGACAGCGGATCGCCTGCAAACCGAGGCTGTCGTGACCTTCGCCAAGGTTGACGGGGCATTCTCGATCACCGCCATCCATCTCGACCTGAAAGCCAGTGTTCCGGGAGCGAGCAAGGCCGATCTGGAACGCGTCGCCAATATCGCCAAACATGAATGCCCGGTATCAAAACTATTGAACGCTCCGATCACCCTGTCCGTCCAACTTGAAACCCAGTGAGGTAATCCCATGAAAAAACTTGCCGTTATATTGATTGCCATCACCAGCCTGTTATCCGGCTGTGTCGTATACGACGGTCCCTATCGTGACGGAGACAGACACCGCGGGGATCGCGATGGCCAACCGAATCGCAGCCATGATCGCGACCGCGATGGTGTGCCGGATCGCCATGACACGCGTCCGAACAATCCGAACCGCTACTAGCCGATGAAAACCGCCGAGCAGCTGGCCGCACTGTTCCCGCGCGAAAGCGAGATTCCCGGCGACTGCCGGATTCTCGCCCCCATCCACCAACGCGCCATTCTGATCAACGGCGAAATGCAGATTTGGAAAGGCGAGACGCGGACGGTGCATTCGCCGGTCTGCGTCCAGGCGGCCGATGGCACGCTGAGCCATGTCGAACTGGGCAGCGTGCCAGTCACCGGCACCGTCGAGGCTGATGCAGCGCTGGCCGCCGCCGTTACCGCCTACGATCACGGTCGCGGCCAGTGGCCGAACCTGTCGGTGGCCGAACGCATTGCCTGCGTCGGCGACTTCACCAACCAGATCGTCGCCCGCCGCCGCGAGATCGTGAACCTGATCATGTGGGAAATCGGCAAGAGCCTGGCCGATTCGCAGAAGGAATTCGACCGCACCATCGACTACATCCGCGCCACCGTCGAGGAGCTCAAGCGGCTCGACAACAGCAATTCGCGCTTCGAGATTGTCGACGGCACCATCGCCCAGATCCGCCGCTCGCCGGTCGGCATCGCGCTGTGCATGGGGCCGTACAACTACCCGATGAACGAGACCTTCAGCACGCTGATCCCGGCGCTGATCATGGGCAATGTCGTGCTCTTCAAGCCGCCGCGTTTCGGCGTGCTGCTCTATTACCCGATGCTCGAAGCCTTCCGCAGCGCCTTCCCGCCGGGCGTCATCAACATTGTTTACGGCCAGGGTCACGTCGTCGTGCCGCACATCATGGGGTCGGGCAAGGTCAATGTACTGGCCCTGATCGGCTCCTCTGAAGTAGCCGACCAGCTCAAGAAATCGCACCCGAAGACCAACCGCCTGCGCGCCATTCTCGGCCTCGGCGCCAAGAACGCGGCGATCATCATGGCCGACGCCGACATCGAGCTGACGGTCAAGGAATGCATCACCGGGTCGCTCTCCTTCAACGGCCAGCGGTGCACGGCGATCAAGATGATCCTGGTGCACCAGTCGATTGCCGAACAATTCCTGCGCCGCTTCTGCGAAGAGGTCGGCAAGCTGGCCATCGGCATGCCGTGGGAAGCAGGCGTCATGCTGACGCCGCTGCCCGAGATGGAAATGGTCGCCTACATGAACGAGTGCATCGCCGATGCCATTGAAAAAGGCGCCAAGGTGATCAACCCGGGCGGCGGCGGCACGGTCGAAACCCTGTTCTATCCGGCCGTGCTCTTTCCAGTCAAAGAGGGCATGAAGCTCTACCGCGAGGAACAGTTCGGGCCGATCATCCCGGTCGCTACCTTCGAGGACATCGAGACGCCACTCGACTATGTGATCACCTCCGACCACGGCCAGCAGGTCAGCATCTTCGGCAGCGATCCGGGGCAGATCGCCTCGTTGGTCGATACCCTGGTCAATCAGGTGTGTCGGGTCAATATCAATTGCCAGTGCCAGCGCGGCCCGGATGTCTTCCCCTTCGTCGGCCGCAAGGATTCGGCCGAAGGCACGCTGTCCGTGCACGACGCCCTGCGCGCCTTCTCGATCCGCACCATGGTCGCCGCCAAGCAGACCGAGGCGTCAAAAAAACTGCTCGACGCCATCGTGCTCGGCAACAAATCGAATTTCATCAATACCCACTTCATTCTCTGAGGCGGGAGGAATCTCCCGAAAAGAACGTGGTCATTCCGACAACGGCACGACACTATACGAAGGTAGACGCTGGCATGACCAAATCAGACATCGGCATCGTTGGCCTTGGCGTGATGGGTGCCAATCTGGCGCTCAACCTGAGCGACAAGGGCTACCGCGTGAGCGTGTACAACCGGACAAGTGCGGTTACCTCAGAATTCATCGAGACTCATGGGCAAGGCCGGACCATCGCCGTGGCCGACAATCTTCAGCAATTGGTCAGCCAGCTTGGCTCGCCCCGCGTGATTCTGCTCATGGTGACTGCCGGTCGGGCCGTCGAGGCGGTCATCGAACAACTGCAGCCCTTGCTGGAACCCGGCGACATCGTGATCGACGGCGGCAACTCCAACTATCAGGACAGCAATCGCCGGTGGCTTGAGCTGGCCGCCTGGGGCATCCATTTCGTCGGAATGGGTGTTTCCGGTGGCGAGGACGGCGCCCGCTTCGGGCCGTCACTGATGCCCGGCGGGGCTGCCGCTGCCTGGCCTGTCATCCGCGACATGTTTCAGGCCATCGCCGCCCGGGTTGACGGCGTACCTTGCTGCCAATGGCTGGGCGATGGCGGGGCCGGCCATTACGTCAAGATGATTCACAACGGTATTGAATACGGCGACATGCAACTGATCGCCGAAGTCTGCCACCTCATGCAACATGCCCTCGGCCTCAGCCACGACGACATGGCCGACTGCTTCGCGGCCTGGAATGGCGGTCGGCTTGAATCCTATCTGATCGAAATCACCGCCCGCATACTGCGTCAGCGCGATCGCGACGGCAGCCCTCTGGTTGAGCGGATTCTCGACATGGCCGGGAATAAAGGCACCGGTGTGTGGACCGCCCATGATGCCCTCGCCAATGCCGTGCCGCTAACCCTGATCAGCGAAGCTGTGCATGCCCGCATGCTATCGGCGCGAAAGTCCGAACGGGTTGCCGCCGCAGCGCTGCTCGGCAGTGTTCCGACGCTCGTGGCAGAGTCGGACAGATCGATGTATCTCGATGCTCTGCACGACGCCTTGTATGCCGCGAAACTGGTCTCCTACACCCAGGGCTTCATGCTCATGCAATCCGCTGCCAAAACGAACGGCTGGGCCTTGCCGTTTGGTGACATCGCCCTGCTCTGGCGTGCTGGCTGCATCATCCGCAGCCGCTTTCTGACCGACATCAAGAACAGCTTTGAACGTGAGCCAGTGCCGCCCAGCCTGCTACAGGACCCGTTTTTTGCGGCCGAAGTCAAAGCCTCGGAAGCCGGCTGGCGTCTCGCGGTGATGCTCGCTGTCAAGCATGGGGTAGCGGCACCGGCTCTGAGTTCGGCCCTGTCGTTCTACGACGGCTATCGCTGCGCCAACGGCTCGGCCAACATCATTCAGGCACAGCGGGATTTCTTTGGTGCGCACACCTACCAGCGTACCGACGGCGACGAGTCGAACCACTTTCACACCCGCTGGCTGGGCGATGGCGGCGAAGAGATCGCGTCATGAATTGCGCCAGCGAATCGCACGCCTACGTCATCTTCGGGGCGACCGGCAATCTGGCGATGGCCAAGCTCCTGCCCGCCTTGTACCAGTTGCACAGCCTGGGTCACCTCGCACCAGACGTCCGTATTCTAGGCTGCGGCCGGACGCCCTATGCCCAGGATAGTTGGCGAGCCGAGGTAGAAAAGCATCTGCAAACAGCCGATGCGGCGCTACTCGACAGCTTTCTCCAGCGCATCGACTATCTCGCCGGCAACCTGGAAGATGCGGCCTTCTATCAGGCGCTTGATGCCTGGATGGGGGCTAGCGTGTGCGGCAACAACGTGATTTTCTACCTCTCGGTCAGCCCCGAGTTCTACGTGCCGATCACCATCAGGCTGGCCCAGGCCGGCTTGCTGGTGGAGCGCACAGGCTGGCGACGGATGGTGATCGAAAAGCCCTTCGGCCACGACCTGCAAAGCGCACGCGACTTGCAGCATGAGCTCAATACGCGCCTCGACGAAGAGCAGATTTACCGCATCGATCATTACGTCGGCAAGGAATCCGTACAGAATCTGCTGGTCCTGCGCTTTGCCAACATGATCCTGGAACCGCTGTGGAACCGCCATTACATCGACCACGTTCAGATCACGCACGCCGAAACCATCGGTCTGGACGGTCGGGCCAATTATTACGACCGGCATGGCGGCGCGACGCGCGACATGATCCAGAGCCACCTGCTGCAAGTACTGGCCTTGCTGGCGATGGAGCCGCCGGTATCGCTGGAGGCCGAATCGCTGCGTGATGAAAAGGTCAAGGTGCTGCGCTCGATTCGTCCATTGGGCCAGCCGCAACTGGCCAGCCATGCGGTGCGCGCCCAGTATGCCGGCTATCAGCAGGAGGCGGGCGTCGCCGCCGGCAGTCATACGGAAACTTATGCCGCGCTCAAGCTTTATGTCGATAACTGGCGCTGGCGCGATGTGCCGTTCTATCTGCGTACCGGCAAGCGCCTTAAGGAGCGGCGCTCGATGGTTGCCGTGCGTTTCCGCGAACCACCGATGCAGCTTTTTCAAGGATCGGGGGCCTCCGCCGTCCATCCGAACTGGTTGCTGATCGGCATTCAGCCGGACGATGTGGTGCAGATGGAAATATCCGCCAAGGTGCCCGGCCAGGAAACCCGCACCCGTCAGATTTCGATGGATGCGTCGGTCGGCAATCCCGGCGAACGCAAGGCCGACGCTTACGAAGACTTGCTGATGGATGTCATTCAGGGTGATCGTTCGCTCTTCCTGCGCTATGACGAGGTCAAGGCGGCATGGAATGTGGTCGATCCCGTCATGCGCGGCTGGGCCGACGACGAGCGCCCGCCATTGCAATACCCGGTTGGCAGTTGGGGGCCGAAAGCAGCGGACCAGATATTTGGCCAGGCGGATCGGGAATGGCGGCAGACGCTGAGCTGCAATGACAAACCTGAAAGCAAACTCTAATGCTTCCGGTCAACAGCAAAATATTGCCAAAATCGGAAGATGTCGCCGCTCAGGCCTGCCGCATCATTATTGCCGCCGCCGACGCGGCAATCCGTGAACGCCAGGTATTTCGCATCGTCCTGGCCGGTGGCAATACGCCGCGACGAACCTATGAAATGCTCGCCGGGATGGCTCAGGACTGGAGCGCCTGGGAAATATTCTGGAGTGACGAGCGGTGCCTGCCGGCCGACCACCCCGGACGAAACTCACGCATGGCGCAGGATGTCTGGCTTTCACCCGTGGCCATATCGGCCAGACAAATTCACCCTATTCCGGCCGAACTTGGTGCTGCACGGGCGGCGGCCGAATATTCAACACTGGTTGTCGACCGGCAGCCCTTTGACCTCGTGCTGCTCGGCATGGGAGAAGATGGACATACCGCCAGCCTGTTTTCGACGAACGGTGACCATATTGCCCCGGTAATTGCTGTGCACGGGGCGCCAAAACCGCCCAGCGAACGGGTCAGCCTGAACTTTCAGACATTGCGCGCTTGCCGCCAGCAACTGGTATTGGTCACCGGCGCCGACAAATCAGCTGCCCTGCTCGCCTGGCAGCAAGATGCCAAGCTGCCCATTGCCCACGCCGTGCGCAATGATGCCTGCCTGCTGGCCGATGCTGAAGCGGGTCAGTCAGCGAATGTCGTGGCGTCGGTTCTCTGAATCGGATCGGCGGCTCTTGCCGGCCTGCCGCCGGGCGTAAAGCGACATCAAAGGCGTTACCGAAATGCCGTGCACGATGATCGATGCGGCCACGGCCGAGAGCGTAAGATTAATTGCCTGATCAGCCAAGGCACCGGTAAGTCCGTGATTGAGGGCAAACATCAGGTAGTAGATCGAACCAATACCGCGAATGCCGAACCAGGCAATCAACAGGCGCTGATCACCCGAGACCGGAGCCCCCAGCAAGCCCAGCCATACCGAGACCGGGCGCAGGACAAAAAACAGGAGAACGAGGAAGACCACCGTCTCCAGCTCGACTTCGATATAGGCCAGCATGGCCCCCACGGCGAGGACGATGACCAGCTCGGCAAGACGTTCAAGCTGCTCGTTGAAACCACGCACCGCCTGCATCAGGTAAGGGCCGGCCAGATCGGGATGGGTCGCCACGGCGAGATGAGCTTCCTTGTCCTGCAAGCCGGCCGTTACTTCATCCGGCACCTTTTGCGCCCGCGAGCGCTCCTTGACGCGTTGCAAGGCCAGCCCAGCGGCGAAAACGGCAAGAAAACCATAAGTCGAGGCCAGTGTTGCCACACCGAAGGCCAGCGCGACCAGTCCGAGTGCCAGGAATTCATCGAGCCCGACGGCTTCCTTATGCTGCGTTCGCAGATAGATCACCAGGCGACCAATCATCGTGCCGAGCAGGCCGCCGATAAACAAGCCGCCGACCAGCGACCAGGCCACATCGATGGCCAGCCAGCGCCACCCCCATGCCCCGAGTTCGTGCATGCCGAGCAGGCCAAGGCCAAGCATGACGAAGGGAAAGGCGGCGCCGTCATTGAACCCGCCCTCGCCACTCAGGCTGAAGCGCAGGCGGTCGCGATCAGAAGCTTCCTCGACCTGGACATCCGATGCCAGCACGGGGTCGGTCGGGGCCAGAATGCCACCGAGCAGAATCGCCGCACCAATTGACATGCCGAGCAAAAAGAAACCAACCAGCGCGATGAGGACAACGACCAGCGTCATCGAGACAAACGCCAGCCGCAAGGGCAGGCGCCAGTGATGGCTGGAGAACGGCAGCCCCAGTTTCAAGCCGACCGAAAACAATGAAATCAGCACCGCAACTTCCGCCACCCGCTCTAGGAGGCCGGAGATGAGACGCGGATCAACGGTCATGAAGCCAAAACCACCAGCCCCCAGCATGTAACCGACTGCCAGATAGAACATGGAGGCACTGAGCGGAAGTCGCTTCATCAGCGATCCGGCCAGGGCCATGGCAATCAGGAGCGCGCCGACGACCAGCGCCCAAACGGAAAAAGACATTTCAGCCGGCTCCTGTTGAACTGGTTACTGCGCTAAACGCTCAAATGACAAGCCTGGTGAACTATCTGACACCGATACAACATTTTCCGTTCGGCACCGCATATAGGACGGCCGGGTATCTTGTGTACGCTGTCGCACAGAGCAGTTTCTTTCCGGCTGGCATTCTCTTCGCGGCTAAACAAAGGAGGCATGAAAATGAACAAGATCAATATTCTGGGAATTGTTGGCAGTTTGCGCAAAGAGTCGTACAACGCTTTCGCCCTGAAAGCAGCGCAGGAACTACTGCCCGATGGCGTAACACTGGAAATAGTGAACCTCCAGGGGATTCCGGTTTTCAATCAGGATGACGAAATGGCGCCACCCGCCGCCGTGCTTGAATTCAAGCAGAAGATCATCGCCGCCGATGCCATCCTGTTTGCTACGCCGGAATACAACTACTCGCTACCGGGAGGTTTGAAAAACGCCATCGACTGGGGCACCAGGCCCTATGGTCAAAGCGCCTGGCAGGGCAAGACAGCGGCCATCATGGGTGTTTCCATCGGCAACTTCGGCACCGCCCGCGCCCAATACGATCTCCGGAAAATTCTGGTGGCGCTCGACATGCCGGTCGTCGTTCAGCCCGAAGTCATGATCGGTAACGCGGCCGAACGATTCGACCAGAACGGCGTCCTGACCGACGAGCGAAGCCGGAATCTCATCAAGAAACTGTTGAGCGCGCTGGTGCAACTGGAAAAATCAGCTCGCCGGGCCAAAGGTGATTAGGTTCAATCATTCATGACAACGAGAAGCGCCGGGGGCACAGCGACCGAATATCACCTGCTGACGACCTGGCACATCGATGCACCACTGGCTGAGGTGTACGAGGCCATACTCGACTCCGGGCGCTGGCCGGAGTGGTGGCCGGGCGCCGAAAAAGTCGAGCTGACGGCACCCGGCGATAGCGATGGTATTGACAGCATACGACGCTATTCCTGGCGGGGTGACCTGCCCTACCCCGTAGTATTCGAAGTACGCGCCACACGCATCGAAGCACTGGTGGCCATCGAGGGGCGGGCGCGGGGCGACCTTGAAGGGACGGGCCGATGGCTTTTTGCCCACAATGGCGAGGTCAGCGTCGTCCGTTACGAATGGCATGTCCGCAGCGTACGGTGGTGGATGAATCTTCTCGCCCCGCTGGCTCGCCCGATGTTCATTCGCAACCATGCGCGGATCATGACGCAGGGCGGCGAAGGACTGGCCAGGCGCCTTGATGCGGCACTGGTCGCCGAGGAAAGCATCGACTTGATGGCTGTAAAAGACGAGCCCAAGGCATTGCCCGGGCACATGCGGGAAGGCGGCATGATCAATCCGTTGGTCTTGCTGACGGTCGGCATTGGCGCCGGCATCCTGGCGACAGTTGCCCAGATCGCCCTGTGGGGGCTGGCCGGTATGCCCATCCTCGAAACCCTTTTTCGCGATGCCCGTCTGACGGCGGCCCTGCTCATGGGCCCAGGTGTTTTGCCCCCACCGTCGACCGCCCAGTGGGACATCCTGCTGGTCGCCACGCTGATCCACTTTGCGCTGTCGATCGCTTACGCGCTGCTTCCCGCCATGCTCGCCGCGCGCTTGCCTGCCGGACCAGCCATCGCTGTCGGCGCGGTATACGGGCTGGGCATTTACGTCATCAATCTATATGGCTTTACGGCGCTGTTTCCGTGGTTCTCGGTCGCCCGCGACTGGGTAACGCTGGTCACTCACCTCGTTTTCGGCATGGGACTAAGCGGGGGATGCTGGTGGTTTGCCCAGAGGTACGGAAAATCGAAACCGAGTCTGCAACGACAGTTTCCGACCGCATAAAGACGTGGCCAGTCGATTACTGGCCAGTCACCCGCCAGATCACATTGCCGACATCGTCGGCCACCAGCAAGGCACCGTGCTTGTCGAGCGCCACACCGACCGGTCTGCCGTAGGCCTTGCCTTTCTCGTCAAGGAATCCGGTCAGCACATCGACCGGCAAGCCACCATCCGGCGTCCCGTTTGCGAAGGGAACGAAGATCACCTTGTAGCCACTGGCTGGCTGGCGATTCCACGAGCCGTGCTGGCCGACGAACATGCCGCTGGCGAAGCTGGCCGGCAAACTCGTGCCTGAGGAAGATGCCAAACCGAGCGAAGCGGTATGCGGCCCGAGCGCATAGTCGGGCGCGATCGCCTTGGCGACCAGATCGGGACGTTGCGGCGTGACCCGCTCGTCGACATGCTGGCCGTAGTAGCTGTAGGGCCAGCCGTAGAAGCCACCGTCGCGGACTGAAGTCAGGTAATCGGGAACCAGATCGCTGCCCAGTTCATCGCGCTCATTGACCACCGTCCACAACATGCCGGTCTGTTTTTCCCAGGCCAGGCCATTCGGATTGCGCAGGCCGGAGGCAAAGATCCGGTGCGAACCGGTCCTGGCATCAACTTCCCAGATCGCCGCTCGCCCTTCCTCCACTGCCATTCCGCGTTCGGCGACATTGCTGTTTGAGCCCACTGTGACGTAAAGCTTGCTTCCATCCTGACTGGGAATCAGGTTCTTGGTCCAGTGGTGATTGATTGACCCCGCAGGCAGCGCCACCACCTTGCGGCCGGGGACGCTTATGTGGGTATCGCCGGCCGCATAGGGAAAACGCAGCACGGCATCCGAGTTGGCCACGTACAGATCGTTACCCACCAAAGCCATGCCGAACGGGGAATTCAGGCCTTCGAGCAGGACCGCGCGAAAATCGGCGACACCGTCGCCATCGCTGTCACGCAACAGGGTGATGCGGTTGGCGCTGGGCACACCAGCCCCCGCCCGCTTCATCACCAAGCCCATCACCCAGCCCTTGATGCCCTTGGCATCATCCGGCTTTGGTGGTGCATTGGTCTCCGCCACCAGTACATCGCCATTGGGCAAGACATACAGCCAGCGCGGATGATCCAGACCGTTGGCGAACGCCGCGACGCGGGTACCCGGCGCGGCGGTCGGCTTCGTCCCGGCCGGCCAGCCTATCGCCGGGGCGATATTGACGGTCGGTGTCGTTGTCCGCACTGGCGGGGGCAGCGTCGGTCGCAGCCCGCTGCCGGCTGAAACCGGCAGCGTCGCCATCTCGCTGCAGGCAGCGAGTGACAGCGAGGCCAAACAGGCTACCCAGGATATCGCATTAAACATTCGCATCATTTATTGCCTTTCCTGACCGTACGGTAGGTGGCAGAAGCGACTAATCCAGGTTCACACCGTACTCACGGAATCCTTGATTTCGCCTACTGCCGCCTCGATGACTTCGCGCGCCACCGCCGTCTCCTGCTCCGTTCTGGTCTCTGCGACCAGCACGACCTGACCACTGGCGATGGCGTCGCGGACCAGGTCGGCTAGCCGGCCATCCTTGTGTTCAACACCGGTGTTGGCACCCGCGGCAGCTCCGACAAAGGCACCCAGACTGGCGCCCCAGCCCAGCATGACGAGCGGTGCAACCAATGGGCTGGCAACGAACAGGGTGACGCTTCCAGCCACCAATGCGAGTTGGGCAAGGGCACCGATACCGGTACCCACTGCCGTGCCAATGGCGCCGTCGACCAGTACATTGGTCAGCACCTCATTGCTCTCGCCCTTGATTTCGGTAACGGCAGGGCCCGATTCGGCATCGAAAAGCTGGACCTGAGCGCGCGGCAGACCGCGTGCAACGAGACTGGAAAGCGCGCCTTCGGCCTCGGTACGGTGAGCAAAAAAACCTGATACGTGGTGGCGATATTCGTCCATGTCTATTCTCCTTTGGATGATCCGTAAGTTACGGATGACAGCTCAGGCTAGCCGATACCATCCGCCGCATCTGTGCGCCATCACACCCAAAAAACATCGGCAATTAGCCGGACAATTTCACTATGTGCGCCACCAGACAGAAGACCATCATCATATAAAACAGAATAGGCATGGGTGTCCGGTTCCCCGCCTCTACATGGACACCTTGAGTACTTTGCCCCGGACGGCCTGGCCGTTCCGGGCTTTTTTTCTCCCCGATTGTGGAGCGGACTCGGCGATTTCAAATTTGGCCAATATTTCCGGTTGACCGTGGAAACGACGATCAAAAAAACCCCGGCCTTTGGGGAGCCGGGGCAAAGGTAAAACAGCCCTGCTTCGTTGAACAAGTCTGGTGAAGAAAATGGGGGAATCCTGATCGATTGCCCGGTCAACAGCCAGCGACAGAGTTGCCGTCGCTACCGTTGGCCACTGTGCGTTTTATTGAACGCGTCGGCTTCCTGGGCAATCTTGTGTAACGATTTTTCAGACAGCCTGGGCGAATCCCCAAAATATGCCTGCCAATCGATATCGGATAACCTCAAGATTTCCATCTCGGGGCGTCTCCGTTCAATAATGTGACGCCGGTCGAAATGTCCGGCCGCCAAGACGGAGTCAAATTGGCGTCGTTCCTGGCGTCCGCGAAGGTTGTCTACAACATTCATGTTGCTCTCCTAGGGTGATCGATGGCGCATTCATTTGATGCTCCCTTGTTCTGTCGTTTTGCCGTTGAAATGCTCGCTATCACCCTCGGCATCCGAACGGCTTTTGTGGATGACCCCATCGCGATGATTGGGCGGGGCATAGAGCGTATAAAGCTTGAGCGGCACGGTGCCGGTGTTGATGATGTTGTGATTCACGCCGGCCGGAACGAGAACCGCGAAGCCGGCTTGAATCGCCGTCCGGGCACCATTCAGCACCGCCTCGCCAGCGCCTTCCTCAACGCGGAAGAACTGGTCCACCTTGTGAATCTCGGCGCCGATGTCTTCCTGAGGTTTCAGCGACATCAGGACAAGCTGGGAATTTTTTGCCGTGTATAACACTCGGCGGAAGTCGTCATTTTCAACGGCAAGTTTTTCAATATTCTGAACATAACCGCTCATCACAACTCCTTTTTTGCACGTCCCGGTGCTTTGTCGCAGTCCGGGACGTCGTGTCGATCACAGGAAACGCAACTCACTTGTCTGCCACGACCTTGATCTGATTGTCGACTGAAGTCACACCCTTGACCGCTTTGGCAATCGATACGGCCTTGTCTACTGCCGCCTTGCTGGCAGCCGTGCCGCCCAGCGTCACGGCGCCCTTGTTATCCGTATCGACGCTGATATTGACGAGGCTGGACATTTTTTCGGCAGCCAGTTCAGCCTTGATCTTGGTGGTGATGACCGAATCCTTGACCATCGTGGTTGCTGAAGATTTGTCTGAATCCGCCGTATAGCCGGCCATTGGGAGCATCAGTGAAGCGCTTACGAGAATGCTTGCAGCGAGTTTGATAATCATGGTGTCTACCCTTTACGGTTATGGATGGTTCTGCCACGGCGAATTTGCGCTGGCACCGTTGGCTTGCTGCTGCAACGCCGACAGAGCCATGCATTAGCGCTGACCAGCGCTATGCCGTGATGCTCATATTCCATCGACCGAATCAAGGGTTCGGTTCGCTTCCGCACACATGGCAAAAATACTTGCCCGGCCTTGAAGGTTTTCATTGTCCACGGTCGTTCAAATCTGGCGGTGGGCGATTCGCACGATTTCCTGAGCGATCGCTTCTGGCGAAAGGATGAGATCGATGCACCCGCTGGCAATGGCACTCTCGGGCATGTCCGGCTGGATTGCCGTGCTCAGCTTCTGGGCAATGGTGATTCCCCCGACTTCCCTGATGCCACATAGCGCTTCGGCACCATCGCCGTCGTAACCGGAGACAATGACCGCAATTAGCTGGCCGTCCCAGTGCCGGGTCAGCGAGCGAAGGAATACCGTGATCACATCGGGCCAGCCGCGTGGCTTTGAGATCGGCTCGAGTTGGAACTCGCCCGCCTCGACATGCAAATCGCGATTTGCCGGGATGATGAATACCCGGTTCGGCTCAATCAGCAAATTATCCGTGATCAGGTCTACCGGCATCGTGGTGAAGCTCGGGAGTACCTTGTGGAGTTGCGTCGGCATGATGGTGATGTGATTGACGATGACAATGGCCACGCCCATATCGGCCGGCAGATTTTGCAATAGCCGGATATAGGCGTCGAGGCCACCAGCCGAACCACCAACACACACAATCGGGAAGTTTTTCACTTGAACCCCAAGGCACGGCAAGGCGTCTTATCGGGCGCCCTTGTGATCCTTGGGGCCGCTATTCTTGTGCCGGCCGGCGATCTCCCGCTGCTCTGCCTTTTGTTTCTGCTTGATCACTTCTTCCGAATAGGAAGGTGGTGTTTGCCCGGATTTGTGGGGCGCTTCTTTGGGTTTCTGGTTCATGGAAGTCTCCTTTCAGTCGATGAATACGATGGCCAGAGCCAGCGCAAAGAACAACATGATCGCCGGAAGCATGTGGTCAACAACAAGGCTGCCTGCCGCGAGAAGGTCAATTGAATAAAGCATGCCGGGTTCCCCATGTCGTGATGGTCTATGAAACCCCCCAACTGGAAAGTGGTCGGTGCGCTAGCGAACACTCGGGAAAATCGTATTTGGCCTTAGCGACCTGGCGACAACGAGTAAATCCAAGCTGTGCGTGCCAGCGAACAGACCTCGCCCCTACACCGAATCAGGCTGGGGCATGCGGCTTTTCGGCCGCGTACGACACAAGAGGAAAATCATGAATAAGTCACTCAGCACGATATTGATCATTGCCGCCTTCGGTCTGGGCGCCTGTACCGGACCGGCGGGCCCTCAGGGCGAGCGAGGCAGTACCGGCAGCACCGGTAACACGGGCAATACCGGCAGTACGGGTAGCACCGGCGCCAAGGGTTCGACCGGCAACCAGGGCAATACCGGATACACCGGTGCCCAGGGCGAAACGGGAACCCAAGGCAATACCGGCAATACCGGCGCAGTCGGCGATACCGGCGCAACCGGGAGTCAGGGCAGCACAGGTGCGACGGGAGCCAAAGGAAAGACTGGCGCCGGCGGCACTACCACCGGCAGTACCATCGTAGTCGTCCCGCCGACACGCTGATTTCGTAGGGACCTGGCACAGGGACAGGCAACTTTCCCCGTGTCAGCATCCCGATGAGATCCCCATGAAAAATCATCGACTACCGGCAACATCCTGGAAAGCGATGAATCTGACGGTCAACCAGGCTTGCTACGGTCTACCGTAAAAAACAGCCAAAAATGAAATGGTCTGGATGCACTCCAAGGCTCCTCGGCCGTATCCTCGAACCGCTTGCCTGGCCATAAGCCCCCGCTTTCGGGCCGAATTGGCTAGCCAGCAAATCCCATCGTCTCGAATCGGATGATTTCTGCCCCTTTGGCTGCGGCCGGCCCGCCAAAGCTGAGTATGCCCCGGCCAAACAGGAGTACTTCCTGGTGATGGACCAACCTCTCGGCCTGCTTTTCAGGCGTCAGGAAAGTGCCGTTCGTGCTTTGATCGATATAGACAAACCGGTCGAGGCGCCTTTCGATCCGGCCGTGCTGGCGGGAGCAGCGGGTCGCGCGAACGATCAGGTCGCTGTCAGGCAGGCGGCCAATTCGGGTAATGGGTTGGCTCTCGTCGAGCACCATATCGACGCCCCGGAAACGCAGGCCGAGCCGCCCTGCACCATCGCCCGCATCGGCCAGGGCCAGGCTCAACGCCATCTGGGCGGGTTCCTGGGCGGGGACTTGAAATACCCCGAGGCGCCGCTTGCCACATTTGAGAACCACCTCGGGCACGCTGTTCCCGGCCAGCTCCAGCCAGGGGAAAAGCTTGGCCCGCCTGGGTACGCTGAGCATGATTCGGCCGGGCGGCGCGACCACCGACAGGTTGGCCGCCGGATTGTCTCCTGCGGCCGGGAAATACCGTCCTTCCCTGGCCTGATGTCCGGCACACAGACCGACCCCAACCACCAACGGGAATCCGGAATGGGGAGGCAACGCAGCTACCCGCTGCTGGATCTCGACGGCAGAAGTAAACGCCTGAACGCCATTGGCAAAGAAAGCCATCAGCTTGCTGCCCTGGTAATCCACCAGACGTCCGCCATGCGATTCAACGGAGCGCCGAATACGTTTGGCACAGCGTTCGACCACATACGAAGCCTCGAGACCGCCGAGGCCGCGTACCCAGTTCGCTCCGCCTGCGACATTCACACAGAGAACGGCCAATGAATTTTCGCCTGTTGTATTCAAGTGACTCACTTTCGTCGCATCAAACCCATGATAAGGGATGCCAGAAACAGCAATATGAATATGAAAAACAGAATCTTGGCGATTTCAACAGCACCGGCTGCGATGCCGGTAAAACCAAATAGCGCGGCAATCAACGCGATAATAAAAAACACGATGGCGTAATGCAACATGGCGATCCCTCCGTTGTTGACCTGACCAATTGCGTCAAGGAGCCTGTTACGAGGCTATGGATAGCCATCGTGATCCAGCCCCGGTTTTCGATCTGTACGCCAGGACACAGACAGTGCGATGAGAAAGGCGTAGGCAGCCGCTTAAAGCAGCCTCTGCAACAAGCTGGCGCCCCACTCCTTGACTCGCAGCAGCAGGGATCGTCGCGCCCAGTTCTCCAGCCTGATCGGCTCTGATGCAGCGAGGTCTCTGGCGATCATCGCCGTCATCTGCCGGGCAAAGTCGCGGCCGAGGACCACGGCGTTGACCTCGTCGTTGTCGAGAAAGCTGCGCCAGTCGAGATTGGTCGAGCCAACGCATGACCACACCCCGTCGATCAGCGCCGTCTTGGAATGCAGCACTGCACCGCCTCGCTCGTGGATTTTGACGCCAGCCTTCAACAGTTCGGAATAGTTTGCGCGACCGGCGTGAAAGACAATTTGCGAATCGGACTGGCCGGGCAATATCAGGTTCACATCGACCCCACGGCCCGCCGCATCGCTCAAGGCCTTGAGCAACTGCGAATCGGGAACGAAATACGCGCTGGTCAGATAAATATCTCTTTCGGCATTGCCGATGGCCGAGATCAGGGTCAGGTAGATCAGGCTGTACGGGTCGTCCGGTGTGCTGCCGATGGCGCGGACGATATCCTTGCCTTGTGCGGTCAACCGGGGAAAATAGTCTTTTTTCAACAGCGGCTTGCCATGCTGTTTGGTCCAGGTTTCGATGAACAGCTTTTGTAGCTCACCAACCACCGGCCCCTCAATTTGCAAATCGGTATCACGCCAGTCGACAGCTTTTCCTGCCACCTTTTTGGCGCGCCGGGAGCCCGGTATCGATGAATAAACTTCGCTGATATTGATACCGCCAATGAAGGCTGTCCGCCCGTCAACAATGAGCAGTTTCCGATGGTCACGGTTGTTGAACTGCCACTCCCCCTTGGCGGTGAGCGGGTTGATGGGGTTGAATTCAAGAACATTGATACCGCCCTGCCGCAACCGGTCGAAGTAGGCCAGAGGCGTATTGATGCCACCGAAGCTGTCATAGATCACGTTGACCTGGATACCCCGCTGCTGCTGCGCCAGTAACAAGTCGGAAAACTGGCGCCCGATTTCATCGTCCTCGATGATGTAGGACTCCAGGTTGATATGGTCACTGGCGGCCCGGATGGCGGCGAACATGGCGGCATATGTGGCGGCACCATCCTGCAGCAAGGTGACCTTGTTGCCGACAACCAGCGGGCTGCCGACGATGGCTTGTTCCAGGGCGATCTGCTTGTCGAGAATATCGATATCGCCGGATTTGCTCTTCAGTTCAGCGATGATGGCGGCGCTTTTCTGCGCCGAGATCGCCCCGCGTGCATTCTCGAAACGGGCGGCTTGCGCGGTATGCCGCTCGATGATGGCATCGCTATCCGGTAGCGCCGCGCAACCAGCTGCCGCAATCAGCAGAAGTACGGCTGTTATGGCCGGGTTGAGTAGCGAATGGACATTGCTCAAGCGCAACACGAAGCTATCTCCCAACAACGGCAGCAAAAGAACGATTGCTCCTTTGCTGCCGTCATCCGGTGTTTTACCCGGCGCTCAGCGTGCCGGCGCGGGAGCGGGCGGAATGACGACAACCGTATCGCCACCGGTTTTTCCTGGCTCGCCGGTTGCACCGGTCGCCCCGGTTCCACCGCTCGAACCAGTTGCCCCCGTCTCGCCAGTCGATCCGGTCGCACCGCTTGAGCCGGTCTGCCCGGTCATCCCGCTTGAGCCCGTGGCACCTGTTGGGCCGGCTGGCCCGGGCACCGGGACGGTAACTACCGTCGGCGTCACGACAGCCGGTTTATCGCAAGCGCTTGTCGCCAGGGCAGCCAGTACCGCTACAAAAATGATCGAATATTTCATGAGAATTCCTCCTGGCCATTGAACGAGAGCCCATCCGCTTGGCAGCCAAGCAAGCACCGGGAGTTACCGGTTCAAAGTACCCGGATGAGCTTGCCGGCTCCGTTCGGTAGCGCACAAAGAACCATGCAAAGGCGCGGTGACAAAATCATTCAAATCGATACTCGTGGGCGGCATACAGTTTCCACTCACCATCACCGCTCAGTTCCAGCACCTGCTGGTGATATTTCAGGATCGAGGGCCGATGGCCGACGCTGACCAGCGTTGTACTGGTCGCCGCCAACAGTCGATACAGGCTTTCTTCGTTGGCAATATCGAGGGCGCTGGTCGCTTCATCAAGGATGGCGTAGCGCGGGCCGATCAGCAGGACGCGGGCGAAAGCCACACGCTGCTGTTCGCCGACCGACAAGACCTTGCTCCAGTCCAGTTCGGCATCCAAGCCATCAAAATGGGCCGCGAGGTCGGGCAGATTGACCTGTTTCAGCACCTCCAGCAGCACCTCATCGGTCCGGCCTATATGCCCGTTCGGATAGAGCAACTGCTCGCGCAGACTTCCCTGCACCATGTAAGGTCGTTGTGGCAGAAACAGCATTTCCAGGCTTTCCGGCCCGATGATCCGACCGGTTCCCGCGTGCCATAAGCCGGCAATGGCACGCAGCAGAGAACTCTTGCCACAGCCGCTGGGACCAACGATCAGCACGCCCTGCCCCGGACTGATATTCAGCGATAGGTTCTTGAGCAAGGTGCGCTCCTGGTTGGGTGTCCGTAGCGTCAGTTTTTCGATGGATAGATCCGGGCCGGGCGCAAAGCGGATTACGCGCTCATTTTTCGCGGGGGCTCCGTCAGTGGCGATCAGAAATTTTCGGAAGGTGTCGAGGCGCTTGACACCCGCCGCGAATTTGCTCAGGTTATCGAAATTGTCGATGATCACCGTCAGCGCACTGAGGATGGCGGCGAAGGCACCGGCGGCCTGGACGGCGCGGCCGACTTCAAGCTCGCCGGAAATCACCCGCTCGGCAATGATGGCGCTGGGCATTACAACCGTCAGGAAGCTGTAGCCAAATTGAAACAGGTTCAGCTTCAGTTGTACCCGGATCAGCTTGCTGAGGTTCTCGAAAATATCGTTGAAATATCCGCCAACCTGCTTGGACTCCCGCCCCTCGCCACGATAGAAGGCAATGGCCTCCGCGTTCTCGCGAATGCGCACCAGACTGAAGCGGAAATTGGCTTCGCGCTTGAGTTGATAAAAGTTCAGGCCAATCAGGATTTTGCCGAAAACCAGCAGGGTAATTGCCGTGCCGGCGGAGGCATAGATGAGCAGGAAGGCAACCAGCTCTCGCGAAATGGCCCAGAGCACGCCGGAGAAAGCAATCAGTTGAAGCAGCGCCCCGAACAGCACCATCAGGAACTGTAGTGAGCGCTGGGTGAAGGTGTTGATGTCCTCGGCGATCCGTTGGTCCGGATTGTCGATATCGGCGCTGGCATTCAGCTCGTAATAGGCGCGATGACTGAAGTATTCGCCGAGAAAATCCCGCGTCAGCCAACGCCGCCAGTGCAGCGCGAGCCGGTCCCGAACGTAGTAATAAAAACCAAAAACCGGCACTCCGACAACCAGGATGCCCAGGCTTATCTGAATGGAAAGCCAGAAACGGTCGATATCCTTGGCCGCCAGCGCCGAAGTGAATTCGCCCGTCTGCTCGTTGAACAGCACGGCAAAGCCCGTCTGCCCGAGCAGCAACAGGATCAGCAGGACCAGCAGGCGCCTGGCTTGCCACTTTTCTTCGCCGAACCAGTAAGGAGCAGCGATTTTGCGAAATTGCAGCCAGAGATGGCGGTCAAAGCTGATCATGCGACGGTGGGCCTATATCACCCCTTTTCGGCCTACGGAAATCGGCCAAGAGGCCGGTAAAACTGATCGAAGCTCTATTCGCCCTTGGCGACAAAGCGTACCTTTGTCGCTTGTCCTGAGGCTGAAACCTGAACGCGCCGGGTCTGCCACGCCCCATCGATTTCAACTGCAATCTGATAGCGTCCGGCCGGCAGCTTCAAATAAAGCAGTGGCCCCTCTGTTACGCCGGAAACCGTAACCTGCCCGCTGTGGCGACTGACCGTAAAGGGAATCCCGGCCAGATAATTGCCATGCTGCCCGGTCAACATGAGGTGAACGTTATAGGCCGACGACACCTTGTGCATTTCCGCCATGGCTTCGTCGCCAACCCCACCGCTCAGCCAGGAAACCCCGGTCTGGGGGCTGCTCGCCACATTGCTTTTCGCCGCATCGTCGAGTTCGAAGGCAAGCACAGGTGCACATTGCAGGACAACTATCATGGCAATGAAACCAAGTCGGCCGTAGCGGGTTGGTGCCTTGCCGGCGGAGACAGGTGTGAGATTAGTCATGGCCGGCCTCACCGATACTGGCCACGGTCGTTACCACCCCGATGCCGATCGTCCCGGTCGTTCCCGCGATGATCATCGCGCCATCCATCACGACGCTCATCCTGACGGTGACGGTTGCGCTCCTGATAACGCGGAACGTACTGGTTGTTGTACCAGCGCTCGCGAACGAAATAGACCCGCTCGTCGCAGGCGTTGTAGGCCGCGCAGTGCCGGCGCCAGTTCTTGGCATGGCCCGGGGGCACATGCAGGTAGATTGGCGGGCGGCCAGACGGACCGCGGTGGATCATCCGGGGTTGCGAATAGAGCAATTGCGGCCGCGGATAGTCACCGATGTCGATTTGGCCATAAAAACCGGGTTGACCGAGCGTGACCGACACCCCGACATCGGCAGCCCGTGCCGGTACCGAGGCACCAGCCAGCACCACTGCCAGCAGTAAAAGGTTCAAGTTCATGGTGAAACTCCTTTGTCCGTTGCCGTGCTTACTTCTTGTCACCCTGGGCAGCATCCTGAAGCTTGTTGCCGGCTTTTTCGACTTCCTGACCGACCTTTTGGGTGGCCTCATCGACTTTCTTGCCAGCCTGCTCGACCGGCCCTTCCTTCTTCTCGCAGCCGCTCAATGCAACGAGCAAAGCAGCCAGCATGACGGCTGCGCCTAGTGTTTTTCCTGGTTTGATCATCTGCTTCTCCTTGAGTCTGTATCAACGGATGCCCCGACCAATCAGGCCGGGCGCATCACGCTTGATCACCTAGCCTTATTTGGCGACTTCGTGACCGATGACGCCACCAACGACAGCACCACCCACGGTTCCGGCAGCACTGCCACCGGTCAGCACAGCGCCACCGACCGCCCCGACACCGGCGCCAATGGCGGTACTCTGCCCTTGCGACGACATGCCGGAACAGGCGCCCAGACTGAGCAAGGCGGCCACGACAACTGCATTGAGCGAGACTCTCTGCTTGGTTTTCATGGAATTAACTCCTTAACAACATCCTGCTTGACGCCTGAATTGGCGTCAGTGATTACTTGTTGAAACGTGCCTTGGCCTGGCTCAGGCAAGAATCCTTGGCGGTACCCGAAAAGGTGTCGCACTTTTCCTTGGCCACCGCATAGTTGGCATCACCCTTGTCTTCAGCAGCGTCCTTGCGGGCATCAACAACCTTCTTGCTGGCATCGCTACGTGCATCCACCGTCTTTTCGGCGGCCTTGGCATTGGCTTCTGAGGTCTTCATTTGGGCCTTGGCATCAGCCTTGGCTGTGGTTTCTGCTGCCTTGGCTTCCTTGACGCAGACATCCTTGGCATTGCCGGAGAGCGAAGCGCAGGTGGTCTTGGCTGCCTTGTACTCGGCAGAAATCTTGTCTTTGGCAGCCTTGTAATCGGTTTTTGACATGCCTTCTGCCAAAGCGCCGGTGCTGAATGCCAGAGCGACTGCGATTGCGACGACATTGATATTGAGCTTGTTCATGTTGTTCCTCGATGTGATTGATTCTTTCACCGCGGCAGATGATGCCGCTGTCTTCACCAGAGTCGCGCAGCGTGACTGCAGCGGCGACTCTCCGCAGAACTGACTGCGATGGGTTCGGATGACTCAGCATATGAGCTCAGTGGAGCCCCATCTGTCGGTTGTCGCACATAAGGGAAATCTGCTCGCCATTTCTGCAGGAACTCAGACACTTACCCCAAACAAGGCGCCAATGCCCGCTGTAATGGCCATCGCCAGCGCCCCCCACAGCGTCACCCGAAAGGTTGCGGAGAAAACGGGCGCGCCGCCGGTCGCTGCGGCGATGGCGCCGAGCAGGGCGAGAAAGAGCAGCGCACTTCCGGCCACAGCCCAGGCCAACCAGGTGCCCGGCACCAGCAGCACAACCAATAACGGCAATGCGGCGCCCAACGAAAACGTTGCCGCCGAGGTCAGCGCCGCCTGCAGGGGCCGAGCCGTCGAGGTGTCGGTAATACCCAGTTCATCACGGGCATGGGTGCCCAGGGCATCGTGCGCCGTCAGTTGCGTGGCGACGACCTCGGCAACGGCTGGATCGAGACCCCGCTTGATGTAAATGGCGGCCATTTCCGCATGCTCACGGACTGGATCGGTCGCCAGTTCCTCACTTTCGCGCGCCAGATCGGCACGCTCGGTATCGGATTGGGAACTGACCGAGACATACTCGCCGGCCGCCATTGAGGTGGCACCGGCGACCAGCCCGGCAACGCCGGCAATCAGGATGGCCTTGGCATCGGCCCCGGCGGCGGCGACACCGAGGATAAGGCTGGCCGTGGAGACGATCCCGTCATTGGCCCCCAGTACCGCCGCACGCAGCCAGCCGATGCGCGTGGTCCGGTGCATTTCAGGGTGCCGCCTTGGCGACCGGGCGCGCACTTCCGATACCTCAGAACTGGAACAGCGTCAGGCCCAGCCCGAGGCTGGTCTGCCGATGGTTGTAATCAAGCAGGGTCTCGCCGTAGCCATGGAACAATTGCACATACCAGCGCAGTCCGGCTGGCTGATCGGCAAACACCGGATGGGTCCAGTCAAGCTGAAGCGAGCCACGACTGAGCGATTTGAAACCGGTCCGCCAGGTGACGCCGAGCGTTGAGGTACCAGGTGACCAGGCCATGTTGAATTCAGTGCGCCCGATGTATTCAACTAGATCGGGGTTGTCATCCTTGCCCTGTACGCGAATTCGCTGATTGTCACGGATCTGGAGACTGAAGTCGCCATGCTCCAAGCCGGCGCCCAGCGTAATCCGGTTCCAGCTACGGGATAGCGGATCGCTTTGCCCGTTCGACTGGTGGGCAAAGCCCAACTGCAACATGCGCAGGTCCCAGCCCAGCGGCAGTTTCCCGAACCTCTCGGGAACCGGCACGATGTAGATCATTTCCGGCTGGTAGTCGGTGCTACGGAATGGCGAGGAGTCACCGGAGTCCCACAACTGCCATAGCGAGCGCTGGGTGTAGGCGGCCCACAGGTCGGCCCCTGGCAAAAGCAGGTCTTCAACGACCTTGGCACGCAGGGAAATTTGCAGCTTGGCTTCAACACTGCGGTAGTCGCGATTGGCCGTACCGACTGCCTGCGTCGGACTATGCGGCGTACGGTTCAGGTTCGACGTGTAATGTACGGGAAGCAGGAAGTTGGGCAGGTAGGTGCGGACGACGAAGGTATTGCGCTTGTCGGCAGGGCCGAGCTCCCAAGTTTTCGACATGACGGACGAGTCACGCTGGCTGTCGCTGGTGGCCACCTGAGCATCGATCTGTGCATCACTGACCGTTTCGCTCCCGGTTTTCAATCGTTTGTAAGCATTGTCGTAGCAGGCCAGTCGCAGGCGGTCATCCGCTTCGTCGGCGCATCCCACCAGGGGCTCCGCGGCCATGGCAGAACCTGCCAGCAGGGCCAGCCCAAGGATAGCCTTCTTCTTATTCATATTTTTCCCCGATAGCTCACCTGCCCTTTCGGCAGTTGGTGCCAAGGCTACTCAACCCAACTTTGGCGTCTGTGCGCTGGCACACAAAGCCGCAAGCGCATCTCGATCGCACTGACACGGTCTCCGACTGGCTGCTAGAGCAGGCTCGCCGCGCTTTGGGTCGATCTTTGAGATTCGGGCGAGTTCATAGCGCCCCCAAGGTGACGGATCTCCATTGGCAGGTTGGCGGCCGGTTCGGCATCGTCGACGTTCAGGGTCCACTCCGTGCTGCCATCCGGGTGCCGGTCCAGCAGTTCGAAGCCCAGTTTCCGGTAGTGCTCCTCGACCAACTGGTTGCGCCCGCTCGGGCGGTAGCCACCGACCAGGCGCTCGATGCCCTGCCGGCGAGCCGCGGCGACTAGCTCCTGGAGTACCGCCTCTTCGACCCGGCGACCGAGAACCCGGCAGCTCATCAGCCAGGTATCGATCTGCCAGTCGGAACCCGAACGGAGGCAAATGACGACGCTGATCATGCCGTTGTCACCGAAGGAGTCGGCGAGGCGCACTTGCCAGCCCAGGCAGTCGGGATCGCCCTCCAGTTCCGCCACCTCAGCCTCGCTGTAGCGCCGTGAGGTGAGGTTAAACTGGTTCGACTTGCTGATCAGTTGGGCGATACGCGCCCGGCCGGTGGCTTCGAAGGGCTGGATGGTCAACGTCATGGCGAGCGAGGCGAGATAGCCGTCAACATCGCCCGCCTGCTGCTGCAGGGCGATGCGCCGGGCATTGTCCTGGTAGAAATCGGCGCGCTGACGGTCCTCGGCAGAAAAGGTGACAGCTTCGAAATAGCCGCCGGCGAGCAGGGTGCGGGCATAGAGCGCCGGATCGTCGGGCAGTTCGGGCACCGCCACCTGCGGCAGCAACCGGCGGATCAGGCCGCGCTCGACCGGGTTGTCGTCGAGGAAGGTCATGGCATCGAGTCCCAGCGAGAGCGCCTCGGCAATCGCCTTGATGTTGGTCGCCTTGTCGTTCCAGTTGGCCTGGAAGATGGCTATGTGATCTTCGCGCAGCAGCATTTCCGGATGCTCGCGGAACGGCCGGCGGGCAATCTCGTCCGTGTTCTTTGACGAAACGGCGAGCACCACGCCGCGTTCGCGCAGGCGCAGCGCCGTCTGCTGCACCGCCAGGTGAGCCTCGCCGGTGGGATCGCCGGGTCCAATGACAATGCCCTCCAGGCCGTCGTCGCCGATTACCCCGCCCCACACCGTGTTGTCGAGATCAAGGATCAGGCAGCGCCGGCTTTTGCCACGCAGCGCTGCGATCAGCCGGCAGGCATGGTCGGCATAGAGCGGCAGGAAGGTACTGGCAAAGGGCAGCTTGGCCATGTTCCACAGGGTCGGCGCATGCCAATCGGCAAGGCCGACGGTTTCGGCCAGGCCGGCCACATCGAAAAGCAGATCGTTGCTGGCGGCAACCCGTTCCGCCAGGCCGCGATTGATCGCGTCGATCAGGCTGCGCAGCGTACCCGGCAGCACCAGGTCGAGGCTGCCGAAATGCGTTTCGACGGGCCGGGCCAGGGTTTGCAGGATGCAGATGGTTTTGCCGTTGGCGCGCAAGCCGTGGCGCATGCGGTCCACATGGTCGAGCACCGCTGCCACCGTTTGCCGCGCCGCTTCGGCATCACCCGGCGTGGCACGCAGCGGCAGGCCACGGTAGTCGAGGGCGAGCAGCACGGCATCCGGCTGGGCAAGCTTGAGTGGCGAATCGGGAGCAAGGGCTTCCTGCATTGCCTGGTCGAAACCGGCCTCGATGCAGTCAAGGGCGATGCCGTGCCGGGCGGCGGTCGCCACCAGTGCGGGCACCAGAAAGTGCGAGGTGGCGTTGCTGACGATGCCCAGCCGGAAGGGCACCAGGGGTGCCAGCGAACGTCCGTCCTGGCGTGCCTGCTCGATGGCCCGGGAAAGCCGGGTGAGCTGGTTCTCGTCCAGCCCGAAGCCGGCCAAGGCTTGGAGTTGCGGCCCCGGGTCGGCGCTGTCGGTTGGCAGCGCGCGGCATAGAGCAGTGAATTCCAGGGGCGGTGTTGGCAGCCAGGCCAAGGTCGAATATAAAGTTTGGCTCATTTTCGGTTTACCTCCATGAGGATTTGCGCCGCCACTTCCTGTGGCGTCTGGAAAGGTGTTTTTTCGCGCTGCTGCGCCAGAAAGCGTTCGTCGAAAGCGCTCAGCATTGGCGTTTCGGTATAACCCGGCCGCACCGACCCCACCCGCAGCCAGGGGTAGTCGGCGGCCAGCACGGCGAGCAGGCCGGCCATGCCGTATTTGGCGATGACGTAGGCGCCGAGGCCTGAGGCGGCGCCGCTGGAGGCATCGCCCATTGCCTGGCTGAGCACGCCAATCACCACGCCGTCCTTGTGCGGCCGCCAGCACTGGCGGACCAGGCTGGCGAGCAGGCGTTGCGGGCCGAGGACATTGACCTGCCACTGTGCTTGCAGGTCGGCCGGGTCGATCTTGCCGAACGGCGCCAGCGCCAGCGGTGGCGAACCAGCCAGCACGGCGCCGGCCAGGCGCCCCTCAGCGCAGGCCAGTTGGGCCACCGCCTGGTCGATCGAGGTATCCGAAGCAAGGTCGAGGGCCAGCGCCAGGCCGCCCGTCCGCTCGGCAACTTCCGCAGCGGCCGCCGCTGCCCGGCAATAGCCGACGACCGGACGGTAGCCGGCGGCAGCCAGCGCTTCGCAGGTGGCAGCGCCAATGCCGCCCGAGCCACCGGAAACGAGAAAGCATTCACGGCCGGACAAGCAGCACCTCCGCCTCGCCCTTGGCGAGCAGGGTGTCCCCGGCGCGCACCTTGAGTTTGAGCAGCACCATGCCGGTCGCCGGCGAGAGCTGCTCGACGATGGCTTCGACCCGGGCCTGGCGCCCGACGTAGAGCGGCTTGCGGAATTGCAGCGCGAGGCCAGTCCATACGCTGTCGCGGCCGGGCAGGTACATGCCGATCAGTTGCGAAATCTTGGCGACAAGCAGCGCCCCATGGACCACGGCCCCCTCGAAGCCCTTGCTGCGGGCGAACTCGGTGTCAACGTGGAGCGGGTTGTAGTCGCCGGAAAGGGCCGCAAATTGGTCGAGTTCCTCGGCGCTGATGACGAAATCGACGCTGGCGGCGGCCCCCGCTGCCAGCTCATTCCAGGCGATGGCACGACTATCCGGAAGCATCACTGCTTGGCGACGATCAGCTCGGCGAATTCGCCGACGTTCTTAAGGCGGCCAACCTGCGCCGCCGAGAAACTCATCCCGAAAGCGCGCTCAATCGACACCACCAAGCGGATGTGATTCAGGCTGTCCCACTCGTCGACATCGGCCGCCGTCAGAGACGGCGTCACCTCCAGTCCATCGTCGTCGAAGACGTCGCGGAAAATCTCGGTCAGTTTGGCGTATATCTTCGCCAGGTTATTGTCAGCTTGCATTTCAGGCTCCTTTTCGATCGTCAAAATTGCTGTCAGGCTCGGCATTCATCGCATCGCGAGCGGCCCGGGAACGCTGTTCAAAGCACCGGCCAGACGCACCGCCCAGCGCTCGGCGACACGCGGTTTGGGGTGCACCTCGTCGGAAAAATCCTCCGGCCGGTCGGCGTCGCTCAGGCTCAGGAAAGCGACGCCGTCCCTCCCCGCCAGTTGCTGCTGCAGAGCCAACCAATGCCGGCGGTAACTCGCTTCATAAGGCGAGGCGCTGGCATGCCAGCGCGGCAGCGGCAGATCGACGAGCAGCACCCGCCCGCCCGTGGCGGCGATGGTGTCGACGGTTTGCGCCAAGGCAACAAAGGGTGCCGTGTCGAGACGGCCGCTGCCGCCCATGTAGTCTTCCCAGAACGCCAGGTACTGACCCTGGCGCTCGGCACTCGGCACCGCCGCTTGCTCGGTCGGCGCGGCGACGGCGCGGGCCGGGCGCAGCACCTTGCCGGCATCGCGGGCCAGGCGGTCAACGAGCAGGAAGGGCATGATCAAGGTAACGCCTGCATCGAGCCAGGCTGGCGGCAGTAAGGCCACCGGCCCGTTAGTGGTACGGCGATAAAAGCCGTAGCGGTAGCGCTCGATATCGAGGTCGGTATCGCCGGGGTGGCGATCCGGCGTGTACCAGCGCGCCCGGTCGTCGGCAAACAACCCGTACCAGACACCGATAACGAAGACATTGTGACGCTGCGCCAACGGGCTCTGCACTTCGAGCACCAGGTCCACCATCTGGCGCACCTCGGTCATGTTGGCGCCGCCAATCGCCAGGTTGTGCACCTTCGCTCCCGGTACCAGGCCCTGCAGCCGGACCGGGCGAAAACCGGCAAGCATATTGGAGGCGCCAAGCAGGATGGCCTTGTCGTCGGAGCTATCGAGCTGGCTGCGGTTGAGGAAGGCGTATTTCGGCTCGGTCATGAACGGCGAGCGGGCGGCCGCAGCGGTATCGAGATTGGCCTCGCCCGGCCGCGGCATGGCCGGCACGGCAATGGCGAGGGCCAGACCGTAGAGCAGGAGCAGAAAGAGGAGCAGGATCGCCGCCTGGCGCAGGATGATTGTCATGGCTAGAAGGCCCGGTACACGAACTCGGGCGCCTTGTGGAAGAAGGAGGATGCCATCAGGATCAGCAGTACCTGCGCGGCGAGCGCGGCGTTGCGGCTGACGAAGCCAGCCGGGCTGGCGGCCTTCAGCGCCAGGCCGGCACCGGCACGCCGCAGCGTGGCCGTGACGAAATCCAGGGCTGGCAATACCAGGGCGCCGGCGAGCGCGATCACTACGAAACTGGCGGCGACGCCGGCCGCCCCCAGCGTGCGCAACAGGCCGCCGAGCTGGGCCAGATCGACCCACAGGCAGACCAGGGCCAGCGCAAAATAGGCGAACGTGGCACCGCGGCAGAGGCTGCGGTAGATGGGCTGCTCGGCCAGCGCCCGATAGCCGCCCTTGCCCAGGCGTCGAGTCATGGCCAACTGCCACAGCTTGTTGGCGGCGGCGCCGCCGCCAAGCAGCAAGCCGTAGGCGACAAAAACTGCAGTCGTGCCATGCCACAGGCCCATCACCAGGAAGGTCAGGAAGAAGGCCAGCACGGCCAGCCAGGGCATTGCTCGCGGAGAATGGAAACGCCCGGCCAGTGCCTTGAGCAGCGGGTTGAACAGATAGGTCTTGAACCACTCGGAGAGCGTGATGTGCCAGCGCGTCCAGAAATCAAGGAAATTGCGGGCGGCAAAGGGTTGGCGGAAGTTCTCCGGCAGGTTCTGCCCGAGCAGGCTGCCGATGCCGATCACGATGTCCATGTAGCCGGAGAAATTGAAATAGAGGTAAAGGGTGTAGAGCACCGCCGCTGCGCCGAAAGTGGCGGCGAAGCGCACCCCGGGTAGCGCCTCGGCGGCGAGCAGCGGCGGCGAGAGCTGACCGAAGACGTAGTTGAGGCCGGCCGAGATCACCGCCACCTTGAGGAAGCCGCGTACTACCCGGGCGAAGGCGGCGAACACCCGGGCCTCGTCGAGGACCACCGACGGACCGTCGGTGGCGGTGAAATCCGGGTAGCGCTGGATCGGCCCGGAGACGAAGCAGAGGAAATTACAATTGTAGTTGAAATAGCGCAGCGGACTGATCGCCGCCGGCAACTCGCCGCTCTGCGCGTCGACCATCAGGTGGATCAGGCGGAACAGGACATAGGAGAGCCCCATGCTCAGGTAGGGGAACGGCAGTTCGAGGAGGCCGTCGAGGAAGGCGTAGCGCTTGAGGACGACGAAGGCAGCGATGGTCAGCACCAGGCAGAGGACCAGCCCCCAGCCCGGGCCGCGGCGCAGCCAGTGCACCGCAGGATAGCCGAGGGCGACGAAAATCAGCAGCGGCGCCAGGGCCGGCGCCGTGCTCACCTGGCTGGCGATGAAGACGGCGTTGGCGGCGGCGAACACCCATTGCCGATAGCGTGCCGAACTGCCGAGGTGGAAGGCGACGACGACGGCAGCGACGAAGAGGAGGAAGGTCAGCGAGGTGATGGCCATTTTGTGTCCCGAATCCGCCTCAGAAAGCCCGGACGTCCCGGAATACCAGCACGATGGTGCGCAGGATGATCCGCAGATCGAGCCCGAGCGACCAGTTGCGCAGGTATTCCAGGTCGCACTCGATGCGGCCGCGCATGTGTTCCAGATCGTCGCCACCACGATAGCCATTGACCTGGGCCCAGCCGGTGATGCCCGGGCGCACCTTGTGGCGGACCATGTAGCCGGGGATCAGCTTGCGGTACTGCTCGTTGACGGCAATCGCGTGCGGCCGCGGGCCGACGATGCTCATCCGGCCCTGCAGGACGTTGATGAACTGCGGCAACTCGTCGAGCGAGCCCTTGCGGATCAGGGCGCCGAACGGCGGGACGCGGGGGTCGCCGCGGGTGACCTGGGTGTAGCTCTTGTCGCCGTCCTCGGTGACCGTCATCGAGCGGAACTTGTAGACGACCACCTCGCGGCCGTCCAGGCCGTAGCGCCGCTGCGTGAAGAAGGCCGGCCCGGGCGACATGAACTTGACGCCGACCGCCACGACGAGCAGCAGCGGCGAAATCAGGATCAGGATCAGCAAGGCCAGCACGATGTCGCTACTCCGTTTTAGGAAGCCATTGAAGCCGGTGAACGGCGTTTCGCAGACCGCCACGATCGGCGTGTCGCCGATGCTGTCGACCCGGCCCTGAATCAGGTCGGTGACAAAAATATCGGGAACGAAGTAAATCGAGGCCGTGGTGTCCTTGAGGTCGTCGAGCAGGGCCAGCATGCGCGACTGCTCGCCCAGCGGTAGCGCCAGGTAGATCTGGTCGACGTGGTGCGATTTGGCGTAGGCGACAAGTTCGGTGAGCGATCCTAGGCCGCAGTCCTGATCGCGGTCCTGGCACTCGCCGTCCAGACGCGCCCCGTTGCGGTCGTCGAAGTAGCCGAGAAAGCGCACGCCGAGCGAGGCGTCGTTGGTGAAGCTTTGCGCCAGCCGCTGGCTGGTCGCGTTACAGCCGACGATCACCGCCCGGCGCCGGTTGCGCTCGAGAGCGAGGACGCCGGGAACGATCGTCCGGGCCAGCCCATTGGCCGCGACCAGTGCGAGCGGGGTCAGGGCAAGCCAGACGAGAATGGCCGGGCGCGTGAAGTAGGCGAGATAACCGCTGCCGTAGGCAAAAAGGAGCAGCAGTGAGGCCAGGAACAACCAGCCGACCACCGTCTTGCGGACCATCGCCCAGACCGGTTGTTTGAGATGGAAGCGGCCGGGGAAGGTCAGCGAAAACACAGCCAGGCCGAGAATGTTGTCGGCTGGATCGAAGCCGCCGGCCATCGCGGCAGCAAACAGGATGGCCACAGCAAGCAGCGGTGGCACGAAGGCTTCGACCACCACGGCGACCGGATAGACCCGCCGGGACAGGGGATTGCGCAGGGAATTGGCGACCTTGTTCATGGACAGCCCGACTTCGGCTTGTTGCGCGTGGCTTGCAGGAAAAGGGCAGGAAATAGGTCAATTAAGAATTTCATCTAATATTTCCTGATTGCCGCTTTGGCCAGCCGCAGCATGCCCACCAGCCAAATACCGTCCCGCATGAAATCAATCCAGTCGCCAGGGCGAGGGCGAAATCCGTAATAAGGGTCAAATATCTGTAGAAATAGCCGCTGCCTCTGGCGACGGCAGGCAGGTGCGTGTTTGTGGACCACCTTGCGGAATGCGCTACTCAGCTTGTTTCTGGATTGTTGCGAGATGCGATCCGAGCGCGGAGAATCATCAAAAACATGGGTGACCATATCCAGCAAATGGGCCGTGCCGAATTTTTTCAAGACCCGCATAAAAAACTCCAGGTCCTGCCAGGCAGGTAATTCTTCGTCAAACAATCCGGCGTCCACCAGGTGATGACGGGGAGCGAATATCTGGTTGCCCAGATAGTTGTGATCGAACAGATCTTCATACTCGACATGCCCGGGCTTCTTGGTCACCCGATTGTTGGTTTTTCCATCGACGATCCTGTCTTGGGCATATAGGCAGGATGGTGTTATTCCATGCCGAGCAAGCAGTTCCCAATAGGCGACAAATGCCGATATGCGTTCGGGCTCGAAGCAATCGTCATCATCCAGTCCGGTGACAAAATGCCCTTGGGCCAGATTGACTGCCATATTTCGCGCCGCGGGCGCTCCACGGGGTTCGGAATTATTAATTGTCCTGACCCGGGCGTCGCGGATGGCTAAATTGGCGAGATATTCTTGGGTGCCATCGGTTGAGCCATCATTGATGACAATAACCTCGATATCCCGATAAGTCTGGTTCAATGCCGATTCAATAGACCGGGCGAGGCTGTCAACACGATCTTTTGTCGGAATATAAATAGTGACGAGCATTGGATTCCAATAGAGGTGCGATGTCTGGGATCTGGGTAGTTCGGGGCTAATGTGCCGGGCTCATAAACATTCGGAGGTCTGCCAAATCCTGCCGGAAGACCACAACGACAAGGAATCCATACATCAGCCCTCCAGCCACAAAACTCATTGCCAGACCGGTAAAGTCCCCCACCCGCAGGGGCGAAAACAATTCTTGCAGCACGACAAGGCCAAGCCCCATGAGGAGCGCGCTGGCGACCGGCACTACAATGGCTTTCAGCAGTAATCTTGGCGACGTCTCCAGGGTCCGCATCGCAAAAAACAGACAGGGGATCGCGTGGAGAACATTCGCGGCGAAATAGAATGCCGCCACTCCGATCACGCCAAATTGCGCCCCCACTGCAAAGGCCGTAACTGTCAGGACGGCGTTGAATGTACCGAGCCATGCCATTACGTTGGTGCGGCTACGCGCCATGAAAACCGTACCGGTGGAACTCACAATTGACTGAATGAACCCGGTCGGCGCCAGCCAGGCCAGAATTTCCGGCACGATCGGCCAACCCGGGCCGAACACCACTCGGACAAATGGCTCACGCAAAACCATCAGGCCCACCATCAAAGGCGCGGTGACCAGAGCGATCAAGGAGACCGTTCGGAGATAAAGCCGAGCCATGACTTCCGGAGTGTTCTGTTGCCGGCTCAAGACCGGGTAAAGCGCCCTGCTGGCAGCCAGTGTCACATTCTGAACCGGGAATAACATGAGCTTGTAGGCCAGCGAATAGGACCCCAACGCAGCCGCGCCCAGATAGCGTCCGACGATCATCCCATCGGCGTTGCGCGAGAAGTAGTTGATGAAATTGAACAGGGTCAAATTGCCGCTGAAACCCATCAGGCCGTGCAACTCGCGCCACGACGGCAGGGTCGCTGGACGCCACCCGGAGACGATCCACAACAGGATGGAGGACACCCCTGCGGTCAGGATGGACTGGATGACAAGACTGTAAACTCCAGCGTCAGAAAGCGCGGCGACGATGGCTGCCAGCAGCCCGGCCAGGGACGATCCAATCTCGATGCAGGTGAGTTCGCGGAACGCTGACCGGCGTTCCAACAAGGCCTGGTGTACTGCCCCGCTGCTGGCCAAGGGCAACGCGATGGACAACATGCTGAGTACAGGAACCAACTCGGCGGCGGCAAAATATCGTGCAATCAGTGGGGCGCAGACAAATAGGGCCAGGGAAAGCAGCAAACCCATCATGACGTTTAGCCAGAACACCGTTGCTTTCGTCTCTTCGCGTAGATCTATCTTCTGGATAATGGCCGCGGCAGTACCGAGATCACGCAATAACAAAGCGAAATTTGTCACGACGGTGGCCATGGCCATGAGTCCATAATCGGTGGCAGGCAACAGGCGCGCCAAAACGACCAGACCAACCAACTGGATCGCTACGCGGCCGCCTTGTGAGAGCGCCACCCAACGTGCGCTTCTGATGGTGCTCACGACCGAGTCCCTGTTCTGAAAGACGATTCGGTTTGACTGAGCACCATCGCGGAGAGGCGGGCTAACTTAGTCAAAACCGTTCCTTTCAAATACGAAAAAACGGTGAAATGGATACCCCGGACTCCGATAGGTTTTTATTAAGCCAATCTGCTTTGTGAAATCGGCAATGATCCGTGCAAGCCGATAACCTCGCTTATTGATCTCCCAATAATGCTGGCCATCGAATTCGTGGACAGTCGAATTCAGTTGCGGCTTGGGGATGAAAAAAACACGAGGCCCGAACTTCGGAATATGAATTTCATAGCGCCACACTGTTCGTGCGTCGGGGAGGCTGATCACCACATGTCGCCGGCTGACGCGAACCATTTCGGCAAATGCCCGCAATGATTCTTCATAGGGCAGGTGCTCAAGCATCTGAAATGCACAAACGACATCATAGGAGGCATCAGCAAAAGGCATGGCGGTTGCCGAACCGACATGATCTGGATTCAGCCCCGGATCGATATCCAGCGTTTCGACGGTGATGCCAAATGTTGCGGCCAGCGTCTTGAACAAGCCTGGGCCTGGTCCGATTTCGAGGACGATTTCGGGGGCGAGTATCTGAATTTCATCAAGCTGATGCCAAATGCTGCTCCAGCGAGCTTTGGACATGTAGCGGCTGAACGCATAGTGTCTTTTGTCAACCTGTATCGAAAGATCAGTCATGGTTTACCTCCCTAGTTCGGCAGGCGGGTGAACTGGCGGAGGACCTTGGCAAACAACGGTTCCTGCCGGGTTGGTTCGCACTGGCGGATGTAGCGCCGGGTTTCCCGGTTGAGCGCATAAACCGGGTTGCCAAAGCCACCATTGCGTTTTTCCAGATTGAGACCCTGTCGATAAGCCCGGCACATGCCCAGCGCATCGACCAGACCGCGCAGCGCTGACGGCAGGACGCGGTTGCGCACCCCCCGCACGACGAAGGCGGAGGCGCCCAGCAGCAGTCGCGGCAATGGCGTGCCGAACTTGTAGGCCGAATACAGGTTGTTGCGTACGGTGTAGTAATAGCGTCCGCGACCCCAAACCACCCGCTCCTCGGGCGAACTTTTATGGCGGATGGCGACCTCGGGCACGTAGGCAATGCGATAGCCGGTGTTGAGCATGCGGTAGCAGAGGTCCACTTCCTCCCCGCAGAAGAACAGGCGATCGTCGTACGCACCTACCGCCTCGAACACGCTGCGTCGCAGGGCATGGCCGCCGCCCATGAAGCGCGTCGTCGGAAAGCCGGTGTCGGGCCGGCATCCCGGCGGGTAGTCCCAGGCAGCGGCGTCGTTCTCGCCGGTGTAATAGTTGTCGATCCGGAAACCGATGGCGCAGAGTTCCGGGTGGGAATCCAGATGGGCGACAGCGACTGCAAGAACATGGCAGTCAGCGAAGATGGCATCGCTGTCGAGGGCTACGATGATGGGCGCGCAGCCCATCGCCGAGGCGATGTTGCGGCCGCCGGCGACGCCGCTGTTGCGGCCGAGCTTCTTGAGCGTCGCGTTCGGCACGCCGGCCAGGTAGGCCTCGAGCTGGCACAGGTTATCGGCTTCGCTGCCCTGGTCGACGATCAGGATGCGCTGGACGACACCCTCCTGTTCGGCGGCGCTGGCAATGGCGGCGATGGTGTCGTCCGGGCGGTTCCAGGACAGGATGATGACATCGACCTGGACGTCGGAGGCTGGGTTCATGATGCACCTCGCTGGTAGGCCCGGATGTAGTCAATTTCGTACATTCCGGGAAAGGGTGTGGTCGGATCGGGATCGGGAATCCAGTTCGGGTCGTGGCTGCCCAGGGCCAGGTTGGCCAGCAAGTACATGTCCTCGTGGATACCGTGGGGGCCGTATTCGAAGCTCTTCTTGCCGTCGATGAAGTAGACGATGTTGTCGCGGCTCCACTCCATGCCGTAGATGTGGAAGCCGTCGCTGATGTCGATGATCTGTTCGATCCACATGCCGCCGGGGGTGGTCGCGCTGCGCGGCTTTTCGATGACGCCGTGCTTGATGGCGTAGGGCCGCGTACCGGACGCCTCGAAGACATCGACCTCGGGCGGCCAGGTGGCGCGCTTGGGGAGCAGCCAGAAAGCCGGCCAGAAACCCTTGCCGCGCGGCAACCGGGCGCGCATCTCGAAATAGCCGTAGGTCTGCCAGTGGGTCAACTCGCTGGTGATGCAGCCCGAGGTGTAGGCGCGGTTCCAGACGAAGGGCGAGACGGCCACCGGATCGGCGCGCTCGGCACGAATCTGCAGGATGCCGTCGCGGATGGCAAAGGGCTGTACCCGCAAGGGCTGCCTGGCCGTGCCGGCGAATTGCGGGTCCATGTAGATCTGTTTTTCCTGATTGATCGCCGTCCGCCGCTCGTGCCGGTAGCGGCTTCGCCAGGCCGGCGCGCCGGGACGGCCACCGGTGGCGTTCTCGTTGATGCGAGTGAGGTCTGGATCGTCGAAATCGTCGCCAAAAACCAGGCGATAGGGCGCCGGAGTGAAGTTCGGCCGGACCGCCTGGGCGACGGTCGCGACCTCGCCGCTCAGGGTCAGTTGCGCCAGCACCCGGCCGAGCGGCCGCTGGCCGTCCGCCAGCATGCCGAGGCGCGCCAGCGAACCGCATGCGAGGGGTAGTGGATTGGTCTTGACGGCGGCCTGCAGCGTCAGGGATTCGGGCGTCGCGCCGGTGAATAACTGGACCCCGGCTGCGCTCCATTCGAGGCGGATCACCGGATCGGCCGTGACGTCGCCGAACCCGGCCAGCACCACCCGGCCGACCTGGGCGACGATCCAGCCGCTGTTGGAATACGCCAGGCGCAGGCCGCCACCGTCACCGTGGGCGTCGAGGATCACCCCGCCACGCCGGCCGCCATTCGGCAAGACGATGGTCAGCCGGCCGGCCGACGCGTTTAGTGGCGCCGCTGGGATGGTTACTTCGTCGGCCGCCCGCTGGCCGGCCGAGCCAGTGGTGGCAATGAAGGAACTGGCCTCGTTGCCGACTTCATATTGGGCGCCCCACATCAGCACGCTGCCCAGGGTCAGCGGCGTGCGCCACGACAGATAGGGAGTGGCCGGCTTCAGCGCGTAAATGGCGGGGGCTGCCGTGGCTGCGGCGATGGGCTCGTTCCACAGGACGGCAAAGCGCTTGGCGCCTATATCGCGGGCTTGCAGATTGAGGGCCAGGCTGTAGCGACGCCACTCGGGACCGACCTCGACCACGGCACTGACGTTGTTGTAGGTCGTGAAATCGAGCAGGCGCAGGCGCCACTTGCCACTGCCGGCGGTGGACCGCAGCCATACCGAGGCCGCGGCAAAATCACCACTCGGCGCATTGCTTACCGTGACTTCGCACTGGCTGCCGCTCTTCGGCTCGGGGCGGACGATGCGGTAAGCTCCGCCGCTGCCATCCGGCGCCAGATCAGTGCCGGCGGCTACGATCACGCCGCCGCCAGCCGACCAGCCCGGGCGGTCCGGCCGCGCAGCGTTGGCAATCAGGTTGCTGGCCGCGCCCTCGATCAGGAGGCCGAGCGGCTTCCCTTGGCGCAAGGGGAAACGCGGCGTGTTCGGCGGCAGGGTACGCAGTTGCGCGCCGTCGGCCAGGCTGGCTGGGCTGGCGCGCCGATAACTGACGCCGGACGGGATGCTGCCGCGGAAATCGAGGGCTAGTATCGGGCTGGCCGCCCAGGCCATGCCGGCCGGAGCCAGCAGGCAGCTGCCGAGCAGCGCCCCGCTGCCCTGCAGAAAATCCCGACGGCTCAAGGTCGGCGGCTCGTCGAAGCACGGTATGCGCCGCCGACTCATGCTGATATCGTCCGTTCGACCCAGCGCCGGCGCTGGCGAAGGCCCCACTTGGCCAGGGCATAGAGCGGCGGACGCAAGGTTTCGCGATAGACGGCGAAGACGGCGAAGGCCGCTTCGGCGAGCCAGCGCGGCGCGTGCAGTCCGGCCCGGGCGGCATAGGCGGCGTAGTATTTGCCGAAGAAATAGTGGGTGTAATAAATTGACCAGTAGATGCGGCGGAAGGTCTGCGTCCGTTGCCCACCGGTGCGCACCAGCGCCGGTGGCAGGTGGATGCTGTGGCAGTCATTGCTGGCGACGATGTCGTAGCCGTGGGTGTAGAGGTTCATCTGAAAATCCGATTCTTCACGGTAACCGTTGCCGTGGGCGTAGTGCGGGTCGTAGGGAAAGCGCAGCAACAGTTGCTTGCTGGTCAGGATCACGGCGTTGGTCAGGGGCAGCCGGATGTCGCCGGCAAAGCGGGCGCCATTGACGTATTCGCAAATCAGCGGCCGAAATGGCTGGCCCGGGCGCAGGCCGTGGCCGAAGCGGCGCAATGCCCCGGCCGGTGTCTCGCCGTTTTCCATATAAACCCGTCGGCCGGACACCGCGCCGACGCCGGATGTCTGCAATTTCTGCAGACAGGTGCGGGCATAACCTGCTTCGAGGTACTCGTCGTCGTCACAGAACAGGATGTAGTCGTTGGTACTCGCCGCGACGCCGGTATTGCGCGACTGGGCGGCACCTTGTCGGGTCGGGTGATGCAGGATGCGGGTGCGAACCGTTGGATGGCTGGCGGCGATCCGTTCGAGTACCTGCGGCGTCGTGTCGCTGCCGCCGTCGATGACAAAAATGACTTCGCTGACACCATCCAGGACGAAATAGCTGGGTGCGACCAGGCGCAAGGTGTGGGCCCGATCGCGGGTTGGGACAATGAGGGTGATCATGAGGCCTCCATCCGGTAGGCGGTTGCTGGGCTGGCCGCGGCGCGGGTCTGCTGGCAGGCGGCGATGGCATCGCGTAGCGCGCCGCCACGGTCGCGCCAGCGGTAGAGCTGGCCGGCCGCCGCGAAGGCGCCCTGCTGCATGGCGTTGAGTGCGTCCAGTCGGTCGATGCGGGCGACGATGGTGGCGACCAGCTCAGCCAGATCGGAACAGCTCAAGAGGTTGGCACGGATGGCCGGTGGCAGGCCGGCGGCAGCGGCGGCGATGGTTGCCACCGGCAGCCGGCCGAAAATGTAGTCAAGGAATTTCAGCTTGAAGCCGCCGCCAATCACTTCCGGCACCACGGCCAGCCGGGCGCGGGCGAAATAAGGGGCAACGTCGTCGACGAAGCCGTGGAAGACGGTGGCCCTGAGTCGCGGTTCCAGTTCGGCGCGCAGCGCCTCCGGCACGTCACCGATGACGTCGAAGGCGATGCCGTGGCGATGGAAGGCCTCGTCGGCCAGATCGAGGAATTGCCGCAGATTCTCCTGCTTTACCACCCAGCGGAAGGAGCCGATCAGTACCACGCGCTTCGGGCAGTCGGCGCCGATCAGCCGCTCCGGTTGCCAGTCACCCGAATAGCCGGGGGTGAGCACCACCGTCGGCCGCCCCGGGGCCAGGGCAGCGAAGGCCGTGGCATCCTCGCCGCTGATCGCCGTGGTCAAATCGACATGACGCAGAACGAAGCGCTCCAGGGCGCGGACCTTCAGCCAGTTCTGCCAGAGTGCCAGCTTTTTCAGCGGGCCGGCCTGGCTGTTGCGGACCATGTCGCGCCAGAGGACGCCTTCCTGATTGTGCGAAACATGGATGAGCACGGGTTGGCCGGCTGGGCGACGGGTCGCCAGATAGCGCTTGAGGGCCCAGCCAGAACCGTAGCTGTCGAAGACGATTGCGTCCCACTTTTCCTGCAACCGGGCATCGAGGGCCCGTCGGTAAGCCACCGTGTCGTGGATGGCGGCGGCAATCGGCAGCCGGCTGAACAGCGCCCTGCCCTGGCTGCGTTTGGTGCCGGCGACCGGCAGCCAGCGCACCGGCGAGGCGGCGGGCGGTTGCCCGTCGCCGGCCGCAAAACCGAGAAAGCTCACCGCCACCCCCGCCTCAGCCAAGGCAGTGGCGAGATTGGCCGAATAGATCTTGTCGCCGGCATCCGGCGGAAAGGGCTGGTCGCGGGCTAGCCACAGGCATTTCATCGTTCAACTCCTTCCTGCGGCAGCGGCTGACGGACAGAAGCCGCCGGCGTCCAGGTCTGGAAGCGCTCGCCGCGCAGCGAGCGCCAGACGCCGAGCCCGACCGCAGCGAGAACGGACAGAATGTCGAAAATCTGGGCAAAGGGCTTGAGCGGAAAGCGGTAGCCGATGGCCAGACCGAGCCCGGCCAACCCGGCCAGGGCGCCGGCCACCGCGGCCTGTCCGGCGAGCACCAGGGCCAGTTCGAAACTGGCGAAAGCAAGAACCAGAAGGTAGATACACAGCCAGCGCAGCAGCTTGTGCGAGAGGTATTTGTACAGGGTCACACCATCCAGGCGGCGCAGCCGCGGCCAGAGCAGACGGTGGACATTGAATGCCTGGCAGGCGATGCGCTGCTTGCGGCTGAATTCCTCGGCGGCCGAGGTGGCCGACTTCTCGTAAGCCCGCACATCGGAGGCCTGGATAATGCGGTAGCCATCGCAAAGGATCCGGAACGAGACGTACATATCGTCAATGATGTGCTCCGGCGGCGGGTGGTGCAGATGGCGGCGGATGGCAAACAACGAGCCGTCGGCCCCCATCACCGATCCGGTCGCCCCCTCCAGTCGCTTGATTGCCTCCTCGAAGCGCCAGTAGAGCGAACCGGTAGCAGCGGTAACCGAGTCTTCGCTATTGACGTAAATCAGGTTGCCGCAGACGCAGCCGACGCCGGGATCGGCAAAATGGCGGTGGAGGGCCGGCAGGGCCTGGGCGTCGAGCATCACGTTGGCGTCGGTAAAGACGATGATCGAGGCCGTGCTCCGCGCCACCAGGCTGTTCATGCCTGCCGTCTTGCCGCGGCGCTCGGCCGACACCTGCAGGGTGATGCGGTCGGCGTAGGCGCTGAGGATTTCGGCCGTCCGGTCGCTGGCAGCGTCGACATGGACGAGAATCTCGAGGTCCGGCTCCTGCTCACGCAGGGCCAGCAGGTTGGCGATCTTGGCCGCAATAACCGCTTCTTCATTGTAGGCGCAGACGCAGATCGCGAAGCTCGGGGCGATGCCGGGGCCGGGCGTCGCCCCGGAAGTGACCGGCACCCGACGCAGAAGACGCAGAGCGTAGAGCGACAGCGGGTAGGTGACAAAGGGGTGCAAGGCGAGCAGCAGTGAAATGCCAGCCAACCAATAGAAAGTCTCTTGCATGTTCATGCTCCGTCGGCAAGTAAAGGTTTGCTGGTGGGCGGCTGGGCAACGACCTCCTCCTGCGAGGTCCACACCAGCAGGCTGAGTGCCAGGCCGTGAAAGAAGGGAACGAACGGCCCGTTGAGGAACAGGGTCAGCGCCACCGCCAGCCGGACGATGGCCGGTGCGGTGGAGCGGAAGACGCAGTAGAAGATGAAGGCGAAGTAGAGAGCCGCACCGAGCACCCCGTATTCGAAAAGCATTTTGAACAGGGTCATCTCAGCTACCGAGAACGGCATGCGTACGGCGTACCCGGGAAATGCCCCGGCGCCAAGGCCGAACAAGGCCTTCAAGGGATCGGGCCAGAGGTACCGGGTCAGGACATCGAAGCCGGCAATGAAGCGGGCATGGGCACTGGAGCCCACGGCACCGAACTCGCCAATGCGCCCAGTCAGCTTGTCGAGGTCGAGGTAGCTGCCCAAGGCCACGGCCAGCACCAGCGCCCCGATGATCAGCCAGAGCAGCCCCCAGTGCCGGCGGGTGATCAGGATCATCGGTCCGCAGATGGCGAGCAGGATAAGCCCGGTGCCCGAATAAGAGAGCAGCAGCGCCAGCCCGTACAGCGCCACCCGCAGCAGCCGGTTGCTGGTCAGCAGTTCGACGACGATGGCGATCGCCATGAACTGGCTGAAGAAGGACGGCTCGGAGAAGAAGACGCCATTGACGCGATAGGCAGTCCCGCCATAGGCGATCGGCGCCTGCATGTTGAAGCCACTGATCAGAAAGGCGTCGGGAACAAAGTTCTCGATCGGGAAGGCGTAGCGCGGACCGACCGTCAGTTGCAGGCCGTACTGGGCGATACCGGCCAGCGCCAGGAGGGTGGCAAGGCCGAGGAAGAAGCGCAGGGCCGACGCGGTAGCATCACCTTGGCGCGGCAGATAGAAGACATAGGTAGCTAAGAGTGTCACCAGCAAGAGCATCGAGTTGAGCGAGAAAGGCTCGCCGCGGAAGACTTGGATGGCACCGATGCAACCGGAGAAAACCAGGAAGAAGCTGAGCCGGCCGCTGTCCAGCCGCAGATAGCCGAGTACGAGACCGAGGCCGGGGGCGAGCAGGATGAACAGGTAGGCAATGCTCAGCGACTGGGCGGCAAAGGGCGGCACTGACAGCTTGGCCAGCAAAATGCTGGCGAGCAGAGGCGTATAGAGCAGCAGGCCGGCCAGCCAGCCGTCTGCCGTGCCCTGCCGCCAGCTGGCATCGCCTGCTGGATGGTCTGGCCGGCTGCCCAGGGCAACGGGAATTGGCATGACCGTCATCGCTATAACACCCTCAAAACTCGTTGACCACGGCGCCGAGGAGGTTATCGAGGCCGCTGGTCAACGCCGCCGTCTCGGCGAGGGTGGCGAAATTTGGCCGACTGACCAGGATCGAGGCGCCGGCATGGGCAGCGATGATTTGCGCATCGGCGAGGGCTGCCGAAGGGGTGTCGATCAGCACGATATCGAACGCTTGCGTGGCTTGCCCGAGGAAGTTGACGAGCAGCGGCCGAGCGAGCAGCTCGCGTGGATTCGGCGGCGTCGGGCCGGCCGTCAGCACCGCCAGGCCACCCAGCCGCGGAATCGGCACCGCCGCTTGCAGCCCGGCCAGACCGCTGAGGACCGAGGACAGTCCGGTCCGGTTATCGAGGTTGAACAACTGGTGTTGACGGGGGTGGATCAGATCGGCGTCGACCAGCAGGGTGCGCTGTCCGAGTTGGGCAAACAGCACCGCCAGATTGGCGGCGATGAAACTCTTGCCTTCGCCGCGCCGGGTACTGACCAGAGCCAGGCTTTTACGCGCCGGTTCGCTCCCCATCCAGTGCAACAACACTTGCGAGCGCACGTCACGCAGTCTATCGACCAGGGGATGTCTTGAGCCGAACGCTGCCAGCACCTCGGGCGAGACCGAGGTATCGTCGGCCGCCAGGCTGCAGTATTCGAACTGGCGGGCAAGCCCGAAGAGAATGTCCTCGGCGTCGAGGATGCCCAGTTTCCGCGCTGCTTCGCCGAAACGCAGGCCTTCGTCCATCTGCAGCTGCACGACCAGACCGGCCTGTAGCTGACTCAGACGTCCGGCATCGACCAGAATGGCGCCGAGAGAACGCGTCGGCGCCAGGAAATCCTTTACCGTGTGGACTCGGTTCATATTCATCGCAAAATCTCCATAGGCAAAGGTCAGCGTGGCGGGTATGCGCAGAGGAGCTAGACTGATCGCGCCGTTAGCCGTCGGGCCTGGGCGCCAGGCGAATTGTCCAGAAGGCGGTCGAATTGGTCGGCTGTGACTTCGATTGGCGCAAACAACCGGCGCAATTGCCGATTTCTTGGCAACACTGCCAGCACCGGCACATTCAGCAGCTCCGGCAGCTCCCGGGCGCTACGCAGCCGCCGGTTGAGGTGTTCGAGGAGCAGCGCCAGGCCCATGCCAAGAAAACCGCCAAACACGAAGGAAAGCGCGGTGTTGAGAAGGATTTTCGGGCTGGATGCGGTGGACGGCTCCGTCGCCACCGTCAGCATGGCGACGTTGGTTTGCGGCATCTGGCTTTCGAGACTGGTCTGCGCCAGACGCTGGGTCACCATGTCGTAGTCGCGCTGGGCCGATTCGACGTCGCGCTGCAGTACGGCGACGCTGTCGCGCTCGGCGCGCAGGGCCAGCACCTTCTGCTTCTGGGCATTGAGGGCGCCGCCAATGTCGGCCTCGCGGGATGCGTTCACCCGGTCGGCAGAGCCGAGTGAGCCGGCAATGCGGCCGGTTTCCCGGTCGATCTCGGCCCGCAGGGAGGCAACCCGGGTCGCCATGTCGATGTATTCGGGATGGGTCTCGCGCAAGCGCAGCGCCAACTGCAGACGTTGCGCTTCAAGATCGGCCAGCCGTGCCTTCAGGCTCTGGATCAGGCCGTTGCTGACGACCTCGGGCAGGATGTCGGCGCTGCCAGCCTGGCTGTGACGGCCCCGGGTGACTGCTCGCTGACCTTGAACGTCAACCAGTTGCGACGACAGTTCGGTCAGGCGGGCCGTCTCGACATCCAGCTTTTCGTCGGCAACGACAATGCGGTGCGACTGCTGGTAGGCCGAAAGCTGCTGTTGCGCGGTTTCCAGCTTGTCGCGGAAGGATTTGGTGCGATTGCCGAACCATTGGCTGTATTGGCTCGCCGAACCGACCTTCAATTCGAGATTGGTGTCGATATAGGCCTGGGCGAAGGCGTTGGCGACTGCCGCCGCCGTCTGCGGATCACGGGCCGTATAAACGATGGAAATGACGTTGCTTTCATGAGTCGGCATGACCTTGAGATGGAGCTTCATCGGCGCCGCCAGCCAGGCCAGCAGGGAACCGCGGCCATTCGTCTGGTCGACCCACTGGCGGCGCAGTTCGGGTTCCTGGTCAAGCTTGAGCAAGGCAACCGCCCGTTGCGCCACGCGGTCAGAGAGGATGATGTCCACCTGCGTAGACATGATGGCCGACGCCGCGGTGACCGGCTGCACCCCGCCCAGAACCGGGTCGGCCGGACGGGAGTCCACCACCACGGCAGATTCAGCGACGTATTTTCGCGGCAGCAGGATATTGGCCGCCAGGGTCAGCAGCATCACGCTCAGCAGCACGCCGACCACCAGTTTCCAGCGTCCCGCGAGCACCAGGAAGAATCGTTGCAGACTCATCGCGCCAACCGCCCTACTGCGCCCGGTTCAGGCGCAGCATGGAGATCACGCTGAGCATGCCGAGCGACGACAATACGAGGGCCGAGGTTTTCGCTGCGCCGACCGGCGGCACTGGCCTGATTTCGGGGGCCAGCAGGACTGAGCGAACCGCGCTGGCGCCGGTCAAGCCATACTGGAGGGCGACGCGGAGGCCAAGCCCGGCACTCTGGCTCCGGCTGGCTTCTACCTCGTTAACGGCCATGATGATCGGCTGCGGAGTGTTATCCGAAGGACCCATGACCTGCTCACGCGCCACACCTGCTTCACTCATGGCGATACTCAGTGCCAGCACAGGCAAGACTCTTCCTATCCATATTCTCATCATGGCACCTCGCTGAAAGTCAATGAGTGTCACGATAGGGATTCGGATCGGTCGCGTATGTTCGTTAGCGCACGAACATTGCGCCAGCTGACGCCTGAAAACGACCGCCACCTGATATGTAAAGCAGGCTGCAAAAAGGCGGATGCTATCTATAAGAGGCAAATGGGCTGGTCACCCCTCCCCGAAACGGCAGCAAAGTGCCAAAGTGTGGTGATAGCAATATCCCACTAAACGAGCGGAGCGATCGCATGCTACCCGGCCAGAGCTTCCCCAACGTGCGCGACATCAGCCTGTGCGAGATCTGGGCCGAATCCGCAGGCTGCAACCACTACCGCGGCACCGGCTGGATAAAACTGCCCTGCCGCCGCTGTAAGTCGCGCCTCTCGAACAACTGCCGCTTTGCATCGTGTAACTGTCAAATTTAATCAGAAACTCACCAACCTTGGCGATGTCGTCAGCTTCGTGTCAACTTTGCAAGTTAATTTGCATAGATGAAATGACAAAAAAATGGGGTGGTGTCATGGCGATTGGCAAAGAACAACCGACAACGAACGAACAGTTGAATGTGAATTTAAACTCAGTAAGCGATTTCAATGGCAGCCTAAACAGACCTAGTGCGAACGTGTCAGACCTGAAAGAAATGGCCTCTCCAAGGATTAGGCATGCCTTGGGAAGTGGTGTTCGTCAGCATTGGCGTGAAATTCTCTGCAAGCCGCACTAAGCTGTTCTATACCAAAAAGTTGTGGATGAGCAACGGGTCAGGAAGCATGTTGGCAGGCGATTTTCGAAGCGCCTGGCCTCGCCGCTAATCCATGCAGGCAAACTCATCTACTCGCCAAGTTAAATCTTAGTTTTATTGATAACGTAGCCACGCCGAGTGGCCCATTTATCTTGCATGGCAAAATGGCTTCACTGAGGCCCTTGTGTTGGCAAAAACAGATGCTTTCAACCTAAGCATTCAGCTTCAAATCCAGCATCAACGATGGCCTGAGCGATGTCATCAGGACTAACGAATTTGCCGTGCTCGATGCTTGCTTCTCCTTTTTCCAGCGAAATCTCGATGTGGCCGATATTTGGTAGGTCTTGAATCGCATTAGCCAAGGTGCGGACACAGGACTCGTCTTTCAGTCCGGTGATTTTAAAAGTCAAATTTTGCATGGTGCATCCGCCAGTTTTTAGGTTCTGATGACTTCGGGCAACAAGTTCTAAGAGAAGTTCGCCAACTGGGTTAGCGTTTTGGAGAGTCTGGTCGCATATTGATGAGGTGGTGGAATGCCTCATGAACGTCGAACAAGGCTGCATCCCCTCCTCCCTTGTCACTATCGCACTTTGCTTTCAGCGCAGAAATTGAAGCCATAAGCTGCGACGCATTTTTTGAGCGAATCTCATTGGCCAATCTTGCCATTTCGCCAGCCTTGGCACAGGCATCCTGCAGGCGTTCAGGTCCTGGACGAGCATGCCAAACTGGTGCCAGAACAGAATGGAAGGAATCAACGTCCTTCGGGAACTTGTGATGCATGTGGCCGTGTTCATCCGCAAGTACGCTTCCGCCGAGAAAGGCGGCCACAACCAATAGGAGTTTTCTGTTGTTCAATTTATTCATGTCTCTTTGCTCGATTCTTAATCATTCCACCCTGCCAAAAAACGCTCAACATATGCCTTTGGATGCCGCTAATCTAGCCCCCAGACCGACGCTTCAGCCAGAAAACAACCTCTTCAACATCGTCCGCATCAGACAACTGGCTCTCAAATGCTTTACACGAAGCGGCATCAAATAGCACACGCTCTGCAAGCGCCAGGTACTGCACCAGTTCTTCCTGGATATGTACCTGCTTCACAGCGATTCTCAAGGCTAAGCGGCTCGGAATGCAGTACCAGATGTCGTAATAGAGGTCCACAAGCCCAGGACAAGGCACGACCGGCAACAACTCCGCTAGCAATAGTGTGAACTCAGGCTCCTGGCGGTAAGCGATGAGATTTGCTAGCTCGGCTCGTACATCGGGTGACTGGGCAGCTATCCAGGTGACTATTGAATCGGTCATGACGTGAACTGTGTTCCGCTGGGCCGTAAGGATACCAGCGACGCCTAGTACCCTAACGATGGAAATGCCACAGTCGTTTGGCCGGGTAGTTTGAGCATGCGGCGCACAAACAAGGGGCTTGAAAGCCAGTTAGCCAGCCATGCCCGTAGTGCAGGCAGTTGCAACATTTCAAACCAATCTGGCTCTACAGCCGCGAATTGCCGCACGAACGGGAAGAGCGCAAGGTCGGTTGCGCAGGGCTCGCTTCCACCAAGGAAGCTGCTCTGTTTCAGCCGACTGTTTAGCGGCTTGAGAAATGCCGTGAGCGCATTTTCACGATGTCCATCCCTATCTGTCTCGTTGTAACGGTCCGGATATTTGTACCGGTCGAGGTGGTGTTTGAATACGCCGTCGTTCTTGGCCAGCCAGTTCAGGTTTTCTAGCGATTGAGCTGGTTCCCACCAGTTCTTGGTTGCGGCCTGGTTCAGCGCCCAGCGCATGATGTCCCAGCTTTGCTCCAATACGCTGCCATCCGGCAGAAGCATGACGGGAACCGAGCCTTTTGGTGAACGTGCCAGCATCTCCGGAGGTTTGTCTCGTAGCGAACCCTCGTGCGCATCGAAGTCTATGTCAGCGACTAAGAGCGCCATTCTTGCTCGCATGGCGTATGGGCATCGACGGTAGGTGTAGAGCAGTGGTTTTTGCATGCTCAGCTACTGAGACTGTTGATGTTTTGCCAGGACCTGTTCAACCTTTGCCTTGGGAACGTCTTGAATCTTGCGAAGCAATTCATGCGTCACTTGACGAATCCCGTACCTTCTCCGCAACTCATCTGCCAGGTGCGTCAACAGGCTGGCAGCCATCTCAGCATCGGCTAAAGCGCGGTGAGCACGACCTGCTATGGGAAGGTTGGCGAATTCAACGAGGGCACCGAGTTTGTGGCTTGGGGCCAGCGGGAGGAGTCGCCTCGAGAGCAGCAGTGAGCATGCAAATTCCTGCCGTCTGGTGAGATTGATGCGCGCCACCTCCGCATCCCAGAACTTGCAGTCAAATGAGGCATTGTGTGCAACGAGGGGAATATCGCCAACGAAGTCTGACACTTCTCGCATGACGTTGGCCGCCGTTGGCGCCTGGCGAATCATCGCGTTTGAAATTCCAGTGAGAGCTTCAATGAACGAAGGGATGCGTACGCCTGCGTTCATCAAGCTCTGGTAGCGGTCCACGACCTTGCCGTTTTCGAGGATTACGGCCGCTATTTCAGTGGCACGGTCACCCTGCGCGGGGGACAAACCTGTCGTTTCAAAGTCGATTACAGCTACAACGTCCAAAATTCATTCCCCTAGCGGTTCAATTCGCAATTCAATGGTGCGAATTGTCTCATTTGCCAAGGTGCAGAGAACTTGCTTATAGTCATCGCTCCCTACTCAAGGACGTCATCATGTTCTATCTCGCCGCGCTCGTCCCAAGCCATGACAAGCCTGAGCAATACACCTATGGGACTGTCCACACGGAAGCTGATAGCTTCTTGAACGCTGACGACCTACTAAGCGGCCTCGTTAGTGAGGGCAACCACGTCTTTGAGCTTGGGGTAGATGAATTGCCCAGCGGAGCTGAAGACATCCGGGAATGCCTGCTATGCAACCCAGGCCGAGTTTTCGTGAGCATGCTATTCGGCGAGCCAGATTATTTCTGTATCGTCGAGCTACCCTAAGCTGCTCTCGAAATGAGCAAACTCACTATCAAATCCGGTTGCGTTGAAGCAGTGTTCAAGCGTGGCAGGGTGCGCATGAAAGGTGCTGAGCGAACCCTGTCGCTCAAAACTGAGCAACCCACGCCTACGTCCGAAATACCATTGAGAGATGCAGAGTTTGACACTCACCAACAAATGACTCAATTTCAGGATGACGGTGCATCTTCAGGTACCTCGGACGTTGAGTGTCCGTTTTTCCAATCACCGACCGTCCGCATTGGGTCGGGAGTTCGCCTTCGCGGGACTAGCCAGCCAACGGCGGGTGTGAACTCCACTGTGGTCACTCAGGCTGCGGTCCGCGATTGACTGTTGAGGCCGAGTTGTGTGAATTGGCCTTCCGGCGGGTTCCGGGGTACAACACTCGATCGAATGGTTGCTTTCCGGAATCATCGAGTGATGGCAGTAGGCCGGTAGGGTGAGGTCGCCTACATCGGCTGCATGGAAGTGGCAGCCACGCCTACCGGATGAAGTGCGGCATTGCGCAATCAGGTGATATCCCGAACCCGGAACCAGCCCGCGATGCTGCGCCGCTGCTTGCATGCCTTGAGCACGGAGTGTGGGAACGATTCGCTAAGAAAGATGATCATCTTGCCGAAGGTCGGGCTCACGATATCGATGACGGCATCGCCCTCTGGCGCGAATAGCACCAGCGCGCCACCATCACTAAGCTGCCAGTCATCGTTGAGATAGAACACCGTTGACAGGACGCGATTGCGACGTCCACTCAATACGTCGGAATGGCGCGCATAGCCTGCGCCCGCGCCGTAGATAGCGTAGTGGCACTCAAAATCGAACAAGCCGAGATAAAGCACCTCGTTCAGTCCGCTGCGCAGCTTTTCCATCCAAGCCAAGTAGCCGTGATCGATGCAGTCGCCATCGTCCAACCAGCAGATCACGTCGCCGCGTATCGCGTCGAGTTGCTTCCGCTCCGCGTCCCGGCCAATCCGGGCCGGCTGAAACCGTTGCCGCTCATCATCCTTGCAGCGGGAATACAGCTGCACCGATTGGCTCCGTGGCAGCGGCTGGTCGAGGATGACGTACCCGACCTGGGCCAACTGACCGGCAATGGTTTCAATGTTCATCGTGAGGGAATCGCACCTATCTAGGTCGGGGGATGTCGCTATCCGACTCTACACGCTTACGTGCGCTATTGCCTACGCCCACAACAATCCTATTAACGGCTTCGGTTCCGCATTGCAGCCATTCAATATTTCAGGTCTTGGCGAATGTCGGCTTGCGGGCGCTTAAGCCTACTCACCCTACCGGCCACTTCCGGTCCCTCAAAAAGCCGCAAATAGCAGACATTGGCGCTGTCCGTATAATTGTTGGTTGATAAGGAGATCCGAATTGGATAATCTTTATGTCATTAAGAGCCTTGTAAGCGACTCAACCGTGTCCGTATTACTAGCAATGACCCGGATGTTCCTGCGCGTGAATAACTATTAGGCATCTACATGGGCGTCCTCATCGCCGAACTTCTTGCGGTAATCGTCGTGGCCTCGGTGTGGCTGTATCCGACAGTTCAAATTTACAAGAACCCACGATCTTCCGCGCAAGTGCGTTTGCGATGGTCTGCGTTTGCTTTGCTTTGCTTTGCGGCCCGGCCATATTGCTTTCGATTGCGGTTGTATTTCGCGGTAACCCTTCACTAAGCGCTTACGCGAACTCTCATCGTCAAATCGGAAATGCCGTAAATGTTCTGCTTGGGTCGGCCTTCGCTCTTCCATACTTAACGTTAGTCGCATTTCGTATTGTCTGGCGCCTAAAGGACCCAACGGGCACGTCGAAGAAGAAGCCCGGCACGGGCGAGGGTTCGCAAAATGCCTAACCCTGCGTTCGGGGCGACCTGTGCGAAAAGCCGCGCAGGCGCCTCATCTCCACGCTCCTAAACGACCGCTTTCTAATCGCGCTACGTCCGCAAAGGGCACAGAGTGTGAGTTCGCCAAGTAGCGAAGCTGACGTTCGGGGTTGATTTGCACACACCTGCCTGTAACCGGCACATTGCGGCCCGTTTGACCTAGATCGGCCAATGGCCGGATTGGCCGCCGACAAACCGCCAGATGGCCCCTCCCACGGTCAACCGGAAAAAACGGCCAAATTTGAAATGGCGACTTCCCGGATCGCAGTGGTGGCGGGGTAAGCGTGCCGATAGCTGCGTTACTCCCACTCTCGTCTGAACGGGCTACATTTCGCGCCCGTTTGAGCAGCATCATTGCGGATGGCGATGGCGCAGCGCAGAATCGAGCGGCATACCTCCTGCGGAATTCCCGATGAAGCCGGCGCTAATCCGAAAACTGTTTGCTGATGCACACACCGCCGGTGACCAGACCAGCGATACCGCGTTCTCCTGGGCAGGCGTTGGTCGTGAACTTGGCCTCGCGCTAGATGGCCACATCAACATTGCCCAGTTGGCAGTGGACCGCCACGCCCATTCGGCCCATGCCGAGAAAACCGCCTTCCGCTTCCTGGGCGTCAATGCCAGCGCCCGTAACCTAAGCTATCGCGAACTCGCCGAGTTGACTGACCGCTTCGGCAATGCGCTCAAGTCGCTGGGCGTGGAGAAAGGTGATTGCGTATTCGTGCTGTGCGGCCGCATCTGCGAGCTTTACGTCGCCGTCCTCGGCGCGCTCAAGATCGGCGCCGTGGTCTCGCCGCTTTTTCAGTCCTTCGGGCCCGAGCCGATTCGCAGCCGCATCGCCCAGGCGGCCGGCAAGGTGCTGGTCACCACGGCCAGCGCCTATCAGCGCAAAGTCGCAGCACTTCGCCCGGAACTCCCCTCGCTCAAGCACGTTCTGCTGGTCGATGACCTCGGCTCCGGCGTTATTGCGGATACGCTCGACCTGCGCGCCCTGCTCCGCGCCGCCCCCGACACCCCGGCGCTCGTGCCGACCGCCCCTGAAGACCCGGCCCTGCTGCATTTCACCAGCGGCACGACCGGCCTGCCGAAAGGCGCCATCCACGTTCACGACGCCGTCCTGACACACTTCGCCACGGCACGAAGCGCCCTCGATCTGCAGCCGGATGACGTGTTCTGGTGCACGGCCGATCCGGGCTGGGTGACCGGCACCTCGTACGGCATCATCGCGCCATTGGTGCTTGGCGTGACGAGCATCGTCGATGAGGCCGATTTCGACCCGCTGCGCTGGATCGACATTCTCGAAAGCCAGCGGATCAATGTCTGGTACACCGCGCCGACGGCGATCCGGCTGCTCATGAAGGCCGGCCCCGAGCTGTTTGCCGGCCACCGTTTTCCCGACTTGCGCTTCATAGCCAGCGTCGGCGAGGCGCTCAACCCGGAAGCAGTGTGCTGGGGCCAGAAAGCCTTCGGCCGGCCGATCCACGACAACTGGTGGCAGAGCGAAACCGGCGGCATCATAATCGCCAACACCGCCGCGCAGGACATCAAGCCGGGCTCGATGGGGCGCCCCTTGCCGGGCGTTGCTGCCCACGTCGTTCGCCACCAGGCGGGCGAGCCGGTCACGGTGATCGAGACGCCCGACACGGTCGGCGAACTGGCGCTGGAAACCGGCTGGCCATCGATGTTTCGCGGCTATCTGAACCAACCCGAGCGTTACCGCGAGTGTTTTGCCGGCAATCTCTACCTGACCGGCGATCTGGTGCGCCGCGATGCCGACGGCTACTTCTGGTTCGTCGGCCGCAGCGATGATGTGATCAAGTCGTCCGGTCATCTGATCGGTTCGTTCGAGGTCGAGAGCGTATTGATGGAACACCCGGCGGTCGCCGAGGCGGGCGTCATCGGCAAGCCGGATGCGCTGGCCGGCGAGGTGATCAAGGCCTTCGTCGTTCTCAAACAGCACATCGAGCCGAGCGAAGACCTGCGCCTGGAGCTGATGGCCCATGCCCGTCGGCGCCTCGGGGCGGCTGTGGCACCGAAGGAAATTGCGTTAGTGCCGGCGCTGCCACATACTCGCAGCGGAAAAATCATGCGCCGGCTCCTCAAGGCACGGGAACTCGGACTGCCCGAAGGCGACAGTTCGATGCTGGAACAGGCTGAGGCGCAGCGGGAGAAGAAATGAGTCAGCAGCAAGAACAAATCCGCACGGCCGTGCTCGCCATCGTCAAGCGCCTGGCCCCGGAAGTCGATCCGGCCAGGATCATCGCCGACAAGCCCCTGCGCACCCAGATCGATCTGGATTCGATGGACTGGCTCAATGTACTGGCCTCCATCCACGAGAAGCTGGGCGTAGACATTCCGGAATCCGACTACGGCAAGGTCCAGACCCTGGATGGCATCGTCGCCTACCTGGCCGAGAAAATCCCCGCCGATTCTCTGGAGTAAGCCGTGGCCGACTATCCCGCCGAACTCGTCCGCAACCGCTTCCTGTTCGACGGCAGCCCGGTCACCATCCGACCCATCCGCGCCGATGACAAGCCGATGGAACAGGATTTCGTCCACCATCTTTCCGCCGACTCGCGCTACAAGCGCTTCATGTCCACCTTGAACGAACTGCCGCCCGGCAAGCTCAAGTATCTGACCGAGATCGACTACGTCCGCCACCTGGCGCTGGTCGCGATCATCCAGCGCGACGGGCAGGACGTCGAGATCGGCGTGGCGCGCTACGTCGCCAATCCGAACGGCGACGATTGCGAGTTCGCCATCGCCATCGACGATGCCTGGCACGGCAGCGGTGTCGCCGGCATCCTGATGCTGACCTTGATCGACGCCGCCCGGGCGCGCGGCATGAAAAAGATGGAAGCCTTCATCCTTGCCTCCAACGACAAGATGATCAAGTTCGCCCGCCAGCTCGGCTTCGACGTCCGCCGCGACGCCGACGATCCGGGCATGATGCACGCGGTGCGTGCGCTGTAAAAAACACGGTCAGCCGGGCTTGCTACGGTCAACCGGAAAAAACGGCCAAAATTGAAATTTGCTGGCCAGCCAGGTATCCCGATTGAATCCGCAAAAGCCCCGCGCAATGGGTCGCGATGGGCACATAGTGGGTTGCTTATCTGCCCTTGCATGCCAACGAGCCAAGGCCGCTGCCCGTCAAGGACGTCGGCCTTCAGCGAGTGCTTAGGCGTCCGTGCGCCCTTGGCGCCGTAGAACGACATGCGTGGCCTTCTCCGACGCTACGAATTCAACGCATTCGTAGCCCAGAGCCCGCAAGTCAACTCCTGCGAACAGCGACTCTCCCCGGCCAAGCAGGACCGGCGCGATCGCAATGTGCAGTTCATCAATGAGGCCCTCCCGAAGATACTGCTGGATTGTGTTCGGCCCACCGCCGATCCGCACGTCCATTCCGGCCGCGGCCTCGCGTGCACGGCCGAGGGCCTCGCGAATGTCTCCAGTTATGAAGTGGAACGTCGTGCCGCCTTCCATCTCGATGGGGGCACGAGCATGATGGGTCAGGATGAAGACTGGAACGTGATACGGTGGATTGTCTCCCCACCAGCCTTTCCAGTCTGCGTCCGGCCAGTCCCCACGAATGGGTCCGAACATGTTCCTACCAAGAATCCAGGCCCCGACATTCTGAAAGCCACGGGCGGCGAAATCATCGTCAACCCCGGTCGTCCCATCGTCCTTGCCGAACAAGGCACGCTGTAACGTGCGTGTTGGGAATAGCCACTGGTGCAGTTCCGTCCCGCCAACGCCGAGCGGATTGTTGATGTCTTGATTCGGACCTGCTCCGTATCCGTCGAGCGAGATGGTGAAGCCTTCAACGCGAACTCGTGTCATCTTGTGCCTCCGTTTAGACGCTTTGTGATGTCGACAGCAAATCTGCGTGATTTACCGGAATTATGCGAAATATTCTGGCATACAGCTGCAAACATCCTGGGCAAACGCCCTCTTCGGCATTCCTCCTGAATTCTTCACCAACAAATCTGTCCACCGAATATGGTTTCCCAACAGTGAACGGAGGATTGAAGAGATGAACAAGCACTGGCATTGGCTTGTCTGGGCCACCATCTTGCTATCAGGTGCCGCCTATGCCGAGGCGCCTCCTCAGCCGGGTTCAGTAGCACCGGCATTCGTCTTGCCCGACGGGAATGGGAAGTCGAGATCCCTCGCCGAGTGGAGGGGGAAATGGGTCGTGCTCTATTTTTATCCCAAGGACAACACACCGGGCTGTACGACAGAAGCGATCAACTTCCGGGACAACCAGCCGCAGTTTATGGAGTTGAACGCCCAGGTGGTTGGCGTCAGCGTCGATACGGAAAGTTCCCACCGGGACTTTGCCGAGGAAAAGCGCCTTCCATTCCCGCTTCTTTCTGATCAGAGCGGAAAGGTTTCGCAGAGCTTTGGCGCCTATTCCAACTGGGGAGTGATCAAGTTCGCCAAACGCTACACTTTTCTCATTGATCCAGAGGGCATGGTCGCCAAGACATACCTGCAGGTAGATGCGGGAAAGCATGTCGGCGAAGTTATCGCCGACTTAAAATTCCTGGCTGCAAAATAGCCTTGAATGGACGTCGAAGCGCCACTTGACGGCGGATTGGATACGGAATTTGCGGGACTCTTGAACAGCCAATTTGACTGCCTCCCGCCCCGGAAACTTCAAGCATTGCTACGGTTTAACCGGGTTTACAACGTAAAACGTAAAAACAATGCCCAGGTCAGCCCCCCCAATGAGCGGATTTAACTCTGCCTACTATCTAAACCAAAGTCTAATAGGCAGCCTGGACGCGCTTGTCTAACCTCCCGGCAAGCGTTTGAGCCGCTGGCGAGTCACCCTTTTGCTTGTGTTCGGTGTGCCCGGCACGAGATGCCGAAAGAGGTGTTCGGCAAGACGGGGGCAGGCCAGCCTGACCTTGCCTCAGGTTGCAGAGCGGAATTCATCATTTCGGTTAATTCATCAAAGGGGACGGTGTTGGTCGGTAGCAGCAGTGGGGGAATTTTTGGTGAGGGACGGTGGTCGCTTAAGCAGCGGTTTTCCATTGCGATTGGCACGGCGATCCTCGTCGCCCTGGTGACAATGTACGGCGTCCGGCTGATGGGAAAAGCGGCGACCTTTCACTTTCTCGAACGCAATCATATGGAACTGGCGCTGCGCCTCGACGCTGCCCTGAGCCGCGTCGAACAGGCAGCGAGAAACGCTGGCGATACGCATATTGACGCGATTTCCGGGCAACTGAGAGAGGCGCGCCAGCTGGCGGTTCGGGCCGACAACGAGGTCTTCGGTTTTGAGCAGCAATTGCTGCGCTTGCTGGGCTTTGGGCCGCTGATCGACCTGCCGCAAAAGGACGTTGCCGACGTTGATGGCATGCTGGCGATTCTCGCGCCTTTCCCTACCCAAAGCGGCGCCATGCCGGTGGAACTGGCGCAGCAGCTACGCCCGGGAATGGACGCAATGATGGCCAACTCGATGGCCTTCGCCCCGCTGACGGCCGATGCGGCGAACTTCATCAAGATTTCCGTTTTTGCGGTTTCGGCCTTCTGTTCCCTGCTTTTGGTGGCGACCGCCTTTGCCATGCGCCGACGTACCCTGGGCCCGCTGGCCATCGCCATCGAGGCAGCTCAACGGGTCGCCTCGGGCGATCTGACCGGGCAGATGGAAGTGGTCGGGCGCGACGAGGTGGCGGCGCTGATGAACGCGCTGCACAACATGAACGAGAGCCTGTCGCGGCTGGTGAACGATGCCCGGCAGGATTCGAGTCTGATCGCCGAGAGCGCCAGTACGGTCCGCCAGCAGTCGGAAGCGGGTTCCGACAAGGTTCGTTACCAGAGCGATGCGGTCGCCGCCATTTCAAGCACCATCGAAGAGCTGGCGACGAGCATCGCTTCGGTCGCCGATCGGGCCGACGAGGTCCGCCAGCTATCGGACGAGAGTCTGGCGGTAAGCCGCGATGGCTGGCGGAACATGGGGCTGTTCCGCGCCAACATCGAGGAAATTCAGGGTGCAGTTGAAGACATCCGGAAGACGACGGAAGCATTCATGCGCAACACCGGTTCAATTTCCGCCTTGACCCAGCAGGTCAAGGCGATTGCCGAACAGACCAACCTGCTGGCGCTCAACGCGGCAATCGAGGCGGCGCGGGCCGGCGAGTCTGGCCGGGGCTTCGCGGTGGTGGCCGATGAGGTGCGCAAACTGGCCGAACAGTCAGGCCGCTCAGGCGCCGATATTGAAAACCTGACCAAGCTGCTGGCCGACAACTCGCAGTCGGTGGCCAAATCGGTCGATCGCGGCGTCAATACCTTGCAGCACAGCCAGGAAAACATGGCCAATACGCTTTCCGCCCTGCAAACGACCATCGCACGCGTCGAGGCGGCGAGTCTGGGCGTCGACGAGATCAGCCTGTCGGTGAAGGAACAGGCTGCAGCCAGCAACGACATTGCGCGCAACATGGAAGAAATCACCTCCGGCCTCGAAGCGACCTCGGCCAGTCTGGCGGTCAGCCTGAATGCTTCGCGCGGGCTGAATCAGTTGGCTGAGCGACTCAAGATGTCGGTGGGGTCGTTCAAGGTCTAACTGGCTGGCCGCGCAAAGTGTACTTCATGGGTTTTGTCCTAGCGTGCCTTGCCCTGCGCCTTGCGGCTGAGCTCAAACGTACCTGAACATTGGTTTTCCAAGCTGGCTATGGCAGCAATGGCCGCTCTCAAGATTTAAAGGCGGGCGTAATGCAAAACGAAAGCGGTTTACGCTTCCGTTTCCAATTTGTTCAGTTATGCGGAGATCAGGCGCAGCAAGGTAATTTCAGACGGAGCACCGAAGCGTTTGGGTGGTCCCCAGTAGCCGGTGCCTCGACTGATATAGACCGTCAGCTGACCGAGCCGCCTCAAGCCAGCGGTAAAGGGTTGCTGCAACCGCACGAAGTGGTTCCATGGCCAGAATTGTCCACCATGGGTGTGGCCGGAAAGCTGCAAGTCGAAGCCGGCGGCCTCGGCGGCGCTAGCCGATCGGGGCTGGTGAGCGAGGAGGATGCGCAGCAGATCGGGCGGACTGCCGGCCAGCGCAGCATCCGGATCGCTGGTCTGGGCGACATCGAAGGCAGCGGCCGAAAAATCGCTCACCCCGGCCAATACGAATTGGGCGCCGCAGTGGGTGATAACGACGTGGCGGTTGTCCAAACCACGCAGTCCAATACGCTCGAACTCACGCATCCAGGCTGCGGCGCCGGAGTAGTACTCGTGGTTGCCACTCACCACGTAACTGCCATGCCGGTTACGCAGTCCGCCAAGCGGCGCGGTATGGGCCCGCAACTGCTCGACACTGCCATCGACCACGTCACCGGTAATGGCGACCAGATCAGCATCGAGCAGATTGACCCGGTCGACAATGGCCTGGACGTATGCGCGCTTGATCGTCGGCCCGACATGGATGTCGCTGAGCTGGACGATGGTAAATCCCTCAAGCTCCTTCGGCAGCTTGGCCAGCGGAATATCCACTCGCACAACACGAGCCACTCGGCGCGCATTGATGTAGCCAACCAGCGTAAACAGGCTGGCCAGGACCAGCACGGCAATGGCCGTCGGCTTGCTCAGGGATGGCGCGTCGGCAAGCAGAAGAACGACGTCGCGGAGCACGGTTAACACCAGCACCGAGGAAAACAGCCCCATCGCCAAGCTACCCAGCCAGCCAAGCCGGTCGGCCAGCGCCTGGCGGACAACTACGAAGCGTGCCAGCAGGCCAAGCGGCACCAAACAGGTTGAAATCGCCAGTCCGCTGATCGCCAGGACCAAGCCAGCAGTGCTGAGATCGAGGGCGGGCAGCAGACGCCAGCCGATATAGGCATGCAGGCCGCCGATGATCGGCAGAATACGCCAGAGGGCGCGGCGCAAGCGGCCCGGCAGGGTCTGATGGCTGGTCGACGGTCGATGCACTGCTTGGGTCATGGACATTAGGGTACTTTCGCTTTTGATCAGGTTCCTCGGCATGGCTCGAAGAACCGCAGTTGCCCTTTGGCTAATCGGCAAGCCAATAATTCGACTCAGCTACCAGACGACGGACTGACTTTTTCTGCCACCTTGTGTAAGGCGTGACCAGTAGCTTCGGCCCCACGCCTGATGCCTCTACCCGCGGCGGATAGCCCGACTTCAATTCCATGACGGGTTGCCTCCGCACCGCGTTTCACTCCGTGGCCAGCAGCCTCAACGCCACGCTTAATGCCGTGGGCTGTCGCCTCGGCACCGTGTTCGACGGCAGATTGAGTTTTATCGATTAAGCCGTCATCGGAGAGCGCAAGACCAACCATGCAGAAGCAGCAGACAACGGCGGCAAGTAAATGCTTCATGCCAAATTTCCTTTCGTTGATACCTGGTTAATAGATACCATCCGAGAACTTGAAGTTCTGTAGCAATAAGTAACTCATTGTTGCAAAGCGACCATCTCAAGGTCGGCCAGAACGGTCATGCATCTATCCGCATCAACTATTCAACGTTGGAAATGAAGGCGAATTAGCTTTGACGCTGCGGATTTCCTCGGCTCTGAAGTGCTCGCCTGACTCAGCGGATACAGCCATCAAAACTCTGCGGGCCTCGTCAATGAGGCGAGAGCTTGCCTGGCGTCGCAGCCTGGGCAAAGAAGCAGAATTTCCCGCCGCCGCTACGCTTGGCTTCATACATTGCGACGTCGGCGTTGTGAATCAGCTTTTCTATCGAATCTCCGTCGTCAGGAAAGATGCTAATGCCTATGCTGGGCAAAACCGTCACCTTGCGCTTGCCCAGCGCAAACGGTTGGCTCAGCGCTTCAAGACATTTCGTCGCGGCCCGGGTGGCATCCTGAAATCCGCCAATTTCGCTGAGGACGGCAACGAATTCATCGCCGCCAAGCCGACCGACCAGATCTTCGGCCCGCAAGCTGCGGGCTATGCGCTGCGCCGCTTCCTGGAGGACGCGATCCCCTGCCTTGTGCCCATAGGTATCGTTGACTGCCTTGAAACGATCCAGGTCGAGAAACATGACCGCGACCTTCCCGTGCTGGCGGCGGGCACTGTTCGTCACATGTTCGGCAAATTCCTGCAGGAGCGCCCGGTTAGGCAAACCGGTCAATAAGTCATGGCTGGCCACATAATCGAGATGCTCTGCCTCCTCCTTGACACTGGTCACGTCAAGATGGGTCACGACGAACCTGAGGCCGCTTCCCGCATCGTCGGACAAGGCCATCCAGCGGGCATTGATCCAGCGATATCCACCATCCTTGTGCGCCAGCCGGTACTCGATTTCGAAATCGGCGGAACGCTGCTTGCCTGATCTTGCCACCTGCTGCAGCACAAATTCCCTGTCGTCCGGGTGCAGGCGATTTTTCCACTCCTCGATACGGTTGGGCAATTCGGTGTCGGCATAACCCAGCTGCTTTTTCCATTCCGGCGAAAAATAGACCGTGTCGTTCGCCAGCTGCCATTCCCAGAACCCCAGCATGGCCATCTCGCTCGCCGTCCGAAAACGCTCCAGGGCTTCACGCAGTCGTCGCTCGACCTGTTTCCGTCGCGAAATGTCGGCCGAGATGATCACGGCGCCATCGGCCGTCGGAAAAATTCGCGTCTCGAACCAGCAAGAATGAACCTTGCTGAAGTATTCGAAGCGGTCTGGCGCCTTGCCCCGGGAAGTCCGCAACAGGCTCTCCTGGACCATGCGGCCGACTTCTCCAGGAAAGATGGCGGTCAAATCCCGGCCGATCAACTCGTCCTTTGGGCGTTTTCCCCGTTGCGGCCCCAGTCGGTTCAAGTAGGTAATCCGGCCGCTGCCGGAAACGTTCACGACCACATCGCCAACACTCTCCAGCACCCCTTCCAGCCTGGATTTCTCGGCTTCTGCCTGGCGTCGCAAGAGGTGCTCACGGCGCGCCGGCTCGGCCTGCGGCGCTGGCCCGGCCGGAGCGCTGTTCGATGCGCGGGCATCAGCGCTGGCGCCGTTGGACAACACGCCATTCGCCTGTCGCAGGCACCTTTTCAGGAAAGAGTTTTTCTTTTGGCACAGGATCAATTCGTTCTTCAAACGCTGGTAGTCATCAAGCTCCGGCGCCAGCAAATACTCACGCCAGGCTTTTCTGAACAAGACGCCATCCAGCTTGCCGGTTTGCTTTGTATCCAGCCGCTCAAAAAACGTGGCAAAGCCTGCCAACGCCTTGGTATCAGCCTTTGTGACATAGCCCCGGTCAGCCGAATCAAGAATTTTGAATACTGAATTCGCGCTTCCGGAATTGGTACTTTGTTTTGGCATTGCCCTATTCTCGAAAGTTGCTGAATTCCTTAGCTGAGCGGCTCAAGGCGCCCGGCCCACAGTTCGCTGGATTGACGTACCACTTCCTCCAGTGCGCCTTCGCTGGCATAGCTCGCGCGTATCTCGCTGGCCCCGTTCCGCGATTGCAGAACCTCGGTACGCAGCAGATTGAGTGCTTCGGTTGCCCCCAGATCGTAGGCATGTACCTCGATGACCGCCATGGTGCGAATGATGTCATCGCCAATATTGCGTTGCTCGGCGGAGCCGGGAATGACCAGCGTGCCGTCGTATCCGAAGCGGCAGGCTTGAAACCGGTTGAAGGTGTAAACCAGATAGTCGTCTTCGCGCGGCTCGGTCGGCCTTTCTTCGAGCAGGTAGCGCGCCAGGGCCTGGGCATAGGCCGCGATCTGCGCGGCCCGCTCGACTGTCCGTGGGGTGTCCATGACGCGCAATTCAATGGTGCCAAATTCGGGTTTTGGCCGGATGTCCCAGTAAAAATCCTTCATGCTCTTGACGACACCGGTAGCGATCATCTTGCGGTAATAGGTATTGAAGTCATCCCAGCTCAAGACGAAAGGCGCCCTGCCACTCAGCGGGAAGGCAAAGACCGAATTCAGCCGGGCCGACTGGAATCCGGTGTCGATTCCCTGGACGAAAGGCGAAGAGGCCGACAGCGCGATGAGATGGGGAATGTAGCGATTAAAGGCATGCAGCAGCCAGAGCGCGCGATCCGGACAGGCGCAGCCGATATGGACATGCTGGCCGAAGATGGTGAATTGCTTGGCCAGATAACCGTAGAGTTGCGACAAAAGATGGAAGCGCGGCGCATCGAAAATGGCCTGTTTGCCCCAGTGTTGAAAGGGGTGGGTACCGCCGCCCGACAGCCCGATACCGAGGCGGTCGGCCTGATGGACCAACTCGTTGCGAATGCTGCGCAACTGGGTCAAAGCATCCTTGTAGTCGCGACAGATGTCGGTTGATAACTCGATCATCGAATCCGTAATCTCCGGTTTGACATCGCCGGGATGTACGCGCCCCTTCATTTCACGCAGCAGGTCGGGGGCGGCACCGATCAGGTTGTAGTCCTGGCCGCCGATAATCTGCAATTCCAGTTCGATGCCGAGGGTCAGCGCGTCCGATTTCGAAAACTCGGGCAGTTCGTTTTCGATCTCGTTATTCACGACGTTCTCCGCTCCATTTGAGGCAAAGCGCCACGATGATCGGGCCGGCCAGCTCCATGATTGCCGCGGCGCTCATGGCAACCGGCATCAAGGTGCCCTGCAACTGGGGATACAACTGCCCGAGATCGGCCGCAGCAACCATGACCGGCCCGGCCGCCGGCGACAGGGCGATGCCGAGCAACAGCCCCTGGCGCCAGCTGATGCCGGCCGGGCGAGCAAACAGCAGGACGCCGCCAAGCTTGGCCAGGATACGCCCACCGATCAACAACAGGGCCAGCGCGCCACCGGTCACCAGATGCTCAATCCTGATCTGAATCCCGACGACCAGAAACAGCAGCACGACCAGCACCCCGCCGACCGAGCCGAAATGCTCCGGAAACACCCAGGCGCGGCGTTCGTCATTGCGCAACACGATGCCGGCAAAGAGCATGCAAAGGGTTACCGGCAAGCGCAAGGCTTCGATCAGGCCGATGGTCATCAGCACCAGGCTCAACAGGATGATCGAGGCGTATTCGTCACGCAGGGTCAGCCAGTGCCGCAGGCGGCCGACGGTCATGGCCAGCAGCTTGCCGACGACCAGGCCGGCACCGAGGAGATACAGGGGATGCGAAATCGCCAGCACCCAGTCACCGCTGTAACGCTGGTGCATTACCCCGATGACCAGATGGACCGTCACGACCGAATAAATCGTATTCAATGCCGTCAGTACGAGCAGCCGGGTACTCACCTGGCCCTGCGCGTTGCTCTCCGTGACGACCCGCATGATGACGGCAGGCGACGTGGACATGCCGATCGCAGCAAGTAGCGCGGAATCGACCTGGGCCAGACCAAGATAGCGGCTGATCGCAAAAACGGCGCCAAAAGCGGCAAGCGACTCGCCGAGGCTGGTCACCAGCAGCCATCGATTGTGCCGTAGCCAACGCAGGTCGACGCGGCTACCCAGTTCAAAAAGCAGGATAGCGAGTGCCACGTTGAGCCCCCAACGTAGCCATTCGTCGTGTTCGGCGACCAGACGGTCACCGGCAACGGCGGCCGCCAGCATGCCGACCACCGGGTAAGCGGTAATGCGCGGAATGCCGAAATACCGGCGTACCCACTCGCCGGCCAGCGCCGCAGCCGCAACGGCCAAGGCAATCCACAGTAAGGGGCTCAGCGGGAGAGGCCAGGCCGGCAGGAAGAAAGCGAGAGGCTTATCGATTGAATCCATATTGAACGCATCCTGACCCGGTCTCGTCTACTCGCTGGAGAGCCAAACACGCTGCGCCAGTTCGAGCGAGGAGGACGGCATGAAACGCACACTGAAAATCGGCATATCCGCACGTTTGTCATATCCCAGGCCAGATGGCAAGGGAATGGAGAGCAAGACGCTCCAGTACCTGGAGCAATCCGTGGCGCAGTGGATCATGGCGCGCGGTGTCGTGGTTTTCATGGTTCCCTCCATTACACAAGATGGAATGCTCGATCGAAGTGCCGTTCGCCTGAGCGCTTATGCCCAGCATCTCGATGGGCTTGTCTTGCAGGGTGGTGCCGATGTCAATCCAATGGCTTACGGTGAGCCGGCGATACGTCCGGAATGGGCCGGTGATCGAATCAGGGACATGTATGAGATGGAATTACTGCACGAGTTCCTTGAAAGTCGAAAACCCGTTCTGGGAATTTGCCGAGGTGCCCAGCTGATCAATGTAGCCATGGGCGGATCACTCTACCAGGATATCGCGTCGCAAATTCCCGGCCCCACGCAGCACCTCGCCGAGAGTTACGACCAGCACACCCACGACATTGTTCTGGAACCAGGCGGCCTTCTGGAAAAGCTCATGGGAACCATGCCTCAGCGGAAAGTCATCTCCATCCACCACCAGGGCATTCGCACCCTTGGCCGCGACCTGGCCGTTGAGGCGCGCGCCACTGGCGACGACATGATCGAAGCGATTCGCGGGACGGGACGAAGTTTTTTGCTCGGTCTCCAATGGCATCCCGAATTTCGCCGTCCCAGCGACGAGGATGTCCTCGACTGCCTCCCGCTCCTTGAGAGTTTTCTTGAGGCCAGCCGTTCAGGTCACTGGATCTAGCACCAACATCGGAACGCCACTCACCTTGCGGCAGATTGGCGCCTCGTTTTCCACCTGCGTGATTTCAAAGCATCAGAAGCTGCGGCTTTGACAAGATTGCTACGGTCAACCAGAAAAAACGGCCAAAAATGAAATGCGCTAGCCAGCCAGCCGCCCCGACTGAATGCGCAGCACGCGCCCACAGCGGGCGGCGATGGCTTCGTCGTGGGTGACGAGCAGCAAGGTCGTACCCTGCCTGGCGTTGAGGTCGAACATCAGGTCGATGACCTGCTGGCCGGTGGCTGCATCGAGGTTGCCGGTCGGCTCGTCGGCCAGGACCAGTTGCGGATTCGGGGCGAAAGCGCGGGCCAGGGCGACGCGTTGCTGCTCGCCGCCGGACAGGTGTTTCGGATAATGCTTGAGGCGGTGGCTCAGACCGACGCGCTCCAGCCAATCGCCGGCGGCAACGCTCGACTTGCTGGAACCGGCCAGTTCCAGCGGCAGCATGACGTTCTCCAGCGCATTGAGCGAGGGCAGCAACTGGAAGGACTGGAAGACGAAGCCGAGCAGGCGGCCGCGCAGCCTGGCGCGCTGGTCTTCATCGAGCGAATTGAGCGAAACATCATCGAGCCGCACTTCACCGGCCGTCGGCGAATCGAGTCCGGCAAGCAGCCCGAGCAGCGTCGATTTGCCGGAACCGGAGGCGCCGACAATGGCCACCGTTTCACCCGGCATGACCGAAAAGGAAATATCCTGCAGAATCGTCAGCGGCTCGCCGCCGTTATCGACGGTCTTGCCCAGCCCCGACACTTCAATCACCGGTTTCCCTGCCATGCGCTTCGCTCTCTTCCTGTTCGCCCTGCTCGTCACCACCACGCCCGCCCTCGCCGCCAAGACCATCCTGGTCATGGGCGACTCGCTGTCGGCCGGCTACGGCATCCGGCCCGATCAGGCCTGGCCGTCGCTGCTCGACAAGCGTCTGGCCGAAAAGCACCTGGATTATAGCGTTGCCAACCTGTCGATCTCCGGCGAAACCACGGCCGGCGGACGCTCGCGCCTGGCGCAGGCGTTGATTACCCACAAGCCGGCCATCGTCGTCATCGCCCTTGGCGCCAACGACGGCCTGCGCGGCCTGCCACTCACCCAGATGCGCGACAACCTCAACGCCATGGTCGACGCCTCGCGCGCCGTCGGCGCCAAAGTGGTTCTCACCGGCATGCGCCTGCCGCCCAACTACGGGCCGTACGCGACCGATTTTTTCGGCAGTTTCAAAAGCGTCGCCCAGGCCAAGAAAGCGCCGCTAGTCGACTTTCTGCTTGAACCGCTCAACACCAAACCCCAGCTTTTCCAGGCCGACAACCTCCACCCGCTGGCCGCTGCCCAGCCGCTGATCCTCGACCACGTCTGGCCGACGCTGGCCCCGCTGTTAAAATAGCTGGATGAAGCCTGCCCGCCCCACCGTAGCCGATCTCGCGGCCTACGACGAAATCATCGACGTCCGTACCCCGGCCGAATTTGCCGAAGACCACATCCCCGGCGCCATCAACTGCCCGGTGCTCGACAACGAGCAGCGCATCCAGGTCGGCACGATCTACAAGCAGGTGTCGCCTTTCGAGGCAAAGAAGATCGGCGCGGCGCTGGTTTCGGAAAACATCGCCAAACACCTAAAAGAACGTTTCCTTGATCGCCCGAAAACCTGGAAGCCGCTGATCTACTGCTGGCGTGGTGGCGACCGCAGCGGTTCGATGACGACCATTTTCAAGGCCATTGGCTGGCGGGCCGGACAACTCGATGGCGGCTACAAGGCCTGGCGCAGCCATGTCATCGCCACGCTTGAAGCCTTGCCGCAGCAATTCCGGTTTACTGTCGTCTGCGGCGCTACCGGAAATGCCAAAACGCGTATCCTGCAAGCGATTGGCGAGCTCGGCGAACAGATTCTCGATCTCGAAAACCTGGCCAATCACAAGGGCTCGGTGCTCGGCGTCCTGCCCGACTCGCCGCAGCCTTCACAAAAAGGCTTTGAAACTGCGCTGATGCTGGCCATGGCCGCGCTTGATCCGGCCCGCCCGGTCTATGTCGAGGCGGAAAGCCGCAAAATCGGCAACCTGCACGTGCCGGAAGCGATGATCGCCCGCATCCGCAACGGCGAATGCGTCGCCGTCGAGGCCACGCTCGATGCCCGCGTCGCCTTCCTGCTCAAGGATTACGACTACTTTCTGACCCTCCCCGAGTTTCTCGGTGAGCGCCTCGATGTCCTGCGTTCGCTGCAAAGCCGCGAAACGATGGCGCGCTGGCAACAACTGATTGTCGATGCCGACTGGCCGACGCTGGTCCGCGAGCTGCTCGAACTGCATTACGACCCGCTCTACCGGCGCTCGCAGGATCACAACTATGCCGGCATTCAGGATTCCGGCAATTTCTCGACTGACGATTTGTCCGAGGACGGCATCAAACGGCTGGCCGCCGCCATCGTTCACTCACGCACTGCACAGATCGCCTGACGCATGGCCGGCTTCGGGCTGGCGGTGTAGCCTTCCTCGAAGGCTATTTCACGCAGGCCGGCGGCTTGCGCAACTTCCCGCAACTCGCCAGGCCGGAGCAGAAAAGCCGGGCTCGACGGCTTGCCGTAAGCCTCGTTGCCAAGCATGAAAGTCTCGTAGATCAGCACGCCGCCGGGTGCCAGCAGGGCCAGCACATCGGGCAGGCGCGGCCGCCACAGGTAATTGGTGACGACGATGGCGTCGAATGCCCGGCCGGCCAGCGGCCACTCGTCGCCTTCCAGATCGAGCTGCGTCGCGGTGACTCCCGGCACATCCGACAATTTCAAAATTGCCTCAAAATTCCGGTCGACCGCAGCAACGTCAAATCCCAGCCCGGCCAGCAGTCGGGCGTGGCGCCCACTGCCGCAACCCAGATCAAGTACCCGCCCGCCCTGCGCTATCAGCCCGCAATGCGCTGCCACCCAGGGCGATGGCGGTATGATTTGCGGCAATTCATTGCGGGAGTTGGTCATGTCAGGTGTTGTCGTCGAAGAAAATGGAAAGGGAAGATACCAGCAGGCAGTCACCGTCGGCCAGCATCACTTGATCGCCGACGAGCCGGTCAGCGTTGGCGGTGCCGATGCCGGCCCGGCGCCCTTCGATTTCATCATGGCCGGGCTGGGCGCCTGCACCTCGATGACGCTGCGCATGTACGCCGAACGCAAGGGCCTCGCCCTGACCCACATCAGCGTCGCGCTGAGCCATGAAAAAATCGAGGTCGACGGCGTTTCCCGTGACCGCATAGAGCGCACCATCACCCTCGCCGGCGAACTCACCACCGAACAGCGCCAGCGCCTGCTCGAGATCGCCAACAAATGCCCGACACACCGCGCCCTGTCACAATCACTGGTCATTGAAAGTGCCCTCGCCACATAGGGAATAACCCTATAAGCCCAATGACAATGGACGGGTGTTGTGCCAAAATTCCGCATTGCACAAAAAACAATTTGACCAGGGGTTTGCCATGTTGGAACAGCACTATTTAACCTCGCTTTTCGAACCGAAATCGGTTGCAGTCATCGGTGCATCAGACCGTGAAAACTCGGTCGGCAACATCATTTTCAAGAATATCTTGAGCTCGGGTTACAAGGGCCGCCTCTACGCCATCAACCCCAAGCACGACACGATTCAGGGCCAGCCGTCCTACAAATCCATCGAGGAAATCGGCGCCCGCGTCGAAATGGCGGTCATCGCCACCCGCCCGCAGACTGTCCCGCAGCTAATTGAACAATGCGGCCGCTCGGGCGTGCGCAACGCCATCGTCATCGCCTCGGGCTTTTCCGAAGCCGGCCACATCGGCGCCGCGCTCGAACGCAAGGTCATGGAAATCGCCCGTTCCTACAACGTCCGCATCCTTGGCCCCAACTGTCTGGGCATCATCCGCCCCGACCTCGGCCTCAACGCCACCTTCACCAAGATCACCGCCAAGCCGGGCAATCTTGCCCTCGTCTCGCAGTCCGGCGCCATGTGCTCGGCCGTGCTTGACTGGGCCAAGGCCAACGATGTCGGCTTCTCGTCGGTCATTTCGATCGGCATGACGGCCGACGTCGATTTCGGCGAAATCCTCGACTACCTGATCTACGACAGCCGCACGCACTACATCCTGATGTACGTCGAAGGCATCCGTAACGCCCGCCGCTTCATGAGCGCCCTGCGTTCGGCCGCCCGCATCAAGCCGATCATCCTGCTCAAGGCTGGCCGCCACGCTGCCGGCTCGGCCGCTGCCGCAACCCACTCGGGCATGGCGGCCGTTTCCGACACCGTTTTCGACGCCGCCGTGCGCCGCGCCGGCGTGGTTCGTGTGCAAAACGTCGGCCAGCTCTTCTACGCTGCCAAGGCACTGGCTTCCAAGTTCCGCCCGATGGGCAACCGCCTCGCCATCATTACCAACGGCGGCGGGCCGGGCGCCATGGCGGCCGACCGGGCCGGCGACATGGGCATTCCGCTGGCCGAGCTGTCCAACGAAACGATGGCCGTGCTCAACAAGGCACTGCCCACCAACTGGTCGCACAGCAACCCGATCGACATCGGCGGCGATGCGACACCGGAGCGCTATCGCGACACCATCTTGGCCGTCACGAACGATCCGAACGTCGACAGCACGCTGGTCATGCTCTCGCCGCAGGCGATGACCGACCCGCTGGCCGTCGCCCAGGCCATCATTGAAGTTGCCGACAAGCTCAACCGTTCGCTGATCTGCTGCTGGATGGGTGAAGAGCAGGTCCGCGAAGCACGTAGCCTGCTTGAAAGCGCCGGCATCCCGGCTTTCCGCATGCCGGAAACGGCCGTCGAACTGTTCCATCATATTTCCAAGTACTACCGCAACCAGAAGCTCCTGCTGCAAACGCCGGAACCGACCCGCCAGCACGGCCGGCCGGAAGCCGAAGGCGCCAAGATGCTGATCGAGGCCCTGCTCGCCGAACGGCGCAAGGTGCTTTCCGAAATGGAATCGAAGGCCATCCTGCGCGCCTTCAAGGTGCCGGTCGCCCAGACCATGGTCGCCCGCACGGCGACCGAGGCGCTGCTGCTGGCCGAGCAAATCGGCTTCCCGATCGCCATGAAGGTCGATTCGCCGGACTTGACACACAAGTCCGATGCCGGCGGCGTCCGCCTCAACATCACCAATGCACCGGCTGTCCGCAACGCCTATCACGACATCATCGACACCGTGCAGAAGCGGCATCCGACCGCCAAGATCAACGGCGTTTCGATCGAACCTTTCCTGTCGCGTCCGAATGGCCGCGAAGTCATGATCGGTGTCTTCCGCGATCCGATTTTCGGGCCGGTCATCACCTTCGGCGCCGGCGGCTTCGACGTCGAAATTTTCAGCGACCGCTCGGTCGCCCTGCCGCCACTCAACGAATTCCTGGCCAAGGATTTGATCGACTCGACGCGCGCTTCGTTGATCCTCGATCAGTTCCACAATATGCCACCGGTCGACCGCGCCGCCCTCAAGGAAGTGCTGCTGTGCATTTCCGAAATGGTCTGCGAACTGCCGTGGATCCAGGAACTCGACCTCAATCCGCTGATCGTCGATGAAAACGGCGCCATCGCCGCCGATGCCCGCATCGTCATCGACCATGCCGCCAACGCCTCGGGCGACCGTTACGCCCACATGTCGATCTACCCCTACCCGGTGCACCTGATCCAGGAATGGCAGATGAACGACGGCAAGGTCGTCACCATCCGCCCGATCCGCCCGGAAGACGCCGAGATGGAGCAGGCATTCGTCAAGGCCATGTCCGACGAATCGCGTTACTACCGCTTCATGGATACCCTGCGCGAACTGACCCAGACCATGCTGGTCCGCTTCACGCAGATCGACTACGACCGCGAAATGGCCTTGGTCGCCACCATCAACCAGGAGCTCGAAGATAACGTCGACGGCGTGGAACCGCCCGAACTCCAGATCGGCGTCGCACGCTACGTCGTCAATCCGGATGGCGAGTCGGTCGAGTTCGCGCTGGCCGTCGGCGACGACTGGCAGAAGTGCGGCGTCGGCCGCAAGCTCATGACGGCGCTGATCGAATGCGCCCGCATGAAGGGCTACCGCGCCGTGGTCGGTGACGTCCTGTCGACCAACTCCAAGATGTTCCGCCTGATGACCAGCCTCGGCTTCACCATCCATCCGCATCCTGACGACACCGCCGTCAAGCGCGTCGTCAAGCCGCTGACGGGCTGATTACCGAAGCGCACAGTTTCAAGGCCGGCCTGGTGCCGGCCTTTTTTTGTCTGCATTTTTGCCGGGCAATTTGCCCTGGGCATGGCGTGGGGTTTGCTCAAGCCGGCTGCAATCCGCCTCGATAAGCTTGTCTGACCGATTCATTCGATCGGCAACCCGGCCACCGGCCAAACGAGGATGACGATGCGACACTCCGCCCACCCACACTGGCGCCGTCTAGCCACGGTGCTGATGATCTCCGGCACCATGGCGACTACTCAGGCGGCGCTCGCCGGCAATCCATTCTGCGGCGGAGCCGCGACGCCCGGCGACCCCAGCGACCTGGCCAATGTAATCGGCGACCAGACCCTGGAATACGCCATCCAGCAACCGGCCAACATTGTCACCTGCGCCAAGGGCTACCTGCTGGAAAAATGCGGCGACCACGAAAACGCCCACAAGATTTTTGACAAATGCATCGCTGCCGGTTACGCCGGCGCAATGATCTGGAAGGCGCTGCTGCTCGAAGACGGCGCCGGGGTCAAAGCGGATCTGACCACGGCCGCGGAACTGATGCACCGCGCCGCGACCAGCGGCGACCCGGCCTATGGCCCGCTCGGCAAGATGCATTACGCGACCATGCTGCAACAGGGCAAAGGCGTGCCGCGTGACGAGGCGGCGGCCCGCCAGTGGTTCGAGGCAGCCGCCGCCGAAGGCAGCGAAGAAGCCCGAAATTTCCTGCGTACCGGCTACCACACCGGCGAGCGCGACCAAAAAGCCATGGGCGCCGGCACACCACCACCGAGCGCGCTGGTTCGTGGGCTGACCGGCGACAACGCGAGTATTCCCAAGACCATCGAAACAGCGGCCGATGCCACGGTCAACCGGGAAAAAACGCCAAATTTGAAAATTGATCCGGTGGCCAAATTTTTCGCTGAAGAAAATATTTCGCCGCCTACGGAGAACGCCGAATCGGCGAGCGATCTCGTTGGCCAGAAACTGAGTGCGGTCAAACTAGGCAGCACTTTCTCCCCGCCTGCCGAGTCGCTGTGGATGGCTTTGCTGCTGATGTTCACTGTCGCTGCCGGAATTCTCCGGCAGCGCGCCAAAGCGCCCCGCCATCATGTTTCAGACGGGAAATCATCATGAACCTCAACCTGCCGATCGACACGCTGATGTACGGCATCGCCCAGCTCTTCCTTCTCCCGGTCCTGCTCGCCATCGCCCTGCTCTTCCTGTACGCCTTCTTCGCGCTGGGTGCCTTCGCCTGGCAAGCCCTGCAGCGGAAATCCGGCGTCGCCAGCGCCTTCGAGTTGCGCTCGCTGCGCCAGGCCAGGCCCCGGCTCAGCCTGGCTGAAGTTGAGGCCGAAGCGATGAACCGCCTTGAGTTCATCCGCATCGCCACCCGCGTCACCCCGATGCTCGGCCTGGTCGCCACCATGATCCCCATGGGCCCAGCCTTGCGCGCACTGGGTGACGGCCAGCTTGCCGACGTCGCCAACAGCCTGACCGTCGCCTTCTCGTCAGTCATCCTCGCTCTGCTCGCCGCCGCCATCACCTACGCCATCGCCCATGTGCGCCGCCGCTGGTATGCCGACGAACTGCTGCAGCTGGAAATCGCCGAAGGGAAACAGGCATGAGATCCCGTCTGCGCGATGACGCGGAAGCCGACGACCCGCTGTTGTCGGTAATCAACCTGATCGATGTCTTTCTCGTCCTGATTGCCGCCTTGTTGCTGACCGTCGCCAGCAACCCGCTCAATCCCTACAGCCGCGACAAGATCACGGTGATTCGCCATGCCGGCCAACCGGACATGGAAATCATCACGCGCGACGGCCAGAAAATCGAACGCTTCCGCGCCGATGGCAGCAGCGAGAGCCTGAATGGCGGTAACAAGGGAATACGCGCCGGCACCGCCTACCGCATGAATGACGGCTCACTGGTCTTTGTCCCCGAGTAGCCAACGCCACCGCGCAGCCCTTCACAACAACTTTTCAAATGGGCGAACAGCCCGCCAAAACAACAAACCCCGGCTGCAAGTAGCTACGGAGACTTCATGTGCAACAAACTCACGGCCAACCTGAAACTGGCCATAGCAGCCCTCTTCCTGCTGATCGCCCCTTTGACCCAGGCCGGCAATCTGACTAAAGCCGACATCGAACGTCGCTTCGGGCCGCCGTTCCAGGTTCAGGAAAAGCTGGCTGACGTACCGGCCTGGCCATTGACCAGTTCGCTGGAACAGGAGGCCGGCCCCGTCGGCTATGTCTTCGAATCGATCGACCTCGCGCCCCTGCCCGGCTTCGAAGGCACGCCGATGAACTTCCTGGTCTCGATTGACCGAAAAGGGAACTTCATCGATGTCGAACTCCTGCACCAGCGCGAACCGGTGTTCACTTTTCGCGATCTGGGCGGCCTCGGTGATACACCGCTCAGGGAGTTCATCGCCCAGTACGTCGGCCGCAACCTTCACCAACCCTTCCTGATCGCCCTCGACGCGGCACGCAACCGTAATCACAGCAGCGCGGCCGGCGTTGCAACGCTGGATGGCATTTCCAAGGCCACCACCTCGGTCCGCATCGTCAACCAGACAGTCCTTGGCGCGGCCAACGAGGTGGCCCGAGCCAAGCTCGGCTTTGCCGACCACAAGAAAATCGGCCCGTCGGCGCGCATGCTGCCTGACGTCTACGAAGCGCACACCTTCGCCGAATTGCTCAAGAGCGGCATGGTCGGCCACGTGCGCCTGACCAATGCCGAGGTCGAAACGATATTTACTGGCAGCGAAGGGGCCACCACCGATGAATATGCCCTGGCTCATCCGGACGAAGTCTTCGTCGATCTCTACATTGCCTATCTGAACGCCCCGACCATCGGCCGCGCCGTACTCGGCGATGCCCAGTACAAGGCCGTCATGGAGCGCAACTTCGAGAACAGGCACCTATGGTGGGTTGCCTCGGCGGGACGCTATTCCATCATCGACGACAACTTTATTCCGGGAGCCCAGTCGGCTCGCCTGGCGCTAACCCAGAACGGCATGTTCCATGAATTTCGTGACCGGGATATCGAAGCCAAAGACATTGCCGGCACGCCCGAACTCAATTCCTCGCGCCTGTTCGGTATCAGCAGCGAAGCCAGCATCGACCCGGCTCGCCCGCTCGATCTGATCCTCACCGTCACCCGCGAAAAAGGGAGCATCCTGCCCACCCTGGTTCCCAAGCAAATCAAACTCTCCTACACCGCCCCGGCTCGCCTGTTCGCCTATCCACCCGAACCGCTGCCGGAATGGCTGATTGCCTGGAAAGCCCGGTGGATCGATCTGACGGTGCTAACCCTGGCCCTCATCCTGCTCAGTACCGTGCTGGCCAAGCCGCGCTGGATTTCAAAGGAGGCCCGGCGCTTACGCGTTTTCCGCCTTGGCTTTCTCGCCTTCACGCTGGTCTATATCGGCTGGTACGCGCAGGGCCAACTCTCCATCGTTCAGATCACCGGCGCTATCAAGACCCTGAAAAGCGGGCTGGGCTGGTCGAGCTACCTGTACGACCCGATTTCGCTTCTCTTGATTGCCTTCACGCTGATCAGCTTCATCGCTTGGGGACGTGGCACCTTCTGCGGCTGGCTATGCCCGTTCGGTGCCCTGCAGGAGTTCGTCGGCCGGCTGGCCCGCCGCCTGCGGGTGCCGCGCCTGCGCATCCCGATGAACATCGCCAAACGCCTAGAATGGGGACGCTATCTGGTCCTGGCCAGCCTCGTTGGCGCCGCCTTCTTCCTGCCGACGGAGGGCGAAACGCTGAACGAGATCGAACCCTTCAAGACCGTCATTACCCTCGGCTTCGCCCGGACCTGGCCGTTCCTCGTGTACGCCGGCGCCTTGCTCGTCGCCGGCGCTTTCTATTACAAATTCTTCTGCCGCTTTCTTTGCCCGCTTGGCGGCGCCATGTCGCTCGGCGGTCTGCTCCGCCGCTGGGACTGGCTGCCGCGCCGCGACGAATGTGGCAAGCCCTGTCAGCGCTGCAAGGCTGAGTGCGAATACGATGCCATTGAACCGAGCGGCGAGGTCCGCTACGAGGCCTGCTTCCAGTGCCTCGATTGCGTCGGCATTTACCACGACGATAACCGCTGCGTACCGATCATGCTCTACCAGAAAAATGGCAAGCACCTGACGCCCCGGTCCGGCAATTAGCGCCGGAGGAAGATCGCCCGCAGAGTAAAGTCGGGCAACTTGCCCGGCGAATTTGCGGCATCCTTACGGGAATTCTCAATTCAGCCTCGACATGCCCGTTCCAGACGACTTTCCCCTTCGCCCGCTCGACCTTAAACGACACCTGTTCGTCCGCGTCAGCCTGTTCGCCCTGGCCGTACTCTTCGTCGGTACTGTCGTCGCCCTGGTCGAAACCCGCTATCGGGTACGCGTTGAAATCCAGCGTACCGGGCAGACCATCCGCCAGTTGCTCACCGACGAAATTCACCAAACCAGCAACAACTACAACCGCAGCCTGGAAGAAATCCATCTCGATCTGAATACCCTGCAACCGATTGGCGCCCTGATCCATTTTTGCATCCAACTGACCGATCTCTACTCCCACCCGGCCGGCGACCGCTGCTTCGACCGCCCGATCGCCTTGCCGGCGCCGCTTGAAGCCGCCATGCGCAAGGTCATCGGGGCCGATGCCATGTATCAGGGCAATATTGGCCAGTATCCCGGTATCACCGTTGGCCAGATCACGGTGACGCCGAACTTTGGCACCGAGTTGATCACGCTTTGCTGGAACCTGATCAACCTGCTCGCCGTCAGCCTGACCATCCTGCTCATGAGCTTCGTGATCTATCGACCCGTGCGCAACGCCCTGGCCCCCTCGGAGGCCATGCTGAAAACGCTCAAACTGATGGAGAACGGCAACCTTCAGGCGCGCATGCCAACCTTCGCGCTGATTGAACTGGACCGCATCGGACAAGGCTTCAACCACCTCGCCGAACGCCTGCAACAGACCATCGGCACACAACAACGGCTGGCCCGCCACCTGCTCACCGCGCGCGAAGAAGAGCGCCAATATCTGTCACGGGAACTGCATGACGAGTTTGGCCAATACCTGACCTCGCTGAATGCCGAAGCCAGCTTTGCCCTGGAACTGGCCGACGAAGGCGTGCCCGCCCTGCGCCCTTGTGCCGAATCGATCAGCCGCACGGCCAGTCATATGATGGAAGTGCTGCAACAAATTCTCTACCGCCTGCGCCCGGTCGGCCTGGACGAGTTCGGGCTGACGGCCAGCCTGCAGCAGTTGATCGACCAGTGGAACCACCGCTGCCGCAGCACCCGTTTTCAACTGATCGTCGACAACGGCCTCGACCACCTGCCCGACAATATCGCCGTAACCATCTACCGGATTGTTCAGGAGAGCCTGACCAACACCGTCCGCCATGGCCAAGCCGACAACGTCAGAATCAGGCTCGAAGCCGAAGGCGACAATCTCCGTCTGCAGGTCCAGGATGATGGCCGCGGCGTGGCGCAGCCGGAGGTCCGCAGCGAATCCAGAAAGTCTGGCGGCTTCGGCCTGCTGGGCATGGAAGAGCGCGTTCTTGCCCTCGGCGGCACGCTGCAGATTAACGCGCTGCAGCCATGCGGCACGCTGATCGATGTCTGCCTTCCGGCACACGAACCGGCGGAGGAGTCGGCATGATCCAGTTGCTACTGGTCGATGACCATGCCGTTGTTCGCGAAGGCTACCGCCGTCTCTTTGAACGGCGTGCCGACCTGCACGTGGCGGCAGAAGCCGGCAACGCCGATGAGGCCTTGCAAGCCCTGCGTACCACCCATGTCGATCTGATCGTGCTTGACCTGTCGCTCCCCGGCATGGGCGGTATCGAGCTCAGCCAGCGCATTCTGCAACGCTTCCCCGAAGCGCGAATCCTCGTCTTCAGCATGCACCGCGACCCGATTTTTGCCTCGCAGGCCATGCGTGCCGGCGCCCTCGGCTACGTCACCAAGAGTTCAAGCCCGGAAACGCTGATTCAGGCGATCTACAAGGTGGCCCGCAACGAAAAGGTGCTCAGCCCGGACATCGCGCCGGAAATGGCGCTCAGCCTGCTGGACAGGGAAAGCAACCCGGCCGGCGATCTGAGCCCGCGCGAATTCGAGGTGCTGCGGCTGCTGCTCTCCGGCCAGCCGGTCGAGGAAATCGCCGGCATCCTCAACATCAGCCCGAAAACCGTGCAGAACACGCACTATCAGATCAAGGCCAAGCTGGGCGTCAGAAGCGATTTTGAACTCGCCCGGCTGGCCATGAAACTGAAGTTGTTCGACTAGAAAATCACATCTCGCCCAGCTTGGCGCGCAGGCCGTTAAAACCGGCCTTGTAGATGCCGGCCACGATGTCCTTGGCCTTGGCATCATCGACACCACCCTCATGCACGGCGTCGAAGCTGCTCGTCCAGACAACGCGACTGCCCTGCCCGCTGGCCTGAACGCTCAGCGTGGACACGTAGTCGCGCACCGGCAGCGGTGACTCAACAATCCGGTAACGCATCGAGTTCTTCTTGCTATCGTAGGCCAGCAACTCCTCGATCAGCTTGGCACCATCCTTGGTCTCGACTGAACGTACCGCGCCCCTGGTGTTGTTCTTGCCCTTGGTTATTTCTGTCTTGGCAACGACCGGATGCCAAGCCGCCAGGGCGTTATAGTCACCGATCATTTTCCAGACCATGGCCGGCTTGGCTGCCAGCGTAACCGACTCTTCGACATTCAATCGGGGCGCAGCGCAAGCGCTGGAAGCGAGCAGCAGGCCACAGATTGCTGATACGGCGAACGGCGCCAGACGAAGCTGTTGCAGTTGAAACATGGTGACTATCCTTTCAAAGCGGTGTTGGGAGCGGCCAATTCTAGAGGCTCCAAATCACCATGAAAGACCACCAACAGTCACCGTGTAAAATCCCGGACAACAACAGGCAAATTGCCCGGAATCAGCACGCCTTTGCGCCTTCACATCAATTCCGGACAACAAAAAAGCCAGTCGAAAAAGACTGGCTTTCGTCGGGTGAAAAATCTGGCGAATTATTCGCCGTAGAAATTCACATCGTAGGGATAAGGCTTTTGCGGCACCTTGGAGCCAGCGTTGCGCGCCGAGCTGTCGACATCCTGCTTCTTGTCCCACCACAGGGCGCGACCAACCTTCTGGTCTTCGACCCACTCAGGATTTTTTGCCAGTTGCTCGTTCATCCAAGTCTGGTGATCGGACACGTAGCTGGTATTGACTTCACCCATTTCGCTGCTTTCCTCAAGATATTCAAGACAATGCCGCGATTCTAGCACGTCAGATCGCCGCCATGTCCGACCACAGAGCGATCAGGGTTGGCTGCCCGAATATGTTAGGCTTTGCTAATACTCGACTCAATTCCGGGATGACCATGAACCGGTGCCTGCCCTTCATTGCGCTGCTTGCCCTGTCGCCCGGCCTCGCGCTGGCTGATCCCTTGCCCGGCCTGCCGCCGGCCGGCCAACAAGCCTATCGCGATTATCAGAACGCGCCGAACCATCGGGCCTTTGCCATCGCCCCGGGCGGTGCCTGGGCGTGGCATGCGTCGGCCGATTCGACCGACGTCGCCGAAGCGGCGGCGATAAACGAATGCCAGGCCAACACGGTGCAGAAGTGCGTGCTTTATGCCAGCAATGAGCACGTGGTCTTCGCTGCCCGACACTGGCCGGAACTGTGGGGGCCCTATGCCGACCGGGCGACAGCCGCCCGCGCCAAAAGGGGCAAGCTCCCGGGTGAACGGCTCGCTGATTTAGCCTTTCGTGACGCTCAGAGCAAGCCGACTTCAATCGACAAGCTGGTCGGCAAAGTCGTCCTCGTACACCTGTGGGGTAGCTGGTGTTCGCCCTGCCGCAAGGAGATGCCCGAGTTGGCAAGCCTGCAAAAGGCATTGGACGGGCAAAAGGATATTGCTTTTGTCTTCCTGCAGATGCGCGAGCCTTATGCCACGGCCAGCGAATGGCTCAAGAAACAGCATCTCGACTTGCCGCTGGCGGACTCAGGCAGCCGCAATGAAAGCGACGAGCAGCTACACCTTGGCGACAACACCCGGATTGTCGACCGCGACATCGCGCGGACCTTCCCGACAACCTATGTACTGGACAAACGGGGCCTGATCATCTTTTCGCACACGGGCGCCGTGCATGACTGGCCGCAATACAAGGCCTTCCTGCGCCACGCCGCAACGCATTCGGGGAAATGACCCGGCGGCATGGCAGCCGGGCCATTTTTCGCCTGCCGTTCAGGCGTCCTTCACCACAGGATGCTCGTCCTCGGCGTCTTCCCAGCCGGTAACCATCGTCTTGATGTGGGCGAATGGGGTATGACCGGTAGTGGTCAAATACACGTGCACGATGAAGAAGGTCAGCATCATGAAGGCGCCGGCAGTGTGCGCCAGCCCGACCACTTCAAGGGTCAGGAAGCGATCGAGCCCGTAGCCCCGCCAGTAGGCGTAGAACAGATAGAGCAGGCCCGACCCCCAGATCAGCGGTGAAACCAGCGCCAGCAAACTGACGTAGGCCAGGCGCTGCAAGGGATTGTGTTTTTTGCCGACCGTCTTGTGGAACGGGTGTGGCGCATTCACGAAAATGCCGTGGGTGTAGTAGCGAACCATGGACAATACTCTGGTCAGCGTCGGGATGTATTGCCGCCACTCACCGGTGGTGAATTGCCAGAAAATGGTGAAGGCCCACAGGGTCAGCAGCGACCACGCCGCCAGCGTGTGGTACTCGACGGCGTGTCGGAAGCCGAAATTCTGATAGACACCGTGGATTTCGAAGCCGGTCAGCATCATGAAGATGACCAGCACGGCCTGCGACCAGTGCCAGAACCGCTCGTAGCGCTTGTACAGGTAAATGCGATTTTCAGTGTTCATGGCTTCACCCCTTGCGCTTGTAGTGGATATAGACGCGTGTCCCGCCGTGGACCAGCACGCCGAGCAGGCTGAGCAGGACAACGGCCCAGCCGATGGTGTCAATGGCTTGACTGCGGTCGCGACCGGGCAGGTAAATCCCGTCGATGCCTTGCAGGCGGCCATGGTCGCTGTGGCACTGGGCGCAACGCAGTGCGTCGGCCTTCGGGGCGACCATATGGGTAATCGGCCAGCTCATTTCCGTGCTGACAAAATCGAACTTGCCGCTGTAAGGCAGGCCGGCGGTTTTCATGCCGGTTTCGATGGCCTTCTGCCAGTTGAAATTCTTCCACAGCGCGGTGTCGTCCTCGCCCGCCGTATGAACCACCAGCAACATTTTGTTCTCGGTATCGTAGGCCTGCTTGCCGCGATGGATCTTGAACGGCCAGATGCGTGCCTTGGCGTCGTCGGCGGAGCCTTCAGGGTGATTGATTTCGACTACCTTGTCGGGATCAATCGTGTCGCCCTTGGCCTTGAAGGAGACATGGCCGTTAAACCAGCGGTATTCGGGAATCAGGTACGAGTCCCAGACGAAATTGCCCTTCTTGGAATCGAAGGCACGGCGACCGGCGCTGTCCTTGATGAAAATCGGCTTGCCCTCCGACCCCATTTGGGTGGCCGTGGACCAGTCCCAGGATTTCTCGGTACCGATGCTGTCGCGGGCAAATTCGGCAATGTGGCAGGTCTGGCAGGCCAGCTTGTCAGTGTGCGAATTGAGCCGCTCGGCGTGCAGGAAGTTTTCCTTGTGCGGTTTGTCGCCGTGGCAGGACTGGCAGGACGCCGGTGCCGCGTCGGCCTTGCCGCGCACGTGGGCCGGTCCGGTCTTGCCCGCCGTCATGTCATAACGACTGCCTGAAACCTGGTGCCCGGAAGTCGCGTGGCAGGTCGAGCAGGTGAAGTTCAGGCCCTTGGCATCCATGTGAACATCAAGGTACTTGCCCGGCATTTTGAGTGCGCTATCCAGATCGCCATGTTTCGTGCCATCGCCGCCGGCGCCGTAGAAATGGCAGGAGCCGCAATTGCTGCGCTTGGGCATGGCCACGCTTTGCGCCACTTTCGAGAGGTCCACCGCTTCGACGAACTTGCCGGAGCCATGGGGAAATTCCCGCCGCTCGTAGACCGGGTGACCGGCATCGCCCGGCAGCTTGCGATAGGTGCCGGTGGCATCGTGGCAGATCAGGCAATCGACATTGTCTTCGGCCTTGAAGTCGAAGGTCGCATCCTTCCAGCCGTAGCCGGCATGGCAGGCCATGCAGTCCTTTTCGTTGGAGATTGTCGTCGTGCAGTAATTGTTGATGACGTTCTTTTTACCCAACATCTTGCCGGACTTCGGATCAGCGTATTCCCAGGTCCAGTGCTTCGTTTTCTGAACCTGTTTCGCCGCCTCGGTGTGGCAGGACAGGCAGGCCTTGGTCACCTCCGGCCCCGAAGCGAATTTCCTCTGTAGCTCCTTGAACTTGCCGTGATCGGCCGTGCTGTCGCTAACCGGCGGCACGCTGGCAGCAACAGGATTGGCCACCACCGGCGGCGTTGCCGGCGCTGCGCTCCATGCCGCCCCCCAGCCGATTGCGGTATACAACACCGCAGCCGCCAGGGTGATTCTGGTCATTCGCTTCATATCAGTCTCCTCCCGTCCACAAGCTCTAGCAGCCAGCGGCTGCGCCGCCACCTGAACCGCCTTCACCGCCCATCTTGGGAATGATCAGGGCCGGCGCCGGTTTGCTCGGGTCCATGACGAGGAATTTCTTCTGGTCGACCACCACCTTCTCCATGATGCCGCCAACCATCGAACCAAACAGTTTGCCGATCATGTCGGCATTGAGAATGCCGATATAAACCTTGCCGTCATTCTTCTTGTAGACCGCAATCTTGCAGGGCATCAGCAAGGACAGGAAACGCACGCTGTCTTCCTGCAGGATGGGGCCGGAGTACTTCGTGCTGCACGCCTCGATCAACAAGACCGGCAAGACATTGCCGCCCTCGGCCTCGACCGGTTTTGCCGGATTGCGCAAACCGGAAATCGACCAGCCGTTGCCGGCCGCCTGAATGTTTTGCTGAATGCGCGCCGTCGTTTCTTCGACAGAAAACGGGCTGACCTGCTCGGAAAACGCCATGCTGCCGGCACTGTTCCAGATCACCCCGACGGCTAGGCCGACCCCAACCAAAAATCCAATGATCAACTTCATCATTTATCCCCTCCCAAAAATTGATAAACGCCACGAACAGCCGCAGCAGTTTTTCCTGATGTCGTATATTAGATATTTCTTATTTGCTTATATTATTTACCTAACCTGGCACACTGTCTACCGTTTGATTCACCAATCGTGAATGACTTCCCCAATTATCAACATGTCATAGCAACCAAAAACTCAATGTCTCGGGAAATTCGCGGGCTCAATCCCAGCCCCTGAAACGAGCTCGACGAAGGGACCTGGTGCCCCCTGCAACACTGCAAAATTGGGCGTTTTTTCCGGTTGACCGTAGCGAATAGCCACTCCGGCCGAAAAACTCGTCGATTGCCATATTTTGTTGCCAGAAATGGCAATTCAGCCATCAATCATAAGGGAATGGCCCGGCAAGCCCCTGATTCGATGCAATAGACGGCGACAAATCAGCTGGCACGCCTCTTGATTTGTATTGACTGATATTCAAGCCAGATCGGCAACGGATATCCCCCAAGATCAGGAGAACAACATGTCCGAATGCCTTTGCCATGGTGAGTCATTCACCATCTGCGATAGCCTGCCCCGCCGCCAGTGGATGATGGCGACCGCCGGGGTCGGTGGCGCGCTGGCCCTCACTGCCCTGACCCCCTTTGTTTCCAGCCTGCTCCCCTCCGAACGCGCCAAGGCTGCGGGCGCGCCGGTCGAGGTCGACATCGGCAAACTGGCGCCGGGCGACATGATGATTGTCGAGTGGCGCGGCAAGCCGGTGTGGATCCTGAACCGCACACCGGAGATGGTGGCGGCGCTCAAAAAGGCCGAGCCGATGCTCGTCGACCCGGCTTCGGAGCGGCAACAGCAACCGGCCTACGCCGCCAACGAAACCCGTTCGCGCAAGCCGGAAATGCTGATTGCCGTCGGCATCTGCACCCATCTCGGTTGTTCGCCATCGCCGGCCTTCACGCCGGGCGATGCCGCACTCGGAGCCGACTGGCCGGGTGGCTTTCTGTGCCCCTGCCATGGCTCGACTTTCGACTTTGCCGGCCGCGTTTTCAAGAACAAACCCGCCCCGACCAACCTCGAAATTCCGCCGCACCAGTATTTGACCGATACCCGCGTGATCATCGGCAGCGACGAAACGGAGAAAACCTGAGATGAAAATGACGCAGGCCAGCCAGGGCCTGCTCCTCGCTTGCCTGCTCGCCGCCGGCCACGCCCTGGCCGACGAGAGCCGGCTGCTTGTCAATCTCCTCGGCGTCCGCGATGCGGCCGGCCATCTTCGAGCCTCGCTCTATCGCGAACCAGAAACCTTTCGCAAGGAAGACAAGGCCGTGAAAGTCGTTTCGCTGCCGGCCGCCAAGGGCAACGCGAAACTTGTCTTCACCGACCTGCCGCCAGGTCGCTACGCCGTCATGGCCTATCACGACGAGAACGCCGACCAGAAGCTCAACCTGCGTTTCGGCATGTTCCCGGCCGAAGGCTACGGCCTGTCCAACAACCCGAACGTGATGGGACCACCCAGATTCGCCGACAGCGCCTTCGAGCTGGCCGGGCCGGAGACGGCCATCGACATCAAGCTCGCTTACTAACCAGACTGGAATACCCATGAAACAGACCCTGCTCCAGGAAAAATACCCCATCTACGTCGCCGAGATCGCCAAGACGGAAACCACCTACAACACCGTCGATGCGCTCGTCGCCTACTACAAGGGCAAAATTGCCGAGAACCCAAAGGTCCAGTTCATCGACGTCTTCGACCACTACGCCCACACCAGCAAAATTGGCGGCCCCATCGTCGAAGGACTGAAGGCGGCGGTCGACATCATTTTCTGCTTCGGCTTCGCCATCCCGACCCCGCAAATGCTGGCCGTCCGCCCGCGTTCCATCGGCATCGCCGACATGGGCGACAAGTACGTCATCAGCTTCATGGAAGCCCCGATGCAGCCGGCCAACGAAGCGATGGAAGCCTGGACCCTGGCCCTGCGCGACGCCTGAACAAACCCGCCACAAACAAAAACCCCGGCGCTGTCTGGCCGGGGTTTTTGCATTTCAATTTTGGGCGTTTTTCCCGGTTGACCGTAGCAAGCCGGGGTGACTGCAGAATCGCGATAGCTCGACCACTCAATGGAATCGGCGATAACCAACCGAAATCACTTCATTGACCTGCCGGTGTCGGGCGGCAGTTGTGTGCCCGTTGCGGTCATAGGCCATCTTGAAAATCGGAAGTTCAGGAACGTGCAAGTGAGCCGGCGACAAAAACGCAGCTTTTGACAGCCGGCTTAACTGAATTGTTAGCCCCGCTTAAAAAAGCGGATGTTAAAGAGGGCATACAACGTTCCCTTGCTTTCAATAATTGCTCGACATGTGCGCTCTATATCATCAACTACGCGCTGAACTTTCGGAGTGATTGGGTCATCGTCCCCTCCTGTACCGTAGTAAATATCGTGTACTTTTAGTAATTCATCACGATGTTTTTGCTCTGCTTCTGGTGTTCTAAGTGACCACTCAGGGGTTGTGGAAAGCCGAGCCATTTTGTGAGCACAAATTATCAATTCATTCACTATTCGGTTTAAAGCATCGAATGGAGCAGCGGCCTCGACACTCACTTGAGCCATAAAGCGGTAGCGCAACGAGTGAAGCTTCGAAAATAGCTCGGAGTGATGACCGTAACGTTCGATCAGTACGTAGGCTTGATCGAGAGCTTGTTTTTGTTCCGGTTTCTCATTTTCCTGTGGTTTGCGTGATGAGCCTTCGCCACCGAAACCAAACGGGCTTCTAATTTGCTCAATCGCATCGCGGGCCTGATAGAAAAGCGCCAAGACCTCTTCTGCTAGCTCAATCTGACGCTTTCCAATATGTTCTCGGCGCCAAGCATCAAATCCATAGATTGCGAATAGCGAAGCAATAACTACTGATGCGCTTTGAAAGAATTGAGAAATTTCAGTAAGAGTCATTGTCTGAGAATGATTAACGATCAAAGGGGCCAGGCTCGAATTTTTACCAAGCGCAAGCCAAATAACGCCGAAAGCATACACGTTGTACAGCCGAATGCCCGACGGCAGCTTCTAGCCGATGTCTGCCCGATGAAAGTTTCATTGCCACTGCGCCGCGTTGGTTAGGTGCCAGATATTCGCTAGTCAGTTTTGGTGAGAAGCTATGGTCAACTCAGGAGATATTCCGCATGGAGAGTACTTCGCGAGTTCGCCCCACGCGTTTTGTCGCTGTGTTTGGCCTGACGGTGCAGGCAATTCTTGGTGCGCTATTTGCATTCCCTTTGGAAACAGAGTTCAAACGGGCGATTCTTGTCGTGTTCCCTTCAATACAACCCACATACCGTGCTACCTCCGGAACTGCCTTGGGCAGACGGCCCCCTTGCGAAAGCGCGCTGCTCTGTCGATATCGCGACAATCACGCCCGGGAGGCAAGGTATGCGTGACACCTATTCCGCTGCAGGTGACGAAGAATGGGTCATCTGGAATGGTGGGCTCGGTTTGGTCACCACAGCCACGCTCGGCCGGGTCGAGGTCGGCTCCAGTGGCCGAAAGGCATGGCTGGACGAACCGTTCGACATGGTGGGCCCATTCAAGCTCGACGAACTTGAGACCCACGGCAGAATAAGCTTTGCGGCCTGCATCGTCATGTCACGCCAGCGTTGGCAGGAAGACCAGGCGGCCTTGAAGCGGGAGTCAATGAACCTGCGCCGTGCTGCCCACGAGCGAATGAACGAGGATTTTGCCCACTTCTCCAGCCGGCAGAGCAGACACCACGGCAAGCGCCAACCCTTGGACGAGCGTGAACATCGTGAGGTGCTGAATCTGCCGGCTAACGGGAAGCTTGAACGACGCCAGGTCAACGCTGCATTTAGACGGCTCGCCCAGAAGGCGCATCCCGACGTCGGGGGAAGTCACGAACAGTTCGTACGCATCACGAAAGCACGCACTGTCTTGCTCGAAACGATTTCGTGACCGAAGGCAGGGGGCGAATTTGACCGGATAGTGATACAGGTCAATTGCCATGCTTGGATTTTGTCTAGATGCCTTTTTCTTGAATCAATGAATAGGTGAACTCACCCATGACCCAGATTATCGATTTTCCCGTTCCGAATAATCAGCGAAACCATGATTATGATGCGGACATTGAAGAAGTATTGGCATCCATCCCGTTGAAACCCCGGGAAAAGCTTCGATTTGAGTTGATCAAGACGATTGACAGCTATGACGCTTATTTCACTCAGTGGTCTTTGAGTTTTCCTGAAGCCAGTGATGAAACGGTTAAAAAGCAAATCTATGATCTTGCGCATCAGGAGCATGGCCGAAAAATACGCATGCTAAAAGACATCATGCTACTCAAGGCGAAAGTCCTGGTTTGGGAATTCCATAGATCAAAGTGATTTACGGTCGATTTTGATTTTGGCCGTTTTTTCCGGTTGACCGTAGCAACCAGGGAAACCGAAAAAAACCAGACTCACATCTGTGCGAACTGCTCGCGCAAGCCATCGACGACAGCGCTTTCACCGCGAACCTTGAAGAAGGCGCCGTCCGCGTCGGCACGTTCCTCCAGCACCTCGCAACTGGCGAAGATTTCCTTGCGCAACTGCTGGGCCGACCAGGGCAGGAAAAGCTCGGCCTCGACATGATCGCGCTGGAAAAAGGCGATGATCTTGAGGCGTAGCGCGGCCACTTCCTCCGGCCGACGGGCGCTCATCACGACGCAATCCGGATACTTGGCCCGCAAGGACGCTTCGCACTCGGCCTGCGCCTCGGCATCGCCAACGTGGTCGATCTTGTTGAAGATGCGCAGACGGGGCACAACATCGGCGCCGATCTCTTCGAGCACCTTGTCGGTCACTTCCAGCTGGCGCTCGAAACCGGGGTCGCTGGCGTCGATGACGTGGAGCAGCAAGGAGGCATCGAGCGCCTCGTCGAGCGTGGACTTGAACGACGCCACCAGGCCGTGCGGCAGGTTCTTGATGAAGCCGACAGTATCGCTGACCAGCACGCGCGGCACGCTCTCCGGGTAGAGGGCGCGAACGGTGGTGTCGAGCGTCGCGAACAGCTTGTTGGCGACCAGCACCTCGCTGCCGGTCAGCGCCCGCATCAGCGTCGATTTGCCGGCATTGGTGTAGCCGACCAGCGCGACGGCCGCCTGGCTTTGGCGTTCCTGGCGTCGGGCGCGCTGCGTCTTGCGCTCGGCCTCCATGGCCAGGATTTCGAGCTGCAGTTCGGCGATGCGGTCGCGAATCTTGCGTTTGTCGAGTTCGGTATGCGACTCGCCGGCTCCGCGGCCACCAACGCCGCTCCGCTGCCGCCCCTGCGGCCCGGCCAGCTTGGCCGCCTCGCGCAGGCGCGGCGCCATGTAGCCAAGACGGGCAATCTCCACTTGCGCCTTGGCCGCCCGCGAGCGGGCGTTGCGATGGAAAATTTCGAGGATGACCATGGTCCGGTCCATGACCTCGCAACCGGCCTCGATTTCCAGATTGCGCGCCTGCGACGGCGAGATTTCGTGATCGACGAGAATCGCGTCGATTTCCGGCAGATTCGACTCGGCCAGCGACAGCACCTCATCGCCCGCCTCATCAAAAATCGGCTCGCCATGAACGAAAGCGCGTATCTCCTGCCGCTTCCCGACCCCCAGATAACCCGTCGTATCGAAGCTGGTGCGCTTCTGCACGAAGGTATGAATAACCTTGAAACCCAGCGTCTTGGCCAGTTCGCGCAGCTCGGTCAGCGATGCCTCGAACTCCATATCGCTCACGTTCGGCAGTTGTACGGCCGCCGCAACGGCGATCCTGAGCTTTTGTTCTACTTCCATCTGCATCCGAAATTGCTTCTCTTGATTGGGCAAAAGCAGATAGTAACCGGCAATGGATTGATTGGCCGGCATTGCCCCTGACCTGAGTGCGTGAAAACTAGGCCTCAGGCAATAAAAAACGGGGAGCAAGCTCCCCGTTTCGTCTGTTCAAGCGGCATCAAGGTGTTGGCGATCCTTCCTTGAGATAATGCGGGGATCGCGGCCCGTAGAGAATCCCGTTCGGACGCCCGGCCGCCAGCAAGCGGTTGCTCGTCATCCCGGCGATGGCATGCCCCCGGTTGCTCAGGCTGTCGATGATCTGGCTGACGACCGCCTTGACCAGCAAGCCAACCAGCCCGCCACCGGAGTTGTTGTTTCCTTCGTTGCTGGAGGCAGTCGCGCTGCCCTCCCAAAGGGTCTTGCCGCTGCGCAGATCGACCAGCCGGCCCTCGGCAGTCACCCGTGTCTCGCTCATCACGATGGCGTAGGTGGTGCCGTACTGCCTGACGTTGATGTACAAAGCCGCATCGGCACCGAAAATTTCACGAAGCTTGCTGGCAGAAACCTGATGAATATCGGCCGGCGTCGTCATGCCGTTTTGCTTGAAGGTTTCATCAACCAGCGTCACCGGCAAAACGTAGTAGCCGGATTCAGCCAGCGGTAAGGTGGCGTGGGACAGCATGCTGTAGGTGGCATTGACATCCGGCGAACCATTCAGGGGCGGCAGCACGAGAATTGAAGCCGGGCGGCTTTCGCGAAAGGCTGAATAGTCGTACTTCGCCTGCGTCGCGCAACCGCTCAGCAGCAGGAAACCCGCCACCAGGGCCAGCCATTTGATGGAGATAAGTTGTTTCATTGGCTCACCTTGGCGTCGACTTGCGGCGAAAATTTCTTGAGCAGGAAATCCATGAAGGTCGTGCTTTCCGGGAACTGCTTCTTTTCCGCCTCAAGTTGCTCGACCAGACGCTCGGACCGCCCGGTCTGTCCATAAAGCATGGCGAGGTGGGCCTGGAAACCGGGCGGCAACGCCCTGCCCTGCGAGCGAGCCTCCTCGCGTACGGCCTCAAGCGCCGCAATCTGCTCTTCCGGCCCCTTTTCACCTTTGAAGTGGCCGTACACCTGAGCCTGGTAGTCGCCCCAGTAATAAAGCGGCTGGGGGCGAGAAACACATCCCGTCAGGAGGATAGACGAGAGGATGGACAGCCCGCACAGGCGGGCTGATTTTGAAAATAGATTCATGATCAGGTGCTCTCAGCGAAGCTCAGTTGGCTGGGCGCCATGCACCGGTATCGATCCCGGCAACCAAGGAGTCGACAGCCTCGCGAATGGCCAGATCAAGCACCTTGCCGTTCAGGGTGGAGTCGTAACTTGCCGTGCCGCCAAAGCCGACCACTTCGCGATTCGACAGGCTGTATTCACCGGCACCTTGCGCTGAATAGACGACTTCCGAGGTCTGCACGTCGACCACATTCAGAGCAACCTTGGCATAGGCGATCTGCTGCTTGCCGCGGCCAAGAATGCCAAACAGTTGATGATCGCCGACTTCCTTGCGACCAAACTCGGTGACGTCACCGGTAACCACGTACCGAGCACCCTTGAGCACCTGATTGGCCTTGGCCAAGGCGGCTTCCTGCTTGATCTCGGACATGTTTTCACGGTCGAGGACGCTGAAGCGGTTGGTTTGCTGCAGATGCGTGATCAGGATGGTCTTGGCCTGGCTGCCCAAACGATCCACGCCATCGGTAAAGATGCCGCGCATGAAGCTCGAGCGATTGTCGAACTTGCCGATCGAGATGGGGTTGCGCACACCGTTGTAGGGCCGCGTCGACGAAACCGATTTGGCAACGGCAAGGCTGCGTGAGTCTTCCGTAGCACAACCACCCAAGGCGCCAAGCATGGCGGTAATGATGACCAGGGGGATGAACTTTCTCTTCATGCTGTTGCCTCGCTAAAGTGATGAAATGTCCAAAACGGGCCAAAATTATATCATTATCATTTATCAAAACTCCTGCAATCCCTCTTCAGGTAAGCATTTCGCGCGTATATGCACTTCATATATCAACCAATGCATCCAGAAAAAATACCAACTCGAAGCGATTGCCATCTCGTAAATTTAGTCCGACCTCGCCCGATCACACGTAAGATCGCCGCCCGTTGGTTAGCCTGTTCTGGGCGCCACTCACAAAAGAAAACGAGATCCCGATGTAGCTTCCCACTACGACATTCTCCTCAAATGCGTGAGTGGGAAAACGCTGGCGATGGTTGGATTCAGAAGGCAGCTGCTGGTCGTCAATGTCGCATCCAAATGCGGACTGACGCCGCAGCAAGGCGGGCTTGAAGCTTTGTTCAAGCAGTTTCGCGGGCAGCCAGCAGGTATTGGGGCTTCCCAGAAATGACTTTACCGGGCAGGAGCCGGGTGAGGTCAGCCTGATTCAGGCGTTTTGCACGACCGACTTTGGCATCAAGTTCCCGGTATTCGAGAAGCGGAACATCAACAACAAATCCAGGCACCCGACCCAGCTTCAGGTCAATGGAAAATCAACTCAATTGACGCCTGAACGCTTGATCAGAGCCTGCAGTTCACCGACGATACCGCGCCGGAAGCTAAGCACGCAGAGGACGAAAATCCCCCCCATGATCACCGTCACCCACGAGCCGACGGAGTCGGCGAGCTGGGTCTGCAGCGCGACGATGGTGGCGGCGCCGACGATCGGGCCGAGGATGGTGCCCAGGCCACCGAGCAGCGTCATCAGCACCACTTCGCCCGAGGCATGCCAGTGCACATCGCTCAGCGAGGCCAACTGGAAGACCAGCGTCTTGGTCGCCCCGGCCATGCCGGCCAGGGCGGCCGAGATGATGAAGGCGATCAGCTTGAATTTGGCGACGTCGTAGCCGAGCGAAATGGCGCGCGGCTCGTTCTCGCGGATGGCCTTGAGAATCTGGCCGAAGGGCGAATGGATGGTGCGGTAGATGACGAAGAAGCCGAAGCAGAAGATGGCAAAGACCAGGTAATACATGGCGATGTTGTCGGAAAGGTCGAGCAGGCCGAACAGGTGGCCACGCGGCACGCCCTGCAGGCCGTCCTCACCGCCGGTTTCCTTGATCTGGATGGCGAGGAAGAAAACCATCTGGGCCAGAGCCAGGGTGATCATGGCGAAATAGATGCCGGTGCGCTTGATGGCCAGTGAACCGAACAGCCAGCCGAGCAGGCCAGCCGCCACTGTGCCGGCGAGGATACCGACCTCAGGCGTGACGCCGACATCACGCACCATCATGCCGCAGACGTAGCCCGCCGTGCCGAGGAAGGCAGCGTGCCCGAAGGAAAGCAGGCCGGCAAAGCCGAGCAACAGGTTGAAGGCGCAGGCAAACAGCGCGTAGCAGAGGATTTTCATCAAAAAAGTGGGGTAGACCGCAAAAGGTGCGATCAGGCCGATGACGAACAGCACGCCGAGGAGTAGCGGCAGTTTGTTTTCCAGATACGTAGTCGAGTTCATGTGTTTTCCCCTGCCGTCTCAGGACTTGCCGAACAGACCTGCCGGCCGCAGCAGCAGAACGATGACCATGATGACGAAGACCACCACGCTCGAGGCTTCCGGATAGAACACCCTGGTCAGGCCTTCGATCAGGCCTAGGCCGAGGCCGGTCAGGATGGAGCCCATGATCGAGCCCATACCGCCGATGACAACCACGGCAAAGACGACGATGATCAGGTTGGAGCCCATCAGCGGATTGACCTGGAAGATCGGCGCCGCCAGCACGCCGGCGAAGGCGGCCAGCGCGACGCCGTAGCCATAGGTGAAGGTGATGAGCAGCGGCACGTTGATGCCGAGCGCCTGGACCATCGCCGAGTTTTCAGTGCCGGCGCGCAGATAGGCGCCGAGTTTGGTGCGTTCGATCATGTACCAGGTGCCGAAACAGACGGTCAGCGAGGCGATGATGACCCAGCCGCGATAGATGGGCAGGAACATGAAGCCGAGATTGACGCCGCCGGACAGTAGCTCGGGGACTTCGTAGCTCTCGCCGGAAATGCCGAACTGGTCACGGAAGATGCCTTCGAAGATGAGCGCCAGGCCAAAGGTCAGCAGCAATCCGTAGAGGTGGTCGAGCTTGTACAGGCGGCGCAGCATCAGGCGCTCGATCAGCACGCCGACGATGCCGACGATGAGCGGCGCGGCAATCAGCGCCACCCAGTAATTGATGCCGAAACGGGTCAGCGCGATCCAGGCGACGAAGGCGCCCATCATGTATTGTGCGCCGTGGCAGAAGTTGATGATGTTAAGCAGGCCAAAGATGATGGCCAGCCCGAGACTGAGAATGGCGTAGAACGAGCCGTTGATCAGCCCGACCAGCAACTGGCTGCCGAGCAAGGCGGTCGAGATTCCGAAAATTTCCATGGAAGGCTCCAGACCCGGCGCGAACCGTTGTTCACGCCGGGGATTGCGATGACGCTACTTACTTCTTGATCAGCGGGCAGCGCGACAGGGCCAGCGGCTGGAAGGCATCAGCCGCCGGGATGGTCGCTTTGATCGTGTAGTAGTCCCACGGATATTTCGAGTCAGCCGGCTTCTTGACCTGCATCAGGTACATGTCGTGCACCATGCGGCCATCCTCGCGGATCTGGCCGTTCTTGGCGAAGAAGTCGTTGATTGGCGTCTTCTTCATCATCGCCATGACCTTGCTCGTATCGTCGGTGCCGGCTGCCTTGACGGCGCGCAGGTAGTGATAGATCGACGAATACTGACCGGCCTGGACCATGGTCGGCATCTTCTTCTGCTTGTCGAAGAAGCGTTTCGACCAGGCACGGGTCTCGTCGGTGCGATCCCAGTAGAAACCTTCGGTCAGGTACATGCCTTGGGTCGGCTTGAGGCCGAGGGAGTGGATGTCGGTGATGAACATCAGCAGGCCGGCCAGCGACTGCTTGGGCGTGATGCCGAATTCAGCCGCCTGCTTGATGGCATTGGTGGTGTCGGCACCGGCGTTGGCCAGGCCGATGACCTGGGCGCCGGAGGCCTGGGCCTTGAGCAGGAAGGAGGAAAAATCGGAGCCCGGGAAGGGGTGGCGGACCGAACCGATTATCTTGCCGCCATTGGCGAGGACGACGGCCGAGGAATCCTTCTCCAGAGCATGACCGAAAGCATAGTCGGCGGTCAGGAAGAACCAGGATTTGCCGCCCTGCGTGGTCACCGCCTTGGCCGTGCCGTTGGCCAGCGCATAGGTGTCGTAGGTGTAGTGCACCGAAACGTCGTTGCACTGCTCGTTGGTGATCGGGGTCGAGGCCGGGCCGTTCATGATGACGACACGGTCCTTTTCCTTGGCGACCTTCATCACCGCCAGCGCGGTGGAGGTGGTGACCAGCTCGGTCACTGTGTCCACATTCTCGCGCTCGATCCATTCACGCGCCTTGTTGGAGGCAATGTCGGCCTTGTTCTGGTGGTCGGCGGAGACCATTTCGATTTTGAAGCTGGGCTTTTCATTGGCGATGAAATCGTCAATGGCCATTTTGGTGGCCAGCACGGCACCTGAGCCGGCGAGGTCGGAATAAGTGCCGGAAAGATCAGTCAGCACGCCGATTTTTACCGAGCCGCCCGAAATCTGCGCCTGGGCACCGAAAGAAAGCGCAGCCAGAGCGGCGGCGCAGGCAGTTCTTGCATATTTTCTGGATGACATGGGTGATTCCTCCTTAGGGTGTGGGCAAACCCGGTTAAACACCGAGCGTGTGATGCAGCCAGTCCATCTTGCCCGGGAGCTCTTCCTGGCTGATGGTGGCAATTATTTCTCCGTGTTCGAGCACGTAATGGCGATCGGCCAGCGGTGCGGCGAAGCGGAAATTTTGTTCGACCAGAATGATGGTGAAACCGCGTGTCTTCAGTTCGGTAATCACCTCACCCAGCTTTTTGACGATGACCGGGGCGAGACCTTCGGTAATTTCGTCGAGCAATAGCAGCTTGGCCCCCGTGCGCAGGATACGGGCCATCGCCAGCATCTGCTGCTCACCGCCAGACAGCTTGCCTCCCGGGCTGTTGCGGCGCTCACTGAGATTCGGGAACATCTGGTAAAGCTCGTCGACCGACATGCCACCGCTGGAAACAATGGGCGCCAGGGTCAGGTTTTCCTCGGCACTGAGCGAGGTAAAAATGGCCCGCTCTTCCGGGCAATAGCCGACCCCGTGGTGGGCCACCTTGTGGGTCGGCTCGTGGATTACCTCGTTGCCGTTGACCATGATCGAGCCGGTCCGCCGGCCGACCAGGCCCATGATCGATTTCAGCGTGGTCGTCCGGCCGGAGCCGTTGCGGCCGAGCAGCGTGATGCACTCGCCCTTGGCGACACTGAGGTCCAGCCCATGCAGAATGTGCGATTCGCCGTAAAAGGCGTGCAGATCGGTCAGGCGGAGATATTCGGGTTTTGGTTTGAAAGCGCTGGTCATGGTTGTTTCCCGCCTAGTGATGCGCGTCGTTCATGTTGTCGGAACCGACGTAGGCTTCGAGCACCTGCGGATTTTTCGAGACCTCTTCATAAGTCCCTTCGGCCAGCACGCTGCCCCGGGTCAGCACGGTAATCCGGTCACACAGGTTGGCTACCACCGACAGATTGTGTTCGACCATCAGGATGGTGCGATTGACCGAGACCTTGCGAATCAATTCGACAACGCGGGCGATGTCCTCATGCCCCATGCCCTGCGTCGGCTCGTCGAGCAGCATCATGTCTGGCTCCAGGGCCAGCGTCGTGGCAATTTCCAGGGCCCGTTTGCGGCCATAGGGCATTTCGGCCGTCATCGTTTCGGCGAAGCTGCCGAGATCGACTGCTTCAAGCAGCGCCATTGCCTCGTCGTTGAGCTTGTTCAGGCTTTTTTCCGATTTCCAGAAATGGAATTCAGTGCCCAGCTTGCGCTGCAGGCCGATGCGCACGTTTTCCAGCACCGTCAGGTGCGGAAAAGTGGCCGAAATCTGGAAGGAACGGACAAAGCCCCGGCGTGCCGTGACCGCCGGCGCTTCGTGCGTGATGTCCTCGCCCTTGAAATGAATCGTGCCGGCGGTAGGCGGCAGGAACTTGGTGACCAGATTGAACACGGTCGTCTTGCCCGCGCCATTCGGCCCGATCAGCGCGTGGATGGTGCCGCGCTGCACCTTGAGATTGACATCGGAAACGGCGGTAAACCCCTTGAATTCCTTGGTCAGACCGCGCGTTTCCAGAATGAAATCGCTCATTGCTTCTCCTGACGGCTTTGTCGTTGCTTGCGGCCGGCTATGGATGGCGAAGCGGGCACCGGGTCTGCTTTGCGCTGATCAGTCCAGAGATTGAATGTCACCACTGTCTCACCTCCGTCTTTGGTTGCCGATACTGCAACTGATTCATCTGTCGTTAATCATGGCACGACAATATGCCGAATTGCTTGCCGGAACAAGGCTGTTTGCATAGGGGTATACCCGCACGGGGAGTGACTTTCAGCGGTTTTCAACAGCACCTCAATGGCCACCGATTTTTCAAATACCGTCGGGTATTTGGTCATCAACACGTAAAATGGCTGCCCGTTGGCTTGCCGGTTCGGACTTACTACCCCCTAAGGAAACGAGATCGCCATGAATGACTCCCTCTACGACATTCCTCTCACAAGCCTCGATGGGCGCGCGCTGACGCTGGGCGAGTTCACGGGGCAGGTCTTGCTGGTTGTGAATGTTGCCTCGAAGTGCGGGCTGACACCGCAGTACGCCGGGCTTGAAGCTTTATTCCAGCAGTATCGCGAGCGCGGCCTGCAGGTGCTGGGTTTTCCCTGCAACGATTTTGCGGCGCAGGAGCCGGGCTCAGCCGACGACATTCAGGATTTCTGCACGACGAACTACGGCGTCGATTTCCCGATGTTCGAGAAGCTCAACATCAACAGCGAACCGCGGCATCCGTTGTATTCGTCTTTGATCGCCGCCCGGCCCGAGGCGGTGTTTCCGGCCGGCAGCGATTTCCGCGAGAAACTAGCCGGTTACGGCTGTTCGCCCAAGCAGGCCAGCGATGTGCTGTGGAATTTCGAGAAATTCCTGGTCGGGCGCGATGGCCGGGTTGTGCAGCGTTTTTCGCCGGATACCACTCCGGACGATCCGACCCTGCTCGCCGCAATTGAAGCGGCGCTCGGCTGAGCCGCACCCAGCAACCAACAACAAGAAGACCGATGCCCCGCACACGCAAACCCGATGTCTGCCAGCCGACCGGCTCGGCCGAGCTCGCCATGCTCGATGTTTACATGCCGATGATGAAGTCGTCGGCGATCATTTCGGCCGGTCGCCTGGGCCTTTTCGAGGCGCTGGTCGATGGTCCGCTGACAGCGGAAGAACTCGCCGCGAAAATAGATTCGAGCCTGCGCGGCACGACGACGCTGGTCGATTTTCTGGTCGCCATCGGCTATCTGGAAAAAGACGACGACGCCTTTGCCAACACGGCGAGCACCCAGCGCTGGTTCACCAGTGCCGGCCAGGTCGATTACACGCCCGGCCTACTGTGGACGCACGAGGCCTGGTCGATGATGGGCTCCCTGGCCGAAACCGTGCGCAAGGGCGAACCCGAGCAAACGTTGTGGGACGCAATGGTCGAAAAGCCGCATCTCGGGCCGCTGTTCTCGTCCTACATGGGCGCCTTCGCGGCCGACCTCGGCCCCGATCTGCTCAAGTACGTGCCGGTGTCGCCGGCCTATCGCCGCCTGCTCGACCTCGGCGGCTCGCATGGCCTGCACTCGATCCGCTTTTGCCAGCACTATCCGCAGCTCGACGCCGTCATCGTCGACATGCCCAGCGCACTGACCGAAACCGGGCCGGAGATCGAAAAAGCCGGACTGACCGGGCGCATCCAGCTCAGCCCCGGCACCTTGCAGGAGCACGACTGGGGTAGCGACAATGATCTGGTCTTCTACCTGTCGGTCGCCCACAACCATTCGGCTGAAGAGAATCGTCTGGCCATCGAGCAGATCGGCGAGTCGATGAATCCGGGCGGTCTGCTGGTGATTCACGAATACTTGGCCGAAACCTCGCTCGACGCGCTGAACGCAGCCTTCCGCCTGACCCTGCTGCTGGAAACCGGCACCCAGACGCATCGCCATGAAGATTATTGCGCGTGGCTCACGGCGGCGGGGTTTTCAGCGATCGAACGGATCGACCTTGAGCCACGCGAAAAGGGTTCACTGATTCTGGCCCGGCGCTGACTGCAAAGCCCATTTCAATTTTGGCCATTATTTCCGGTTGACCGTAACAATGGCCAAATCAGGGATACAGCCCGCGCGTCGCCCGCGCCTCGAGCACCCGGCTGCAACCAATCACGAAGGCAGCTGAACGGAGCGGCATTTTCCGCTCTTCGGCCATCTGCCAGATGGCGTTGAAGGCTTCCGCCATGATCCGTTCGAGGCGGGCGTTGATTTCATCCTCGGTCCAGAAGAAGCTCGAGAAATCCTGCACCCACTCGAAATAGCTGACGGTGACGCCGCCGGCATTGGCCAGCACGTCAGGCACAACGACAATGCCGCGCTCGGCGAGGATGGCATCGGCTTCCGGCGTCGTCGGGCCGTTGGCGCCTTCGACGATGATGCGGGCGGCGATGTGCTCGGCGTTGAAGCGGTTGATCTGCGACTCCAGCGCGGCCGGCACGAGGAATTCGCAGGGCAGCGACCAGAAGTCGTCATTGGTTATGGTCTCGCAATCGGGCGCGCCAAGCAGCGTCTTGTTGTCGGCCAGATAGCGTTTGAGCGCCAGCACATCCAGTCCTGCCCCGTTGTACACCGTGCCGCTGACATCCTGCACGGCGACGACCCGGGCGCCGGCCTGGGCGAACATCCGGGCGCTGGCCTCGCCGACATTGCCGAAGCCCTGGACGATCACCCGCGCCCCGTCGATGGATACGCCCAACTTGCGCGCCGCTTCGCGGGCCGTGACGAAAACGCCGCGCCCGGTCGCATCCTGCCGCCCGAGCGAACCGCCGAGCGAGACCGGCTTGCCGGTCACCACACCGGTCACCGTGCGTCCCTCGCCCATCGAATAGGTGTCCATCATCCAGGCCATGACCTGGGCGTTGGTATTCATATCCGGCGCCGGGATGTCCTTGTCCGGGCCGATCATCGAGCTGATCTCGCTGGTGTAGCGCCGGGTCAGCCCTTCGAGTTCGGCCAGCGACAGCTGGCGCGGATCGACGCGAATGCCGCCCTTGGCACCGCCGAAGGGCACGTTGACCACGGCGTTCTTGATCGTCATCCAGCCGGCCAGGGCCATCACTTCCGACAGCGTGACGTCCTGATGGTAGCGCACGCCGCCCTTGCCCGGCCCGCGCGAGGTGTTGTGATGCACGCGATAACCCTCGAAGTGCGTGATCTGGCCGTTGTCGAGGCGGATCGGCACATCGACGATGAGCGAGCGCTTCGGCCGGCGCAGCGTATCGACCCAGGGCAGCAGGGACTTGTCGAGCAGCGGCGCGACCTGTTCGACCTGCTGCAGGTAGATATGCCACGGACCAATGTTTTCCTTGGAAAGATAGGAAGGTAGTTGCGGCGTGTTCAACATGGGAGTCCTTTACGCATCAAGCATCATCAAGGTGGTATTGCCGCCGGCCGCCGTCGTATTCACGGTGAGCACCCGCTCGACCAGCATACGGTACAAGGGATAGTGTCCGCCATTGTCGGCCGGCTGGTAAGTGGCGAGCAAGGGCCCCGGCTCCCGCGCCAGATGCTGCCAAGGCGGCGCCTCCGGCTCGGACAACACACCGGCCAGGCCGTGATAGTCGTCGGGCGGCCGCCATTCGATCGCCGCCGCCAGATCGTCCGGCAGGCTGCCTATGGTTTTTCGCGTTTCCGGGCCGTCGACCGCAGCAGCCCGATTGCCGGTCGCCCAAATGGCGGCCAGTTGGTGCAGCAAGGCATTCTGCTCGGCGGCCAGACAAAGCAGCGTGCCGCGTGGTGCAAAGCGCAGGGTGTTCTGCTCGCCGGTCGGTCCGGGCAGATCGATCACCGTGTTAAGCAACGTCAGTTCAGCGTAGTCGGCACACAGCGCGGCCAGCTCGTCATACCCGGAAAAACGCGCCCACTCGCTCAGGCGCACCAAGTCTGAAGGGGGCTGCGCCCCGCTCTCCCGCCGCGCGCCGATGGCGCCCGGGCGAAGCTCGCCAGCCCCGGCCAGCCGCGCCAGATAGAGCGGCCCGCCGGCCTTCGGCCCGGTGCCTGAAAGCCCCTCGCCGCCGAAGGGCTGGACGCCGACCACGGCGCCGACCATGTTGCGATTGACGTAGATATTGCCGACCCGCGCCCGCCTGACGATGCGCTGGATGGTTTCGTCGATGCGGCTATGGATGCCCAACGTCAGGCCGTAGCCGGTGGCGTTGATGGCGTCGATCAGCGTATCGAGCTGGCCGGCTTTGTAGCGCAGGACATGGACGACCGGTCCGAACACTTCGCCGGCCAGATCGGCCAGGGACTCGATCCCGATCAAGGTCGGCGGCACGTAGCTTCCCGCCACGCAGTCGGCCGGCAAGGGCGGCTGGAACACCGCCCTGCCCCGCGCCGCCATGTCGGCGATGTGAGCGAGCAGGGCGGACTGTGCGGTGCGGTCGATGACCGGGCCGATGTCGGTCGCCAGGTCGGCCGGATCGCCGATGCGCAGTTCGCCCATCGCCGCCTTCAGCAGGTGGAGCACGGTATCGGCGATCTCATCTTGCAGGCAGAGCACGCGCAGGGCCGAGCAGCGCTGGCCGGCGCTGTCGAAGCCGGAGGCCAGCACATCCTGCACAACCTGTTCGGGCAGCGCCGATGAATCGACGATCATCGCGTTCTGGCCGCCGGTTTCGGCGATCAGCCGGACCTCGTCGCGGCCGGCAATGCTCCGGTTGATCCGGCGCGCCACCTCGGCCGAACCGGTAAACACCACGCCGCGCACCCGCGCGTCGGCGGTCAGCGCGGCGCCGACGATTTCGCCGGAACCGGGCAGCAATTGCAGCGCCGCCCCCGGCACCCCGGCCCGTTGCAACAACTCCACCGCCAACCCGGCAATCAGCGGCGTCTGCGCCGCCGGCTTGGCGAGCACCGGGCTGCCGACGGCCAGCGCCGCGCTGACCTGACCGATGAAAATGGCCAGCGGAAAATTCCACGGGCTGATGCAGGCGACCGGCCCCGGGGCCTCGGAAATCATTTCAAAATTGGCCAAAAATTCCGGTTGACCGTAGTAACGACAAAAATCAACCGCCTCACGCACCTCGGCCAGCGCAGTGGGCCAGGTCTTGCCGGCTTCGCGGATAAGCAGGCTGACCAGTTGGGCACGCTGTGCCTGCAACAGATCGGCCGCCCGTTGCAGGATGGCGGCCCGCGCGGCTGGCGGGGTCTGGAACCATGCTTCCGAAAAACCGGCCGCTGCAACCAGCGCGCTTTCAACCTGGGTGCTGGTGGCCTCGATCACGCTACCGACCTGATCCTGAGCGTTGGCCGGACTGAACACCGGTTTGAGCGCAGAACCCGCCGGCGATGCCGGCCCCGGCCCGGCCAGCATCGGCCCGGCCCGCCAGACTTTCCCGGCCAGCCCCTGCAATTCATCGGCCAACCCGGCGAGCGTTGCCTCGTCGGCCAGATCGCTCCCGGCCGAATTCCTCCGCTCCGGGCCATAAAGCTCAGGCGGCAGCGGAATTTTTGGGTGCCGCGTGCAGCCATCCCGGCGCACGCTCGCCGCCGGGTCCTCCAGCAATTCATCGATCGACACCCCTGCATCGACGATCCGGTTGACGAAAGAACTGTTGGCGCCGTTTTCCAGCAGGCGGCGCACCAGATAGGGCAGCAAAGTCCGGTGCGTGCCGACCGGCGCGTAGATGCGGCAAGGCTTGCCCAACCCCGCCGAGCCAACCACCTGATCGTAGAGCGGTTCGCCCATGCCATGCAGGCACTGGAACTCGTAGTCCGCGACACCGCGCACCTCGGCCATCTTAAGCACCGTCGCCAGGGTCAGGGCGTTGTGCGTGGCGAACTGCGGATAGACCGCATCGGGCGCCGCCAGCAGGCGGCCGGCGCAGACCAGGTAGGCCAGATCGGTATGCGCCTTGCGCGTGAACACCGGGTAATCGCTCAGGCCGTCGACCTGGGCGCGCTTGATTTCGCTGTCCCAGTAGGCGCCCTTGACCAGCCGCACCATGATCCGCCGACGGTTTTGCCGGGCCACTTCGACCAGCCAGTCGATCACCGCCGGGCTGCGTTTCTGGTAAGCCTGCACAACAAAGCCGAGGCCATCCCAACCGGCCAGTTCGGGGTCGCCGGCCAGCCCGGCAAAAATATCGAGCGACAGGTCCAGACGATCGGCCTCCTCGGCATCGATATTGACGCCGATGTCGTAGTCTCGGGCCAGCCGCATCAGCCCCTGCAGCCGCGGCCCCAACTCGGCCAGCACCCGCCCCCGCTGGCTGCGGACATAGCGCGGATGCAGGGCCGACAGCTTGATCGAAATTCCCGGCCCGTCGACCACGCCGCGCCCGGCACTGGCCGTGCCGATGGCGTGGATCGCCGTTTCATAAGCGCGGCAGTAGCGTTCGGCATCGGCCGCAGTCAGGGCCGCTTCGCCGAGCATGTCGAAGGAGTGCCGGTAGCCACGCGCTTCATTGGTCCGGCTGCGGGCCAGCGCCGAAACTATCGTCTCGCCCATGACGAAATGTTCGCCAAGCAGACGCATGGCGAAGTCGATACTCTTGCGGATCAACGGCTCACCGCCCCGCGCCAGTAGCCGGGTCAGCGCATTGCCAAGGTCGCCGTGATGGTGGATGGCGACCAGCTTGCCGGTCAGCATCAGCCCCCAGGTTGCAGCATTGACGAACATCGGATGATCGCCGGCGAGGTGCGACTGCCAGTCGCCGCGGCCGATTTTGTCGCGAATCAGGCGGTCGACCGTGGCACTGTCCGGAATGCGTAGCAGCGCCTCGGCCAGGCACATCAGCGCGACGCCTTCCTGGCTGGACAAGGCGAATTCGTGCAGCAAGTGGTTGAAGCCCGCCCTTGCCGCGAAGTGCTGGCGTTCGCCGCTGACCAGTTGGCGAGCCATCTGCCGTGCCGCATCGCAGTCACCGGCCATGCTGTCGAATTCCGCGAGCAGCCGGCCGACGCATTCCGACTCGGCGCGCCGGCAATCGGCACGCAGGGCGCTGCGCAATTCGGGCAATCCCATCGTCGCTCCTCCCTTGCCGGCTGCCACTCCGGCCATCAGTCAGACAAGATCAACACGCTGACAGTTTCCCACTCCCGCCAGTCAGTTACTAGCGCGCCGTCACGGCTTGGCGGTATGCTCTCGGCCACAACGATCAACGGAGACCTCCTGTGCCCGCACTGCTGCCCCAACCCGATCCCGATGGCCTGCTCGAATATTCGGTGGTGTATACCGATCGCGCCCTTAACCACATGTCGCAACGCTTCCAGGGCGTCATGAAGGACATCTCGCGCCTGATCAAGAAGACCTACAACGCCAAGTCGGCAATCATCGTGCCGGGCAGCGGCACCTTCGGCATGGAAGCCGTGGCCCGCCAGTTCGCCACGCATCGCAAGGTGCTGGTCATCCGCAACGGCTGGTTCAGCTTCCGCTGGACGCAGATTTTCGACATGGGCAAGATTCCGGCCGAAAGCATCGTCCTCAAGGCCCGGCAGGTCGGCAGCGGAGCGCAGGCACCGTTTGCGCCGCCACCGATTGAAGAAGTCGTCGCCGCCATTCGCCAGCATCGGCCCGAAGTCGTCTTCGCGCCGCACGTCGAAACCTCATCCGGAATGATCCTGCCCGACGATTATCTGCGTGCCGTTGGCGAAGCGGTGCGGGCGGTGGATGGTTATTTCGTACTCGACTGCATCGCTTCGGGCACGGTCTGGGTCGACATGGTCGCCAACAATGTCGACATTCTGATCAGCGCCCCGCAGAAAGGCTGGAGCGCCTCACCGTGCTGCGCCATGGTCGCCCTCGGCGAACGCGCCCGCGCCCACATCGACGCGACGAGCAGCACGAGCTTCGCCTGCGATCTCAAGAAATGGCTGCAAATCATGGAAGCCTTCGAAAACGGCGGCCACGCCTACCACGCGACCATGCCGACCGACGCCCTGGCCACGCTGCGCGACGTCATGCTCGAAACCGAAGCCTACGGTCTGGAAAAAGTCTGCCAGGAACAGATCGAACTCGGCCGACGCATCCGCCAACTCATGGTCGCCAAGGGCTTCCCCAGCGTCGCTGCCGAAGGTTTCCAGGCGCCCGGTGTGGTGGTCAGCTACACCACCGACCCGGACATCCACACCGGCAAGAAATTCATCGCTGTCGGCGTCCAGAGTGCGGCCGGCGTGCCGCTGCAATGCGACGAACCGGCTGACTTCCGGACTTTCCGCATCGGCCTGTTCGGTCTGGAAAAGCTGCACAATCCGGCGCAGACGGTGGAAAACTTCGCCACCGCGCTGGCCGCAGCAACCCGGGGCGAATAACACCCCGGAGGTCTGATCAAACGCGGTTTACGTCGACAGCAACCGAGTTCGCCATGCGTTCGAGGTTGTCGATGACGCCAACGCTGCCCTGCTCCATGGCCTGTACATGCTTGAGCATGGCCGCGATGTCGTTCGCGGCCTTGGCTTGCAGGGCGGCCTTGCCGCTGCTATGCACAACGATGTGCGGGGCTTCCATTTCCCGATAACCGGGTAGCTGGCTGAACAGATTGCGCCCTTCACCATCGTAGTACCACTTGCCGAGCCGGCATCCGGTATGCGATACGACGCCGTCGGCCGGCAACGGCTCCAGACCAAACAGGGCCATGTAAATACGGAATTTGAAGACCAGGTGATCGACCTTGGCGACTTCGACAAAACTGCTCAGGGCGCTGGCCGCAATGACCTGCTCCATTTGCCTCGACATAGCCATCAGGCGGCGCATGTCTTCGGTCGACTTGCCGCCACGCTGGCTGAAATCATCGGCCGATGACGACAGAAGCTCCATCGCATCCTTGGCCATCGTCGAGTTGTGACGGATGTCGTTGACCAGGCCACCGATATCCTTGGTTGCCTTTGACGTGCGCTCGGCCAGTTTGCGCACTTCGTCGGCGACTACCGCGAAGCCGCGGCCGGATTCACCGGCCCGGGCCGCCTCGATGGCGGCATTGAGGGCGAGAAGATTGGTCTGGTCGGCAATTTCATGGATCAGCTGGACAATCGAACCGATCTTGTCGGCCTGGAGGGAGAGCGACTCGACCTCACTGGCTGTTTTCGCCGAATCCTTGGCGAGCTGGTGCAGGTTGGAAGCGATTTCCGTCGTCGCCTGACCGCTCAGCAAAGCCACTTCAGAGGCTTCGACGGCCCGCATTTTTTCATCCTGCAAAACCTTGGCCATGCCACCCAGGCTGCTTTGCGAACCGGCCAGCGTTGCCCCGAAGCTCGACAGACCGCGCAGGACATTTTTCAGCATGTCGCATTCCTGATCCTTTTCCGCGGCCGCATTCTGCTGGTCGACCAATGCCCATTTGGCCGTTTCGAGCTCCTGCATCAGGCTCTTCTCGCGCTGTTGCAAGGCTTCGTGTGCCTGTTTCACGGCAGACAATTCATTGTTTCCAAACCAGGCCATCGATCCCCCTCGATTTTGTATTGGCTCGTCGAGGCGATGCAGCCACGCTGCGTCACGCCACAATCAAACCATTTTTATCTGGTTCAGACATATCGCCCCCCGCGAGCAACACGCCATCCCCGAACGCATAGACGGCATTGGCCGCAGCGAGAACTGACGGATAAACCGCACAGTTTCAAGGCGGCCATTCTAGACACTAATTGGCCGAGTCATACGAACTATCGGCTCATCGCCGCCCAGCCGCGAAAGCGCCAGAACAACGTCATAGCGGGCGATTGCGGATTTCAGTCAGCCCGGCTTGACCCACTTTCTCTCCCCCGCCGGTACGGCAAACGGCAGCCAGTTTTCAGGAGGGGGCAGCGGACAGGTAGCGAAGGGGGTAAAGGCGCAGGGAGGGTTGTAGGCACAGTTGAAATTCAGGCGAATTTTCCCGTTGACCGCAGGATTGGCCTTGAGAAAGCGGCCGGCCCCGTAACTTTCCTTGCCACTCGTCCGGTCCCGGAAAACGAAGAAAACCTCCTTGTCGCTAACCGCCATCGGCAACAGCATCACCGTCTGCCCGGCGACTTCAAACACGGCCTGATGGCTGACCTCGACGACTTTCAGATCGCCGCTGACATTCGGCACTTCCATCGAGATCGGCGGCGACAGCGCCTGCCATTGGGCCTCGATCTGCCAAGCCGGATCGAAGTCGAAATAATCCAGCCCGGTAAATGGCTGGCTCGCTGCCCAGTTGCGGTCGCGCAAACGGATTGCAATACGGTTCTCACGGTCAACCGGAAAAAATGCCCAATTTTGAAATTCGACGACAGTCGGCTGACCGACAATATCGGTCTGCAATTCGCGCTCTTCACCCGCCAACGGCAGCCACACTACCCGCCCGTCCTGCCAGGACAGATCGCCGAGATGCGCCGGCCCGCCGGGTAACTGAACGACCGAACCATCGGCACTGCCGACACTGTTCAGGCCCGGCTCCAGCCAGAACAAACCGGCCAGCCCGAGCCAGCTGTCCGGCCCGGCCAATTCGGCATGGCGCCTGGCCTGCCAATTTTTCAGGTCATCCCACATTTTTCATTTTCTCGTTGCCCACGCTAGTGGAAATCCGTTGTAAGGTTTCAAGTGTTCCACCCATGCTTGTTGAAAGGAAATAGCGCATGAAAAAAATCATTATGGCAGCGATGATCGCTGCCGCCCCGATGCTGGCCAGTGCCGTCGATGTCAATGTCAATCTCGGCAGCGTCCGGATCGATGCGCCGGGCGTCAGCGTCACCTTCGGCTCGCGCAACGACCGTGGCTACTACTGGGACGGCTACGACTGGCGCGAACCGGCCTACTGGAGAGAGCACAACGGCCCGCGCGGCGAGAAATATTACACGGGCCGCGGCAACAAGAATGGCCACCACAAGGATGGCGGCCACTGTCCGCCGGGCCAGGCGAAGAAAGGTAATTGCTGATCAGACTCGGCAGGTACTAATGACAAAGGGCGAGACCTTCCGGTCCCGCCCTTTTTCGTGAACCGCCCTACGCTCAGCGCTTGGCGAAACGCATGATGCCGCCGGTCGCCGGATCGCAGCTGACATGGATCACATCCCTGGCGGCGAACTTGCCTTCGAGGATGGCCTTGGCCAGCGGATTCTCGATCTGCTGCTGGATTGCCCGCTTGAGCGGCCGCGCCCCGAACACCGGGTCGAAGCCGGCCTGGGCCAGTTCGGCCAGGGCGCTGTCGTCGACGACGATGCCCATGTCGAGCTGGGCCAGCCGCTTTTCCAGATAGCCGAGCTGAATCTTGGCAATGCCGGCGATGTGCTTTTCGTCGAGCGCGTGGAAGACCACGACCTCGTCGATCCGGTTGATGAATTCCGGCCGGAAGTAGTTCTTCACCTCGGCCATCACTGCCATCTTGATCACGCCGTAATCGTCGCCTGACATCTGCTGAATCATCTGGCTGCCGAGGTTGGAAGTCATCACGATCACCGTGTTCTTGAAGTCGACCGTCCGCCCCTGACCATCGGTCATCCGACCATCGTCGAGCACCTGCAGCAGGACATTGAAGACATCCGGATGCGCCTTCTCGACTTCATCGAGCAGGATCACCGAGTACGGCTTGCGACGCACTGCTTCGGTCAGGTAACCGCCCTCTTCGTAGCCGACATAGCCCGGCGGCGCGCCGATCAGGCGGGCGACCGAATGCTTCTCCATGAACTCGCTCATGTCGATGCGGATCAGGTGATCCTCGGCGTCGAACATGAACTCGGCCAGCGCCTTGCACAATTCGGTCTTGCCAACGCCCGTCGGGCCAAGGAAGAGGAATGAGCCGTACGGACGGTTCGGATCGGACAAGCCAGCGCGCGAACGACGAATCGCATCGCCAACCAGACGCACCGCTTCATCCTGCCCGACGACCCGCTTATGCAGCCGTTCTTCCATGTGCAGGAGCTTCTCGCGTTCGCCCTGCATCATCTTGCTGACCGGAATACCGGTCGCCCGGCTGACCACCTCGGCAATTTCCTCGGCGCCAACCTGCGTGCGCAGCAGAATGTTCTTCTTGCCCTCGCCTTCACCCGCCTTTTCCGCCGTCTTCAACTGGGCTTCGAGTTGCGGCAGCTTGCCGTATTGCAATTCGGCCACCTTGTCGAGCTTGCCTTCGCGCTGCAACTTGGTGACTTCGGCCTTGAGCTTGTCGATTTCTTCCTTGATATGTGCCGAACCCTGAACCTGTGCCTTTTCGGCCTTCCAGATTTCTTCCAGATCGGAATATTCCTTGGCCAGCTTGGCGATTTCCTCTTCGATCAGGCCGAAGCGCTTCTTCGAAGCTTCGTCCTTCTCGCGCTTGACCGCCTCGCGCTCGATCTTGAGCTGGATGATGCGGCGGTCAAGTTTGTCCATGACCTCCGGCTTGGAATCGATTTCCATCTTGATGCGCGCCGCCGCCTCGTCGATCAGGTCGATCGCCTTGTCGGGCAGGAAACGGTCAGTGATGTAGCGGTGCGACAACTCGGCCGCAGCGACGATGGCCGGGTCCGTGATATCAACACCGTGGTGCAGCTCGTACTTTTCCTGCAGGCCGCGCAGGATGGCGATGGTCGATTCGACGCTCGGCTCATCGACCAGCACTTTCTGGAAGCGACGCTCCAGCGCCGCATCCTTCTCGATGTACTTGCGGTATTCGTTGAGCGTCGTCGCCCCGATGCAGTGCAGTTCGCCGCGGGCCAGCGCCGGCTTCAGCATGTTGCCGGCGTCGATGGCGCCTTCGGCCTTGCCGGCGCCAACCATGGTGTGCAGTTCGTCGATGAACAGGATGATCTGCCCGGCTTCCTGCGAAACCTCCTTGAGCACGGACTTCAGCCGTTCCTCGAACTCGCCGCGATACTTGGCACCGGCCAGCAGGCCGGCCATGTCGAGGACCAGCACCTTCTTGCCCTTGAGGGTTTCCGGCACTTCACCGTTGATGATGCGCTGGGCCAGGCCTTCGACGATGGCCGTCTTGCCGACGCCCGGCTCGCCGATCAGCACCGGATTGTTCTTGGTCCGCCGTTGCAAAATCTGGATGGCGCGACGGATTTCATCATCGCGGCCAATCACCGGGTCAAGCTTGCCCTGCGCCGCGCGTTCGGTCAGGTCGATGCAGTATTTCTTGAGTGATTCGCGCTGGCCCTCGGCCTCCTGCGAATCGACGCCCTGCCCGCCGCGCACGGCCATGATCGCGGCCTCCAGCGCCTTGCGGGTCAGGCCGTGCTGCTTGGCCAGACGACCGGTTTCGTTCTTGTCCTCGCACACGGCGAGCAAAAACATTTCGCTGGCGATGAACTGGTCACCACGCTTCTGGGCTTCCTTGTCGGTCAGGTTGAGCAGATTGCCCAGGTCGCGACCGATGGAAACGTCGCCACCATGGCCCTCAACCTTGGGCAAGCGGGTCAGTGCCTGTTCCAGATCCTTGCGCAAACCCGCCACATTGGCCCCGGCCCGGCCGAGCAGCGACGTCGTGCCTCCGTCATCCTGATTGAGCAGGGCGAGCAGCAGGTGCTGCGGCTCGATGAACTGCTGGTCACCACCAATGGCCAGACTTTGGGCATCGGACAAGGCTTGCTGGAATTTGGTCGTGAATTTGTCGAGGCGCATCTAAGTTCTCCCGGTACGGAATTTCTAATACCGGGCAGATGAGGACTATCTCGAAAATTTCAACCCACAGGCCTCGGGGTATTTCTGCCGCACCAATGTCAAAAATTCGTTTTGCATACAAAATTGGTGCTAGGCTTGTAATTGCTACATTTGAAACATTAGCCATATTAGAAACTAAAGGGGAGCAAAATGGCCAATCAGGGAATGACCCTACGCGGCAAGCTGCTTGCCATGACTGCCATAACGGTCATCGCACTTGCCGTCCTGTTCTCGGCACTACTGATCAACGGCAAGAGCCAGATGCTGGAGGATCGTGAAGCCAAGGTGCGCAACTTGGTTGAATCGACGCACGGCATCCTGAGTTACTACGAAAAAGCAGCGCGCGACGGGCAAATGTCAGGCGAGGATGCCAAGAAATTCGCCGCCGCGGCTATCCGCACCCTGCGCTACGACAAAGTCGAATATTTCTGGATCAACGACCTGCAGGACATCATGGTCATGCATCCGATCAAGCCCGAACTCGAGGGAAAGAAACTGGATCAGATCAAGGACAAGAACGGCAAGCTGCTCTTCGTCGAATTCAATAACACGGTCAAGACCAAAGGCTCGGGCTTTGTCGATTACCTCTGGCCGAAACCGGGTTCGGAAGAAGGCGTCCCGAAAATTTCCTTCGTCATGGGTTTCGAGCCCTGGGGCTGGGTACTCGGTTCGGGCATCTACCTGGATGACGTCGATACCAAGTTCCGCAGCGATGCCATCAAGCTTCTGCTCTGGGGTCTGGGCATAGCCGGTTTCATCGGCATTTCGCTGTTCCTGCTCTCCAACAACATCATCAAGACGCTGGGCGGCGACCCGGCGATCGCCTCGGCGATCACCAAGCGCATCGCGGCCGGGGATCTGACAACGCCGGTCGATTGCCGCCCGGACGACAAGGACAGCCTGCTCGCCAACATCCGCACCATGCAGGAAACCCTGCGCACCATGATCACCAGCATTGTCAGCAACGCCGAACAGGTGGCCAGTTCCGCCACCCAGCTGCTCAGCGCCTCCGAACAGGTGGCCGAACGGGCCAGCCAGCAGAGCGATGCTGCCTCGTCGATGGCCGCGTCGGTCGAGGAGATGGCAGTCAGCATCGATCAGGTCAAGGAAAACGCCAGCGAAGCGCACAGCATTTCGCAAACAGCCGGTGAAATTTCCGAAGATGGCGCCGCCGTCATCCACAACGCCGCCAGCGAAATGCGCAAGATTTCAGAAGCGGTTCAGGCATCGTCGGAAATCATTGAAGACCTCGGGCACCAGTCCGACCAGATCACTTCCATCGTCAACACCATCAAGGAAATTGCCGACCAGACCAACCTGCTGGCGCTCAATGCCGCCATCGAGGCCGCCCGCGCCGGCGAACAGGGTCGCGGCTTTGCCGTGGTCGCTGACGAAGTGCGCAAGCTGGCCGAGCGCACCGCAAATTCGACCAAGGAAATCGGCGAAATGGTCGCCAAGATCCAGAATGGCACACGCAGCGCGGTGAGCAGCATGCAGGAAGGCGTCCGCCAGGTCGGCAACGGTGTCGAACTGGCCAATCAGGCCGGTGACTCGATCAACCGGATTCGTGATGGCGCCCTGCGCGTGACCGTCGTGGTCAACGGCATTTCCGATTCGATTTCGGAACAGAGCGTGGCCGGTAACGAAATCGCCCAAAAGCTCGAAGTCATCGCTCAGATGTCCGAGGAGAGTGCCATCGCTGTTCGCCACACGGCCGATGCGGCACGCCAGATGCAGGCGCTGTCCAACTCACTGCGGCAGACGGTGGCACAATTCAAGACCTGATCAGAAGGAAATATCTTTCCGGGGAGCCAAGGCTCCCCGTTTTTATTTCTGCCAGCGCGCCGCGGCGCTGTCGCTCGCATCGCGGGCTTCGATCAGTTTTTCCCGGAGCTGCGGGGCGGCCCGGTCAATAAAGGCGCGAACCCGGGACGATAAAAGACGGGCGTGGGGATAGGCGAAATTGACCGGCACTGGTGGCAGCTCGTAGGCGCTCAGCAAGCGAACCAGCTTGCCGGCCGCCAGTTGCTCGCGTACCTGGTAGGCAAGAAATCGCCCGCAACCAAGCCCTTTCAGGCAGGCGTCGATGGCGAAATCGATGTGATTGGTGCTCAGGTTCTCGGGCATTGTCACCCGTAGCGGGCGCCCGTTTTCCTGAAACGACCAGTCCGGTTCAAGACTCGATCCGGTAATTCGGATCGCCCGGTGCTTTTGCAATTCGGCCGGATTTTCCGGTTGACCGTGGCGGGCCAGGTATTCCGGGCTGGCACAGACAACCCGGCCGGTCGTACCGAGCGGCACGGCGACCAGCGAAGATTCAGGCAGCGTACCGATGCGCACTGCGAGGTCGATGCCTTCATGAATCAGATCGACGACGCGATCGAGCAGCAACAACTCGATGCGCAACTCGGGATACGCGGCAAGAAAATCGGTGACTGCCGGACCGACATGCAGGCGCCCGAACATCACCGGCGCGGTGATGACCAGCCGTCCGGCCGGCTTGACCTGACGGGCGAGCAGGGCCGCTTCAGCCTCCTCGATATCCTGCAGCAGATGCCGGCAACGCTCGAAATATTCGCGCCCCTCGTCGGTCAAGGCCATGCGTCGGGTCGTGCGATTGAGCAGGCGAACCCCGAGCGCCCGTTCGAGTCCCGACAGGCTGCGCACCACCGAGGTCGGCGAAGTTCCCAGGCGATCGGCGGCGGCCGTCAGACTGCCGGCCTCGACGATGCGCACGAAGGTGGTCATGGCATGCAATTTATCCATTGGGCGAGATTAAACCGTTATTTGCATAAGTATTCTAACTATAAGTCTATTTATTGCGATTGCTGCATAGCCGATGATGACCGCTGTCCCGCATCAAAAAGGAAACCTGCCGTGTCCCGCCACTTTGCCACCATCGCCTACACGCCCAGCGTCCGGGCCAGCCAGCGCCTCCATGGCGGACGCGACCTGGGTGAAGGACTGGAAGAGATCAGCGAAACACCGGTCGTCGAACTCGGCCCGCGCGAGTGTGAATTCATTTCCGCTCGCGACAGTTTTTACCTGGCCACCGTCAGCGAAAGCGGCTGGCCGCATGTCCAGCATCGCGGCGGACAGGCAGGGTTTCTCCAGGTACTCGATCCAACCACGCTGGCCTTTGCCGATTTATCCGGCAACCGCCAGTACGTCAGTGTCGGCAACCTGACCAAGAATGACCGCGCAGCGCTGATCCTGATGGATTACCCGAACCGGCGCCGCCTGAAAATATTGGGTCACGTCGAGATGGTCGAGCTTGCTACGGTCAACCCGAAATTATTGGCAAAAATGAAATTTCCCGAGAGCAACGTCGAGCGCATCATGCTCATCCGGATCGCCGCTTTCGACTGGAACTGCTCCCGCCACATCACTCCGCGTTTTACCGAAAGCGAGTGGCAAAGCCGCTGTTCGCCACTCACAACAATGTCCATCACCAAGGAGTAAGACATGAAACTGTACGATCTTGAACCCTCTGGTAACTGCTACAAGGTTCGGCTGTTTGCCGCACTGACGAACATTCCACTGGACATCGTTCCAGTCGATTTCATGGGCGGCGAACACAAGCGCGCGCCCCTCATCGACCTCAACCCGCTGGGCGAGCTGCCCATCCTCGACGATGCCCCGGTGGTGCTGCGCGACTCGCAGGCCATCCTTGTTTACCTGGCCAGCAAATATGCCGACGAAAGCTGGCTGCCGCGCGACCCTGCCGGCATGGGCGAGGTCATGCAATGGCTGTCGACCTCTGCCAACGAAATCCAGAATGGCCCAGGCGCCGCCCGACTGGTCGACAAATTCGGCTACGCCATCGACAAGGCCGATGCCGTGAAGCGCGCCGACAACATCCTGCCGGTCATCGAAGCGCATCTCGCCAAACACCAATGGCTGGCGCTCGATCGGCCAACCATTGCCGACTGCGCGGTGATGCCTTACGTTGCGCTGGCGCCCGAAGGCGGCATCTCGCTCCAGTCTTACCCGCACATCGGCGCATGGATAGCACGCATCAAGGCCCTGCCGGGCTTCATCCCGATGTCGGGTATTTAGAGTCAGTCGAAAACAGTCGCCCCGGCCGTAGCGAACAAGCGTCGCTGCGGCACGGTCAAAGCGCTATTTCTGCCAGCGCGCTGCCGCACTGTCATCGGCATCGCGGGCATCGACCCAGCGGGCGCCTTCCGGCGTCGCTTCGCGCTTCCAGAACGGAGCGCGGGTCTTCAGGTAATCCATGATGAATTCGCAGGCGGCGAAGGCTTCGCCACGGTGGGCGCTGGTCACGGCGACGAGCACGATCTGGTCGCAAGGCTTGAGCGGGCCGACGCGGTGGATGACCAGCGCGTCGTAGATATCCCAGCGGCCCTTGGCCTCGGCGACGATTGCCTCGAGTGCCTTTTCGGTCATGCCGGGATAGTGTTCCAGCGTCATTTCCGCAACGCTGGCCCCATCGTTCATGTCGCGGACCAGCCCGAGAAAGCTGGCCAATGCGCCAACCCGGGGGTCAGCCGCCCGCAGCGCCAGCAACTCGGCGCCAAGGTCGAAATCGGCTTCCTGCACCCGGACGGTCATGCTCAGATTACCTCGCGTGCTTCCATGAAACGCAGCTTGGGATACTTCTCTTTGACCATGTTGAGATAAACATTGTTCGGCGCCAGATAGACCGGATCGTCGGCCCCGTCGAGCGCGACGTTGGCGCTGTAGCGGTCGGAAATCTGCCGTAGTTCGTCGGCATCGCCGTGAATCCAGCGCGCCGTCGCGCAGTTGTAGGACTCGAAAATGACCTGCACGCCGTATTCGTGCTCCAGACGGCTGGCCACGACGTCGAACTGCAGCGTACCGACCGCACCGAGGATCAGATCGGTGCCGGAGAGCGGCCGGAACAACTGGGTCGCCCCCTCTTCCGCCAACTGCTGCAAGCCCTTTTGCAGCTGCTTGATCTTCAGCGGGTTGGCGATGCGGGCCAGACGGAAGTGTTCCGGCGCGAAGGACGGAATGCCAGTAAAGCGCAGCTCTTCGCCCTCGGTGAATGTCTCGCCGAGACGGATGGTGCCGTGGTTCGGGATGCCGATGATGTCGCCGGGATAGGCTTCGTCGGTCGTGCTGCGGTCGCGGGCCATGAAGGTGATGGCGTTATTGACCGAAAGGAACTTGCCGGCGCCGCCCTGCTTGACCTTCATGCCGCGTTCAAAGCGGCCGGAACAGACGCGCAAGAAGGCGATGCGGTCACGGTGCTTGGGGTCCATGTTGGCCTGGATCTTGAACACGAAGCCGGAGAATTTCGGCTCATTCGGCGCCACTTCGCGCGTCGTGGACGGCCGGGCAATCGGTGGCGGCGACAGATCGACAACGGCATCGAGCAGACTTTGCACGCCGAAGTTGTTGACCGCCGAACCGAAGAAAACCGGCGACTGCTTGCCGCTCAGATAGGCTTCGGCATCGAAAGCGTGCGACGCGCCGCGGACCAGTTCGATGTCCATGCGCAGTTCGTCGGCCTGCGAGCCGATCAGCTCGTCAAGGCGCGGATTGTCGAGACCCTGGATGATCTCGGCCGTGCCCTTCTCGGCTTGCGGATCGAAGAAGGCGATGGCGTCGTCGTAGAGGTGATAGACGCCGCGGAAACGCTTGCCCATGCCGATCGGCCAGGTCATCGGGGCGCACTGGATGCCGAGCACCGACTCGATTTCGTCGAGCAGGTCGATCGGCTCCTTGCCCTCGCGGTCGAGCTTGTTGATGAAGGTCAGGATCGGCGTGTCGCGCATGCGGCAGACGTTGAGCAGCTTGATCGTCTGTGCTTCGACGCCGTTCACCGAATCGATGACCATGACGGCGGAGTCGACGGCCGTCAGCGTGCGGTAGGTATCTTCTGAGAAATCCTCGTGGCCCGGCGTGTCGAGCAGATTGACCATGCACTCGCGGTAGGGGAACTGCATGACCGACGAAGTCACCGAAATACCGCGCTGCTTCTCCAGCTCCATCCAGTCCGAGGTCGCATGGCGCGACGCCTTGCGGGCCCGCACTTCGCCGGCCACCTGAATGGCGCCGCCGAACCACAGCAGCTTTTCGGTCAGCGTCGTTTTACCGGCGTCGGGGTGGGAAATGATGGCAAAGGTACGCCGGCGGGCAATTTCAGTATCGAGGGGAGTCACGGCAGGGCTTGGAAATGCGGAAAGTCGGCCATTATACCCGCGCCGCCCGGCAAGCACCGGTGCTTACGAGACAGGCAGCACCTGCCGGTACACGGCCCGACTGGCGTAGGCCATCCACGGCAGGGTCAGCGGCAACAGCGGCAAAAGCAGAACGCTGCCAATTGTTACGGTCGACAGGAAAAAAGCCCAAAAAATGGAAGGCAGGAAATTGGCGAATACGACGCGCACGCTGAGCACCACGGCCTCGACCAGCCCGGCCCGGCGCTCGCAGAGCAGCGGTATGGAAAAGGCTGCGACGCAATAGAGCAGCAGCGCGACAAACAGACCGGAAACTCCGGCCCAGCGCACAAAAGACAGCACGTTGGCGTTGGCCGGCAGCAGCATGTCGAGCCAGACCGGGGTCGCCCCAACCATGTAGGCGTAGAGAATCGCCGCGTCGGTGACGAAGATCATGAAGAGCAGCGCGCAGACCAGCGCCAGCGCCCACAATGCCCGGGACGCCCGGGCGAAGCCGCTGACGATACTGGCCGGCCCGACTGGCTCACCGGCTTCGAGCGCTCCGGCGATGCCGAAAAAACCGGCAAGACTGATCGGGCCAACCAGCATGAAGGCTCCCGCTGCCGCGATGATGAATGGCGTCCAGCCCTGAGCCAGCAGGCCACCCATGATCGCCAGGCCGCCAAGCGTGAAAATGAGGGCGTAGCCGATGCTGATGCCGCGCGTTGCATTGGCTACGCGCCAACCGTCAGCCAGAGCGCGTTGCAGGCCGCCAACGGTTAGAGGGGAAAGGGTCATTGCTCGTCCGGTCGAAAAACAGCCACCCCGGCGGGATGGCTGCGCTATTGACCGAGACTACCGAAAAGCCGCCCTACCCTGCCCTAATGCAAATCAAATTTGCCGGGCGGGATTGAAACCCAGCGATCAGACGACAACCAGCGTCTGCCGCCCGTACCACTCCTCGCCGGCCGGCAAGGTAATTGGCCGAGTGGCTGCCGCCTCGACGCACAGCATGTGGCGCCAGCCGTTGGCCGGCATGTCCTTGAGCTCGGCACAGCGGTCGACAAAGGGGTTCCAGACGACAACATCAGGAAAACCCTGATTCTGCATGGCCAGGGTTTGTTTACCGCTATGCAGCAGTTGCGGCCGCTTGGCGTTGAAATAGACGCGGTCGACTTCGCGGTCGACGGTCAATTCGGGACGGGATTCAAGCGCACTGCGGTCGCCGTCGAGCGAATCGCAGTACTCCAGCCCTTTCACCCCTTCCAGCACCGCTTCCTCGACCTGGGCGACACGCAGATAGGTGTGCAGCGCCCCGGTAAAGGAAAGCGGCGCGCCGCCGGTATTGGTGACGCCCAGTTCGACATCGATGCGATCGGCTTCGAGCATCAGCGTCAGTTCGGCATGAAAGGCGTGCGGCCAGAGGGCCAGCGTGGATTCGTCGCTGGTGATTTCCAGCGTCACCAGCGCAAAATCGTCGCCCGTCCGCTCGGAGCTGACCGACCATTCGCGGGTGCGGACGAAGCCGTGCTTGGGCAGATCACCGCGTTCGGCAAATTGCGGAAAACAGACGGGAACGCCGCCGCGAATTGCTACGCTGCCGTCGAAAATGGCCTTGTCGGACAAAAACAGGCGTTCCTTGCCATCCGGCGGCACCCAAGACAAAACCTGCGCCCCCAGTTTGCTGATGACGGCCGTGGCGCCGCGCGGGCCATTCAGGCGCAGGGCCTCGATGCCGTGGAAGTCGATGGTTTCAATGGAGGGTTTCATGGGTATTCGGAATCACGTAAAGGTGGGGACGGACATGCAGGAATTCGACATCGTGGCCAAGCAGCGTGACGCTGCCGGAACGCCGGTCGTTCCCGGTATCGCTGTATTCGAAGGAATAGACGCGGCGCAGCCTGAGCCGCCCGGCGTCGTCGCGGGCCAGGCGCACCGAGGTGCCGACAACGGTTTCATCGAGAAACTGCAGACCGTCGTCCTGACAGGCAGTACGGGCCGCATTGACGCCGATTTCACGCGTTTTCAGGCTATCCAGCCAGAACCAGACGCCAACGGCAGTCAGGGCAAGAAACAACACTTCGCTCAAATTCATCGCCCAAGTATACGTAATGTGGAAATACAGCACAGAAATTCCAACGAAATTACCGGATAATTCGTATGTCAAACTTTCCGCGGTAATCATGGAATCTCCTCTGCAACTGTTACGCGAGCTGTTTCCGTTCGGCCAAACCGGTGCCGAACAGAAAAGTGCAGCCGCAGTTCGCGGATTGCTCGATACCGTGACCGGCCTGTCGCCGCAGGAAACCATCGCCAAACTGGCCGGTAGCGTTCTGCCCAGCATCAATGGGCAACCGAACCTGCACATGCGCTTCAAGCTGCTCGAAGATGTCAGGCTTGAAGCTGAAGAATCGCTGCCCGTCCTCGAAAAGCTCATTGCCCACGCCGTACTGCCGCTGCCACTCGATGCCGCGACCTCGGCCCTGCATGCCGACAATCTACTCAAGGGCCTGGCCATGGCCTACGCCGGCATTGCCCGCAGCATCAACAAAGGCCATCTCAACGACGGACTGAGTCATCTGCTGCATCGCAGCGTGCAACGCGCAATGGCCATGATTGGCCGGCGCCAGCTGTTGGCCTACCGCGCCTATGCCGCCCCGTCGACGAGTTCGTGGCAAGCCCTGCACGAGCTTTACCAGATGGTGCGCGGCCAGCGTTCGAAGCCGCTCAACGGCGAGACGGCACCGGTCGAGCATGAATACCTCGGTGCCCTGCTGTTCGCCTACCTCGAACCGACCAAGCTACCCCGGGCCGAGCTCGAAATCATCAACACCAGCACCCGGCAACTGGCAGCCTACGCGCTGATTGGCGAAGTCACCCCGGAAATCTGCAACGGCAAGGCAGCCGACGCCTGTTTCATTGTTCGCCCCGATGAAGGCAATCCGGGCTATCCGATGATGCGCTTGCCGTCGGGCACCTCGATTTTCGGCAGCCTGCTCATCGACTGCACCCAGGTCGTCGCCGCCATCGACCGCAATATCACGCGCCGCCCCGGCAAGGCCATCGACCCCATTCTTGAGGCTTCTCCTGCCCTTTTGCAGGCCCTGCGCCTCGCCATCAGCGGCAAGAGCGCACGCCGTTTCAGCCGGACCCGCTTTCGCCCGCGTGGCGACCTGGTCAGCGGTTTCGGCCCGGTTCTCAGCTTCCTTGACGGCAACACATTTTCCCGCCGCTCGGTCGACTCGGCCTCACGCTACGATGGCCGCGATTACACATCCAGCGAGTGGGCCATGGTCGACGAAAGTCCGGATGGTTTCCGCCTCCGTTTCATCAAGGGCGAGAAGCGCAACCTCGGCGCCGGCGACCTCGTCGCCCTGCAGCCGCGTGAATCGAGCAAGATTCACGTCTGCCTGGTTCGCCGCATATCGTCGTCGCAGATTCGGCTCGAAGTCGGTTTGCAGCTCATGTCGCCGCAGGTCAGCGTGGTCGACATCGTGGCCGAAGAAACGCCGGATCAACGCGCCGTATTCCTGCACAGCCTGCCGGCCTACGGCAAGTATTCCGGGCTGATCACGGCGCCCGGGGCCTTCCAGACCGGCCAGAAAATCATGGTCAAATTGCCGGGACGTTCTCTGCACCGGCTAATCGGGACATGCATGGAAGCCAATGAGGGGCTAGAATTCTTCGCCCTAGACCTGCTTCCGGATTAATCCCACTTTGCTCAGCTACCGCCACGCCTTTCACGCCGGCAACCACGCCGATGTGCTGAAACACCTCATCCTGATCGAGATCGCCCAATACATGGCTGAAAAGCCGGCGCCGTTCTGGATCATCGATACCCACGCCGGGGCCGGGCGTTATGCGCTGGATTCAGCCCACGCCACCAAGCTGAGCGAATACCGCGACGGCGTCGCCCGTCTCTGGGAAGCCAAGGGCTTGCCCAAGGCGGCACTCAACTACCTTGATTTCGTCAAGATGCTGAACCCGGACGGCCAGTTGCGCCATTACCCGGGTTCGCCGTGGCTGGCCCGCCAGCTGCTGCGCGACAGCGACCGTCTGCGCCTCTACGAAATGCACAGCACCGACGGCAAGCTGCTCATGGAATGTTTCAAGGGCAGCGGCCGCGAGGTGTCGATCACCGACGGCGACGGCTTTGCCGGCCTCAAGGCCATTCTGCCACCGCCGCCACGCCGGGCACTGGTCCTCATCGATCCGTCCTACGAAACCAAGGGCGATTACACCGCCGTCGTCAAGACGCTGCAGGATGCCCTCAAACGTTTTTCCACGGGAACCTACGCGCTGTGGTACCCGATGCTCGGCAAGCCGGAGTCCCGCCAGTTGCCGGAAAAGCTGAAACGGCTGGGCGCTGCCAACTGGCTGCACGCGACGCTGGAAGTCAAGGCGCCGTCCCGCGATGGCTACGGCATGCACGGCAGCGGGATGTTCATCATCAACCCGCCGTGGACGCTGGAAAAGACCTTGCACGACACGCTGCCGACGCTGGCTACCCTGCTCGCTCAGGACGCCGGCGCGAAATACACGCTGGAAAGTGAATCAACCTAGCTCGGTGTATTTGGCCCGCGAGCCATAGGCTTTGTCGACCGGATATTTTTCGGCGTTTTTAGCCAGCTTGGCGCGGGCCGCAGCGGCCAGATCGATGCCTGCCGTATCGGCGATGAGCAGCAGGTAGAGCAGGATATCGGCGCATTCGTCGCGCAGGGCTTCGGCCGCTTGCGGATCGACCGGCAGCGCCTCGACTTCGGCGTCACTTTTCCATTGGGTCAGTTCCAGCAACTCGGCCGCTTCGAGATTGAGCGAGGTGATCAGATTGCGCAGCGTGTGAAACTGCTGCCAGTCGCGTTCATCGCGAAACGCCAGCAATGCTGCGGTCAACGCCGAAAAATCGCTCATTTTGAAATCCTCTCGATAGAATGGTGATCATGCCAGCCCGGCCCGAATGCGGCAATGCAAGCGGTTCGGAAGCGGGGAACCTTCATCTGCCCGGCGCAATCCAATTTCCTGTAGTTTTCGCGAACCTCGGCGCTGTAAACCGGAGTCCCCAAGCTGGACGGAGGTATTGCGTGGTCACGGCTGATGCGGGTTTTTGAGAAAATTTTTGAAGCGGTTCCCGATGGCTTGCTGGTGGTTGATACGGCAGGCCTGATTCTGTATGCGAATGGGGCGCTGGAGAGTCTGTTTGGCTATGCGCCGGACGAGCTGATCGGCCAGCCGGTCGAACGCCTTACCCCACACCAGCTGGCCTCGGCCCACGTCACTTATCGCGAACACTACCAAACGGCGCCAAAGACCCGGGCAATGGGGGCCAGCAACGACCTGTTAGGCTGCCGCAAGGATGGCAGCCTGTTTCCGGTTGATGTCATGCTCTCGCCGCTCGATATCGGCGACCGGAAGCAAACGCTATGCGTCGTGCGCGATGCCACCGTGCGCAAGGAGATCGAGGAAAAGCTGACGATCGCCAACACGGTGTTCCAGTCGACCCAGGAAGGCATCGTGGTGACCGATGTGAATTGCCGCATCATCGCGGTCAATCCAGCCTTCGAGATGGCCACCGAATACAGCAAGAAGGAATTGCTTGGCCAGCACATGCGCGTGCTGCGCTCGGGGCGGCACGACGATTTTTTCTACCGCCGGATGTGGGACTCGATTCTCAACACCGGGGAATGGCAGGGGCCGATCTGGAATCGCCGGAAAAATGGCGAGGTTTATCACGAATGGCTGTCGATCAGCACGGTGCGTGATCGCGACGGCCGGCCCATCCAGTATGTCGGGATCACCACCGACATGGGCCGCATGAATCACGTCGAGACCGCTGTCGAGCGACTGGCGCACTACGACGCGCTGACCGGGCTACCCAACCGCCTGCTGCTCAATTCGCGCATCCAGAAAACCTGGGAGCGCGCCCACCGGGACGGCAAGCCGTTTGCCGTGATGTTCCTCGACCTTGATGGTTTCAAGGCGGTCAACGACACGCTCGGCCACCCGGTCGGTGACGAGCTGCTCAAGGTCGTCGCCACCCGCCTGCGCGAAAACATGCGCGAAACGGATACCATCGCCCGGCTTGGCGGCGACGAGTTTCTCATTGTCCTCGAGGATGTCATGCGCGACGATATCGTCGCGCTCGCCCAGCAACTGATCGAACGGATCAGCGCGCCCTTCGATCTCGGGCTGGCCGAGCCGGTCTGCGTCGGCCTGAGCCTGGGCTGGAGCCATTACCCGGAACATGCCGACAACGTGCCGGCGCTGATCCGCCAGGCCGACGAGGCGCTGTATCAGGTCAAGCGTTCGGGCCGCGGGGCGTGGCGGGAGTATTGCGGTTAGTTCGCAGCCGCCACGCAGGTAAAATTGGCGAATCTCACGGTCAACCCGAAAAAATGGCCAATTTTGAAATGCCCCAAGGAGCCCGCATGCCCCTCTTCCGCCTCGCTGATAAACAGCCTCAGATCGGCGACAACGCCTGGATCGCACCCAACGCCACGGTCATCGGCGACGTTCGCCTCGGCGCCAACAGCTCGATCTGGTGGAACGCCACGCTGCGCGGCGACAACGATCCGATCAACATCGGCGACAACACCAACATTCAGGACGGCTCGGTGCTGCACACCGACGAAGGCGTGCCGATGCACATCGGCAACAACGTTACCGTCGGCCACCTCGTCATGCTGCACGGCTGCACGGTCGGCGACGGCAGCCTGATCGGCATTGGCTCGGTGATCCTCAACCGGGCGGTGATCGGCAAAGGTAGCATCGTCGGCGCCAATACGCTGATCCCCGAAGGCAAGGTCTTTCCCGACCACGTGCTGATCGTCGGCTCGCCGGGCAAGGTCATACGCCAACTGAGCGAGCAGGATGTCGCCAACCTGCAGAAAGCGGCCGAACACTACGTCGCCAACGCCCAACGCTATCGCGACACGCTGTCGCCACTTTGAACCACGCGGCAAACGGCCGGTCCATGCGCCTCCTGTTCATTCTGCCCCTGCTGCTCCTCGCCAGCCCGGGCCGTGCCGACCCCTGCGACGAGTTGCCCAAACCCTCGGTGACGATCAAGCGCATCGACGAGCGCCTCAGCTACAACACCGAGTACAGCTACAAGTCGCTGACCAACATTGGCGCCTCGCTGACCCGCCCCGGCAAACAGGTGCTCGGCCTGACCCGCGGCAACGCGACAGTCAGTTTCGCCTCGAACACGCCTTCGATCATCGACCCGACCGGCCGCTGGGAATGCGCCAGCCCGCAGATCACGCTGATCTTCGGCTTCAGCCCGCTGACCGTCTACGTCGCCCGCGAATTCCCCGAAGGCACGTGCGCCTACAAGGAAATCCGCGAACACGAAATGCGCCACGTCGAGACCTACCAGAAGCACATCGCCAGCATCGAAAAGGAACTGACCGAGTCGCTCAATGCCCGCTTTGCCAGCGGCACCGTGTGGCGCGGCCCGGTCGGCCAGACCGCCGCCCGGCTGCGGCAGGAACTCGACGCACGCTGGGCGCCCTACGTCCAGCGACAAATCAAGCGCGTCGACGAAGCCCAGGCCAAAATCGATACCGCCGAAGAATATGAGCGCGTCGCCAATGCCTGTGGCGGCGAGATCAGCAAAGTGCTGCGCGGCAAGTCATGAGCGACTTGGCGGCCAGTATCCAGGATGCGCTGCAACCCTTGGCCGACGCCACGAGGGCCGGTGCCATGGCCGCCTACATGCAAGGAAAATTCGATTTTCTCGGCATCCAGACGCCAGCCCGACGCCAGGCCGCATTGCCGCTCATGCGCGCCTTCACCGGCAATCCGGTCGATGCCGCCCGCGAACTCTGGGCCTTGCCGGAGCGCGAATACCAGTACGTCGCCGTCGACCTGTTGCGGCGGCAGAACAAGCGGCTGGCGGCCAGTGACCTGCCGGCGCTGGAAGCGCTAGTCCAGGACAAATCCTGGTGGGACACCGTCGACGGGCTGGCCCCGACGATAGGCGCCATCGTGGCGCGTGAGCCACAGCTGGTCAGCCGGATGAATGCCCTGATCCGCGCCCCGGACTTCTGGCTACGCCGCGTCGCCCTGCTCCACCAACTGGACTGGAAAGAAAACACCGACGAGGCGCGGCTCTTCGCCTACTGCCTGCACTGCGCCGGCGAGCGGGAGTTCTTCATCCGCAAGGCCATCGGCTGGGCCCTGCGCCAATACGCCCGCACCAACCCGGCCGCCGTGCGCCATTTTCTCGAGACAAATCGGGAAAAACTGTCCGGACTATCGTTCCGGGAAGCCGCGAAACACCTGTAACCAGGACGAAAAAAAGCCACTATCGAACGGATAGTGGCTTTCGGCTGAACATCGAGGTGAATTAGACAGCGCTCGCCAGATTCGACAGCGTGATGTTCGGACGCATGTTTTCCATGACCTTCTGCAAACCGACTCGTGCCTTGGTATTGATCAGCAGCGGGGCGCGCAGGTTCGGCGTGATTGCCGCCTTGCCACCTTCATCCTGTTTGAACAGAACCTGCATCACTGCCACATCCTCCGGGGCTGGCGACTGCAACAGGGCATTTTCGGCATCGCTCAGTTCCAGTTCGTAGTTGAACCCCAGTGTCGTCGGGTCAACAATCTGGAAAGCCAGCGTTGAATCGTCGAGCGACTGCAGGGTAAAACTGGCCGGGTGCTCCTTGCCCTCTTCATGCGCCAGCATGAAGCGTTTGCTCTGTTCGAAGCCAACCAGGCCACTCGGGAAATTGATGACTTTTTCCGGACTAACCTCAACGGCGCCAAACAAATAGGTTTCAATTTTCATTCTTGTTCTCCTCTCAATTGGAATGCATATAACATATCCTACACCATGCGGTGATGGTTGTATTTTCTACCACTATTGCGCATAGTGCACCCCCCATTTTTGCTGTGCTGCCGCACCCATGCTGCCATCCATCGAACACCGCATTGCCGCCGAACTCGGCGTCCGCCCGGCCCAGGTCAACGCCGCCATTGCCCTGCTCGACGAAGGCGCCACCGTGCCCTTCATCTCGCGCTACCGCAAGGAAGCGACCGACGGCCTCGACGACACCCAGCTGCGCAATCTGGAAGAACGCCTGACCTACCTGCGCGACCTAGAAGAGCGGCGTACCGCGATCCTCGCCAGCATCGACGAGCAAGGCAAGCTGACGCCGGAGCTCAAGGCCGAGATCAGCGATGCCGAAACCAAGCAGCGTTTGGAGGATCTCTACCTCCCCTACAAGCAGAAGCGCCGGACCAAGGCGCAGATCGCCCGCGAAGCCGGCATTGAGCCGCTCGCCCTCGGCCTGCTTGAAGATCCCAACCTAACGCCGGACGACGAAGCTGAAAAGTTCATCAACGCCGAAGCCGGCTTTGCCGATGTCCGCGCCGTGCTCGACGGCGCCCGCCAGATCCTCATGGAAAAGTTCGCCGAAGATGCCGAACTGCTCGGCGGGCTGCGCGCCTACCTCAGCGAACACGGCCATGTGCGCTCCACCGTCGTCGAAGGCAAGGAAACCGAAGGCGCCAAGTTCCGCGACTGGTTCGACTTCGCCGAGCCGATTGCCACGATGCCCTCACACCGCGCCCTGGCCCTGCTCCGTGGCCGCAACGAAGGCATGCTGCAAGTGGCGCTGGTCCTCGATTCCGAACTCGATCCGGAGTCGGTCAAACCCGGCACCCAAAACCCCTGCGAACAGCGCATCGCCGTCCGCTTCGGGATCAAGCCGCAGGGCCGGCCGGCCGACAAATGGCTGGCCGACACCGTGCGCTGGACCTGGAAGGTCAAGGTCTACACCCACCTCGAACTCGAACTCATGAACGAGCTGCGCGAGCGCGCCGAGGAAGAAGCCATCCGCGTCTTCGGCCGCAACCTCAAGGATTTGCTGCTCGCTGCCCCGGCCGGCCAGCACGTCACGATGGGCATCGACCCGGGCATCCGCACCGGCTGCAAGATCGCCATCGTCGACGCCACCGGCAAGATGCTCGACCACGCCACCATCTACCCGCATGAGCCGCGCTGCGACTGGGACGGCTCGATCGCCACCATCGGCCGCCTCGCCGCCAAGCACCAGGTCAGCCTGGTCGCCATCGGCAACGGCACGGCCAGCCGGGAAACCGACAAGCTGGTGCAGGACGTCATGAAACGCTATCCGGAAGCCCGGCTGACAAAAATTGTCGTTTCCGAAGCCGGCGCCTCGGTCTATTCGGCCTCCGAATTCGCCGCCAAGGAATTTCCCGACCTCGACGTCTCGATCCGTGGCGCCGTGTCCATCGCCCGCCGCCTGCAGGACCCGCTGGCCGAACTGGTCAAGATCGACCCGAAATCCATCGGTGTTGGCCAGTACCAGCACGATGTCTCGCAAACCAAGCTGGCGCGCAACCTCGATGCCGTCGTCGAAGACTGCGTCAATGCCGTCGGCGTCGACGTCAATACCGCTTCGGTGCCGCTGCTCGCCCGCATCTCTGGCTTGACGGCCGGGCTCGCCGCCAACATCGTGAGCTACCGCGACGCCAACGGCGCCTTCAAAAGCCGCGATGCCCTGAAAAAAGTCCCGCGCCTCGGCGACAAGACTTTCGAGCAGGCCGCCGGCTTCCTGCGCGTGCCGAACGGCGACAACCCGCTCGACAGTTCGTCGGTGCACCCGGAAGCCTATCCGGTGGTCGAAAAAATCATTGTTGACCTCAACAAGTCGATCAAGGAAATCCTCGGCGACAGCCGCGCGCTCAAGGGCCTCAACCCGGCGAAATACACCGACGAGCGCTTTGGCCTGCCGACCGTCCAGGACATCTTCAAGGAACTGGAAAAACCCGGCCGCGACCCGCGCCCCGAGTTCAAGACGGCGACCTTCGCCGACGGCGTCGAAAAGGTCGGCGACCTGCGGCCGGGCATGATTTTGGAGGGAGTCGTCACCAACGTTGCCGCCTTCGGTGCCTTCGTCGACATCGGTGTTCATCAGGACGGTCTGGTGCACGTTTCGGCGCTCTCCAACACCTTCGTCAAGGACCCGCACACCGTCGTCAAGGCCGGCCAGATCGTCAAGGTCAAGGTGCTCGAAGTCGACCTGCAGCGCCAGCGTATCGCGCTGACCATGCGCATGGGTGACGAGCCGAGCCAGGCCAAGCGTCACGACAACGCCCCGACCGGGCGCGGCAATGCGCCGAGCCGGCCACAGCAACGCAGTACCGGCCAAGCCCCGGCCGGCAACGCGATGGCGTCGGCCTTTGCCAAGCTGCGCAAGTGATTGCCACGGTCAACCGGAAATAAAGGCCAAAATTGAAAAGGTAGTTTCATTTGCTTACAACCTGAAACACGCTGCTGACAGCGGGATGGCAACTTGCGGACTAGACTGATGTCATCAAAACACCATTCCGCTGCCATCATGAAACGCCCCCTGCTTTTCCTAGCCCTCATCCCCCTCACTCTGTGGGGAATTTTCGCCCTGCCCGACGTACTTGCCGCCAACCCTGAGGGCCCCTGGGCCTGGCGCAAGCCACTGATCATCCTGTCCGGCCTGCTCGCCCTGTGGTGGATGAGCGCCGGCATCCTGCTCGCCACGCGTTCGCCCTGGCTCGAACAACGCTTCGGCGGGCTCGACAAGCTCTACCGCCTGCACAAGAACATCGGCATCGGCGCCGGCATCCTCGTCTTCACGCACTGGATGATCGAATGGCTGCCCAAGAACCTGTCCAAGGCCGGCCTGATCACCGGGCCACGCGGCCCGCGCGGACCACGCGGCGAGCCCGATATGTGGATCGATCTGGCTAAGGATGTCGGCGAATGGGCCGGCTACATCCTGCTCGCCCTGGTCGTCGTCGCCCTCGTCAAACGCATTCCCTACCGCTATTTCCGCTGGGTGCACAAGGCCTTTGGCGCCGTTTTCCTGGCCGGCGCCTTCCACGGCCTGATGCTCATGCCGACGACTTTCTGGCAAAGTCCGCTCGGCTGGCTGACCGCCGCGCTCGCCGCTGCCGGCCTTGTGCCCGCCCTGCTCTCGCTGTCGAATCGCATCGGCCGCAAGCGCCAGCACTCGGCCCAGATTGTTTCGATCAGCCAGCACGATGGCAAATTGCTTGAAATGGTCTGCCGCCCCGAAAAGAACTGGCCTGGTCACAAGGCCGGACAATTCCTCTTCGCCAACTTCGGCTCGCGCGGCGAAGGTGCCCACCCGTTCACCATCGCCTCGGCCTGGAACGCGCAGGAAGGCACGTTGACCCTGGCCATCAAGGCGCTCGGTGATTTCACCGCCCAGCTCCCCGCCTTGATCGAGGCCGGCCAGACGATCACCCTCGAAGGCCCCTACGGCGCATTTGATTTTTCGCCCAAAATTCCGGTTGACCGTGGGAATGCGGCGCATCAGGTCTGGGTCGCCGGCGGCATCGGCATTACGCCCTTCCTCGCCCGCCTTGAGCAACTGGCCGCCGCCCCGGCGCCAACGAAAGCTACGGCCGATCTGTTTTACTGCACGCCAAATTCCGCTGCCGGCGATTTCCCCGAGCATCTGGAGGCCCTCTGCGACGCCGCCGGCGTCCGCCTGCACCGCCGCCAGACCGACAACACCGGCCCGCTCACGCCGCAGGAAGTCGCCTCTACGCTCCAGCCCGGCAGCACCGTCTGGTTCTGCGGCCCGGCCGCCTGGGGCAGATCTTTGGGCCAGGCACTGCAGGCCAGCGGCCTGTCGCGCGCCGCGTTCCACCAGGAGGCCTTCGAGTTCAGATAGGTCCGGCATCGGCTGGTATGATTCGCACTCCGCAACGAACGTACGCAGTCATGACCAAGGTTTACGGCATCAAGAACTGCGACACCATGAAGAAGGCCATGACCTGGCTGACTGAAAATGGTGTCGCCTACGAATTCATCGACTACAAGAAGGCCGGCGTCGCCGAGGCCAATCTGCCCGACTGGAACGCCCGAGCCGGCTGGGAAAAGCTGCTCAACACGCGCGGCCTGATGTGGAAGAAGCTCAGCGACGAGGAACGTTTTGCGGTCGACGAGCAAAAAGCCCTGAAATTGATGGCGCAATACCCAAGCCTGATCAAACGCCCGGTACTCGACACCGGCAGCCAGCTCATCGTCGGCTTCGCGCCGGAAAACTACGCGGAAAAACTGAAGTGAGCAGCTACGTTCAGCGCTTCATTTTCGAAGGCCTCGACATTCGCGGTGCCGTCGTTCATCTTGGCGACGCCTGGCAGCAAATGCAGGCCGGCCGCGACTATCAGCCGACCGTTGCCCAGTTGCTCGGCGAGACGGCTGCCGTCACCGCCCTCATCGCCGGCCAGCTCAAGCAGCCCGGCCGCCTGACCCTGCAATTGCGCGGCAATGGCCCGATCCAGTTACTGGTCATGGACTGCAACGAACAGCTGCAAATGCGCGGCATGGCGCGCAGCAACCCGGTCGTGCTGGCTGCCCCGGTACCCGAACTGCTCGGTGCCCACCAGGGCGGCCAGCTCATGATGAGCCTCGACATGCCGGAAGCCCGCCAGCCCTACCAAAGCTTCGTGCCAATGGTCGGCGACAGCATCGCGACAATTTTCGAACACTACCTCGAACAGTCCGAACAGCAACCGTCGCGCCTGTTTGCTGCGTGCAGCCAGGAAGCAGCGACCTGCCTGTTCCTGCAAAAACTGCCCGAGGCCGACCACCACGACCAGGATGGCTGGCAGCGCATCACCCAGCTGGCGGCCACGGTCAAGCCGGCCGAGTTGCTCGAACTCGACACCGAAAACCTGCTCGGCCGCCTCTTCCACGAAGACATGAGCGAACACGGCATCCGCCTCTACGACCCGCGCCCGGTGGCCTACCACTGCCCGGAAGACCGCAACAAGGTCGCCGACATGATCCGCAGCCTGGGCCATGCCGATGCCGAGACGATCCTCGCCGAGCACGGCGAAATCGTCATCCGTGACGATATCTGCAACCGCGACTACCACTTCAGCGCCGACGATGTCGCCGCGCTGTTCGCCGTCAGCGAAGGCAAGGCACTGCATTGATGCCGCTAAGCGAACCCTTCGTCCTCGGCCGAAGGGTCGAACTTCTCTATCGCAATGTGCGGCTCGGGCAGGTCGTTTCGATCGTCAATTCGTCGATCCTGACCTGGGTCGCTGTTTCGCTGGTGGGCAATTCGGTCATTTACGCCTGGTGGCTGGCCGCCATTGCGATCGCCGGCTTGCGTCTCAGCCAGGCCATCGCCTACCGACGAACTGACCCGGCTGAACGCTTCAAAAATGCTCGTCGGTGGCGCCAGCAAGCCATGTGGAGCGCAACCGGCGCCGGCCTCGTGTGGGCCAGCGGCGCTCTGCTCCTCATGTCGCAAGGCAACATCCACCTGCAACTGCTCACCGGCCTGGTCATGTCCGGAATGGTCGCCGGCGCCGTGCCCATCCTGGCGGCCGACCGCTTTATTTTCCGTTGCTACGCAATCCCCGTCGCCCTCGCCGTGGCCTTTGGCACCCTCGGCAGCGACCCCTTGCATATCGCCTTCACCGCCATGTCGCTGATCCTGCTGCTGGCAGTAACACGCAGTGCCGATTTCTTTCACGACGCCCTGCACGATACCTTCCGGCTCGAGCATGAAAAAGATGGCTTGCTGACCGAACTTGAACATGCCAGCGCCGTTGCCGAACGCTCAAACCGCGCCAAGACCGAATTCCTGGCCAATATCAGCCATGAACTACGCACGCCGATGAACGGCATCATCGGCATGGGCGATTTGCTGGCGCTCGAACCGCTGACCCCGGAGCAAAGTGAATTGCTGCACCATCAGCGCGAATCGGCTAACCACCTGATGCTGCTGATCAATCACCTGATCAAGCTGTCGGCGCTCGAAGCCGGTCATGTCAAGCTCAAGCACTCCCCGTTTGCCGTCAATGGCCTGCTCGAAGGTTTGCTATCCAGTCAGCAAAAGGCGGCAGCCGCCAAGGGCCTCACCCTGTCGCTGCACACCGAGCCCGCATTGCCGGAAATCCTGGTCGGCGACATCAACCGCCTAAGGCAAATTCTCGATCATCTGGTCGGCAATGCCATCAAGTTTACCGACGCCGGAAGCATCGACGTGACGACAAAGCAAACCGAGCGCCGGGGCAGCGCCGTCAAAATCGAGTTTTCGATCGTCGACACCGGCCCCGGCATGACGCCGGAAGAACTTCAAATGATCAGCGGCCTGCTCATTCAGGGGGATGGTTCGATGATTCGCAAGCACGGTGGCATCGGCGTCGGCCTGCCGATCGCCCGCAAGCTGGTCGAACTGATGGGCGGCGAACTGCTCGTCGACAGCCAGGTTGGCAAAGGCTGCACTTTCCGCTTTACATTGCCTTTTGAACTCCCCGAACCTGACGCCGGGCACGGCCAGCTTGAAGCCTGATCTCACCGGCCCGAGCGGGCCTCAGAGCAGCTTGCCGGGATTCATCAGGCCACGGGGATCGAGCGCCTGCTTGAGCGAACGCATGAGCGCCATCTCGACCGGGCTCTTGTAACGCAGGATTTCCTCGCGCTTCAACTGGCCGATACCATGTTCGGCCGATATCGAACCGTTCAACGCGTGCACCGTGTCATGAACGAGGCGATGAACCTCGGCTTCGCTGGCGATGAAGTCGGTGTTGTCGTGCGCATCGGCTTTCGACAGGTTGTAATGCAAATTGCCATCGCCAACATGGCCAAAGGCGACCACGCGGATACCCGGAAAGGCCTTGGCCAGCGCCGCATCAGCCGTGGCCAGAAACTCAGGAATACGCGAAACCGGCACCGAGACATCGTGCTTGATGCTTATGCCCTCGATCTTCTGCGCTTCGGAAATATTCTCGCGCAACGCCCACAGCCTTTTCGCCTGCGTTTCCGATTGGGCCACGACGCCGTCGCTGACCTCGGCCACCGTCAGGCGGTCCGTCAGCCAGGCTTCGACGGCAGCCGGATCGGCCTCGGAGAATTCGGCCAGCACGTACCACGGTGAGCTGGCACTTGGCCGGACGGTATCGGGAATGTTCTTGAGGACCAGCCCGAGGGCGCTTTCCGAAACCAGCTCGAAGGCCGTCAGTTGGGCATCGAAAGCCGTTTTTGCCGAATTCAGCAGGTCCACCGCAGCCGCCGGCGAAGCGACGTTCAGCCAGCAGGTAAGCTGCCTTTTCGGCAGCGGGAAAAGCTTGAGCACGGCGCCGGTAATGATGCCCAGCGTGCCCTCGGCACCAATGAACAACTGCTTGAGGTCGTAGCCAGTATTGTCCTTGCGCAGGCCGCGCAGGCCGTTCCAGATGTCACCGTTGGCCAGAACCACTTCCAGACCCAGCGTCAATTCGCGTGTGTTGCCGTAGCGCAGCACTTGCACACCGCCGGCATTGGTCGACAGATTGCCGCCGATCTGGCAACTGCCTTCCGACGCCAACGCCAGCGGAAACAGCCGGTCGGCGGCGCGCGCGGCTTCCTGCACGGCGGCCAGCGTACAGCCGGCCTCGACTGAAATTGTGCTGTTTTTCCGGTCGACCGTGAGAACACGGTTCAAGCGGCTCAAACTGACAACCACCGCGCCGCCCGAGTCGTCCGGCGTTGCCGCACCACACAGGCTGGTGTTGCCGCCCTGCGGGACAATAGCCACTCCGGCCTCGACGCAGGCCTTGACCACCGCCGCCACCTCGCCGGTATTGCCGGGGCGAACGACACATTGCGCCGCGCCGCGGTAACGGCCGCGCCAGTCGGTGACGAAGGGCGCGATGTCAGCCGGCTCGGTCAGCACCTGGGCCGGGCCGACGAGGGCGGCGAGTTTATCGATCAGGGAATCATTCATTGCGGTTTCAATCGAGCAGCGAGTGCAGCAGCGGCAGCATGTGCTCGGTTGCCTTGCGCCCGGCGGCAATGGCTTCGCCGGCACGATGATAGTCGAGCAGGTTGAGTTGCCCGAGACGCGGCGCGATAAGCACGTCGGCCGGTTCGCCGGCCAGGCGCGAACGCGAGATGCGGCCCTGCATGATGGCAATGCTGTTGGTAACCACATCGGCCAGCGAAGGCCGAACCGGCTTGTCGTCGCCGCCGCCAAACCAGCGACCGACGGCATTGCGCCAACCACCATTGGCCACTACCGGCTTGCCGTTGCGCCGCTGCAGCGTGGTCAGCATGTCCATGCCGAGATCGACGGCCACCACGACTTCGGCGTCGAGCGCCCGGCACAGCGAAACCGGAACCGGATTGACCAGGCCGCCATCGACCAGGAAACGCTGGTCAAGCAATTGCGGCGAAAACAGGCCAGGCAGCGCGATCGAGGCGCGTACCGCATCGGCGACCGATCCCTCGCGCAACCAGACTTCACGGCCCGTCGCCAGATCGGTGGCGACGCAAGCGAAAGGCCGATCGAGATCGGCAAAGGTTTCATTGAGGAAGGAGGTCGAGGCAAAGTCGAGCAGCTTTGCCCCCTTGATCAGCCCGCCTGTCAGGCTGACATCGAAGAAGCGAAGTACGTCTCGCCGGCTGAGTCCGTCTGCCCAGGCCTCAAGTTTGTCGAGGTCGCGGGAGGCATAGGCGGCGCCGACAAACGCCCCGATCGAGGTGCCGCAGACGACATCGGGCTCGATGCCGGCCTCATGCAGGGCGCGCAACACGCCGATATGCGCCCAGCCACGCGCCGATCCGGAGCCAAGGGCGATGCCGAGACGCGGCCGGGCCACGGCAGATTAGCCCTGCCCGACCGGCTGGGCGTAGAGGTCGTGGTGGTCGGCGTCGATAACCTTGACCTGCATGAAATCGCCGGGCTGGGCATCGAAATAGCCATCGATGTACACCACGCCGTCGATTTCCGGGGCGTCGGCCTTGGAGCGAGCGATGGTCCCTTCCTCGTCAACGGCATCGACCAACACCTGAATGACCGTGTCGATCTTGGCTTCGAGCTTGGCGGCGGAAATATCTTCCTGAACCTGCATCAGCCAGCGGCGACGGTCTTCGCGTACATCTTCCGGCGGCAGACCGGCGAGTTCGTTGGCTTTGGCACCTTCGACCGGCGAGTAGGCGAAAGCGCCGACGCGATCAAGCTTGGCATCTTCCAGGAACTGGATCAGTTGATCGAAATCCTCGTCGGTTTCGCCGGGGAAGCCGGTGATAAAGGTCGAGCGGATGACGATTTCCGGGCAGATGTCGCGCCACTTGGCGATGCGTTCCAGCGTGTTCTCGGCCGAGGCCGGGCGCTTCATTGCCTTGAGGATGGTCGGGCTGGCGTGCTGGAAAGGCACGTCGAGGTAAGGCAGGATCTTGCCTTCGGCCATGAGCGGGATGACGTCATCGACCGACGGGTACGGGTAAACGTAATGCAGGCGGACCCAGATGCCGAAGCTGGCCAGCGCCTCGCACAATTCCTTGAGGCGCGACTTGACCGGCTTGCCGCCCCAGAAGGCCGTGCGGTACTTGAGGTCGACGCCGTAAGCGCTGGTGTCTTGCGAAATCACCAGAATTTCCTTGACGCCGGCGCGGGCCAGATTTTCGGCTTCGGCCAGCACATCGCCGACCGGCCGCGAGACGAGCGGACCGCGCAACGACGGGATGATGCAGAAGGTGCAGCTGTGGTTGCAGCCTTCGGAAATCTTCAGGTAGGCAAAGTGATCCGGCGTCAGGCGCACGCCCTGCGGCGGCACGAGGTCGGAATACGGGTCGTGCGGCTTGGGCAGGTGGGCGTGGACGTAGCCCATGACCTCGTCGGCAGCGTGCGGGCCAGTCACGGCGAGCACCGACGGATGCGTCGATTGGACGATGTCGCCCTTGGCACCGAGGCAGCCGGTGACGATGACCTTGCCGTTCTCATTCAAGGCTTCGCCGATGGCGTCGAGCGATTCCTCGACGGCGGCGTCGATGAAGCCACAGGTATTGACGATCACCAGATCGGAATTGTCGTAGCTCGGCGAAATCTCGTAGCCTTCGGCGCGCAGCTTGGTCAGGATGCGCTCGGCGTCAGATGACGCCTTCGGGCAGCCGAGGGAAACGAAGCCGACGGTCGGCACTTTTTGCTGAATAGTCATGCGATGGAAACCTTATCCGGACGGGCCGGCAAACAAAGGGCGTATTTTACGGGGGAATCAGACCGGCAGGCGGGCAAGTGCCTGTTTAAGCGCGTCAAAACATTTCGCGTCGATGGCCGTGCCAACATTTTCTGCCATGATTTCCAGGGTCTTGGGAATCGGCACAGCACCGCGGTACGGGCGTTCGGCGGTGATCGCATCGAAAATATCGGCCGTCGTGATGATCCGCGTTTCGAGACAGATATCTTTCGCCGTCACGCCGCGCGGGTAACCCTTGCCATCGAACCGCTCGTGGTGCGCCGCCGACACTTGGGCCAGTTCGGTAAAGGCGTCGATGCGCGAGAGGATCGTCTCGGTGTACGTGGCATGCGCCTTGACCGCCGCCCACTCCTCGTCATCCAGCTTGCCAGGCTTGTCGAGCACGCTGTTGCTGACGCCAAGTTTCCCGACATCGTGGAGTAGCGCACCGCGCTTCAGCCAGCGCCGACGGTCCGCCGCCAGACCCAGCGTTTCGGCGATCAGGTCGGCGTAGAGCGCAACCCGCGTGCTGTGCCCGCTGGTATAGGGGCTCTTCGAGTCGACGATCTGGCCGAAGGCGGCCGCGATGTCGTCGAGATAATCGTCGTCGAGCGCCACGACATGCCCGGCCGGCTCGAGCGCCAGCACCGCTGTCATGACGTCGGGCGAAGCCAGCGTTTTCCAGAAGGCGTCGTCGCCCGCCAGTTGCTCGAAAGCCTTGACCAGAGCGGGATCAAACCAGCCGCCAACGCGCTGCCCAACCTCGTCGAAAGCCGCCTGCGGGCCGCCGGAGGTATGAAAAACATCAATCACCTGAGCCAGCAGCGCAATACGCGAATAGAGCGGAATCGCCTCGCCAGCCAGGCCCTGCGGCTTGCCCTGGCCGTTGAAATGCTCGTCCAGGCTGTAGATGCCGGCCGACACGCTCTCGGGAAAACGCAGCAGGCGGGCGATTTCGGCGCCGCGCTGGCAGCGGGTGGCGATCAACTCGGTGGCGATCTGTTCGCCGTCGCGCATGATCGTCATGACGCTGCGAAAACGCTCGGCCAGCGGCGCCCTCAGCCCGGTATGGCTGAGCACGAACTGGAGCACCCGGGGCAGGCTGTCGCCCACTTTTTTGAAATCGCGTTTGAAGCTCAGGTCGTCGGTCAGATACAGTTCGCAGATGCGCGCCGCGTTACTGCTGCAGCCCAAATCCTTGAGCAGCAAGGTGTAATAGAGATTCCACAGATCGTCGTCGCCGAGCCCGAGACGGCGGCCGATGTGCATGCCGATCCAGCAACAACGCACGCAATGGCCTTCCGGCTGCCCTTCGGTAATGTCGAGCGCATGACTGAGCGCCGAGATCAATTCGGAGAGTTTCAAGCCGGCCAGAGCGGGCAAGGCAAACTGAACTGGAGAATTAGCTGGCATTGGCTCGTAGATTACCAACAAACATTGAATTTCTCTCGCTGAACAAGGATTACAGCCCGCCTAGGCGAATAGCCAAAGGCCAGGGCGTTATCAACTGAAACCAGAAAATCTGGCTGAATGACAATAAAAATCCGCTATCAGTCCATCGTTCTCGTCCGGAACACTGGCGCAATTCACTTTATTCGTTATAATTCGCGCCCCAGCGTTCTTAGCTCAGTTGGTAGAGCGTCTGCCTTACACGCAGAATGTCGGCGGTTCGAGCCCGTCAGGACGCACCAGGTTGCCCATGTGGCTCAGTGGTAGAGCACTCCCTTGGTAAGGGAGAGGTCGGCAGTTCGATCCTGCCCATGGGCACCACCCCGCTTGCATTCGTCGCCCGACGAATTTACTGCTTTGTTGCAGGCGAGCCAAACTGCTTGAGCGCCGAGAGAAACTCGCTGAAGTTTGCTTCGCGAACGGTGATGTTGCTCAAGGTGTCGCGCAGGTTAAATACCGACAGATCGATCTCGCCAGCCTGAGCATTCCCCTTGCCGGCAATTTTGCTGCCAGTTTGTGATGGGACTGCCTTGATGCTGGAGAGTGACATTTTTTTGTTTTCCTGAGTCGATGGGTTCATTCTGCCCAGCCCGCTCTGAAGCGTCTGTGAACAAATTCACAGTACATTGCAGGCCATAAAAATTTATGGCCTCCAGGCGCTAAACCATTACTGCGACAAGGGTTTTGGCCAACCTGAGCAGTATTGGCATGACATTTCAAATTCGGGCGAAATTTCCGGTTGACCGTAGCAAGCGCCCCGAAAGGCGTTGCCCTTGAAGGTCAATGCCGTTGCCTTCAGTCGGCCAGTTCAATCTGCCCGCTAATGTTGGTCGTGACCAGACTTTCACCGGCCTCCAGCGGTGCCGGAGCGGCCTCTGCCGCCATCATCACACCGCGGGCAGCGCGCATCATAGGCATGGGCATGCCGCCGCCCTGTTGGACGTTGAGCTGCTTGATCTTCCAGCTCTTGCCGAGTTGTTCGGCGATTACTGCGGCACGGCTCTGAAAGGCTAGAATGGCCTCGCGAGTAGCTTCGTCCTCCACCTTGCGCCGGGTTTCGGGCGACGGCAGCATACTGACGTCGCCGACTGCCAGACGCATCTGCTGCAGCTTGCCGAGCAGGTCGGAAACGCTGCCCTGATCCTTCGATTCAAGAACAAGCTCGCTGCGCATGCGCCAGCCGTCGATTTTCTGGCCCTGGCCATAAACCGGGTAGGTCGACTGCTGGCCACTCTTGACCGAAATGCCAGCCTTGGCGCGAATCAGCTTCAGTGCCTCGGCGATGTCGGCATTGACGCGTTGCGCCAGTTCGGCCGGACTCTTGCCGCTCACCTCGCTGTAGACGCTGGCGCGCACCATGTCGTTTGCCGCCGGACGGCTAGCGTTGGCCGAGAGATCGACGAGCGCGCCAGCCTGGGCCGTTGCCGCCACCAGGGAGCCGATAAACAGTGTTGTCAGAAGCTTCATCATTGCGGGCTCTTGTCGCGCAGCCGGCCGTAGATCGCCAGCAGGACAATGGCGACCACCACGGATGCAACAAATCCGGCGCCTTCACCAGCCTGATACCACCCCATGGCCTGACCGAGCATGCCGGCCAGGAACGAGCCGCTGATGCCGAGCAGCACGGTAGCGAGAAAGCCCATGCTGTCCTTGCCGGGATGCAGGAATTTGGCGATGACGCCAACCACAAGGCCAATCAGTATGGTCCACACGATTCCCATTGTTCAACGTCCTTTCAATTGACCCAAGATGCCATTCGCAACGGTTGGTTGCACCAGGATATTAACGCGTTGGCATGATCACGGTTGGCGCGGATCAGTAAAGAATTGTTTTCCGAGAGGGGGCAATTACTGCCCAGCCAGCCGTTCGGCCAGCGTATCCATGAGCACCCGAACACGATGCGGGACGTGGCGATTGCTGGGCAGGATGGCATAGATGCCCAGCTCGGGAATCGGATAATCAGCCAGAATTTCCACGACCCGGCTGCTGGCCAAAAAAGTGTCGGCAATGAAATCCGGCTGGCAGCTGATGCCCAGCCCCTGCGCCGTTGCTTCGGTCAGCACGTCGCCATTGTTGGCATTGAGGCGGCTGCGGATATGGAAGCTCTCCAGTTGCCCATCGACCATGAATTGCCAGACCTGGCTGCTGCCCGCGTTGGTGTAGCCGAGGCAGACGTGGTTTGCCAAATCGGCCGGTTTTTCCGGTTGACCGTGGCGAGCGAGGTATTCCGGCGCGGCAACGACAAGCAGGCGACTGGAACCGATCTTGCGCGCCACGTCACCCGACTCCAGCCGCCGGGTGATGCGGATCGACAGGTCGATGCCCTCCTCGATCAGGTTTACCCGGCGGTCGCTGTAATCCATGTCGAGCGAGACTTCCGGGTAGCGCTGCGAGAAATCGAGCAGGATGGGCGCCAGTCGCTTCATGCCGTAGCTGAGCGGCAGGCTGATGCGGATATTGCCGCGCGGCGTCAGGCGCTCCTCGGCAACGCCGGTTTCGGCCGCTTCGACGAGGTTGAGGATGACCCGGCATTTTTCCAGGTAAGCCGTGCCGCCCGAGGTCAGCGCCAGCCGGCGTGTGCTGCGCGCCATGAGCTTGACGCCGAGATGCGCCTCGAGCGCGGCGATCTGCCGCGTCACCACCGAGCGAGCGACGCCCAGCTGCTGCGCGACGGCCGAAAAGCTGCCGAGTTCGGCGACGCGAACGAAGAGATGCATGGCATCGAGGCGATCCATTGTTGCAACTCCAGCAATAGTAATTTGCATATTGTCGGCTATTTCAGAGCAAATAAGAGGCATACAGTGCATCCATCGACAAAGGAGTTGCAGCAATGACACAGATTCAACCCACCCTATTTGTTCCGCACGGCGCGCCGACTTTCGCCCTGCGCCCGGGTGCGGCTGGCGCGGCGTTGTCGGCCATGGCGACCTCGCTGGCCCTGCCGCGCGCCATCATCATCGTCAGCGCCCATTGGGATACGGCTGTGCCGACCGTCGGTTTCGCCGAGCGGCCGGAAACCATCCACGACTTCTGGGGTTTCCCGGATGAACTCTATGAAATCCGCTACCCGGCCACCGGCTGTCGCGAGGCCTCCGAAGAAGTCGTCGCGGCGCTGAAGACCGCAGGGCTGCCGGTCGCCACCGACGCCAGCCGCGGCCTCGACCACGGCGCCTGGGTACCGCTGCGCCTGATGTTCCCCGACGCCGAAGTGCCGGTCATTCCGCTCTCCATCCAGAGCCATGGCGGCCCGGCCCAGGCCTACAAGCTGGGCCAGGCCCTGGCGCCGCTCACGGCCAAGGGCTTTCTCGTCATCGCCTCGGGCAACCTGACCCACAATCTGCGCGATTACCAGTTGGCAGCCCGCAGCGGTGGGCAGACACCGGGCTATGTGCGCCAGTTCACCAACTGGCTGGCCGACAACCTGTATGCTCACGACATCGACACCTTGCTCGACTACCGCCGGCAAGCCCCGGGTGGTGCGCAAGCCCACCCGAGCGATGAACATTTATTGCCCTTGTATGTCGCACTCGGTGCCGGCGGCGAAAACGCCGAGACCACCCGCTTCCATGCCGGCATCGACGATTACGTCATCGCCATGGATGCATATTCATTTTTGCCCAAAAAAGGAGGTTGACCGTGGTAACCCAACACTACACCAGCACTGCCAAGCTCCTGCACTGGCTCATGGCCATCCTGATTTTCGGCCTGCTGATCCTCGGTTTTTACATGCACGACCTGCCGCTGTCGCCGGACAAGCTGAAGCTCTATTCATGGCACAAGTGGGCCGGCGTCACGGCCTTCCTGCTCGTCGGCTTTCGCCTGCTCTGGCGCATCACGCATCGCCCGCCAGCCCTGCCCGAGAGCATGCCGAAAATCATGCAGTTCGCCGCCCACGCCGGCCATCTGGCGCTCTACGGGCTGATGCTGGCCATTCCGCTGTCCGGCTGGCTGATGAGTTCGGCCAAGGGTTTTCAGACCGTCTGGTTCGGCGTCCTGCCCATCCCCGACCTACTTGAGAAAAACAAGGAAGTCGGCGACCTGCTGGCCCTCGTCCATCAAAGCCTGAACCTGCTGTTCGTGGTCGTGCTGCTCGGCCACATCGGCGCCGCCCTGAAACATCACTTCATCGACAAGGACGACATCCTGACCCGCATCCTGCCCCGCCACTCCAAGGAGAACAGAACATGAAACGCCTCGCCTTCGCACTAGCCTTCGCAACCCTGATTCCGGCCGCCCACGCCGTCGAATACACCCAGCTTCAAGCCGACAAAAGCACCGTCAATTTCGTCTACAAACAGATGGGCGTGGCGGTCGACGGGAAATTCCGGAAGTTTTCCAGCCAATTGAATTTCGACCCGGCCAAGCCGACTGCCGCCAAGGCGAGCTTCGCTGTCGAATTGGCCAGCGTCGACACCGGCGCCCCCGAAGGCGACGAGGAGGTCGCCGGCAAGCCGTGGTTCAACACCAAGGCATTCCCGACCGCCAAGTTTGTTTCCGGCATCGTCAAGCCTCTCGGCGGCAACAAATACGAAGTCGCCGGCCAGCTGACCATCAAGGGAAAGACGCAGGATGTCATAGTCCCGGCCACCTTCACGGCGCAAGGCAACAGCGGCGTGTTCGATGGCGCCTTCACCATCCGCCGCGCCGACTTTTCCATCGGCGAAGGCGCCTGGGCCAAGTTCGACATCGTCGCCAACGATGTCCAGATCAAGTTCCGCATCACCGCTTCAACGAAATAAACCCCAAACCACCACAGGAGAATCACCATGAAAAAACAACTCGCCACCCTCGCCCTTGCCATCGCCGCTGCCACCCCGGCCCTGGCCGCCCCGGAAACCTTCACGCTCGACGGCACGCACAGCTTTCCGCGCTTCTCGTACAGCCACTTTGGCTACTCGGTCCAGCTGAGCCGCTTCGACAAGACCACCGGCACCATCGTCCTCGACAAGGCCGCCAAGACCGCGAAGATCGATCTCGTTATCGACACCAAGTCGGTCAGCACCGGTTACGACACCTTCAACGACCACATCCAGGGTGAAGACTTCCTCAACACCGCCAAATACCCGACGGCTACTTTCAAGTCGACCAAGGTTGTGTTTGACGGGGACAAGCCGGCCTCCATCGAAGGCAACCTGACGCTCAAGGGCGTCACCAAGCTGGTCACGCTGAAGGTCACCGGTTACCAGGCCATGCCGCACCCGATGGTGAAGAAGGATGCCATCGGCGGCAACGCCACGGTCACCGTCAAGCGCTCCGACTTCAACATGGGCAAGCACGCCCCTTATGTTGGCGACGACGTGACCATCGACATCGCTGTCGAAGCAATCAAGCAGTAACCCAGTCAGCAAGGGACAAAAAAGCCGCCTCGAACCGGGCGGCTTTTTTGCTCCAAAGGCAGCGATCTATCGCTGCCACATCAAACCATCAAGTTACGAAGCATTTGCCGATGGCGCCGACCACTTGATCCATTCCGGCCGATTCTCGGCCACGTGGAACAAGGCCGCGACAACATGGCGATCGTACTTGGTGCCGGTCTCGCTCAACAACTTGTCGAGCGTCTGCTCCAAGGGCACGCCGGCACGATAGGCCCGAGCACTGACCATTGCCACGAAAGCATTGGCAACCGCCAGAATCCGGCTTTCGAGCAAGAGATCAGACTCCTTCAGCCCGGCAGGGTAGCCACTACCATCCAGATGCTCGCTCTTCTGAGCAATGATATTAATGACCGGCCCTTCGAATTCAATGGCATTCAGTACCGCAACAGAATGCTGTACGTGCGACTGCATGATCTTTTGTTCCTCGGGCGACAATATTTCCCGCTTGGTCAGCAATTCCCTCGGTACGAATATCTTCCCGACGTTTGCCAATTTTGCTGCCATATCAAGCGCCTCAGCAGCAGAATCACCGAGTCCAAGTTCGCGCGCGATAGCCCCGGCAACCAGGGCCGTACGCATCGAGTGCTCGGTACAAAATGGATCATGCGAATCAACAATACAGGTCAACACCCCGACAAGCTGCTTCATCAGCGCCTGACGTTTTGTCTGCGCGTCCTGCTCGACCGTCATGTCACGAGCGAGACAAAGAACCAGCCCTGAACCATAAGCAGTCGGGATAGGCACCGCAGAAAAATAATTGTGGCTGACTACGCAACCGATATCCAGATCCAACATTCGTGAAACAGTCTGCGATGTTTTTCGGCTTTCCACGACAAGCGTATCAATCCGATGTGCCGCGGACGGACCGACAATGCTCGATAGTGTTTTCCCCCGGAGAGCATCCGGGGACTCGTTGACCAGCGAGCCAAATGCCTTGTTGCAGAACTTCAGGCGCTCCTCTTCAACGGTAAAGATAAGGTCCGGAGTGCCATCCATGACACTCAGCAACAATGCAGACTGATCAGCCAATTCACGAGACTTGTTGCGTAGCACCTCGGAAACCGATCGTTCTTTCACGCTCGCACCATGCCACCATGCTGCAACCAAACCCGCCGCAATCACCAGAATGGCAAAGGTCAGCGTAATCATGAGGAAACGCTGATGATCCCGCGATTCCTTGAGCGCCTCCACGGCGTCGATCTTCTGGACAAGTATCCAGGGGGTCTGGCGGAAACTCCTGCTAACTGTCAGAACCTCGCGTCCGGCGTAATCCAGGTTCATTGAGAAACTTCCAGGCTTGGTCATCGCTTCGACCTCTACCTGATTTCCCGCCGATAGGGAAAGCTGTTTGCGTAACGGTGCAGTACCGTCTGCCAGCGGCGAGATAAACGCGACGAAATCCCCCTCGCGCCTCACCAGCAAAGTTTCATCGGCGCTCGTCAACGTCCCCTTGCGCAACAACAAGGGAAATAACTCGTCGCGCGCCCGCTTGACACCGGCAATCGCCGCAATCGGCCGCTGTCCAGGCTCATTAGACTGAACGGAAAACACGGGAATGGCAAAGCCCAGCACCACCTCCCCGGCGGTATTTTCATACAAATCCTGCAAGGCAGGCTTGCCGGTCTCCACCGCGCGGAGCAAGGTTGCCTTCAAGGCATCGTCGGCGTGAAAACCCGATGTTCCGACAATCGTCTTGCCCGAAGCATCAACGATGACAATGCCGGAGTCAGATGCGGAAGCGATGTTGGCCTGGACCTTTGTCTTCTGGCCGGCAAGGGAAAAACCATTTTTCTCGGCTGTTGTTTCAAGCAGGTTACGCAAGTACCCAAACTGGGCAGCCTGAGAATCCACGGTTTGTGCATCCGGGGCTGCGGCTAACTGCGAGAGGTAGAAACGCAACGATGCGTTCTCAGCCAGCTCCCTGACCACCCCATATTGCGTATCTATCCACTGATTGAGGCTTTGAGCACGGCTCTCGGCGACGACACCCAACAGGGTTTCCCACGCACGCAGATCACGACTCTTCTCGTTCGCCGTATAGTTGACGATCGACCAGACGCCTACAATCATAAGCAATCCTAGCGCAAGAATCGCCGGAGCCCACTGCTTACGCCACATTCGGGTTTTCATGATTTTGCATTCCTGGCGACAAGGCATTTATATCCGCCCAATGAATTAGCCGAAACAACTGCTAATACAGGCGTGCACAAAACCTGCCGAGAATTGATGCCACAAATACGTTTACTTGAATAAATCATATGTCCCGACTAGTACTTTGACAATTGACGACGGCCGCCACACTTCATGGCAAATGCATCCACCAGTTACGTTCATTTAGTGAAAAAACCGGAACGTAATGGGCAATCTTCTGATGCGAAACGACCTCCCGGACCTGATTGTCCAGAATAAAAATATCATCTCGCATATAAACAGCCAATACAGCATGGGGAATTCTAAGATTGGCATCCTGAACGACCACCACTCTCAAGGACTCCGCCGGAATTCCCAACTGTCTTAGCGAGAAATATTTGATGATGGCGAAATCCTCGCAATCGCCCCCCAAGGTCAGAAACTCACGCGGAATTGCCCAGTAATCTGAGCGACCGTAATTGTCCTGATCCAGCACATAACGAAAACGATTGGAAAAATCGTTCACAACCGCAACCTGTTCGCGGGGAGCATGCCCACGCATGGAACTGATCATGTCCAGCCACTCTGGCACCTTGCATAGGTTAACCGGACAGTTTTCTGGAGTTGGACGATCCTCGGCATGACGACGCATAACCGAGACCCACTGAGGGAAAATCGAAAATCCCTCCTTGCGCTCCTCTCGAGTACTAAAGAGCTTGTGATCCGGCGAATGGTTCTCTGCTGCTGTAGCAACTGAAAAGGCCGCGCCGACTAGGTATGCAAAAACATGAATCCATATATAAACAACGATTTTCACGTATCAATCTCGGCCGGGATAAGTCAAACACGCTTCTCGCATAGGAGTGCTCCAAACTATCGCATATGCAAGTTTACTGTCGAATAACTTTACAGTTGTAAAAAACCTACACACTGGGCCGATACAGACATCCGGGGAAGCAATCGCATGACATGAGCGGTGGGCACCGCTTACACTTACGCAAATTAACGTTTTGTTACCAAATTACCATAGTCACTTATAGAGGTACGATACATGAATGCTCGCAAAGCAGAAACCATTAGCTCCCTTAAACGCGTCTGCCTGCCTGTTTTTCTGGCCTTTGCCGGACTATCAGCCGCTACGGCTCAAGAAACAGTCGATACGGAAAAGCTATTCAAGGAAGGCATCTTCCTCCGCGAACAGGGTCAGGTATTCAGCGCCATCGAAGCGCTCGAAACAGTATTGAGCAACAATCCCTCGCTCAATCGCGCACGCTTGGAACTCGCTGTTGCCTACTTTCGTGCACTTAACCTAGATCAGGCCAACCTGCAGGCACAAAAAGTTCTTGACGACCCCAAGACGCCGGAAAACGTTCGCTTGGCAGTGCTGGCTTTCCAAGCCCAGATCAAGCGCGACCAGGCAGCACTAGTTGCCAAGCCACACACCTTTGAGCCTTCGATATCCCTTGGGTTTCTGTACGACACCAACGTAAACGTCGGCCCGAGTGGCGCCACGTTGCCCGGCGGCCTGGTTCTCCAACCCGGCTCCACTCCCCAGCATGATTGGGCAGGGGTTGCTCAGGCTGGTATTACGCACACCTATAACTCGCCGACCGTTATTCGATTTGGCGAAACCGCATCGCGCCTCATCTGGCAAACCAGTGCCGGCCTCTATCACAAGGGCTATTTCGAAAAAACCGATTTCGACCTGACGGCCCTTTCGCTATCGACTGGCCCGGGCTGGGTTGCTCCAAACAAATGGCGTACCAAGCTCAATTTTCAGGCTGATGCCCTGTATCTCGGTGGCGACTATCTCGGTCTCTACACCTCCGTTTCCCCGACTTTCACGCTGCAACTCAAGAATGGCGAGTTGACTTGGGATGCCTTGGTCCTGAACAAGAATTTCGACCGAGCAATCGATGCCGGGCGTGACAGCAACTATTACTCCACCGGCCTCTCCTACGGCCATCTGTTCCTGCAAGGAAAACTGGCCGTTCAGGGTGGCGCTCATGTCTTCATGGAAGAAGCCTCGGCCAACCGCTTCAGTAACGATGGCTGGGAAGCCTTCATTGGTGCCAACGTTGTCGCTTGGCAAAATGGTTCTGTATATGGCCGCTACAGCTACAAGGACACACAGTTCGACGGCGTGGAACCGGTTTTTAACGTCGCCCGAGACGAAACCGAGCATCGCCTTGAAGTTGGCTTTGGCCACAACTTCAAGGAAGGTCTGATGAAAGACTGGCGCGTGTCCGGTAGCTGGCAATTCACGGATAACAACTCCAATGTAAGCATCTACACTTACGAACGCGAAGTTGTTGGTGTCAATCTGGGGCGTTCGTTCTAACTCAAGATCCAACGCTTCAAAACAAAAAGGCGCCAAACGGCGCCTTTTTTACGATCTCAATTTGATGACAAACGTGAAATATTTCACAGAGACATGACGGGATTTTTTACACACCTCTTTCCCGACTTATATCAACCAATTGATTAATTGATAGTTTTCACTCATGGTCCAGTGTATGCGTTGTTAAAAACTGTAAAAGCCCCGACTTGCATTCATCCAGTTGGGTACTACAGTGAAATCAGGATAACCATTCCAGTCAAGCAGTGAGGGATATCATGAAAACGAAGCGTACAGTTATTGCAGCGTGTATCGCCACCCTCTTCATCAGCGGTACTGTGTTTGCAAAAGACAATTGGGAATACCATGAAAGCGGATGGAACAATGTGAACTCCTACGGAAAAGTAGCGATTGCACAAGATTCCGTCAGTCAATGGGGTCCGTGGGAGGACTTCGTAGAACCAGCAGCAGGTGCCCCATCTCCTGTTGCAATGCCCGGAATGTCCGGAGGCGATCTGTATCGTAACAATCCAATTGTGGTTCGCTTACCGGAAGGCTGTGCAACAGGAAATTGGTGCGGTTACGCCATATTCCGCAACTCTGCCAGCGGCGGAGAAGAAACGATGACAAGGTACTACTACAAGCCATCCGATCCGTGGAGTGCTGGTTTGTTTGCGCTGACACCAACCCCTGATGATCCAAGTATTACGGCAGGAAGCGGCCGAGGTGAAGGCACTGTTTTCTGGCGCGTCACTCCTCTCGGAACCACCGATCCAACATTCAGCGAATCGGGCACCAATATCCCGGCAAACTTTGGCGGCGGCTATGGTTGGTATCGGGATGATGGACTCCATCATTTTCATGCGTATGCAGGCAACGAAACAGACTCTGGCTGGGAAAGCAGTTCGGCAACCGGCTTTTCTCACAACTGGCTGTCAAGCGAAGCAAGCAGCGAAGTGGGGTATGGTTGGTTTGCACTCGCAGTCAAGGGTGCAGACAAGGAAGTGGCAGTTGGAACGTTTGAGCGAGAGGTAGCGACTTATACCAGTGGCAATGAAGAATATCGGTATTGGGACGAAACAACGGCCAGAACCAATGGTTACTATGTTGCTGGCATCGCCACACCCCAAGCCTATCTGGCTGACCAGCAAGCCCGCGATATCAGGGCTTATTACGCGGGCGGCAGTTTCGATGGATTTAGCCAAGGAAAGGTATTGATTCAGGTCCAGTTCGCCCCAGGCACGTGGCAGGGACAATGGACGGGTGCGATGAACTTCAAGGCAGAAGGCAACATCAGTGGTGCGAACATTAACTCAAACAGTGTCTCGGCCTTGTACTCCGGAAGCAGTTCCTCCTATGCCGGCTCCGTCCAAGGGACGTTTTATGGTCAACAAGCCGGATCGATCGGCGGTGTTTCAAGTGTGACCAAGACCTACACTCCTCCAGTTGATGCTCGCATAGCTCAAATGCCATCTACTCAAACTCAAACGGCAGTATTCCTAGTCAATAAAGTTTATAGCACTGGTTCTTCTGCCACCCCTGAGTAATGAGCACACTACTTGGCTGACGTCTGGCCAAGCTCAGAAAGGCGCCGCAAGGCGCCTTTTTTTATTGCCGGCGCCGGCCGAGTCCATCCTGTTTGGCGAGAAATGAGAAATACATCACGGTTGAATCCTGAAGCAAAGAGACTCACTGCAAGAATCAATTTAAACTGGAGTCACATAAATTTTATTTATTCGACATAAACTGCGACGGGGAAAATCTTGAAAAAAAATTGCTCAATTGTTGCCACATCCATCGTGGCACTTTTTGCCACTAGCCCAGTATTTGCAATAGATTCGTGGCAATTTCATGAGAATGACTGGAGCAAGGTCCGGTCGTATGCCACAGTTCCAATCTCGCAGGATTCGCTCGATAGTTGGGGCGCATGGGGAGGTTTTGTCGAGCCTGCCGCTGGCGCACCCAGCGTTGCGCAAATGCCGGGAGTTGCCGGGTCTGACCCATATCGCACAACCCCAAACGCAACAAGGGTAGCCGCTGACGTTTGTCGCGGTGGCGATTGGTGCGGCTATGCTGTTTTCGCCAACCAACAGTGGGACTACAACCAATCCAGAGGTAAAGGCGAATCCTCCGAGGGAAATACCTATTCCGGCCCCATGGCTGGGCTTTTTGGTCTAACCTTGACACCCGATAACCCAACAGCCGTCACAGTAAACGGCGGATCCGGTTCAGGTATGGTCTCATGGCGGCTTGCTGGCTTGACCGGCACGGCCCCCCTCTTAAATAATTCCGGGACAGACCTGCCAGCCACATTCGGAAACTGGTATTGGTATTCCGGTGGCCAAGGTGGCCTGAACAATTTTTATGCTGAACGGTATTCGAATACAGATAACGGCAACACCACTACATATGGTGGCAGCTATGTTTACGGGTTTCCACAAGATTATTACTACTATTGGGGTCTCCCGACTTCAAACAAGGAAGTCGCCGTCGGGTGGTTCGGTCGCTATATCGAATCCTACGTCAATGGCCAGGACGAAGAACGTGAGTGGAACAACGGCAACGGCACGCAAACCTACGGTTACTATGTAGCCGGCATTGCCACACCACAGGCTTACCTTGACTCACAACGTGCCGGCAATGTTGTCGCCACCTATTCAGGCAGCAGCATGGACGTCAGAGGCTACCAAACCTCAGTCAATATGACCGTCAATTTTGGAAATGCAACCTGGAGTGGTAGCTGGAATAATGGCTCGGATGGGCATGTTTACACCAACACCGCTTCCAATGGCGCAACCCACTTGCATGGTCAAGTAGGCTTCAATGCCAGTGGAACAATCAGCGGAGCAAACATCAACTCCACCGCCCTCAGCGCCAACGATGGCATCGTGACGGGTAAAGTGCAGGGCACGTTCTATGGGCAAACAGCGGGATCGATCGGCGGCGTTTCGGATATTGTCAAAACGAATACGGCAACGATGACCCCAACGACTGCTGCACATACTGCAGTATTTCTGGTCAACAAGGTTGAAAACACACCGAGATAATCATCGGGAAATCAAGGAAAAAGGCGCCACTTGGCGCCTTTTTCATGTCGCAAAAATATCAGCCTTCGCTATCCGTGCAAGACCTCAGAAAACCCCGTCGCCAACGCCAGCCAATGCAGCATCACCGGCCATGACAGTTTCAGCATAGGCTGCCGCTTGCGGTAGCATCTGGTCGGCGTAGAAACGGGCCGTGGCGACTTTGGCCCGGTAGAAGGTCTGGTCACCCTCACCCTTGTCGAAATAGCCGGCTGCCGCAAGTGCGGCTTTGCCCATGAACCAGCCGCCACAGACGGTAACGGCGAGGTGCAGGTAGGGGACTGCTGCGGTCAACACGCCGGAAACGCCGGTTTTGGCGTTGGCGGCCAGCCATTCGGTGGCTTCTGTCCAGGCCTTGAGCGCCACGCCGAGGCGCTGGCCGATGGCTTGCAGCTCCGGCTTGCCGGAGGCGCCGAGCGCTTTGGCGGTGGCGTAGACCTCGCCGAAGACGAGTTTGGCGGTAGCGCCCTGGTCGCGCATCAGCTTGCGGAACAGCAGGTCGTTAGCCTGGATGCCGGTGGTGCCTTCGTAGATGGTGGTGATGCGCGAGTCGCGCCAGTGCTGGGCGGCGCCGGTTTCTTCGATGAAGCCCATGCCGCCGTATATCTGGATGCCGAGCGAGGTGACTTCGATACCCATTTCGGTACCGCCACCCTTTACGATGGGGATCATGAATTCGGCAAGGTAGAGCTGGCGCTTTTTCTCGCCGGCATCGGTCGCCGCATGGGCACGGTCGAGCAGGCCGGAGGTGTAGTAGGTCATGGCGCGGTTGGCTTCAACGCGGCACTTCATGAGCATCAGCATGCGGCGGATATCCGGGTGCTTGTCGAGGGTGACCAGCGCCTCGCCGGTCAGCGCATCGCGCCCCTGCTTGCGTTCGCGGGCAAAGGCCAGAGCCTGCTGGTAGGCGCGTTCGCCCAGCGCGATGCCTTGCAGGCCAACGCCGAGACGGGCTTCGTTCATCATGATGAACATGTATTCGAGGCCGCGATTGGCTTGGCCGAGCAGGTAGCCGACGGCGCCGCCGTTGTCACCATAGGCCATGACGCAGGTCGGGCTGGCATGGATGCCGAGCTTGTGTTCGATGGAGACGCAGTAGGCATCGTTACGGGCGCCAAGCGAACCGTCGGCGTTGACCAGGAATTTCGGCACCAGGAACATCGAGATGCCCTTCACCCCGGCCGGCGCATCGGGCAGGCGGGCGAGCACGAGGTGGACAATGTTGTCCGTCATGTCGTGGTCGCCGTAGGTGATGAAGATTTTCTGGCCGAACACCTTGTAGCTGCCGTCGGTCTGCGGCTCGGCGCGCGAGCGGATCAGCGCCAGGTCGGAGCCGGCTTGCGGCTCAGTCAGGTTCATCGTGCCGGTCCATTGGCCGGTGATCATCTTTTCGAGGTAGATCGCTTTCAGCTCGTCGCTGGCACAAGTCAGCAGCGCTTCGACGGCCCCGGTAGTGAGCAAGGGGCCGAGCGAAAAGGACAGGTTGGCCGAGCAGACCATTTCCTTGACGGCGATGCCCAGCGTATCGGGCAGCCCCTGACCGCCAAAATCAGCCGGCGAGGTAATGCCGTTCCAGCCGGCTTCACAGAAGGCCTTGTAGGCTTCCTTCCAGCCGGTTGGGGTGGTGACGCCGTTCGGGGTCAGCTTGCAGCCTTCCTTGTCACCGACGCGGTTGAGCGGGGCGAGGACTTCGCCGGTGAACTTGGCCGCTTCTTCCAGAATCGCATCGGCCAGGTCGGGCGTGGCATCTTCGAAACCGGCGATCTGGCTCAGTTCCTTGAAACCAGCCAGCTCGTCCATGACGAAACGCATGTCTTTTACGGGCGCACGGTAGTCGCTCATTTGGTCTGTCTCCTATTTGTTTTTCAGAATGGACTGCTGCACAACGCCGTCTTCGCGGCGCGGTATTCCTGTTTCAGGCGGGCCACCAGTTCTGCGGTCGGCATCACGTCATCGATGGTGCCGACGCCCTGCCCGGCGCCCCAGATATCTTTCCAGGCCTTGGCCGCTGTCGCACCACCAAAGTTCATCGTGGTTTTGTCTTTTTCCGGCAGATTGGCTGGATCGAGGCCGGCGGCGAGAATGCTTTTGCTCAGGTAATTGCCATGCACACCAGTGAAGTACGGCGTGTAGACGACGTCCTTGGCAGCGCTGTCGACGATGGCCTGCTTGTAGGCATCGACGGCATGCGCTTCGTCGGTGGCGATGAAGCGCGTCCCGATGTAGGCAAAATCTGCACCCATGGCTTGCGCGGACAGAATCGCGCTGCCGTTGGTGATCGAGCCAGAGAGCGCGATCGGACCATCGTAGAACTTGCGGATTTCACCGACCAGCGCGAAGGGGCTCAGCATGCCGGCGTGACCGCCGGCCCCGGCGCAAACCAGGATCAGCCCATCGACGCCAGCCTCCAACGCCTTTTCCGCATGGCGGACGCTGATCACGTCATGAAAAACCTTGCCACCGTAGGCATGCACCGGCGGTACGATCTGCGTTGGCGCCGACAGGCTGGTGATGATGAGCGGCACCTGGTGCTTTACGCACAGCATCATGTCGTGCTCCAGCCGCTCGTTGGAGGGGTGGATGATCTGGTTGACGGCGAATGGTGCGGCCTTTGGATCGGTGGTCAGCTCGCTCTTGATGCGGGTCAGCCACTCGTCGAGCAACTCCTTGGGCCGGGCATTGAGGGCCGGGAAGGAGCCGATCAGGCCGCCCTTGCACTGGGCGATGACGAGATCGGGGTTGGAGACGATGAACATCGGCGCGCAAATGACAGGTAGCGCCAGGTTCTTGTTCAGTGATTCTGGAATCGGCATCAAGCCCCCTCTTTCAATGCGCGACGCAGGATCTTGCCGACGTTCGTCCGCGGCAGGTCGTCGCGGAATTCGACATGTTTCGGAATCTTGTAACCGGTCAGCAGGCCGCGGCAATGGTCGATCAGCATGCGCTCGGTCACCGCCGGGTCCTTGCGGACGACGAAAATCTTCACCGCTTCGCCGGAGTTCTCGTCGACCACGCCGATGGCCGCAACATCGCGCACACCGGGGTGCATGGCGACGACTTCCTCGACCTCATTCGGGTAAACGTTGAAGCCGGAGACCAGAATCATGTCCTTCTTGCGGTCAACCAGAAAAACGAAGCCTTTTTTATCAACATAGCCAACGTCGCCCGTACGCAGAAAACGGTCCGGATAAAAGACATAGTCCGTTTCCTCCTGCCGTTGCCAGTAGCCTTTCATGACCTGCGGGCCGCGGATGCAGATTTCTCCGATCTGGCCCTGCGGCACCTCGTTGCCGTAGTCGTCGCGGATCGAGACCTCGGTGGAGGAAATCGGCAGGCCGATGGAACCATTGAACTCGCCCATATCAAGCGGGTTGATCGTTGCTGCCGGCGAGGTTTCGGTCAGGCCGTAGGCCTGCAGCAAGGGCGTACCGGTCACTTTCTTCCATTTTTCGGCGACCGGTCCCTGCACCGCCATGCCGCCACCCAGCGTGACGCGCATGGTCGAGAAATCCAGCTTGGCGAAATCTTCGTTATTGAGCAAGGCATTGAACAGCGTGTTGACGCCGGTCACCACCGTCACCGGGTATTTTCCCCACTCCTTGACGAAGCCGGGGATGTCGCGCGGATTGGCGATCAGCAGGTTGCGCGCACCGATCATCAGGAAGGTCAGGCAGTTCGCTGTCAGGGCGAAGATGTGATACAGCGGCAAGGCCGTGATGATGAATTCCTCGCCCTCACGCACCACCGGCTTGATCCAGCTATAGGCCTGGGTGATGTTGGCGGCGATGTTGGCGTGGGTCAGCATGGCGCCTTTGGACACACCCGTCGTGCCACCCGTGTATTGCAGGAATGCGATGTCGTCCTGGGTCAGCGGCACCGGTTGCCAGCCGTGGCTGCGCCCGGTAGCCAGCGCGCTGTTGAAGCCGATGGAACCGGGTAGTTTCCAGACCGGCACCAGCTTCTTGACGTGGCGTACGACGAAATTGACGATGATGCCCTTGAGGCCGAGCATTTCGCCCATCGGCGTGACGATGACGTGCTTGATCGCCGTGTGAGCGACGACCTGCTCGAGCGTGTGAGCAAAGTTTTCGACGATGACGATGGCAACTGCACCGGAATCCTTGAGCTGGTGTTCGAGCTCGCGCGGCGTGTAGAGCGGGTTGCAATTGACCACTACACAACCAGCGCGCAGCGTGCCGAAGAGCGCCACGGGATATTGCAGCAGGTTGGGCATCATCAGCGCGACGCGGTCGCCCTTCTTCAGGCCTTTGGCCTGCAGCCAGCCGGCGAAGGCCTTGCTCTCTTCGTCGAGCTGGCGATAGGTCATTGCCTTGTCCATGCTGATGTAGGCGACCTTGTCGGCATAGGTCGTGCAGGCTGTTTCGAACAGCGCGACGAGCGACGGGATGTGGTCGATGTCGATTTCGGCCGGCACGCCATTCGGATAGCTTTGTAGCCAGATTTTTTCCATGATTGTCTCCTCCTCCGTTGTCAACCTAGGACCCGAGCAGCGCCTTCTTCAACGAGGCGTCCACCGGCTTGTCACCGAGCCAGACCTTGAGCAGCGCTTTGGCAAAACCAGCACCGGCCACCTTGCCGCGCGCTTCCCCGTTCAGGCTGACAGCGACGCCGTCTGCGGAGAAGTCAATGCCAATGGTATCGCCTTCGCGGGCCTTGCCGATACCCTTCATGATGCCGCCCAGCTGGTCGGCCTGCGGTTTCAGCTCGGCCAACTCGGCCGGACTGTGGTTGCTCTTCAAGCCTTCGTCGAGTGCTGAGCTCAGCGTATCGGCATCGAGATCGCGCATCATGCGCATGACCATGCGGCGCGGCTGCGGGCTGTCGTAGATTGCCGTCGGTGTCGTCGACTTTTGGCCAACATAGAGTGCCCCAACGTAAACCTTGATGAACAGTTTGCTGCGCAGGCCGGCGCCGTTGAGCACCAGATCACTGCTGCCGACGCGGATGGTGTCGTCCACTTTCACCCCGGCAACTTCTGCGGCATGCAGCCCAGGAACGGCGAGCAATGCGGCAATGAGCGCTGCCTTGCGGACGCTTGTTGATGTAATCATTATTTGTCTCCTCCACCGCTCTTTTGTCGGTAGTAATGTTTATCGGCGATGTAAACCGTGCGTTCGACGACGGTATGCACGATGCCGTGCTGGTCTTTCAATTCGACCTGATAAGTCCGCTCAAGCTCCGGATTTTTGGCCAGTTCGGCCCGGATTTCATCCACTTCCTCGTCAGTCAACACAAAATCGGCATACAGCGTCGAAAACCCGGGCTTGCGATAACGAATGCTCGCTGCCTTGTCCCAGACGATATAACCGTCGCCGAGCGCCGCCATGAGCATCATCGGATGCGCTCCATCGGTGATCGCAAACAGCGAGCCACCGTAGAGCGAACCGACGATATTCTTCGTCTTCCAGTTCAGCGGCAGGGAAACCCGGATGTGGCGCAAATCCTTCGCCACATGGGTCACCCGGCCACCCGTGCCGCGAAAGGCCGGATGAAAATTGAAGCCAAGACGCACCATGCGGGCCCGCCAGGTTGGAGAAAGTTTGGCCAGCCAGGCGGGTTTCATGATTTCAATTTTGGCCGTTTTTTCTGGTTGACCGTGGCATTCGCGGTTTCCCCTCAAATCCGTTCGATGATGCCGGCAGCGCCCATCCCCGTTCCAATGCACATCGTCACCATGCCGTACTTGCCGCCGGTGCGCTTGAGGCCATGCGCGACAGTGGCGATGCGGATGGCGCCGGTTGCGCCGAGCGGGTGGCCGAGGGCGATGGCGCCACCGAGCGGGTTCACCTTGGTCGGATCGATGCCGAGTTCCTGCATGACGGCAATCGACTGCGCAGCGAAGGCTTCGTTGAGTTCGATCCAGTCCAGCTCATCCTGGCGGATGCCAACCTGCGCCAGCACCTTGGGAATCGCCGCGACCGGGCCGATACCCATGATCTCCGGCGCCACGCCACCGACGGCGTAACCAGCAAAGCGGGCCAGCGGCGTCAGGTTGTGTTCGCGCAAAATTTTCTCGGAAACCAGCATCACGGCACCGGCCCCGTCGGACATCTGCGAGGAATTGCCGGCCGTCACCGAGCCACGGGCATGGAAGACCGGCTTCAGCTTGGCCAGTTTGTCGAGGGCCGAATCAGGGCGCGGACCTTCGTCGGTATCGGCCACGCGTTCGCGAATGCGGATTTCGCCGGAAGCCAGATCGGGCAGGCTTTCGCGGATGGTATAGGGCGAAATTTCCGCCTTGAAATGACCTGCGGCAATCGCCGCACAGGCCCGGCGATGCGACTCGACGGCGAAAGCATCCTGCACTTCGCGGCTGACCTTCCACTGGTTCGCCACCTTCTCGGCGGTGAGGCCCATCCCAAAAGCGATGCCGAGGTTTTCCTCCTTGGCGAAGATGGCCGGGTTCATCGACATCTTGTTGCCCATCATCTGCGGCATGACGCTCATCGACTCGGTGCCGGCGGCGATCATCACATCGGCCAGGCCGAGGCGGATCTGGTTGGCGGCATCGGCTACCGCCTGCACCCCGGAGGAGCAGAAACGGTTGATGGTGATACCCGGCACGGTGATCGGCAGCCCGGCCAACAGCAGGCCGATACGAGCGACGTTCATCCCCTGCTCGGCTTCCGGCATGGCGCAGCCGACAATGACATCGCCGATCAGCGCCGGATCGATACCCGGAACCTGGGCGACGACCGATTTGATGACATGGGCAAGCATGTCATCCGGCCGCACGTTCTTGAACATGCCGTTTTTCTTGGCCACCGGCAAACGGGTGGCGGCGACGATGTAGGCGTCTTGAATCTGTTTGCTCATAATTTTTTCCTCAGCCCGATTAGTTGCGTAGCGGCTTGCCGGTATCGAGCATGTGCTTGATCCGGGCCTGGGTTTCGGGGGTTTTCAGCAGTTCGACGAACAAGCGGCGCTCGACGGTGATCAGCCATTCTTCATCGACCAGGCTGCCGGTTTCGACCTCGCCGCCGCACAGGGCGATGGCAGCGAACTTGGCGACCTTGTAGTCGTGCGCCGAAATCATGCCGCCCTCCTTCATGTTCACCAGCATCATTTCCAGCGTCGCGATGCCGTTCTTGCCGGCGACCGGGATGGCGCGTGCCTTCGGCGGCGGCGCGTAGCCAGCCTCGGCCATGGCGCGCGCTTCGCGGATCGCCACGAAGAGCAGTTCGTTGGCGTTGAACAGGATGGTGTCGGACGGCTTGGCAAAGCCGTAATCGACGGCCTCGACAGCGCTCTTCGCCACCTTGGCCATGGCAATGGTCATGAAGGCATTTTGCAGGTAATTGAAGACCTCGCCCGGCACGTTCGACTGGGCAGCCCATTCGGCGGCGCGCACGGCGAATTCCTTGCAGCCGCCGCCAGCCGGGATCAGCCCGACACCAGCCTCGACCAGCCCGACATAGCTTTCGAGCGCCATGACGCGTTTGCCGGCATGCATGACAAACTCGCAGCCACCGCCCAGCGCCATGCCTTGCACTGCAGCAACGGTCGGGACCTGGGCGTACTTGAGCGTTTGCGACGCGCGCTGGAACTTCTCGACGGTCTGTTCGAGCAGATCGAACTGGCCGGCGACGATAGCCTCGGTCACCTGGGCCAGGTTGGCGCCCACAGCGAACGGCGCTTCATGCCAGAGCACGATGCCATCAAGCGTCGTTTCGGCCTGGCGCACGGCGGCGATCACACCATCGAGCACCTCGTCGCCGATGGTGTGCATCTTCGACTTGATCGACAGGATGCCGATACCGGCATCGACCGCTGGCAGTTTCCAGAGACGAACGCCATCAGTCTCAAACAGCGTTTCACCCGATTTCTCGGGCGTCGCACCGCTCTCGCCGAGCACGCGCTCGGGGAAAAGCTGGCGTTGATAGACGGGTAGCGTGGAGCGGGCGACGTAGGCGTTCTTGCTGGCCGAATACGAACCCTGCGCCGTATGCACACCGGTCCGCCCCGCTTCCAGCACCCAGGCCGGCAGCGGCGTCGCGCTCATGCTCTTGCCGGCAGCGATATCGACGGCAATGGCTTTGGCAATCTCGCTCCAGCCGGCGGCCTGCCAGGTTTCGAACGGCCCTTGCGCCCAGCCGAAGCCCCAGCGCATGGCGAAATCGAGATCGCGGGCATTGTCGGCGACACTCTCCAGTTGCACGGCAGCGTAGTGAAAAATATCGCGGAAGATGGCCCACAGGAACTCGGCCTGCGGATGCGCCGAAGCGCGCAAGGCGGCGAACTTTTCGGCCGGATTCTTGATCTTCAGGATGGCGGCAACCTCTTCGGCCACTTCACCGGCCGACTTGCGGTAATCCTGCGCCTTCAGGTCGAGGACCTGGATCTCCTTGCCCTGCTTGCGGAAGATGCCGCAGCGGGTTTTCTGGCCCAAGGCGCCCTTCTCGATCAGCAACTGAAGCCAGGCCGGGCTGGTGAAATACTGGTGCCACGGGTCGTTGGGCAGCGTGTCCTGCATGGTCTTGACGACGTGAGCCAGGGTATCGAGGCCGACGACATCGGCCGTACGATAGGTGGCGCTCTTCGGACGGCCGATCTTCGGGCCAGTCAGCGCATCGACTTCATCGAAGCCAAGACCGAAAGCCTGGGTGTGATGCATGACGGCGAGAATCGACATGACGCCGATACGGTTGGCGACGAAGTTCGGCGTATCGAGGGCGCGAATGACGCCCTTGCCGAGACGCGAGGTCAGCCAGGTTTCCAGCGCGTCGAGCGTGCCGCCGTCGGTGCTTTGCGTGCCGATGATCTCGACCAGATGCATGTAGCGCGGCGGATTGAAAAAGTGGATGCCGCAGAAACGCGGACGGACGGCTTCCGGCAGCCCCTGGGCCAGCGCATTCATCGACAGGCCGGAGGTGTTGGAGGCGATGATGGCATTCGGCGCGAGGTGCGGCGCGATCTTGGCGTAGAGGTCGTTCTTCCAGTCCATACGCTCGGCGATGGCTTCGATGACCAGATCGCACTCGGCGAGCAGCGGCAGGTGCTCGTCGTAATTGGCGGCGTCGATGAACTTCAGCTTGCCCTTGTTGGCCAGCGGCGCCGGGTCGAGCTTCTTGAGGCCGTCGAGGGCCTTTTTGACGATACCGTTCTTGTCGCCGTCCTTGGCCGGCAGGTCGAACAGCACGACCGGCACGTTGGCATTGGCAAGGTGCGCGGCGATCTGCGCTCCCATGACGCCAGCGCCAAGCACAGCCGCTTTCTTCACGATCAACTTGTTCAATTGCATCTCCTTTTAAGTCTCTTATTTTCCGCTTCGTTAATATAAAACGAACGTTTGAATTATAGAACAGCGACTTCCACGGTCAACCGGTTTTTTAGGCCAAAATCAAAAAAAATCCCCGGGCTGGCCGGGGATTGAATTACGCACTGAATCAAAGTGTTTAGAAGGCCATGGAAAACTGGGCACCAAGGAGGAATGCCTGGTTATCGTAGTCACCGGTGACTCGGCCGCGGCCTGCGGAAGACTGGTTATTGTCGATCTCGGTATCCTTGACCAGCAGATAGGCGGCGCCTAGATCGAGCGTTGTCGTCTTCGACGGCTTCCACTGGGCACCGAGGCTGAACCAGGTACGGTCGTTGTCAGGCAGCGACACAAGGCGGGTCGTTGCGCCCTTGACCGGCGTCTGGTCGTAAGCGATGCCGGCCTTCAGTTTCCAGGCGTCGTTCAACTGATAATTCGCACCGAAGGCAACGCGCCACGTATCTTGGAAGTCGGTATCGAGCGTCTGCGCCACATTCCCGGCCACGGCACCAGCGCCGGTAGTTTGCGCGTTGACCACGTCAACCTTGGGAATGCTACTCCAACCGGTCCAAGACACATCGCCGAGCAGTTCGACACGGTCGTTCAACTTGTGCGTGGCACTCAGAATCCAGGTATCAGGCAGCTTGATTGAAGCCTTGGCTGCACGGTTAACCGTCGCACCGAACAGCGGCGCCCCGGAAACCTGTGCCAGCGGACCGGAGAACTCGAAATCCCCGTCCAAGTCGTACTCTGTCGTCGACCGATAGGACAAGCCAATCTTGGTCGACGGTGCGATCGTAAACAGTGCACCGACATTCCAGCCCCACGCGCTGCCATCCAGGTTCAGCGTCGCCGTCGTCCCCGCAGCCGAGACGCTGGTAACGGTCAGCGCCCTCTCATACTCAGCCTTGAGCTGCTGATAATTCACGCCACCGCCAATTGACAGCCATTCATTCGCCCGCCACGCGATCGACGGGTTGATGTTGATCGTCTGGATATCGAACTTGACCGACTGCGCAGCGCCATACCACGGGTTGTCGTACTTGCTCATCAGCCCAAACGGCGCGCCGATACCGAGACCGGCGTAGATGTCCTTAGTCAGCCGCCACGACAGGTAAGCATTCGGCACAAAGCCGGTGGCGCCGCCATCGCTATTGCCGGACAACACGCCCGTCGACGACGACGTGTTGGTGAACTGGTACTGGGTATTGATAATCGACAAGCCGGCGGATACCTCCCGGTCCTGAAGCTGGGTCATGCCGGCCGGGTTATAGAAGATTGTGCTGGCGTTGTCTGCCACGGCAGCCGAACCGGCGTAGGCGTTACCGAGTCCGCTGGCGTTTTGCTCCAGCAACTGGAATCCGGCAGCCGCAGCGCTGCCGGAAAATGCGATGGCGATAAGCGCCGGAATGAGGCGCAGGTTGGTTCTGTTCATTGATTTGTCTCCTGTTTTGTTATGTTGGGAGGAATTCTCCCGTCACTGCTACTACGATTAAATCTTAAACAAGCGTGTGAAACGCCGTTTGAATTGCAATATTTCAAACGCTCGTTGGAAATAAACAACACTGTTATTCCGTGCCCCGCCGAAAGTGCATGGGGCCGCCGGTGAAGGGGGCAAAACCCGTGCCGAAAATTACCCCGGCATCAGCCAGTTCTGAATCGGCAACAACACCATCAGCAACCAGTTTTTCGACCCGATCGATCAGCGGAGCGATCAGTCGCCCGGCCAGTCCGGCCGGTACGCTGCCCGCCGCAGCCTTGGCGGCCTTGCCCGAGGACCAGTCGTAGAAGCCCTGCCCGCTCTTCTTGCCGAGCAGGCCTTTGTCGACGCGCTCGATCAGGCAGCGCGGCGCTTCGGCGCCACCAGCCAGTTGCTTGCCGGCGGCCATGGCGATGTCGAGGCCGACGGTGTCGACCAGTTCGATCGGCCCCATCGGCATGCCGAAAGCGAGCATCGCTTCGTCCACCGTTTCCGGCGAAACACCCTCGTCGACCGCGCGCATGGCGGCCAGCATGTAGGGCGCGAGCACAGCGTTGACCAGGAAGCCAGGCTCGCTCTTGACCGGCAGCGGCAGCTTGTCGATCTGTTTTACAAACGCACAGGCGGCTTGCACGGCAGCCGGATCGGCCCGGTCGGCTTCGACGACTTCGACCAGCGGCATCATCGCCACCGGGTTGAAGAAGTGGATGCCGACCAGACGCTGCGGTTGTTGCAGAACCGTGCGCAGGTCTTCAAGCTTGAGGCTGGAGGTGTTGGTGGCGAGCACGGCCCCCGGCTTCATTCGCGGTTCGAGCGACTTGAACAACGCGTGCTTGGCCTCGACGTTTTCGAAGATGGCTTCGATGACGACATCGGCGTGGGCCACACCGTCGCCATTCGGGTCGGGAATCAGGCGGTCGAAGGCGTCGCGAATCTTGAGCGGCTCGCGCAGGCGTTTGCTGAACAGCGCGTGCGCTCGTTTCAGGGCCGGCGCGATGCGTTCCAGCGCCTGGTCCTGCAGCGTGACCGTCATGCCACGCAGGGCACACCAGGCAGCGATATCGCCGCCCATGACGCCAGCGCCGATGACGTGCACGCGTTTGGCCTTGAAATCAGAAGACTTGCCGAATCCCTTGAGCCGTTCCTGCAGGTGATAAACACGGACCAGATTGCGCGCCGTCGGCGAGGTGATGATGCGGTCGATGATCTCCGGTGCGGCCAGTGCGTTGCCGTCATGCTTTTCCCATAGATCGATGATGGCGTAGGGCGCCGGGTAGTGTTCCGGACGCGCCTTTTTCGCTACCTGCTTGCGGGCGCCGTTGGCGACGATTGACTTGAGCGGGCCGTTGAGCAAGCGCTGCATGAAAGGCAGCGACCGACGCGGCTGGCCGGAGAGCAGCAGTTGGCGGGCGGCCATTTCGATGACGCGTGGCGGCACGCAATCGTCGGCCAGACCCATTTTTTTGGCGCGTTTGGCATCGATGGTCTTGCCGGTCAGCATCATGTCGAGTGCGGCCGCCGGGCCGACGCGTTTCGGTAGCCGCAGCATGCCGCCCCAGCCCGGGAAGATGCCGAGCATGACTTCGGGCAGACCCATCTTGGTGCCGGATTCGTCGACCGCCAGCAGATAGCGGCAAGCCAGCGCCAGCTCCAGACCGCCGCCCAGGCAGTGGCCACGAACCAGCGCCAGCGTCGGGTAGGGCACGGCAGCCAGCCGGTTGAACAGGTTCCAGCCACGCGTCACGAGCGCCCTGCCCTTTTCCGCGGAATCGAGTTGCGAGAATTCCTCGATATCGGCGCCGGCAATGAAGCCAGCTTCCTTGCCGGAACGGACAATCAGGCCCTTGGGCGGCTGCTTGTCGAGTTGGTCGAGGATCTCGCCGAATTCGGCCATGACTTCGGCCGATAAAGAGTTGGCCGATTCGCCGGCCTTGTCGAAGATGGCGACGACGATGCCGTTTTCTTCCTTGGTCAGTTGCCAGTGTTTCATGCGCCGATCTCCCTCGTTGCTACGGTCAACCGGAAAAAATGCCCAAAATTGAAAATGGTTTTCATAGCGACTCCACGAGCATGGCGCCGCCGAGGCCGCCACCGATGCAAATCGTGGCAATCCCGCGTTTGGCCTTGTTCCGGCGCAAGACATTGAGCAGATGCAGCACGATGCGCGCCCCCGAGGCGCCGACCGGATGGCCGATGGCGATGGCGCCGCCATCGACGTTGAGCTTTTCATCGTCCAGGCTGCCCAAGGCGCCGGGCAGGTCGAGCTGTTCGCGGCAGTATTCGTCGGATTCCCATGCCCTCTGGCAGCCAATGACTTGCGCCGCGAAAGCTTCGTTGAGTTCCCAGTAATCGATATCGTTGAGGCCCAGGCCGTGGCGTTGCAGGATCGGTGTCGTGGCATGCACCGGACCGAGGCCCATCAGCGCCGGGTCGAGGCCGGCCCATTCGCTGTCGACGATCTTGCCGATGGGATTGAGGCCCCATTTCTGCACGGCCTCTTCCGACGCGAGGATCACCCAGGCGGCGCCGTCGGTGATCTGCGAGCTGTTGGCCGCCGTGATGTTGCCGTATTTCTTGTCGAAGAAAGGCTTGAGCTTGGCCATGCCGGCCATGCTGGCGTCGGCGCGAACGCCGTCATCTTCAGCGTATACCTTGCCCTGGCTGTCGATGACCGGAACGATCTCGCTGTAATAGCCGGCCGCCCGCGCCGACATCGCTTTCAAATGGCTTTTGACGGCGAACTCGTCCATCTGCTGGCGATTGATGCCGAATTTCCAGGCGATATTTTCCGCGGTCTGGCCCATGAGCAGGCCGACGACCGGATCGGTCAGGCCCTTCATCAAACCGATCACCGGCTTCAACAACTCGGCCAGCGGCAATTTCAAAAAATGGCCAATTTTCTGGTTGACCGTACGCAAGCTCATCATGCCGGCGAACCAGCGCACCATGGCGTCCGAATAGAGCAGCGGCGCCCGTGACAACGCATCGACGCCGCCGGCCAGCACGAGTTCGGAACGTCCACCCTGGATGTTGGCAATCGCCGAATCGATGGCCTGCATGCCGGAGGCGCAGTTACGCATCACCGTCCAGCCCGGCACCTTTTGGCCGCAGCCAAGGCGCAGGGCGACCATGCGGCCGATGTTGGTTTCGTCCGGCGAGGGCGCGGCGCAGCCGAGAATGACTTCGTCGAGATCGCTCGGTTCGAAGGGCTGGCGCAGCAGCAAAGCCCGGCCAGCCTGGGTGGCGAGGTCGGATGCGGCAAACACGCCCGGTCCTTTCTGCGCCTTGAGGAAGGGCGAGCGGGCGCCATCAACGACGTAAATGGTTTTACTCATATTCAGGCCGCCATCCGGCATTCGGCCGGCTTGTTGGCCGTGGCGACGCCGTAGTCAAACGGAAAATCATCGACATGCACGACGATGTCGCGCAGGTGATTGCGCTGCTTCATGATTTCGTAATCGGCAGCGGAAATCACCCCGGCCTCGAAGGCGACAATGGCGATATCACGGACATTGGCCAGCGGATTGTTGTCGAACTGCCCGTCCTTTTCGGCAGCGCGAATCCGGGCTTCGATCGGCTCGGCGAGCAGCGTTGCCTTGAGCGCCAACTCGATGGCACCAACCGGTTCGCTCTCGACCAGCGGCAGATAGCATTCGGCAGTCAGCCGGTCGCGAGTGGCAGATGGCGCGATCAAGGCCTTGGCGACCTGATGGCCGACCTCATCCGATGGCACGACATACGGATGGCCCCACGGGAAGATCGAGCGATGCAGGAAGGCCGCGATGAAACGGATCGGGAAGTTGGCGATGACGCCATCGAAGGCTTCCTGCGCCTTGTACATCGCGTCCCAGATCGCCCAGTGGGCGAGCGGCGCATCCTCCACCTGGCGGCCTTCTTCCTCGTAGCGCTTGAGCGTGCAGGAAATCAGATACATCTGGGCGAGGATGTCGCCAAGACGGGCCGACAGTTTTTCGCGCCGTTTGACGCTGCCGCCGAGGACCAGCAGCGAGATGTCGGCCATGAAGGCGAAGGCTGCCGAGAAGCGCGTCAGTTGCTGGTAATAACGCTTCATTTCCGGCGCCGTATCGACGTTGACCGTGGCAAAGTGCGAACCGGTCATGCCCAGCCACAAGGCACGAATGCCGTTCTTGATGGTAAAGCCAATGTGGCCGAACAGCGCCTTGTCGAAATCGACCAGACCCTGCTTCTGATCGGGATTCTGCGCCGCCTGCATTTCCGGCAGCAAATACGGATGGCAACGGATGGCGCCCTGGCCGAAGATGATCAGCGAGCGGGTCAAAATGTTGGCGCCTTCGACCGTGATGCCGATCGGCACCTGCTCGTAGGCCCGACCAAGGAAATTCGACGGGCCAAGACAGATGCCCTTGCCGCCGATGACATCCATGCCGTCATTAACCACCTGACGGGCGCGCTCGGTGACGTGGTATTTGGCGATGGCCGAAACGACCGACGGCTTTTCGCCGAGATCGACGGCACCAGCCGTCATCTTGCGCACGGCGTCCATCATGTAGGTGTAGGCGCCGATGCGGGTCAGCGCTTCTTCGACACCCTCGAACTTGCCGACAGCCATCTTGAACTGCGAACGCACGCGGGCATAACCGCCAACGGCGCGCGCCGTCATCTGAGCCATGCCGGTATTGGAAGATGGCAGCGAAATCGACCGGCCCGCCGCCAGGCACTCCATCAACATCCGCCAGCCGTGACCAGCCTTTTCCGGACCGCCAATAATGAAATCGAGCGGCATGAAAACGTCCTTGCCACGCGTCGGGCCATTCATGAACATGGCGTTGAGCGGGAAGTGGCGACGACCGGTTTCGACGCCCGGATGGTCATAAGGGACCAGTGCGCAGGTGATGCCGATGTGCTTCTTGTCGCCGAGCAGGCCGTCCGGATCATAAAGGTGGAAGGCCAGGCCGAACACCGTGCACACCGGGGCCAGCGTGATGTAACGCTTGTCCCACGAGACGCGCATGCCGAGCACTTCCTTGCCCTGATACATGCCCTTGCAGACGACGCCGGCATCGGGAATCGAGGCGGCATCGGAGCCGGCCCACGGGCTGGTCAGCGCAAAAGCCGGCACCTCGATACCCTTGGCCAGACGCGGCAGGTAGTGGTTCTTCTGCGCGTCGGTGCCGTAGTGCAGCAGCAGTTCGGCCGGGCCGAGCGAATTGGGCACCATGACCGAGACCGACAGCGCACTGGAGCGCGTCGACAGCTTGGTCACCACCTGCGAGTGGGCGTAGGCCGAAAACTCCAGACCGCCGTATTTCTTCGGGATGATCATGCCAAGGAAGCCCTTGTCCTTGATGTAGCGCCAGGCTTCGGTCGGCAGGTCGTAGAGTTCGTGCGTCACTTTCCAGTCATCAACGAGACGACAAGCTTCTTCGCATTCGTTGTCGAGAAAGGACTGCTCGGCCGACGTCAGCTTGGGCTGCGGATAGGCATGTAGCTTCTGCCAGTCCGGCTGGCCGCGGAACAACTCGCCCTCCCACCAGACCGTCCCGGCTTCGAGCGCATCGCGTTCGGTATCCGACATCTGCGGCAGCACCTTGCGATAGGTGGAAAAAATGGGCCGGGTGATGATGCTTCGGCGCAAGGGCCGAAGCAAAACCAACCCGGCCAAAGCCACCAGGGCAAGCGCCCCAAGCAGAGGGATGAGGTTGTTGAACATGCTGTTGTCTCCTTTTACGTCTTTTTAATTTTGGTCATTATTTCCGGTTGACCGCAGCAACCTAGAATTGCGGCAATGGGGCGCGCAGGCCACCAAGCAGGAAGGACATCAGGCGCGGTACCAGGCGATCCAGGCGATCCGTCGAATCCTCGTCCTCGATCTGCCAGTCGGTGACCAGACGCAGGGCATCGGTACCGGCAATGGCGTAGGACGTGGCGCCAAGCATGAAGTGGAAGCGCCAGACAATCTCGGCCTTGGGCACCTCGGGCAGCGCCTTGAACAGCGCCTCCTTGTAGCGATCCATGACCACCTGGTATTCGTGGGCCAGGAAGGCGCGGATAAACTCCGAAGGTTCAGTCAGCGTCCGCCCCAGCAAACGCAGGAAGGTCATGCCGCCACGATTCTCATCGCCGGCCATGCGCAGCAGCGTACCGAAGAAGGCGTCAACGATGGCCGACGGCTTGACTGCCTGGCCAGCCGCCTCGGCTTCCAGTTCGTCCAGCACGCGCATGCGCTCCTCATTGAGCCAGTCAAGGCGACGCCGGAAAACTTCCTGCATCAACGACTCTTTCGAGCCGAAGTGATAATTCACCGCCGCCAGATTGACGCCGGCCTCGCCGGTAATCTGGCGCATCGACGTGCCCTCGTAGCCATGCGCCATGAACAGACGCTCGCCGGCATCGAGAATTCGTTCGCGAGTATCGACAGTACGGTTTTCCATGGGGAGTCTCCTTGTTATTATGATTCATACGTTCGTTTTAATCATAATAACAAGGTTAGCCCAATGCAAGCTTTTTTAACGCTCAGGAATTGTGTTGCTGAATGAAGGTCATCACTTCAGCCGCCGGCACCGGGCGGCTATACAGATAACCCTGAACCAGATCGCAGCCGCGGCTGCGCAGGTATTCAAGCTGTTCGACGGTTTCGACGCCCTCCGCCACCACTTTCAGGCCCAGGTTGTGGGCCAGCCCGATGGTTGCGTCGCAGATCACCGAACCATCGGTGTCTTCCCCGATTTCCTCGACGAAGGAACGATCCAGCTTGAGGTGCTTGAGTGGGAACATGCGCAGGTAGCCAAGCGATGAATAACCCGTTCCGAAATCGTCGATGGCGACAACGATGCCCATGCTGTGCAGGATATCGAGGATGCGCACGGTTTCCAGCGGCTGTTCCATCGCCACCGACTCGGTAATTTCGAAAATGAGGTCGGCCGGATTCAGGTTGTAGGCTTCAATGATGCCGCGGGCGATGACCGGCAGGTTGCCGTTGCGCATCTGGATCGCCGATATGTTGATGCCCATCTTGACGCCGGAAAGTCCCGCCGCATAAAACTCGGCCAATTGCCGGCTGGCCGCCCACAAGACCCATTCGCCGAGCGGCTGGATCAGCCCGGTTTCCTCGGCGATACCGATAAAGGCGGCCGGCGCCAGCAGCCCTCTTTCGGGGTGCTGCCAGCGGACCAGCGCCTCGACAGCCGCAACCTTGCCGCTGGCCATGTCGATGATTGGTTGAAAGTGCAGGCGAAACTCGTCGCGGGAAAGGGCATGGCGCAGGCTGTGCTCGGTTTTCAGCCGATCTACCGCCACATCGTTCATCTTGGCGTCGAAAAACTGGAAATTGTTCCGGCCAGCCGCCTTGGCGTGATACATGGCGGCATCGGCGTTCTTCATCAAGGTCCCGCCGTCGAGCCCATCGGTCGGGAAAATGGCAATGCCGATACTGGGCGAGGTATAGAGATCGTAGCCGCCGATCTGGTAAGAATGCCCGACGCTCAACACCAGTTTTTCGGCGATCAGGGCTATCGAGCTGGTGTGGTCGACGCCGGAAAGCATGATGACGAATTCATCGCCCCCGAGCCGCGCCACCACGTCGCTGTCGCGCACGCTTTCACGCAGGCGCTTGGCGACCTCGATGAGCAGTTCATCACCCATGTGATGTCCGAGCGTATCGTTAATCACCTTGAAGCGATCGAGGTCGATGAACATCACGGCCACCCGCGAACCATCGCGGCGGGCCGTTGCCAGCGCCTGATCCATCCGCCCCTTGAGGCTCAGGCGGTTGAGCAGGCCGGTCAGGACGTCATGGTGGGCAATATGATGCAGGCGCTCCTCGGTCGCGCGTTCCGTTGAGACATCGGTAAAGTGGGCGATGTGGTAGAGGATTTTCCCCTCTTCATCGCGAATGACCGATATTGAAATCCACTTCGGGTAGATGCCGCCATCCTTGCGCCGATCCCAGATTTCGCCTTGCCAGAAACCCCGTTCTGTAATGTCCTCCCACATCCGGGCATATTCTTCGGGCGTCGTCCGCCCGGCCGAAAGAAAGCGTGGATTGCGCCCAGCCGCCTCCTCCGCGGAATAACCCGTCAGGCGCGTAAACGCCGGGTTGACCGTAATGATGTTGTTGTGAACATCGGTAATCAGGATGGCCTCACCGCTATGCTGGACGGCACTGGCCAGCAACTGCATCTGCGCCTCTGTCTCGTGCTGGACGCTGATATCCTGCGAGGTACCGATAAGCCGCAAGGGCTCGCCATCCTTGCCATACTCGGTCTCCCAGCATTCCAGTACATACTTGATCCGGCCATCGGGCATTTCCAGCCGGTGCTTCAGGCTGTCCGGCTCGCCCTGCGCCACCGACTCCTTCAGCGTTCGGTCGACAATGGCGCGGTCCTCGGGATGGATCTGGACGAGAAACTCGTCGTACGGCGCCGCGCCCTCGACCCTGGTGATTTCAAAAATCCGGTAGAGCTCGTCGGAGCACGTTACCCGCATCGTCGCCAGCTCGATCTCCCAACTGCCGAGCTGGGCAATTCGCTGGGCGGCGTTCAGTCGTTCGCCATTGCGGTGCAAATTGATGGCCGCTGCCAGCTCCCGCCGCCGGGCGCAAAACAGTTCATAGAGCACGATCATGAGACAAGCCAGCAGGGCAGCGCCAAACACGCCAACGATGAAAGTCCGCTGGCGCCATGACGCCATCACATCCGATTCCGACAGGCCGGCCAATACATAGAACGGATAGTGTTCAAGCATCCGGTAGCCGTAAACCCGTTTCACGCCATCGGACTGGGCGGCAAACTCGAGGACACCCTGACGCTTTCCTGCCGTGATCGACTGATGAACGGGATGCGACGAATCGAGTGGCCGGTTGATCTCGGCCGGCACCGGCGGTTGGCGGAGGACCAGAGCATGGTTGTCGCTGCGCCGGATCGCCACAGCACCGGAAGCCCCGAGGCGGGAGGCACTGAAGAACTGTTCGAAATAATCGATTTCGATCGCCGCGCTAACCATGCCGATGAAACGACCGTCGGATGCGCGAATGGCCCTGGCCGCAGCAATCGTATCCCGGCCGGTGATGCGCGACTTGACGACCTCCGAAAAAACGATCGCCCCGTCTTTTCCATTCCGGGAAATCTCGAAATATGACCGATCAAGCAGATTTACGTACTCACCGCCTCCCGAGAGATAGAGCACGTTTCCATCGGGAGCCACAATACGAAAACCGGCAACTTCAGGAAATGCATGCTGCAGACCGTCGAGCTTCTTCTCCATATCAGGACGAAAACGGCTGACGGCCTCGACATTCAATGACTCTTTCGGAACGTGCTCGGCCAGATCGTTCAGTGTCATGTCAACGCGCCGCAGGGTCGCATCGAATCGCGCTTCGAGCAATTCGGACTGACTACTGGTCATCGACCTGGCCTCGGCCCAGACCTCTTGATACGCGGACCACAATACATAGCCAAGCAGAACGAACCCGCAGAGTGCCAGAGAAACCAGGGCAATCCACAAGTGATTCCCATTGCGGGCATTCTGTCCGGGCATTGTCTTCATGTCTCGCGGCGGCTTAGCCAAACTCTCGAATAGCAATTCTGATCATACGGTATTCGAATTGCAATGCAGCGCCGGTAGCAGACGCGGGCTGGGCTGCCGATATTGAAGGAAGCGGCAGGTAACATCCTTGTTGCTATGCTGTTCCCGAAAAACCTTGACCGACTCTTCATGGATCGGCCATTGATCGAGCGGGATTTCGGCTGGAAACAGCGAATCGCCGGAAAATGCCTGCTCGATCCGGGTCAGGTAAAAACGATGACAATACGGCCAGGCTGCGGCGTAGACCGATGCACCGCCAATGACGAAAACCGGCTTGCCGGTGGCCAGCGCAGCCTGCAAGCCCTCCTCCACCGAGGCCACGCGGGTGCAGCCCGGACGCAATGCCAGATCAGGCTGACGGCTAACGATGAAGGAATCGACCGGCACCACGTCCATCGATTCATAAGTCAGGCGACCGATCACCAACGCTGCACCGTCCACCATTTTCTCGAAGTAGGCGAGCTCCTCGGGAATATCCCAGGGCAGCCAACCATCCCGGCCAATCATGCCATTACTGGCGACAGCTCCGATGGCCGAGATCACCGTTTGCTCTTTGCCCACTGCTCGCGTGTCAGGGAAAGTGAAATGGCCGGCGTCCCCTGCCCGTTATAGACGTGCGGCTTGTGCATCGAAACATGTGCCGAGCTAACCATAGCCATGCCAAAAATCGCGTCCATCACCTCGAGGATGCTCGACTCGAGGCACTCGCAGTGCGCATTGCCCTCCAGCTTGCGGATGGCCAGAAAGATCACTTCGTAATCGACCACCTGGCGAATATCGTGCGGATCGGCCACGGCGTCCATCGGCGCCCAGGCATCGGCATGGACGAGCACCGCCTGCGGCCCGTGTTTTTCGAGCGGATTACAGCCGGTACGCAGTTGAATGGTCGCATCCACAGAGGCGCACCAATGATTTTCGAGCACGAATCAGATTCCTTTTATGTCATTCAATATGGGTAAGGCAGAACGATACCAAACCTGGAGCCGATCAGCAGGCAAAAAAACAGGCGCCGCAGCGCCTCATAGCCGATCAACCAGACTATCGGATCAGGCTGTCACGTTGACCAGCGTTCCTGTCTGCTGACCGGAGGTGTTGACGACGGGGGCCGCAGTTGTCGCGGTGGCGCCTAGCGGCTCCGACTGAAGCACCTTGCTGATTTGCGTTTTCAGATCACCCAGCTTGCTCTGTACCTCACCCACCGAGTTCTGCGTCGCCAGATTCAATCTTGCCTGGCTGGCGTCGCCCTGCGCCTGTCTCGACTGAACCTGCAACGAACGGGCATTCTCCTGCGCGCGGTCGGCAACACTCTGCGCTGACCGTGCCTGAGACTGCAAGGCCGCAGCCTGCTGCTCTGCCTGATCAGCATTGCGCCGCGCCTGTTGCAGCTGGAGTTGCGCCCAAAGCCCACCACTGGCCGATTGAGCGCCTGATGCCGACGTTACTGCCATTTCGTCACCAATCGCCTGTTACGAATCCGTTTGTACCTAAGCCGTTACGTTGACCAATGTACCGGTCTCCTGACCCTCTGCATTCTTGACCGGACGCGGTGGCTCTTCCGTGCGCTCGACACGTTCTTCCGGACGCGGCTCGCGTTTCCCGGCCTGTTGCACCTGCTGCGCCTGAGTAGCCTGACTGGCCTGAGCACCCGTATTGGTATACGCACTGATGCTGGAATTCACTGATTGAATATCCATTTCTTCACCTCACAACGATAATTCCTGAACTAACTTTACACTATTCCGCAAAATATTCCAGAAGTATCCACTGCGACCGATACTTCAAAAATCACAAAATCAACAAGGAATCTAACAGTGCCCTGGCTTTGGGTTGGCGAGCTACATTCCCAGATAAGCCGCCCTGAGCAATTCATTAGCGATCAGCTCTTGGCCGTTATCGCTCAAGGTAACCGGGTTCCGGTTTCGAGCAAATTGATGAGCGAGGAAACCGCCCGGCGCATCACCCGCCTGCGCGCTACCGCTGAAGCGCAAGAGGGCATTGCCACCTTCCTCGGCAAGGGTCCACCGGGCTGACTGGCCGGAGAGTGCTGCATCCTTCCGCAATGCCTCAGAAAAACCGAACTTCGCGCTGAATCCTAGTCAAATGCAATTCACGAATTGATCCCGAATGCAAGCAGCATCAGTGGCCCAAGTGGCTACCGGCGCCGTAAGGAGCGAACGATGAGCACACTGGATACGAAGCAAGGTCAACTGGTTCTGCTAGTGGCAACCCGCAAGGGCGCCTGGCTGTTTCACACGGACGCAGCGCGGCAGTCGTGGCGGGTCGATGGCCCGCATTTTCTCGGCCAGATCATCAATCATCTGGTACTCGACCCACGCGACGGGCGTACTCTTCTGGCGGCGGCAAAAACCGGCCATCTCGGGCCGACCATCTTCCGCTCGACCGACCTCGGGCAAACCTGGCAGGAAGCCGCCAAACCGCCGGCCTTCGGTCCGGCCATTAACGGGCTGGGCGCCCGCGCCGTCGACCACACCTTCTGGCTGACTCCCGGCCACGCTGACGAACCGGGCGTCTGGTATGCCGGCACCTCGCCGCAGGGCCTGTTCCTCTCGGAAGACGGCGGCATGAACTGGGCGCCGTTCTCGTCCATCAATGACGACCCGCAGTACCGTCAGTGGTTCGGCACGGTGCAGGACGGCACACCGGATGGCCCGAAGCTGCATTCGATCATCGTCGATCCACGCGACGCGCAGCATCTGTACTTCGCCATGTCGGGCGGCGGCGTGCATGAGTCGCACGACCGTGGGCTGAGCTTTACGCCGCTCGTCGACGGCATGGAAGTGGTCGAAGGTTTTGATCCAGCAGACACCAGTTTTCACGATCCGCACTGCCTACGCATGTGCCCCAGCAATCCGGACCGCCTCTATCAGCAGAATCACTGCGGCATCTACCGACTTGACCAGCCGGACACCCGCTGGCGACGCATCGGGCGTAACATGCCCAAGGAGGTCGGCGACATCGGCTTCCCGATGGTGGTGCACCCGCACGATGACCGCACGGCCTGGGTTTTCCCGATGGACGGCACCGAGGTTTGGCCACGAACCAGTCCTGATGGTCGTCCAGCTGTCTATGCCACGCGCGATGGCGGTGAGACCTGGCAGCGGCACAGCAACGGAATGCCGGCTGACCAGGCATGGTGGACGGTCAAGCGGCAGGCCATGACGGCCGACAAACAGGGTACCGTGGGTCTTTACTTTGGCACCACGAGTGGCGAACTGTGGAAGAGCCGCGACGAAGGCCAACAGTGGGCATGCCTGGCGCGCCACCTGCCGGAGATTTATTCGGTCGAGGTGGGATATCCGCGTTGAGCCGATAAACACAATGCGCGTACTAATTCCGAGCGCTCTGCACTCCTACACGACGCAGCCCTGGGTCGAAGCCGGGGGCAAGACAGTCGGCGAGGTACTCGACGATCTTGAGCGGCAGTTTCCCGGTATCCGCTTTCGCATGGTCGACGAGCAGGGGCGTATCCGGCGGCACATCCGGCTGTTTTACCAGCGCGAGATGGTGTTCGATCTGGCCACACCGCTGCCGGCGGATGGTGAACTGCTCATCGTCCAGGCGCTAAGCGGCGGCTAGAAAATTCCAACCGCAAGCAGATCGAAATACCTGACGTGGTGCCGCTGAGCAAACTGAAAAAACGAGGTAGCTGATCAGGCGATCAGCGGGTCTTACTGCGAAAAACGCTCAGGCAGCATCCCGTCCTCGCCGGGAACGCTGCCGTCCGACAGGCACAGCATCTTGTCGAGATGGCGGCTGGAAAGAGGCTCCAGCCGCTTGTAGAGTTCCTTGCACAGCAAGCGGGCCTGCTGGCCCGGCCAATCGCCGGGGAGCAAAACTTCCGGCAGCTCCGGATCGCGCAACAGGAGGCGTCGATAGTCGTGGATGAGCAGGATGCGGACGAGGAAGGCATCCTGCTCGCTGACATCGGCCAGATGATCACGTCGCAACTCGTCGAGAATCGGCTGGTAGGCCGCCACGAACTCGCTATAGGCTTCAGCCAGCACCCCGAGGTCCCAGGCACGGCGGACCAGATCGGAATCACTGGCCGAGAGCGCCGAGCGGGAATCGGCGGCAAACAGGGGCAGCAAGGTAGCCAGGGCGGATGACAAACCCTCGGCTATCAGGGCATCGAGCACACTGGACAGCTCGGCGCTCGGGTGCACAAAACAATCGCCACCCAGAACACCGAAACCCTGCCAGAACAGGGCCCGGCGAACCTGCTCACGAACTTTTGGCGCCAGGTTGCCGACGACCAGAATCAGGCGCCAGCGTCTGTCCCAGAGCGGTGCGTGCGAGGCATAAATGTGCCGGGAGGCCGCCTCGAAACGCCGCCGACCGGACGGTGTCAACACGTAATCGGCACGCCGGCCTATCGTTTCCGTGCGCAGCCATTCATCCTTGGCCAGACGGAATACCGATGTACGAATCAGGCGTTCGTTGAGTTCCAGCGGTTCGAGCAGGCGAATCAGGCTACCCAGCCAGATCCGGCCACCACGCGGCAGGATGGCGTCACCGAAAACGGTGATGATGAGCGAACCCGCCCGAACCCGGCGCTGCTGGCGGAACTCATCGAGACGGGATTGGATGGCAATGCTCACAACGATTGGCCAAGTCGGAGGCGTTTAATTCAGCTAGCGGGAATGTAGCCCGCCAAAGTTTACCCCAAGCTGGGTATCATTTTTATGGTGCATGCGAAATACGAGAACCGATTGGCAGCCTGATCCATAGGCCAGGATCAAGCAATAGCGATACAAATCAGGTTGGATTTCGTAAAACGCCGTACCTCTAATAACGCGAGCCCGGCAATTTTATAGTCGCACCTACAGAGGCAGCTCAGCCTGCATCGCCGACGGAGCGATTTCATCACCCCCAGCCTCCACCAGGCCACCGGCACGAACACCGAGCAAGCGGATGCGCTGGTCGAGCGGCACACGCTTCAAGCAAAGGCCGGCCGCTTTCCGAATCGCGGCGCCGTCGCTGACCGCGACCGGCAAGGTCACATCCCGGGTAACCGCCTTGAAATCCGAATATCGAATCTTGATACCCACCGTCCGGCAGGCGTAGCCTTTTCGCACCAGGTCATCACCAACGCGCAGACATAACGAGGTAAACACTTCTGACAATTCGGACCTGTCCGCTTTGGCGTGCAAGTCCCGCTCGAAAGTCGTTTCCCGACTGATCGACTTCGGTTCTGACTCGGTGACCACCGGCCGATCATCGATGCCATGCGCGATGCGATGCATCCACAGCCCGGTACTCCGACCAAACTTGCTGACCAGAAACTCCTGCGGCGTGGCCGCCAGTTCACCGATGGTCCGAATGCCATGGTGCTCAAGGCGCTCGCTGGCTTTCGGCCCGATCCCATTTACTTTCTTGGCGACCAAAGGCCAGATCCGTGTCGGAACGTCTTCCATCGAAAGAATCGTCAACCCATTCGGCTTCTCGAGGTCAGAGGCAATTTTGGAGAGCAGTTTGTTAGGCGTCACGCCAATCGAACAGCTCAGCCCGGTTGCGGCAAAAACTGCATCCTTGATGCGTTGAGCCAGGACGCGGGTTTCCTCCAAAATGTCGCTCAGATCGACATAAATTTCGTCAATTCCACGGTCTTCGACATTCGGCGCAATCGCCCGGACAGCCGCCTTGAACAGGCGCGAATAGTGGCGATAAGCCTCGAAATTGGCCGGCAGAAGAATAGCCTCCGGAGCCAGCTTCGCCGACTTCATGAGCCCCATGCCGGAAAAAACGCCCAAGGCCCGGGCCTCGTAGGTCGAGGTGGTAATCACCCCCCGCCCCGTGTATTCACTCAAACGGGAAAAATGCCTGGAGCCGTCGGCTTGTACCACCGGCTGATGAATACTCCGCCCACCGACCACGACGGCCTGCCCGCGCAATTCGGGATAGCGAAGCAACTCGACCGAGGCGAAGAAAGCGTCCATGTCGAGATGAGCGATGCGACGAATACTGTTCATATAAACAGTATATCAAAGCATGTGTTGCAGGTTCCGTTCAAGACAAGCAGCTATCGAAAAAAAGAGCCCCGGAATTTCTTCCGGGGCTAACCGAGGTTGCTGCAGAGAGAGACTGTTCGCACTCACCGGGTGTGCCCGGTGAGCGTTTATGCCGTCAGGCGTAAGTCGGGGCGAAGGCGGCTTCGGGATTGGTGGCCGGGCCCTTGTCGGTCCAGTACGGCGAAAGTTTGCGCAGTTGCGCGACGATGGGCGGGACCGCTGCGATAACGCGATCGATTTCCTCTTCGGTGTTGTAGACCGACAGCGAGAAGCGGATCGTGCCGTGCGCGGCGGTGTAGGGAATGCCCATGGCGCGCATGACGTGCGATGGTTCGAGCGAGCCGGAGGTACAGGCCGAGCCTGAGCTGCCGGCAATGCCTACCTTGTTGAGCAGCATCAGAATGCCTTCACCTTCGATGTATTCAAAGGCGATATTGCTGGTGTTGGGCAGACGGTTGGATACATCACCGGTCGGGAAGCAGTGGGTGATCTGGCTGAGCAGCCCCATCTCCAGCTTGTCACGCAGGCGGCGGACTTCGGTGTTTTCGAATTCCATTTTCTGCATGGCCAGTTCGCAGGCCATGCCGAGGCCGACGATGGACGCCGAGTTCTCGGTGCCGGCACGACGACCACGTTCCTGATGACCACCACGCAGCAGCGGACGGAAGCGGCAGCCGCGGCGCAGGTAGAGGACGCCGATGCCCTTCGGTGCGTGCAGCTTGTGACCGGACAGCGAGAGCATGTCGATCTTGGTGTTCTTGAGATCGATGGGAATCTTGCCGACGGCCTGCACGGCGTCGGTGTGGAACATGATGCCCTTGGCAGCGGCCATTTCGGCCATCTCGACGACCGGGAAGATGGTCCCCGTCTCGTTGTTGGCCCACATTGCCGAAACGATGGCGACGCGGTCGTGCAGCAGCGACCGGTACTCGTCCAGGTCGATGCGGCCCTTCTTGTCCACCTTGAGCTTGTGGACGATGTAGCCTTCCTTCTCGAGCCAGTCGCACAGCGTCAGGATGGCCGGGTGCTCGACGTTGGTGGTGATCACCGTGTTGCGTTCCGGCTGGGCCTTGAGGGCGGAGAGGATGGCGGTCGAATCGGACTCGGTGCCGCAGGAGGTAAAGATGATTTCCGAGTCATGCTCGGCGCCGAGCAGCGCCTGAACCTGACTGCGGGCCTTCTTCAGCGCCTTGCCGACTTCACTGCCAAAGGCGTGAATCGACGAGGCATTGCCGAAATGCTCCGTGAAGAACGGCAGCATGGCTTCGACCACAGCGGGATCGACCCGCGTCGTGGCGTTGTTGTCCAGATAGATCGGTTTCATGGCGCAGTCCTCGGTTTCTCTGTTGAGGTTGGGATGATTTCGAATTTGGCCGTTTTTTCCGGTTGACCGTAGCAGTCTCGATCAGGCCTCTACGGGCATGTGCGACGACGGCAGGACCTGGACCAGCTCACCCAGCGTTTCGATCATCTTCTGCTGGATGCCGCCGAGGGTGGCCGCTTCCATCATGCAACCGGAGCAGGCGCCCTTGAGATGCACATAGATCTTCTTGCCCTGGACGTCGGCCAACTCGACATCGCCGTGATCGCGCTGGAGCATCGGGCGAACCGATTCGAGCACTTCCTGGATCTTGGCGATCTTCTCGACGATCGACAGCTTTTTGGTCGGCGGCTTCGGTGCTTCCGGCGTAGCCGGGCAAGCCGGCGGCGGCGAAACTTCGCCCGGACCGGCGCGCTCGGCCATGACCTTGGCCAGAATTTCCTCGATGCCTTCGTGGCAAGCCGCACAACCGCCGCCAGCCTTGGTGTAGAAGGTCACTTCCTCGACCGTGTTGAGGTTGTTGGCCTTGACCACGTCCTCGATCATCACGGCGTCGATGGCGAAACACTTGCAGATCAGCGCGCCTTCTTCGTGGTCATCGGACCACTCTTCGCCACGGTAGTTGGCGATGGCGGCCTGCAGGGCTTCGCGGCCCATGACCGAGCAGTGCATCTTTTCCGGCGGCAGGCCGTCAAGGTAATCGGCGATGTTCTGGTTCGACACTTCCAGTGCCTGATCCAGCGTCATGCCCTTGACCATTTCGGTCAGCGCCGACGACGAGGCGATGGCCGAACCGCAGCCGAAGGTCTGGAAATGCGCGTCGAGAATGACTTCGGTTTCCGGCTCGACCTTGAGCATCAGGCGCAGCGCGTCGCCGCACTGGATGGAACCAACGTCACCGATACCGTTCGCTTCTTCCAGCGGGCCGGAATTGCGCGGGTTGAAGAAGTGTTCGCGAACCTTGTCTGAATATTCCCACATGACTATTGCTCCTTAGACCGAGAACGAAGAGCCGCAGGAACACTGGGCGCTGGCGTTGGGATTGTCGAACTTGAAACCGGTGTGGGTCAGCGTATCGACGAAATCGACGGTGACGTTGTCGATCATCGGCATGGTCATTGCATCGACCAGCACCTTGACGCCTTCGACTTCCAGTTCCCAGTCGTCTTCAGCCTTCTCGGTTTCGAGCTTCATGCCGTATTGCAGGCCGGAGCAGCCGCCACCGGAAATGGTCAGGCGCAGCCCGAGCACAGGTGTTTCAGAACCGCGGATAAAACGTTGAACAGCCTTAATGGCAGCGGGGGTCAGATTGATCATGGCGATTCTCCCAGAGTAGATGACCTGATCTTGCAAGGGCCGTGCCACGCCAGAAATAAAAATATAAATACTTAATTTTCAGCAACTTGGCTAAATCATGAAGCCAAAATTACCTTGTCAGGTTCACTACAATCCCTGACAGATACCGCACTGGAAGCCGACGGTGCGTAGCAAAAACCGGGAACCAAAACCGGGTTTTGCCGTTCTATCACTTGCGGAAAGCAAGGCGCCACGGCATTCTCCGCGCCCGGCATCCGGCAATGGCCGCCCTGGAAGCGTTTCCGGAGGCAGACAGGTACGGTCCGTGCTAATTACTGTTCAGATCAACGAATCGATACAACAACATGACCGCCCCCTGGCAGAGAAGCTTCCTGGATTTCGCCGGCCCCGGCATCGACCGGCCCTCGGACATGCTGCGCGTGACCGATGATGAAGCGGCAGACATTCTGGCCAAGTTGGTCGCTCAGGCGTGGTCTACACAATTGCCGACCAGATCGCTGCGAAACTCGGGCTACACCATCCGCCATACCCGTGCAGGATTCAACACGGCGATTTTCAGGGTCGGCCGCATCGTCGGCTTCTATGCCGGCTCCTACCTGTGGATTTCAGCAGAACATCGCGGCAAGGGATTGTCCACCCCGCTGATCCTCGCCGCCGCCGAACAGCGGGGCGGCAGCATCATGCCACCGGGCGTCGTCCTTCAGGGCTACACCCCGGCCGGCCTGGCGGCCCACCGGAAAGCCCACCGCCACGCCATCCTCGAAGCCACCGAACGCGTTATCCCAGGACGTGCTCGTACGCCCGACGCAGCAGATTTCGTTCGACTTCGCTTAGCTGGCGCGACTCGGTAATTGCGATGAAACGGCCGTGGAGTCGGTCAGCCGCCGCGAAAGGCGGATCAATGCTGGCAAACGCCGCGAGCAACACGGGCACATCGCCCTCCGGCGTATCAACCCAGGCCTGAAAATCAGCCACCGGCTCGACTGCGCCCTCGGCCAGCCCGAGATGAGCCTCGGCTTCGCGGACGACCGCCGTCGGATGAAACTGGATGGTCGGCGAGAAATCTTCATCACGCAGCGCCGACAGTGCCGGCAGCGGCTTGAAGGCGACAACGCCCGAACTCAGGCAGAGAAAGCGGACGCGACCGCTGGTCCCATGCTTGTGAATGAGCAGCAAACGGGGCAAAACGGTCATGGGCTACTTGGCGTACTCGACAATGACGGGGTCGCCGCTCAATTTCTCGGGCCGCCCCCAGACCTGCACCGATTCGACGTAACTGTCTTCCCGGGCTGGATGCTGGAGCAGCACCTGATACTCGGCGAAGACGCGGCCGTCGGGGAAAAAGGTGACCGTTCCAAAACGCTGCTTGCCGCGCCAGGTAGCGATCACGCTGATTTCCTGCGAGTACGGATCGACTTCCTCGGCGAAAGTCGCCTCGGCCCACACCGGCTCATCGCCGATAGTCAGGCCGAGTTTTTCCACCTGGCCGCGCAAGGCGGTGCACACCGCCTCGCCGTACGCGGAATCAGGCAGCGCGGCCATGATCAGGCCGGTGCGTAGGTGTAGCAGTCCTTCGGACAAACCCGTCCGCAGGAGCCACAACCGATGCAGTCAGCCGGATTGGCCAGCGACATGACCATCATGTTGTCGTCTTCGTCATCATCATCGTCGTCCAGCTCACGCTCGACGAGATCGAGAACATTGCGCGGGCAGACCTTGTAGCAGCGGCCGCAGCCGATGCACTTGGCCTGATCGAGGCTGGTGGCGAATTGCGGCGTCCATTCGGTGCCGCCTTTGGTGAGTCCGGTAATCATGCTGGTTGTCCTTTCTGCGCTGCAGCGAGTCGGGCACTGGCATCGGCCCACGCCTGGCAGGCATCGTAGGTGGATTGGGAAAGCGCTGGAATTTCGCGAAAGCCCGCCGGCAGGCGGTCTTCCACGAGGTCGTGCATCTGCGAAGCCCACTCGGAAGCGATCCGCTTGAGCTTCTTGACTTCCTTGTCGAGGGCGGCCAGTTCTTCGTCAGTCATGTTGCCCCCTGCCCTTACAGCCCGGCGACGTTCGGGTACTGACCGATACGTTCCAGGGCGATACCGAGCATCTTGTCGGCGTCGTCCTTCATCTTGGACAGGCTGGGGAAGCCGAAGCGATGCACGTCGCGCAAGGTCTTTTCAACAGCAACCAGCTTGCCGACGGTAATGATGGCGCGGCCGAAACCTTCGTGGGTCAGGTGCACGAGCGGCACGGCGAGCAGCTTGCATTCCTTTTCGATAAGCACGGCGATGGCGTTGTAGAACGCCTTGACGCGGGAGATGGTCTCGTCGTCCGGATCACCGATCATCGGGATGTTGGCCTTGCGTTCCTTGGTCAGGATGTAGGGATCGAGGATCTTTTCGACCGTCCAGCCGGCATAGGTGCCGTAGGTATCGAGCGCGCGCATCTGGCGGGCCATCTCCTTGACGAAATCGGTTTCAAAGATGGGATCGGCGGCAATGGCTTCAGTCATGGTGTTACTCCTTGTGGAATGCGCTGGATTGATTGGAAATCGGGATAAGTTGCGGCGCCGGCATGAGGCCGGGCACCAGACCAATGGCAACGCGGGCAACAGCCAGCGCACCGAGGAAACCGGCAATGGCGCCGAGTGCCGTGGCACCGTCGCTGCCATCGAGCAGCGAACCGAGCCAGGCGCCAAAAATCATGGCGAAGGCGGGGAAGAGATAGCCGAGCAAGGCCGAGAAAGTCAGACGGCTGGCCGGCAGCGCGATCATCACCATGTCACCGGCCTTGATGTCGCCGCTGACCGGCAACGTCAGCAAGGTGGCTGGACGGCCGCTAGCCATTTTGCCGATGCCGCAACTGCTGCCCTGCCCGCAGGACGAACAGCCAGCCGTTTCCATGGCCACGATGGCCTTGCCCGCGTCGACGCGCTGGACGATGCCGCGGTGTTCGATCATGTTGGCGCTCATCCTTCCCACCCTTCTTCTTCCATGGAAGCGAAGCGATTCTCTTCCTTGGCCTTGGCCTGGGCGGCGATGGCACGGTCAATCCAGACCACGCCGCCCTCGCTCATCGCTTTCGAAATTTGCCCCAAAAGCTCGTCGACCGCGTCAACCTCATCGACGCGAATCGGCTGGATGCCTTTGGCCAGGAGCTTCTTGATCGCCGAAGCGCCAATCGCCATGACATAAACCCCGGCGCAGCCTTCGAGGAAATCAACCTTGGCGCCGAGCTTGTCCTCGTTGCCATCCATCGCCTCTTCGGCGAACTCGGCGACACCAACCAGCGTCGCCTTGTCCGGCGTCACTTCATAGATCACGAAGCCCTCGGCCGAACCGAAGTGCTGATTGACCCGCGTCCGGTCAGTTGAGGCGAAGGCGACCTTGATCACGGCGTCCGGCTCCTGCCTAATGGACCAGACCAGCTGCAGCCGACGAGATGACATGTTGTTTGCTGACGCCATCGCGGTCGTCGGCCCAGTAGATTGATCGATAGGGTGCGAGTTCATGGTGTTGTCCCAGCATGAGGTTGGCGAGATCGAACAAGGCCTGCCGCGTACCGCGGTAGCCCACCCAGGTGCGGGCGTAACCGCCCACATGGTCGTATTGCGGAAAGCCAGCCCGGAGCAGCGGCAAGCCCAGCCGCGAAGCGGTGTCGGCGGCATGGGAATTGGCGACGATCAGTTGCGCGCCATTGCTGCGTGCCTCTTTTTCCATATCCTCCAGGTCACCGACGATGATCTTTTCGATCGGCAGCGCCGCCAGGCTTTCGTGCTTGTGCGTGGCAACGGCGCTAACAATCTCGGCCCCCATGCTGGTCAGGAAACGGACCTGCATGCCGACCAGATCCGGGTCGCCGGCCAGCGCAACGCGGGCGAAGCCGATCATGAAATGGCTGTCGACCATGGCGTCCTGCAACTGGGCACGATGGCGTTCGATTTTCTCGGGCACCGGCTTGCCGGAAATCTCGGCCAGCGCCTGGGTGAAAGCGTCGCAGTCGTCGAGGCCCATGAGGCCCGCGAAATGGTAGTCAGGCACGCCAGTCCGCGTCTTCAGGATGGTGGCCGCCTTGAGCAGCGAGGGGCCGACGACCAATGTTGCGGTCGACTCGCCCATGATCTCGATTTCCGAGCGCGGCGTACCACCGATGGTCAGCGATGAAGTCTCAGCTTCGGTCAAATGTCCATCGAGCGAATCGCCAATGTCCGGAACGACGATGGGGCGCAGGCCGAAGGCTTCGACCCACTCCTTGATCGCCTCGATATCGCCCGGCGTCAGCATGGCCGAGGCCAGCACATTGACCTGCTTTGGCCTTTTGCCGACGCAGGCGCTTTCCGGCACCAGCGTTTCGATCAGCGCTTCAATAGCCAGTGCGTAGCCGCTTTCCAGGCAGCCGACGTAATCCGGCGTATTCACCGGGACCACGGCGACATGGTCGAATTCCGGGTGCGCCCGGCGGAAATCGCCGACACAGCGACGAATATCGGTGCCCTGCGTTTCCGACAACCCAGTGGTCACGAGGCCGATGATGTCCGGCTTGCTCTTGTCGGACAGCGTGCGCAGCGCCTCGATCACATTGTCGTCGGCACCCATGATGCTCGACACCTGATCCATCGCCGTCGTCTGCAAGGGAATCGGCTCGCGAAAATGGCGCACGAAGAACACCTTGCCGAAGGCCGTGCAGCCTTGCGAACCATGCATGAGCGGCAGGCTGCGGTTGAGGCCGAGGAAAGCCAGCGAGGCGCCGATGGTCTGGCTGACCTTGAGCGGATTGACCGCCAGCGCCTTCTTGGATTGGATGATTTCAGCCATGACGACATTGCCCGAATGGAGTTACCACATCCACAGCAAGGAACGCGCCAATCTAAAACAACCGCAAAAACAAATAGATAATGAAAATACGTAGTGTCAGAAACCAGACAATCGTCCGCAGAAAGCTGATGCTCCAATCAAAACCCACCGAAACAGCCAAGATATGACTGATTCGCCACTACCCACCCAGGACCCGCAGGCGTCGTTTCCAGCGACCATGGAAATAAAGGCTGACCCCACGGTCAACCCGGAAAATCAGCCAAAATCGAAATCTTCCGCAGCAGCCGGCTCAGCCCCCACCACCACCAGCAACGCGCCTTATTGCGCCATGCGCTGACGTCCGGAATTCCTCGCCCGCTCTTCCATTTGCGCTGATGTCGCCTGGCTGCGGCGATCCGGGAAGGAAATGACCTGGGCGGCAACCCGCCGCTCGATGGCCGGAAAAAATGCTGCCCCACGAATCAAGTTGATGAAGGCACCTGGATTGACGCTGGACATTAATTCTGTGCTCAGGCGGTTAATTTCTGCGGCTCTTTCCGAGAGTATCGTGCGGTAGTCATTGAGCAGATCGCCATAGCGCCGGGCTTTGTGCTGACACAACGCAGCCCATTCGGCAAACAGTTTGGGGCCGCTCGTCATGCTGGCCAGGGCAGATTTGTAGTACAGGGCATTTTCTGAAATGGCGGCATGCATCGCTTCGACTTGCTTGATTTGCAGCCGTTGCTGCGCGTCTACGAGCGCCGAGGCGATCTGCAGTGAAATGGCGATTGACGCTTCCGGACTGTTATTTCCGGATTGCTGCCGAGTCGTTTGTTCGGTGGTGCGGGGCATATCGGATACCTCCTGGAATTCATGGACCAGAAATTGAGCGAAAAACCCTGACTGTCTCGGCTTCGCCCAGGTGGTGAATACGCTTGACCTGGAAGTGAGCTAACCGGGGACAACCCCCAGCTCTTTCTTCCAGTGTGCAGCCTGTCCGGTTCAGGCCGTATTCCGTTTTTGGGCGGTGCGCTGGTCTGAATGCGTCGGCATCAATACGGACGTAGTAGCGATACGACGCTCGGGGAAGGAAATGACCATCGAGGTGACTCGCCGCTCATTGGCGAATTCGATTGGCTTGAGCTCATTGCTCTGGAAGTTGCCAGCGATCCCGGAGAATGATTCGGAAACCAGGCGGTTCATGTCGACCGCGCTTTGCGACATGATGTCAATGCAGGCATAGGCAAAATCGTTATAGCGCTGCGCCTTGTCGTGGCACAGGGCCGACCACTGGTCGAGCAGCCCGGAACTTTCCGCCATTTTTTCCAGAACCGATTTGCAGTAAATGGAATTTTCCGAAACCGCTGCAAGCGCTGCGTCGATTTGCTTAATGTGCAGACGCTTCCGCGCTTCCGCCATCGTCATGGCCATCTGCACCGGGATAGTGACTCCAAAATCCGGACTGGCCTTTCCGGTTTGCTGCCGGTCGCTGTGTTGGGTAGTACGTGCCATATTGGATACCTCCTGGAATTTCCTGACCAATAATCGAGCGAAAACCCCTGCCCCCACATGCGCCCCGGCTCTCAGTGAAATCTCAAAATGCCTTCACCCTGCAGCGGACAAATTTACGCTGCACAAAACAAACCAAAGGATTTTTCGCTGCCGAACAGCGTTCCTCAACGCTATCAGTCGTTGACCGCAGCAATCGGCACGGGGTTCCCGGCCCCATCATCACCCGACTCAGATCAGTCGGGCGTTGCCTTGTCCCGGGAATTGACGCACCGCCGGGGCGGCCATTTTCAGAGCTTTACGCCGCCAGCACAGTGCCGGGACCACTTTGTTTAGCCCACGGCGCCGGCTTGCGCACCGCAGCCCAGACCGGGCTTTCCATCGAAAGGGCCAACTGGCGGGCCAGTTCGCTCATGCCGGCGTAACCGGCGTAACCGAATTCACGTTCCTGATTGATGTCGAGGAAGGGAATCCGTGCCTTGAGCGCCGTGTAGAGATTGCGCCCGCCAGCGATCAGGATGTCGGCCTTGTACTCGTGGTAGGTCGACAACAGCGCCTTCGGGCTGCCGTCATCGATCATCTTGGTGTCCTCGCCCATCAGCTCGCGAATGCGCGCCTTGTCTTCTTCGGTCGATTTCTTGGTGCCGGTAGCCACCACCTTCATGCCCAGATCCTGCAGGGCGGAAACGATGGACCACGATTTGACGCCGCCGGTGTAGAGCAGCACGCGCTTATCCTTGAGGCGGGCGCGCCAGGGTTCGAGCGCGGCGTGGGCCTTGGCTTCCTCGCGGGCGATGACCGCTTCGGTCCGCGCTGTGAGATCCGGGTCGCCGATCAACCGGGCGAAATCGCGCAGCGCGTTGGAGACATCCTGGACGCCGTAGAAACTGCCTTCGAAGAAGGGTTGGCCGAAGGTGTCCTGCATCTTGCGCGCCACGTTGAGCAGCGCCTTGGCACAGACCACCATGTTCACCTTGGCGCGGTGCATGGTCTGCACTTCATGGAAACGCGAGTCGCCGGACAGCGTGCACAGAATGCGCAGGCCGAGTTCGTCGAAGAGCGGCGCGACATGCCAGAACTCGCCGGCAATGTTGTATTCGCCGATCAGATTGACGTCGTAGGTCGGCAGGCCGTCGGCGCGCGGCACGACGGGCGCTGGCTCGGCGGTGCCGATGACGTGCTTGAACATGGCTTCACCGGCCAGCCGGTTGCCGAGATTCTTGGTACCGTAGAAGCCGGCGGCATCGACCGGAACGACTGGCGTTCCCCAGCGTTCGGTCGCCGCCTTGCAGACGGCCCCGACGTCATCGCCGATCAGCGCGGTGACGCAGGTGTTGTAGATGAAGACCGCTTTCGGCGCATAGCTGTCGATGGCCTGCTTGATGGCATGAAACAGCCGCTTCTCGCCGCGCCCCATGACCACGTCGGTTTCCGACAGGTCGGTGGTCATGCCGATCTTGTACAGGGTCACGCCGGAAGAGCGTGTGCCGCGGTTGTCCCAGGAGGAGCCGGCACAGGCAATCGGACCGTGCACGATGTGGGCAACGTCAGCAATCGGCAGCAGCGCAATCTGCGCGCCGTCAAAGGAACAGCCGCCCGCCGTGGCGCCAGGCTTTGGCTTGGCGCAGCCGGACTTTTCCTTGGTGTTGTGGGTACAGGCTGGCTCGTCGAGCAAGGCCTGGATTTCGCTGGCTTTCATGCTGTTCTCCAGAGGTCTGGATAGCAATTAGCAAGACGGGTGCCACCTTTAATCCATTGATTTATATGGATTTAAAACCGCATAAATTGTCGCCTTTGCGACAAGCCGGGCATCTATCGACAAAAACACGACGGCTTTCGCAATGCCGCTATCGAAATAAGCGAACGCCCTCTAGAGTTAAGGAGAGGAAGCACTCCCCCCAAATCAGGCGAAAGGCGATTCAAATGCGTTCCGTACTACTTCCTGTCGACGGCTCGAAACATGCCTTCGCCGCGGCCCTCTACCTGATTGAGTTTGCCAAGTTGCACGGTTCGCTTGAGGTGCATGTTGTCCATGTCGAGCCGGCACCGGTCGCCTGGCAAACCCAGGGCATGGCAGAGGTCGAGATCCAGAGGCATCAGGCCGCCCGTGCGGACATCGTGTTCAAGCCTGTCCACAAGGTATTGAGCGAGGCCGGCATCCGCCATGAAACGTACGTCAGGCAGGGTGAAACAGCCGAAGTCATCGTCGGGCTGGCCGATGAACTGGGGTGCGACAGCATTGTCATGGGTACCCGCGGCATGGGCGGGCTGGCTGCCTTGGCTCTGGGTTCGGTGACGCGCAAGGTGCTTCATCTGGCGACAAAACCGGTTGTCTGCGTCAAGGCTGAGAACGACTGAAACGAGTCCGCCCCGACCTTCACCGGCCGGGGCGAACATTTCGTGTCAGCTTAGAGGGCGAGTTCGTCGCGCAGCTTGGCCAACAGCTTGGGGCCGACGCCCTTGACCTTGCCCAGATCGTCGAGCGACGCATAGGGACGGCCGGCGATGATGGCCTTTACCAGGGTAGCGCTCAGGCCTTTGACGGCGAGCAGTTCTGCTTCGCTGGCGGCATTGACGGCAACGCCCTTGGTGACCGGGGCTTTGGCTGCCTTGGTGGCGGCTTTGCTTTCCTTGGCTGGCGCTTTGCTCTCCTTGGTCACCGGCTTCGGCTCGGCTTTTGCCTTTACCTTCGCAGCCTTTTCCTTCGGCGCTTCTTTCTTGGCGGCAGCTTTTGGCTTGGCCTTGGCCGGAGCTTCGAGCGAAAGATTGCAGTAGTCGCGCGTCACGTAACCAGCCGGACCCCATTCACGCAGCATCAGGGTCAGCACGCCCGGGCCTTCAGGGGCAGCGGCCGGCACGACAAAGTTGCAGTCGGTCAGCTGCTGGCCACCACCCAGCACGCCGAGAATCATGCTGGCGACCGGGATACCCTGCCAGCTACCGCCGGCATAGGGTTCGTCGAGGGCCCAAACTTCAAGGGCCAGGGTGCCGCTCAGGTTGTCTTCGGCGCGCGGATTTTCAATGGCATCGACCGTCAGCGTGGCCATGCCATCAGCCAGGGCGCAGGTCACATTGCCCGACAACTTGGGCTGCACGAAGCTTTCAGCGACTGGATAAACGGCAAGATCGGCGACGCTCGGCAAACCATTCTCACCCCAGAATACCAGGGCCAGCGCCATTTCCTGATCATCGGTACCAGCTGGCGGCATGGCGGCAACCGTGGCGGTCAGGCTCTGATAGCCGGCGGCCGGATAGACGGCCAGCTCGGCAACCTTGACGCCAGCCAGTTGCTGATCCGGAAAGCCTGACACGCTGCTCCACAACTGCAGCGCCCATTGCGATGCGGCGCTTAGCGCCGCATCAGAAAAGATCAGTTCGGCATTGATCAGGACGGAGTCGCCATCAAAGCAGTAACCATGCGTTTCGCCAATGTTGGCCAGGGCGTTTCCGGAAATGTCTTGCGTCATAAATTGATACCTGTTCTATCGATTCGGGAGGCGCATTATATGTTTCATTTTTCGTTTTTTATCATGTAGTTAGTATTGTTTTTTTGGCACTGGAATGGTGCGCAAAAACAGCCTGCTTTGTCGCAAAGGCGACATGAAAAAAGGCGGCCGAAGCCGCCTTTAATTTCATTTTTAGCCGTTTTTTCTGGTTGACCGTGGGATCACTGCGCCGGGGCCGGAATCGCGACTGGCGCTTCGGCAACAACCGGCGCCACCACTTTCTTGTGGCCGGCATCGGGATGCCAGCCGAGCACAGCCAGCATGACCATGAAGCCGACGACGTAGGCGAAGGCGACGTGCCAGCCATGCTTGAGCCACTGAACGGCCGACTTGGCCTCCGGGTACATGTTGGACAGCGCGACGCCGGCCGACGAGCCGAACCACAGCATCGAACCACCGAAGCCGACGGCATAGGCCAGGAAGCCCCAGTCGAAGCCACCCTGACGCAAAGCCAGCGCGGTGAGCGGGATGTTGTCGAAGACGGCGGAGACGAAGCCCAGCGTGAAGGCCGATTGCCACGAAGCCGGCGGCAGCGCTTCGACCGGCATCATCGAGGCGCAGAGCACGAGCGAGAGCAGGAAGATCGAGCCCTTGATGGTTTCCGGCATCAGTTCCCAGTCGTGGCGACGCACCGGGATGGTCAGGATGATGGCGACCCACACGGCGACGCCGATGAACGGGAAGTGCTCGGCCATTTCCGGGAACTTGATGTTGATGGTGATGTTGGTTGCCACGGCGAAAACCAGCATGGTGGCAACGATGAAAATGCGGCCCCAGTCGACCTTGGTATGAGCGTGCGCATGCTTGATGATCGGCGAGTAGGCGTGCTGCTGCTTGGCGCCAAAGTAGCCGATGATGAGCAGCGCGACGCCGGCCGCGACGTAGGCATCGAAAACCTGAACCGGGCTGATGCCATCGATCCACATCATGGTTGTCGTCGTATCGCCAACCACCGAGCCGGAACCGCCGGCATTGGAGGCGGCGACGATGGCGGCCAGATAGCCGATATGGACCTTGCCCTTGAACAATTGGTGCGCCATGGCGCCACCGATCAGGGCGGCAGCGATGTTGTCGAGGAAGCTGGAAATAACGAAAACCATGACCAGCATGACGAAGCCGCCCTTCCAGTCGTCCGGCAGATATTTCGGCAGGATCACCGGCACATGGCTCTTTTCGAAATGGCGGGCAAGCAGTGCAAAGCCGGTGAGCAGGCAGAACAGGTTGGCCACCGTCACCCACTCATGACCAAGAAGTCCCACAAACCCGGCAACGCCAGCACCGGTCTTGAAACCGGTGAAGATGATCTTGTACAGGCTGATCGTGAACAGGCCGGTCAGCGCGACGTAAAGGGTCACATGGTGAAACAGCGCGACGCCGAGCAGGGTCAGGCCGAAGAGGATGAAATCGACCGGTATGCCGCCAACGCTCGGCAGGGCGTCGGCAGCAAAAGCGGAAGCGGGTAGCAACAGGAGTGCGGGCAATAAACGATGCATGGCTGTTCTCGTGGATGATGAAATTTTGGTTATTTGTGCTGTAAAACGCCCTGAAGAAACCTCCTTCAGGGCGCATCCTGGCCAGCAGACGACGCCATTGTCGACTGCACGGCCCGGTTTTTCAAATTCGGATTATCCCGTAGGGGCTCAATCGTCGGCCATATCCTTGCGTGGCACCGTTTCCGGATCGGCAATGATGCCCCGATAGATCTCGACGCGATCCCCCGCTTTAAGGGCGGCATCGAGCTTGACCAAACGGCCGAAGACGCCGACCTTCTGCGCCGTCAGGTCGATATGCGGGAATTGCTTGAGAATGCCCGAGCGCTCGATGCCCTCGGCCACGGTCGATTCGTCGGGAACCTCGATATTCAGCCAGATTTGCTGACCCGGTTCGGAATAGGCAACACCGATCTGCATAGTTTTTCTCCTCAGGCCGTAGCCAGTTCCGCTTTTTCTGCCGCACGTTCGCCCATGCGCTGCTCCATCACCCGTTTCCCGGCCAGCAAAAAGCCGAGAATGGCGAAGCCGCCCGGCGGCAGGATCATGAGCAGCGCACCGCCGTAACCGGGCAGCTTCATTTCAAGAAAGGCGAAGGACGGCCCAAGCAGGTTGGAGGCCTGGGCGAACAGCGTGCCCGAGCCAAGAAATTCGCGGATCAGGCCGATAAAGGTCAGCGCTCCGGTAAATCCCAGGCCCATGGCCAGCCCGTCGACCGCCGAGGCAGCAACGCCGTTCTTGACGGCAAAGGCCTCGGCCCGGCCGAGAATGGCGCAATTGACCACGATCAGCGCAATGAACAGGCCGAGCACCTTGTACAGATCGTGCATCCAGGCATTCATCGCCATATCGACCACAGTGACCAGCGTTGCAATGAGCACGACGAACACCGGAATCCGCACCTGCGAACTGACCGTGTGGCGAATCATCGACACCAGAATATTGGAAACGACGAGCACCGCCGTCGTTGCCAAGCCCATGCCGAGACCGTTGGTACCGCTCGTGGTGACCGCCATGGTCGGGCACATGGCGAGTAACTGGGAAAAGACTACGTTCTGGTCCCACAGGCCTTCCTTCATGATGCTGCCGTAGTTGTCCCCCAAGGGGACTTCTTTCAGGGCGTCGCTCATTGTTACCTCCTAACCCGAAATTTCTGCTTTGTGGGCGGCGAAGAACTCCAGCCCGCCCTTGACCGCCTTGACCACGGCACGCGGCGTGATGGTCGCCCCGGCAAACTGGTCGAAGACCCCGCTGTCCTTCTTGACGCCCCATTTTTCCGGGGTCGGATCGCCCAGCGACTTGCCGTCAAAATCCTTGATCCACTTGTCTTTCTTGACCTCGATCTTGTCACCTAGGCCTGGGGTTTCGGCGTGCTTGAGCACACGCACGCCGAGCGTCTTGCCTTCGCTATCGACCGCCATGAGCACCTGGATATCGCCGGCGTAGCCGCGTTCGGCCACCTTGAACAGGGCAGCCTTGACCACGCCATCCTTGCGGGCGCGGTAGATGGTTATCGTTTTTTCGCCCTTTTTCAGGTCGACCGTATCCTTCAAAAAATCGTTGTCGGCCATGCCCTGCGGCAGCACTTCGGCCAGTGAATCGCGCAAGTCCTTGGCTTCGGCCGCAGCAATGGCATCACCGGTAGCGCTTGACGCCCAGGCCAGGGCCCCGCTGGCGAGCAAGGCGAAAACACCAAGCAGGATGGGCTGGTAGGCGATCTTTTCGCGGAAAGATTCAAAATTCATCTCAGGCCTCTTTCGTTTCCGGAATATCGAGCGGCTTGCCCTTACGGTCGCGGCCAAGGACGCGCGGCTTGATGAAGCGGTCGATGACCGGTGTCAGCGCGTTCATGAGCAACACTGCGAAGGCCATACCCTCAGGGTAGCCACCGTAAGTTCGGATAACCCAGGTCATGAGACCGATGCCAAGACCGAAGACAATCTGGCCGCTCGTGGTGTTTGGCGAGGTGACGTAATCCGTCGCGATGAAAAAGGCGCCGAGCATCGCCGCTCCCGACAGCAGGTGAGCCGAAACACTCAGGTAATGCGTCGGATCAACGCTGTGACCAATGGCGGCGGGAATCGCCAGCCCGGCCAGCACGGCTGCCGGCGTATGCCAGCTGATGATGCCGACCCCGACCAGATAAAGGCCACCGCCCAGAATAAGCAGTGAGGCCGATTCGCCGAAGCTGCCGGAGCGGGCGCCGATCCACGACAGCACCGGCGCATGGTCGCCGGCCAGCGAATGCAGCAGGTCGATGCCGCGCGACAGTTCAGTCTTGGTGTAGCCGAGCAGCGAAGCGCTGGCCATCGCATCCGGCTGCGGCAGGCTGGTCAGGAAAATGCGCAGGCCGTCGATGAAGTCCGGCGCCATCAACGAGGTCAGCGGCAGCGGATGGACCCACTGGGTGAGCGGCACCGGGAAGGAAACGAGCAGCGCGACGCGGGCGACCATGGCCGGGTTGAAGACGTTCTGCCCCACCCCGCCGAAAACCTGCTTGCCGATCACGATGGCGATGAAACCGCCGACCACCGCCACCCACCACGGCGCCCAGGGCGGCAAGGTCATCGCCAGCAACCAGCCGGTGAGCAGCGCCGAACCGTCGAACAAAGTGCGCTTGATGCGGGTAACGCCCATCATCTTGAGCGACAGGGCCTCGAAACCGAGGCAGGAAAGAATGGTCAGCAGCCACAGGAAGAAAGCCGGCCAGCCGAACAGCCAGAAGCCGTAGAGCGTGGCGGGCACCAGCGCCATCTGGACGCGGAACATCGTGCGGGTAACCGAGTTGCCACCATGGGCGTGCGGCGAGGCAACCGGCTGAGCAGTCAAGGCGGCCGTGTTCATGCTGATTCTCCCTGGGTTTCGGCTTTGGCAGCGGCCTCTGCCGCGGCTTTGGCGGCGGCAGCAGCTTCACGTTCGGCCTTGCGCTTGGCGTTGGCTTCCGCCTTTTCACGCGCCTCACGCTCAAGACGCTCCTGACGTTGCAAGGCCAGTTTTTTGGTTGCATCACCGCGCAGCTTGGCGCGGTCCTGCGCCGCCAGTTCGCCCTTGGCATGGACGAAATACTGAACGAGCGGAATCTTCGACGGGCAGACGTAGGCACAGCAGCCGCAGGCAATGCAGTCTTTCAGCCCGAGATCGATGGCTTCGCCGTAGGCTTCGTTGCGGATGCGCGAACTCATTTCGAGCGGCAGCAGGCCCATCGGGCAGGCCTTGACGCACGATCCACAGCGGATGCACGGGTTTGGCTCCTGCTCGGCGACCTCAACCGTATCGAAAGCCAGGATGCCGCTGGTGCCCTTGACCACCGGCACGCGCCAGTGCGGAATCTGCATGCCCATCATCGGGCCGCCCATGACGCGGCGGGCCAGGCCGAGGCCGTCACCCTTGAGACCGCCGGCGAAGGCAATCACCTCTTCGGCCAGCGTGCCGACGCGCACTTCGATGTTGCCCGGCTGGCTGGCGCAATTGCCGTTGACCGTGACCAGGCGAGAAATGAGCGGCTTGCCTTCGCGCACCGCCGCGCGCAAGGCGAGCGCCGTGCCGACGTTATGCACGATGACGCCAATGTCGGCCGGACGACCGTCGGCCGGCACTTCGATGCCGGTCAGGACCTGAATGAGTTGCTTCTCCGAACCCATCGGGTAACGGGCCGGCACCGGGCGAATCTGCACCGTGTCAAAACCGGATGCAGCAGCCTGCATGGCGGCGATGGCTTCCGGCTTGTTGTCTTCGATGCCGACCAGCGCCACCTTGGCGCCGGTGGCGTGGAGCATGATGCGGATGCCATCGACGATGCCGGCGGCGGCGTCACGCATCAGGCGATCATCACAGGAAAGGTAGGGCTCGCACTCGCCACCATTCATGACCAGCGTCGTGACCTTCGCCTTCGAAGCGCCGATCAGCTTGACGGCCGACGGGAAGGCAGCGCCGCCGAGACCGACAACGCCGGCCGCGGCAACCCGCTTGCCGATTTCAGCCGGATCGAGGGCAAACGGATCGTCGCAACCGTGCAGCTCTATCCACTCGTCGGCGCCATCGGCTTCGAGAATGATCGCCGGCAAAGTCAGGCCAGATGGATGCGGTGCGGTGATTTCGGTGACAGCGGCAATCGTGCCGGAAGTCGGCGCGTGGATCGGGGCCGAAACCATGCCCTGCGCTTCGGCGATCAATTCGCCCTTTTTGACTTTCTGGCCGACCAGCACGACCGGCCGGGCCGGGCCGCCAAGGTGCTGCTGCAGGGGCAGGTAGAGCCTGGCCGGCACCGGCATGACACGCACCGGCTGATCGGCAGCCGGCCGCTTGTGGTCATCCGGATGCACACCCCAGTCATCGCCGAGGAAGTGCTTGAAGAGGTTCATGAATCCCATATCTATCTCACGCAGCGGCAGGTTTGGGCATCACCCAGTGTTGCAGGGTGACTGGCACCGGTTTCATGACCAGTGCCTCGGTCGGGCATTTTTCGATGCAGCTTGAACAGCCGGTGCAGGCTTCGCGGAAGACGTTATGCACCTGCTTGGCGGCGCCGATGATGGCGTCGGTCGGGCAAACCTTCGAGCAGCGGCAACAGCCGATGCACAGTTCTTCGGAAACGACAGCGATCTTCGGACCATCGTCGGACATCGCCGAGAGATCGACCGTCAGGCCCAGCTTGGCAGCGATGGCGGCGGCCAGAGACTTGCCACCCGGCGGGCAGCAGGTTGGCGCCGCGCTACCGTCGGCGATGGCCGTTGCCGCGCCGGAGCAACCGGGGAAGCCGCACTGCCCGCAGTTGGAGCCGGGCATCATGGCGATCAGTTCGTCGACCAGCGGATTGCCCTCGACCTGCAGGAACTTGTTGGCGACACCGAGGATGATGCCAAGGGCGGCACCGAGGAGGGTCAAGCTGAGGATGGCGGCGATCATGGTCTTCTCCCCTTTACACGCTCAGGCCTGAGAAACCCATGAAGGCCAGGGCCAGCAGGCTGATGGTAACGAATGAAATAGGTGCACCGGCGAAGGCGCCGGGTACGCGGGCCAGCGCGATGCGTTCGCGCAGGCCGGCGAAGATGAGCAGCACGATGGTGAAGCCAAGCGCCGAACCGAAACCGTAGAGCAGGCTCTTGAACAGGCTGAACTTCTGCTCGACGTTAAGCAGGGCAACGCCGAGCACAGCACAGTTGGTGGTGATCAGCGGCAGGTAGATGCCGAGCGACTGATAAAGCCCGGGGCTGGATTTCTTGATGAACATCTCGGTGAATTGGACCACCGCTGCGATGACCAGGATGAAGGTCAGGATGCGCAGGTAGCCCAGCCCGAGCGGCTGCAGCATCCAGTTATCGAGCATCCACGAAGCGCCGGCGGCCAGGGTAATGACGAAGGTCGTCGCCAGCCCCATGCCGAGGGCGCTGTCCACGCTCTTCGAAACTCCCATCACCGGACAGAGTCCAAGAAACTTGATGAGCACCACGTTATTGACCAGCGCGGTGGAAAGCAGCAGTAGGAGAAATTCACTCATGTTGGTGTGGTTCCAGTTTTTTTCACTGACCTCACTGCATAAGCCATGCCAATCTACCCTGAAGGGACAAAACCCCACGCTGATGCGCTCTTCGCAGCCAATGCACCAAAAACGGGCATACCCGCGAGCCAAAAATGTCGCAAAGGCGACAGCAATTCGTCGCATTTCCCCCGAAACCCTCGCTACAAGCCCTCGTCGGCCCGGAAATCAAAGTGAGGCACGGATTCTGCTAATAAATAAAAAATGTTTTACTGAGGAGCCTTTCGATGTCGGCTACACCGCTTGCCCAAGCCCGCGCCACTGTCACGCCGGAAACTGCACTGCCGCCCGAGGCCTATAGCCAGGCAGTCAACCAGGCTGACCTGGCGATTTCAATCACTGACGCCAAGGCCAACATCCTGTTTGCCAACGAAGCCTTCACCCGTGTCACCGGCTACAGCAAGGACGAGATCGTCGGCAAGAACGAATCGACGCTATCCAATCACACCACCCCGCCCGAGATATACAAGGCAATGTGGGCCGACCTCTCGGCGCAGAAACCGTGGGCCGGCAAGCTGCTCAACAAGCGCAAGGATGGCGGGCTGTATCTGGCCGAACTGAGCATTTCCCCGGTCGTCGGTGCCGACGGCAAGACCACCCATTTTGTCGGCATGCACCGCGACATTACCGAGATGCACCGTCTCGAACGCCTGGTCCGCAACCAGAAACACCTGATCGAATCGGTCGTCGATGCCGCCCCAATGGCTTTCGCCCTGCTCGACCCGAGCGGCCGCGTCGTTCTCGACAATCAGGAATACAAGAAAATGGTCAGCGACCTGCGCCTCAAGGAGCCGGCCCACACCATTCTCGACAGCCTGTTGCCAAGCTGGCGCGACAACCTGGCCGAGCGCCCGCAGGAATGCCTGGTAAGCCAGCGCGAAGCGCGTGTCGACCGCGCCGCCGGCCGGCCGCGCTGGTTATCCGTCACTTCATCAATCATCGACATGCACAGCGATTGCGCCGACAGCTATTTCTGCGCCGACGGCCAACCCGGCCTGCTCGTCGTCATGTCCGACATCACCAGCCTGCGCGACGAGCAGGAGCGCGCCCGCGCCTCGGCCCTGCAAGCAGTATTGGCCGAGGAAGAGCGCACGGCAGCGATCCGCGAAGGCTTGTCGGCGGCGATCTTCCGCCTCGAAGAACCGATGAACGTCATGACCTCGGCCATTTCGGTGCTCCAGCGCCGCGACCCGGCGAGCGCGGCGATGCTGCAGCAAGCGCTGAGCGGCAGCCGCGAGCACCTCGAAACGCTGCGCCAGGTCATCCCGCAAGGCCAGCACGAAATCGTCGTCGGCGTGAACATGAACGAAATCCTCCGTGACGTACTTGAAGTCAGCACGCCGCGCCTGCTTTCGGCTGGCATCACCGTCGACTGGCAACCGGCTTCGACCCTGCCGCCCATGCTGGGTCGCCCGCTGCAGTTGCGCATGCTGTTCAAGGCGCTGGTCGACAACGCCATCGAGGCAATGAACATCAAGGGCTGGAAGCGGCGCGAGCTGTCATTGATCAGCGCGTTGACCAACGAATGCATCGTCGTTTCCGTCATCGACAGCGGCCCCGGCATTCCGCACGAGTGGCGGCACAAGGCTTTCGAGCCGTTCTTCACGGCCAAGGGCGGCAGCGGCAAGCATATCGGCACCGGCTTGTCGCGCGCCCAGCAGGTGGTCGCCGACCACGGCGGGATCATCGATCTCGACGACAGTCCGAGCGGCGGCTTGGCGGCGATCGTCGAATTCCGCGTCGATGGCGACCCCATCTAAGAAGAACAACAACGAGAACAGCATGCACGAACACATCATTCACTCCCTCTCAGACGAATGCCCGCCGCCCGGCGGTTTCTGCCGAACGCACGAGCTCAACATCCAGTTGCTGGCGGCGCTCTACGCCGTCAGCCGGGTGCTCAGCCGTTCGCTCGATTTCAACGAAACGCTGCGCGACGTCCTACGCGTCCTGCACGACGAGGCCGGCCTGACCCGCGGCCTGATCAGCGTGCTCGATCCGGAAACCGGCAAGCTCAACATCCGCACCATCTACACGCCAGAAGGCCCGATCCTCGACGACAACCAGTACGGCCCGGGCGAAGGCATCATCGGCCTGATCCTCGAAAAGCCGCGCACCATCAAGCTCGTGCGCGTTGCCGACGAAGCCCGCTTCCTCAACCGCGCCCAGGTCTATTCGCCGGAACTGCCCTTCATCGCCGTGCCGATCAAGGTCGGCGGCGACCTCAAGGGCGTGTTGGCAGTTCAGCCGGAAGCGCCCGAGGACGGCCTGCTCGAGGAGCGTGCCCAGTTCGTCGAAATGGTCTCCAACCTGATCGGCCAGAGCCTCAGTCTGTCGATGGCGGTTGCCCAGGAAAAATCCTCGCTGCTCGAAGAGCGCGACCTGCTCCGGCGTACCGTTCGCCACCAGTTCGGCTTCGACAGCATGGTCGGCCGCTCGGCCGTGATGCGCCGGGTTTTCGACCAGGCGCGCATGGTTGCCAAATGGAACACGACCGTGTTGATTCGCGGCGAGACCGGCACCGGCAAGGAGCTGATCGCCAACGCCATCCACTACAACTCGCCACGCGCCCGCAACGCGCTGGTCAAGCTCAACTGCGCCGCGCTGCCGGAAAACCTGCTCGAGTCCGAACTCTTCGGCCACGAACGCGGCGCCTTCACCGGTGCCGTCGAAGCCCGCAAGGGCCGTTTCGAACAGGCCCACGGCGGCACGCTGTTCCTCGACGAAATCGGCGAAGTCTCGGCCGCCTTCCAGGCCAAGATGCTGCGCATCCTGCAGGAAGGCGAATTCGAGCGCGTCGGCGGCAGCAAGACCATCAAGGTCGATGTCCGCATCATCGCCGCGACGCACCGCGATCTGGAGACAGCCGTCGAAATGGGCGACTTCCGCGAAGACTTGTTCTATCGCCTGAACGTCATGCCGCTCTTCCTGCCGCCGCTGCGCGAACGCATCGAAGACATTCCGGAAATCGCCCGTCACCTGCTGACCAAGATCGGTAACGACCAGAAACGCAAGCTCAAGCTGACCGACATGGCCAACCGCCGGCTGGCCAATCACGAGTGGCCGGGCAATGTTCGCGAGCTGGAAAACTGCCTCGAACGCGCCGCCGTGCTCTCCGACGACGGCAACATCGACGTCGATCTGATCCGTTTCCCCAGCGTCCGCGAACGCAGCAGCCCGCGCCCGTTGCGCACCGCCCCCGCGGCTCCGCAGGAGAGTTTCCATCGTCCTGCGGTCAACCCGAATTCCGGGGCAAATTCGGAAATCGACATCGACGATCCGAACCTGTCGGAAAAGGAACGCGTCATCGCCGCGCTGGAACAGGCCGGCTGGGTGCAGGCCAAGGCGGCGCGCATCCTCGGCATGACGCCGCGCCAGATCGCCTACCGGATCCAGACGCTCAATATTGAGGTCAAGCAGTTCTAGGGCGTGTTCCGTGATCCCCGCGCAAGGGGAGATCACGTGCGCTGAACCCTATGGATTCCCGCCTGCGCGGGAATGGCTAATTTGTTCGTGGCGTGCTACCAGGCACGCGCCCCCATCAGGTAGCTCCGGGTTTCCTGCCTGTCGGGTTCCCGCGCTACGGGCTCCACAGCTGGCAGCACGACCTGCGGCGCCACCTCGACCGGCAACAGGTAGTCGCGCAAGCGCAAGACCATGACGAGGAGCGCCTCGTCATCTGCCGCCTCCTCGATTTCAGACAGGCGCTGCCGCGCATAGGCCGGATTTCTGGCCAGGCTTTCCAGATCGACCGACTCGCCCAGGCTGCGCTTGACCTGCAGTTTGAAGCGGGCCAGCAATTGGGCCATTTCCATCTGTTTTTCCATCGACACGTGTTTTCTCCTGGGGATTGCCCCGGCTGGGAATCGGGTAGGACATTTGAGCGAAAATCATGCCGGATGTTGCGACGCACAACAATTCCATATAAATCATTGGCTTAGATAAATTGATTCTGACACGGTTGTTTTCACTGATTCCCAATGGTGCATGAACGACCAGTTGCGTCCATTTTTTGTGCAGAGCACCAAGCCATTTTCAAATATCGCCACCGAATCACGATTGTCGCAAAGCAGACAAGACAAAAAGTTAGCAAGTAATTGAATTAATTAGTTTTCATACCTGGCACTCCCCTTGCAATAGGTTGACCATCAACCAGGAGAGCTCCATGCCAAAACCGAAGAAACACGTACTCGTCTGCGTCCAGGGACGCCCAGCCGGCCACCCGCGCGGCTCCTGTCAGGAAAAGGGCTGCGGCGCCACCTGGCAGGCGTTTTCCGATGAATTCACCGCCCGCAACCTGTGGGCCTCGGGCTTCGCGCTGACCAACACCGGCTGCCTCGGCCCCTGCCACCTCGGCCCGAGCGTGCTGGTGTACCCGGACGGCATCATGTATACCGGCGTCAAGCCGGAAGACGTCGGGGTCATCATCGACGAGCACCTGATGTTCGATCAACCGGTCGAGCGCCTGCTCGCTCCGCCTGACGTCTGGGCCTGAGATCATGGAAACCGCTCAGCAATATCACATCGGCGACATGGTCTTCGCGGCTGAAGACATCTTCAACGACGGCGGCATGCCCGGCTTCGAAGATGAAGAAGCCTTGATCGTTCCCTCCGGCCTGCGCGGCGTCATTGTCCATTTTGGCGTCGCCGAAATGGACGAAACCAAGGAAATCTATCTGGTCCAGTTTGAAAACGGCCCGGATGGCAGCCTCGGCGCCCCTATCGGCTGCCTGCCGGAAGAGCTGACGCAGGATTCCACGGTCAACCAGTAAAAATGGCCAAAATTGGAATCTTCTTCGGCACCGACACCGGCCGCACCCGGCTGATCGCCAAGCAGATGGCGAAAAAGCTGGGTGACGCGGCCGATGCGCCGGTCAATATCGGCCGGACGACGCTAGCAGATTTCCTCGCCTACGATGTGCTCATCGTCGGCAGCCCGACGCTCGGCGATGGCGAGTTGCCCGGCCAGTCGGTCGGACTCAGCCAGCCAAGTTGGGAGGAGTTCCTGCCGCAACTGGCCGGGGCCGACCTTTCCGGCAAGACCATTGCCATCTTCGGACTCGGCGACCAGAAGAAATACGCCGAAGAATTTGTCGACGCCATCGGCCTCATCCACGACGCCGTGGTCGCCCGCGGCGCCCGTGTCGTCGGCCGCTGGCCGACCGCCGGCTACGACTTCACCACCTCGCAGGCGGTGGATGGCGACGAATTCCTCGGCCTGGCCCTCGATCAGCATCACCAACCACTGCTGACCGAAGAGCGCATCAACACCTGGCTGGCCCAAATCCAAACGGAGCTACTGCCATGAACGCCAACCCTTGGGCCGCCCCCAAATCCCGTGAAATCCGCCGTGTCCTCGTCTCGCTCGACGAGCGCATCGCCCAAGCCTGCGACATCGAGCCGGACGCCGGCGACGATCCGCACATCGTCACGCTGCGCCACGCCGAAATCGCCACCCTGCGCGCCCATGTTTACCTGCACGGCCAACGCAGCGGCACCTACGGCATTTTCTACGAGTACCCGCACCCGGTGCCGGGCATCCTGGAAAGCGAAGAAAACCTGCCGCTACCCAAGGTGCTGGCCAGCCTCGCCCTCCATTTCGACGCCTGATTGCCACAATCCGGCCAGCCCTAACCTTTTCCTGCACTCACCGTCCGCCATGAACTCCTTGCCCGGAAACGCCAGCCCCAGCACCAGCAATTTGGTGAAAGAACCCGGCTGCAAAGGGGGCACCCCGGATGCGCGAATCTGGCAGGAAGATCTACCCGCCGAATGGTTGAACGCCGTCGAAGCGCCGCTTTATTACGCCCACTACCGCGAATACGAAATCAGCGCCGAGCGCGCCGTTGGCTACGATGCCGACGACAAGCCCTGCTTCACCTGCCATCGTTTTCTGCTCACCCAAACCAGCACCGGCGAGACAATTCAGCCGGTGGTCACTTTCAGCGAACGGATGTCGGCCTGGCGCCTGCGTGACGATCGCTGGCTGGTCTTCCGGCGCAACAGCGCCAACCACGGCAGCGAACCGGCCAGCTTCTACGCCTTCAGCAGCACCATGCCGCGCTAAGGCCACGCGCCTCCGGCACGAGCACTAGTCCCGCCCATGAAGTACAACATGGCGCCAATGAACCCTCGCCACACGCTCTCTCGATAGGGTTTCGCCCCGTTGCCGTCAGCCGGCGGCGCGACTCATTCGCGCAAAACGACGATAGCGCCCGGTTCCACGGTCAACCGGAAAAAATATCCAAAATTGAAATCCACCAATCCGGCTCCGGCCAATAAAAGGTTCCTCTTGACCAACAATTGTCGAACGGTAGGTGGGCAGCCCTCAGCTGATCTTCAGCAACGGAACCTTCCAACGACAGCTAACTGATTGCAACAGTGATTCAAACAATTCGACGAGATGGTCAAACCAGAGCCGTCGCAAGGTTGATAGCAGCGATCCCATCGGTCTTAAATTTTCAATTGCGTAGGAAGTCGTCGATAGCTTGCTGTCTTGCTGGCAAATCATTGCGTCTGACCAATTTGTTGCTATTTCCGTTTGTGTCGGTCGCATTCTTCGAAATAATCGAGGAACTTGGTCCCGGCAACAAGTTTTGCGCTATGTATCGTGCCTGAAGGAATAACGTATGAGTCGCCCGGGAGATAGCAACGGGTTTCGTCACCAATTGTTAACTCGACTTTGCCGTCGAGCACAGTACCCCACTGCCCGCCGTGCGAATGCGGTGGAATGTAAGCATCGGCATAGATTTCGAAGAAAACGACTTGCCCTTCCTGTGATTGCAACAGGTAAGCTCGCATGCCTTCTGGCGGAAAAGGTAACGCCACTTCTGGCAATCGCGTGATGATGTCTGGCAGTTCCATACCTCCCTCCTCTCAACAGTTCGAACACCCTGCAATTCGGGCTAAATTCCGTATTGATTCCCCAAGCCAAATTAAATATTGCCAGATCGAGACATGTACTCGGTGATGGGTTTCGGCGGATCACTGTTCAACTGTCAAAGGTGCCCATACCTCTCAGGAAGCATAGCCAGGATTGCGGCGATCGAGGCGACGCAAGAGTGCGGGCCAAGCTAGTCCACCGCCGGCACCTCTCGTCACCTGCTCCCACTGCGCCTGTGCGCCATCAATAATGGACTGCCCAATCTGCCGCGTTGCCCCCCCACCTGCGGTCGCGCGGACTTGGATCATGCAGGTCGTCTCCATGAAATACATCGCGACAAAGGCTTCAGGGACCGAGCGCCCTACCGTTAGCAGTCCGTGATTCCGTAGCATCAGAAATCGCTTGTCACCAAGATCCTTCACTAAGCGAGGCTTTTCGTCCTCGACCAGTGCGACACCTTCGTAATCATGGTAGGCGAGCGACGCGAGCACGAAAATCGAATGCTGAGATAGTGGCAATATTCCGTGCTCTTGCGCCGAAACGGCTACGCCATTAACGCTATGCACGTGCAGCACACACTGCGCGTCTTCGCGCGCCGCGTGTATGGCGCTGTGGATTGTGAACCCAGCCGGATTGATATCGTGGGGGCTGTCATCGAGTTTTTGACCCAGCAAGTCAACCTTGACCAAACTGGATGCCGTGATTTCATCGAAGCCCCAACCGTAAGGATTGATCAGGAAATGATGGTTAGGACCGGGCAGGCGGGCAGAAATATGCGTGAAGATTAGATCATCCCAGCCAAACAAGGCGACTAGCCTATAGCATGCCGCTAGATCAACCCGCAGTCGCCATTCCTCTTCTGAGATGTGCTGCGGCCGAACGGGCGACATGCTTGAAGTGGAGAGTTTCTCATTCACGATGCCTCACCTTCGCAAATTTCGATGATATTGAGAGATGCTGACCTAGATATTTGTTCAAAATAAATCTTGCATAGATCTCAGACGGTGATGCCACGAATCTGCGATTACAGTACGCCGCTCGACTGGCCACGATTAAGGTTTTGAAGGTAGAAAAGCCGCAGACCACCGACCGTTCTAGAAAACCCCTTCTGGCCTGCATTGGCCGAGCAGCAAGCGTTGGTTATCAGGCCGGTTTCACAGTGAAGCGGCCGTCCGGATGACTGCTTCAAGCAATTCCCCAGCGGCGGTAGCTGGCCGACCTTTATCTAATGACATTTTCATTATCACAACACCAAGCCGGTCAGGCGCCGGAAATTCGCCGTTCCAAACCGGGCGCAGCAAAAAGGCGGTCGAACGACCGCCTTTTTGCTGCCTGAGTCAGGCAATCAGGCCGGAATGCCCAGAATAACGTGGCTGGCCTTGATCAGGGCCGAGGCTTCGCTGCCCTCTTTGAGGCCAAGCTCCATGACCGCCTCGTTGGTCACCACGGAATAGACCGTCGTGCCACCGGGCAGGGCGACGGCCACCTCGGTGTTTACGGCGCCTTTTTGCAGCTTGCCGACTTTCCCCGCCAACTGGTTGCGGGCCGAGAATTTGACGTTGGCCGGGCCGGCCAGCAGCATCACCCACGGCGCCTTGACGTAGGCGACCGCTTCCTTGCCGACCGCCAGGCCGAGCGACTTGACGCTGCCTTCTGTCACGATTGCGACAATTTTGTCGCCACCCGGCATGGTGACTTCGACTTCGGCATTGACCGCACCGTCGACCAAAGCGGTGATTTTCCCCTTGAATACATTGCGTGCGCTGACATTCATGCTGTTCTCCTTGCTGAGTTGAGGTGACTGGCCCGCTTTTCGCTATATACATTAACAACTAACGCTTTTTCGTCGGGTTGCCTACACTCTAGCCCCTGCCGTCTTGTCATTACAACCACAACGGCAGACTATTTTACGGACATTTCAAGCACCACAACCTGAGTTATAGTAACCGCTATATAAACTTGAACATCACGAAATCATGGACACCATCCTGCACCGCCTGCGTGGCAAACTGGAAGTCGATACCGAGTTCGGCACCTTTCTCGGCGATACCCGCATCCGCCTGCTCGAGGCCATCGACCAGCATGGCTCGATCTCCCAGGCAGCAAAAGCCGTACCCATCTCGTACAAGGCCGCCTGGGATGCCGTCGATGCCATGAACAACCTGGCCGACCAGCCGCTGGTCGTCCGCTCGACCGGCGGCAAGAACGGCGGTGGCACGCTACTGACCGAGCACGGCCGCAAGACCATCGCCCTCTACCGGGCGCTGGAGGCCGAATACCAGGCGGCGCTGGAGCGCCTGCAAGCCAGCATGAACGATGGCGAAGCCAGCGACTTCAAGCAGTTCAGCAAGCTGCTCAAGCGCATGTCGATGAAAACCAGCGCCCGCAATCAGTTCGCCGGCCACGTCGTTGCGCTACGCGAGGGCCATGTCGATTTCGAGGTGCGCATCAAGCTCGACGATGAAAATGAAATCGTCGCCGTCATCACCGGCGATTCAGCCGAGAGCCTCGGCCTGACCATCGGCATGGAAATCAGCGCCCTGGTCAAATCGTCGTCGGTGCTCCTGCTCAATGACCCGACCGTCAAGACCAGTGCCCGCAACCACCTGTGGGGCGAAATCACCCGCATCCACGACGGCCCGGTCAATGCCGAAATAACGCTGAGCATGAAGAGCGGCAAATCGGTCTGCGCCGTCGTCACCCACGACAGCGTCGACAAGCTCGGCCTGGCCGTAGGCGAGCAAGCCTGCGCCGTGTTCAAGGCCTCGTCGGTCATTCTTTGCAAGTATTCCTAATCGCCTCTGGAGCCCCGTCATGAAACGTCTGAGCACCCTCATCCTCTCCCTGCTCGCTGTCGCCACAGCCCACGCCGACGAAGTCCAGGTCGCCGTCGCCGCCAACTTCACCGGCCCGATGCAGGTCATTTCCACGCTCTTCGAGCGGGACACCGGCCACAAGACCAATCTATCCTTCGGCTCCACCGGCAAGTTCTACGCCCAGATCGCCAACGGCGCGCCGTTCCAGGTCCTGCTCGGCGCCGATGACGAAACCCCGGCCAAGCTGGTCAAGGAAGGCAACGCCGTCGCCGGCACCGCTTTCACCTACGCCATCGGCAAGCTGGTGCTGTGGTCGGCCGACCCCAAGCTGGTCGACGCCAAGGGCGAGGTCCTCAAGAAGGGTGGCTTCAAGCATCTGGCCCTGGCCAACCCGAAAACCGCCCCCTACGGCGCAGCCGGCCTGCAGGTCATGAGCAAGCTCAGCGTCGCCGAGAGCATCAAGCCGCTGATCGTGCAGGGCGAGAATATTTCGCAGACCCAGCAGTTCGTTGCGACAGGCGCCGCCGAACTCGGCTTCGTCGCCTATTCGCAGGTGATCAAGAACGGCACCATCGGCTCCGGTTCGGGCTGGGTCGTTCCGGGCAACCTGTATGACCCGATCCGCCAGGATGTGGTCATTCTGGCCAAGGGCAAGGACAAGCCGGCAGCTGTTGCGCTGATGAACTACCTCAAGGGGCCAAAGGCGCTAGAGGTGATCAAGTCGTTTGGGTATGAGCTGCGCTGAGAAAATGGTGGCGGATCATGCAAACCCCACCCGGCCTCCCCTTGTCAGGGGAGGAGCAAAGCAAAACCCCGCGCGAACGGGCTCCCTCCCCTGACAAGGGGAGGGCTGGGGAGGGGTTTCGGTCCTTTCGTTCGACTTCCACACCAATGACAATTCCGTTCTAATCAACACCACTTTCATCCAACCAAAATCCCGCCACCATGCTGACTGACAGCGACCTCCAGGCCATCTGGCTGACCACACGACTGGCCGGGATCACGACCCTGATCCTGCTCCTCGTCGGCACCCCCATCGCCTGGCTGCTGGCGCGTAGCCGTTCGTGGTGGAAGGGGCCGCTCGGCGCCGTTGTCGCGCTGCCGCTGGTGCTGCCGCCCTCGGTGCTCGGCTTCTATCTGCTGCTGGCCATGGGGCCGCATGGGCCGGTCGGGCAACTGACCGCCTCATTGGGCCTCGGCGTGCTGCCCTTCACCTTCTGGGGCCTGGTCGTTGCCTCGTCGTTCTATTCGCTGCCCTTCATGGTGCAACCGCTGCAAAACGCCTTTGAAAGCATCGGCGAGCGGCCGCTCGAAGTCGCCGCGACCTTGCGCGCTTCGCCGGTTGACACCTTCTTTTCGGTCGTCCTGCCGCTGGCCAAACCGGGCTTCATCACCGCTGGCGTCCTGACCTTTGCCCACACGGTCGGCGAATTTGGCGTCGTCCTGATGATCGGCGGCAACATTCCCGGCGTCACCCGCGTCGCCTCAGTGCAGATCTACGACCACGTCGAAGCCATGGAATACGCCGACGCCCACCGCCTGGCCGCCGTCATGCTGATTTTTTCCTTCACGGTGCTGCTCGCCATGTACGTCCGCCGCCCCAAGCCGGCGAAGGGAGATTGACATGGACGATATCAAAGCGCGCTTCAAACTCGACTGGCCCGGCTTCACGCTCGATGTCGACCTCGCCCTGCCCGGCCGCGGCGTCACCGCACTATTCGGCCATTCCGGCTCGGGCAAAACCACCTTGTTGCGTTGCCTGGCCGGGCTGGAACGCGCTCCCCACGGTCGACTCGAATTCAAGGGCAAAATCTGGCAGGACGAAAAAACCTGGCTGCCGACGCACCAGCGGCCGATTGGCTACGTTTTTCAGGAAGCCAGCCTGTTCGCCCATCTCAACGTCCTCGGCAACCTGAATTTCGGCTTGAAACGCAGCGCCACGGCGCAGCGCGTCGGGCTGGAGCAGGCCATCGAACTGCTTGGCATCGGCCACCTGCTAGCCCGCAAGCCGGACACGCTGTCCGGCGGCGAACGCCAGCGCGTCGGCATCGCCAGGGCGCTCGCCGTCGGCCCGGAAATCCTGCTCATGGACGAACCGCTGGCGGCGCTCGACCTCAAGCGCAAGCAGGAAATCCTGCCCTACCTCGAACGCCTGCACGATGAGTTGGCCATTCCGGTCATTTACGTCAGCCACTCGCCCGACGAAGTCGCCCGCCTGGCCGATCACATTGTCGCCATGGATGGCGGCCGGGTCGTCGCCGACGGCCCGCTGGTCGAAACGCTGGCCCGTCTCGACTTGCCGATCCGCCTCGGCGAGGATGTTGGCGTCGTGCTCGACGCGATGGTCGGCGCCGTCGATACCGAGTGGCATCTGGCCCGCGTCGATTTCGCCGGTGGCAGCCTGTGGACGCGGGATCGTGGCGTGCCGACCGGCAAGCATGTGCGCGTTCGCGTACTGGCCCGCGACGTCAGCCTGGCCGTGCACCACCCGGAGCCGAGCAGCATCCAGAACGTGCTCGACGGCACGGTCGAATCGATGGCTGCCGATGACCATCCCGGCCTGCTGCTGGTCCGCGTCCAGATCGGCGCCAGCCAGCTGGTCGCCCGCCTGACGCGCCGTTCGGCCGCCCAGCTCGGCATCGCGCCGGGCCTGCCGGTCAGTGTTCAAATCAAATCCGTGGCCTTGATGGAATAAGGAGTCGACGATGTTGGCAACAATCCGCTCATGTTCGCCCGAACGCCTTTCCGGCTGTCGCGATGATGGCGCCCCCGACTGGGCTGCAGGCCTGCCGGTTGCGTGGCGCGAAATGGCCGAAACACCCCTGCATTTTGTCGAATACCGGGAATACGAAATGCCGGCCAGCCGTTGCCTCGGCTACGACGCCGACGACAAGCTGTGCTACTACGCGCACCAATACCTGCTTGAAACCTGCCGCTCGGATGACGACGAGGACTTCTACCGCGCCATCGACGGCGGCGAAACCATGCGCGCCTGGCGCTTGCGCGACGAGCGCTGGCTGATACTTCGTCAGCCGATCACCGACGACTGCACGTCGCCAAAACGCGGCTTTTACAGTTTTTCCACCGAGGCGCCGCGCTGATGACAGGCACCCCTTACTCCCTGCCCGACAGCGAGCTTGAACGGCTGCTCGACGAAGACGTCCCCTGCGGCGACGCGACGACCTTTTCGCTCGGTATCGGCGACCAGCCCGGCCGCCTCGTCTTTCGCGCGCGGCAGGCCATGGTCGTCTGCGCCAGCGAAGAAGCCCGGCGCATGGGCGAACTGCACGGCCTGCGCTGCGTCGGCAACGTGGTCACCAGCGGAAACCGGCTCTCTGCTGGCGAGACGATCCTGACGCTGGAAGGCCCGGCCGCTGCCCTGCACACCGTCTGGAAAACAGCACAGACTTTCATGGAATACCTCTCGGGTATCGCCAGTTGCACGGCCGACATCGTCGCCGCTGCCCGCGTCGAGAACCCGGACATCGGCATCGCCTGCACGCGCAAGAATTTCCCCGGCACCAAGGCGGCGGCGATCAAGGCCATTCTGGCCGGCGGCGCCAGCCCGCATCGCCTGAGCCTGTCGGAAACTCTGCTCATCTTCGCCGAGCACCGGGCCTTTCTCGGCGGCGAAGCGCCGCGGGCCACCGTGCAACGCCTGCGCCGCGCCTGGCCGGAACGCGCCATCGTCGTCGAGGTCGGCGACGAGGCGGAAGCCTTGTGCTGGCAACAGGCCGGCGCCGACATCCTGCAACTCGAAAAAATGCCGGTTGCCACGGTCAACCGGATAAAAGGGCTGATTCCGAAATCCTCGCACACCCGCATCGCCGCGGCGGGCGGCATAAATTCTGCTAATGCTGAAGATTATGCGCGGGCCGGGGCCGACATTCTGGTCACCTCCGCCCCGTATTTCTCGCCGCCACGCGACGTGGCGGTCACGCTGACAGCCCTGTAAAGACGCCGCTCGCCATGAAAATCGCCATCGCCACCAAGGACTTCGAAACCGTCAGCAGCCATGCGGGGCAAACCCGACAATGGCTGGTTTACGACCTGAGCAACCACCGCGCCAACCAGTTGCTGCCCGCCCCGCGCCGGGTCAATCTGGAGAAGGAGCAGGTGCTCCACGTCTTCGAGGACAAGGAGCCGCACCCGCTCGACGGCATCGATCTGATCGTGGCGGCCAGCGCCGGCGACGGTTTCATCCGCCACATGAAAAAGCGCGGCACCGAAGTGCTGCTCACCGGCGAAACCGACCCGGCCCTCGCCATCACCCGCATCCTGGCCGGCGAAGCCCTGCCCGACCCGCGCTTCGACATCACGACGGCGCTGTGCAAGGTGCGGGACTTGTTTTCACGGCATTGAGGCGGCATTTCAATTTTGGCCGTTTTTTACGGTAGACCGTAGTAAACCCGGTTGACCATGGCATCGCCTGGCGGGCGGAAACAGCGCCGGTAGTTGGCCACACGGCCACTGAACTCAAGCCAACGCCCGCGCCAGCAGGACGGCCACATGCACCGCATCGCGCCCAGTGCCATCCTTGATCTGATGCCGGCAGGAAAAGCCATCCGCCACAATCGTCGCATCAACCGGCGCTGAGCGCACGGCCGGCAGCAAGGCCAGTTCGCCCATTTTCACCGAAGCCTCGTAATGCTCGGCCTCCAGCCCGAAGCTGCCGGACATGCCGCAGCAACTGGCATCGACGATCTCGAACTCGAATTCCGGAATCCAGCCGAGCACTTTTTTCATCGACTTCATGGCGCCGAAGGCCTTCTGGTGACAATGGCCATGGACCACGGCCTTGCCGCCGGGAATCGGCTTCAGATCCAGCTTCAGCCCCTTGTTCCCCTCGCGCATGAGGAATTCCTCGAACAGGAAAGCCTGCTTGCCGAGTTGCCCGACCTCCGGCCCGAGCGACAGGCTGTAAAACTCGTCGCGCAGGGCCAGCAGACAGGAGGGCTCAAGACCGACAATCGGCGTCCCAGAAGCCAGGGCTGGTGCCAGCGCGGCCATCACGCGCTGGCCCTCGAGCTTGGCAGCATCGACCATGCCTTGCGACAGATAGGTGCGACCACAGCACAAAGGGCGTTCGGGCTCGACATCCTCGGCCGCCGGGCGCAGCACTTCGACGGCATAGCCGCCCGCCGTCAGTACGGCGATGGCCGCCTCGGCCACTTCCGGCGTGTAGTAGTGGGTGAAGGTGTCTACAAAAATCGCCACTTTTCCCCGTTGACCGTGGGATTCGGTGTTTTCGGCGAAAACCGGCTGGCTGACGATCTCGGGAATCGGCCGTTTGGCCGAAATGCCCAACCTGCGCTCGACCAGCCCGGCCAGGAAAGGCGAGGCGTTGCGCAGGCGAACCAGCGTGGCGAGCGGCCGGCGATAGCGATGCAGCCATTCCGGCAGACCGCCGAACAGCTTCGCCCGGCGCGGCAAGCCCAATTCCTCGTTGCGATGCGCCAGGTATTCGGTCTTGATCAGCGTCATGTCGACGGAACTCGGGCATTCCTTCTTGCAGCCCTTGCACGACACGCAAAGGTCCATCGCCGCCGCCAGATCGGGATGGATGAACGGCTGCTCGCCCAGTTCGCCATTCAGCGCCGCCTTGAAAGCCTTGACCCGCGCCCCGGTCGAATGCGCCGGATCGCCGGTGATGCGGTAGCTCGGGCACATGACGCCCTTGCCGTCGCGCTGACACTGGTGATTGTTCATGCAGACGGCAACCGCCTTGGCGTAATTGCCGCCCGTCGCCGGAATGCCGGCATAGGCATCGCCCATGCCGTAGGTGTCGTAAGCCGACCAGTCGAGAAAGGTTTTCATGCCTATCGACAAGCAAAACCGGCGCCACGGCAATAGTCTTTAAAATCAAAGCATCGCGACTGTCGGCAATGCGACAAGAAGGACTGAGCCGGGACAGTGATCGGTATAATCCCGGCCTTATTCCATGGTTAGGCAACAGCATGAACGACGAGATCAACTACCAAAACAACCCGCTGCATGGGCTCAGTTTAAAAAACCTGCTCGTTGAGATCGTCGATCACTACGGGTTCGAGATCCTGTTTGCCTATCTCAATATCAATTGTTTCAACAAAAACCCGAGCATCGATTCCGCCGTCAAGTACCTCAAAAAGACCGATTGGGCGCGCCAAAAGGTCGAAGCCTTCTATCTGTACAAGTTCAAAAGCCTGCCCCGCGCTTCTGACGAGCAGTTCGAACTGCCGCCTCGGGACCGCATCGTGCCGCCGAACCAGATACCCGGCCCCCCCGCCGAATTGAGCCTCGAAGACGCCGAGCGATTGAGAGAAAAGCGCGTCAAAAAAGCCGCGCAGCACGATCAGGAAAAAAGCCAGCGCGCCGCACCGGCCAAGAGAACGTCAAACCATTCAAACACCTCAGCCAGTGATTCGGACCCGTGGGCAAAGTGGAGAAAATGAATTTGCCCCGGATTAAATCAGCGCTTCTTTAGCGCGCCGGCTCAGCAACAAAGATTTCGACGCGGCGGTTCATGGCGCGTCCAGCCGCCGTGTTGTTGTCGGCGACGGGCTCATGCGAACCGCGACCGTCGATGCTGATGCGATTCATGGCAACGCCGCGATCGACAAGATAGCTGCGCGTGGCATTGGCCCGATCGACCGACAGCGGACCGTTGATCGCATCGGAACCCGAACTGTCGGTGTGGCCGATGATTTTTACCGTGGTCACCCGATTCTGGTTCAGCGTGCCGGCGAAGCGATCGAGTATCGGGCGCAGGTTGGGTTTGACGTCATAGCGCCCGGAGTCGAAGGAAATATCAGAGGGAATGTCGAGCTTGAGCTGATTGTCCGCGGTCTGGCTGACACTCACCCCTGTTCCCTGAGTGGCTTGTTCCATGGTCGCCTTTTGTTCCTGCATGCGCTGCGACCATAAATAGCCGCCGCCCGCGCCGAGCGCTCCGCCGATTGCCGCACCGGCCGCTGCGCCCTGGGCATCACCCTGGGTCAAGCCGCCGATGAGCGCGCCGGCCACCGCACCAATCCCCGCGCCCGTGCCGGTGGTGCGTTGGGTTTCCGTCATGTTGGCGCAGCCTGAAACAAGACTGGTGACAAGTGCGACGACAGCGAAAGTTGGGCTAGCTTTGTACATGATGTGGCCTCTTGGGGTAGTCGTTGCTATATCGGTCAATTCGCGTGCAAGCGACAAGACAACCATACCCAAACGGGACAGGCCAGTTTGTTCGGTGACGAACATAAGGCCAGGGAAACACTGATTTATTCCTGCGCCACAACTGGAGACCACGATTTCGCGTTTTGAAACCGGTATAAGCCATGGTCTCCCCTACGCCGACACCAGGAAAGCCGCCCTGCTCGACCAGAAAAAAAGCCACCGTGCCGGATCGCCAGTAATCCGGTAGCACGGGCATAAGGTGCTTCGGCACAGGGCGTAATGTGCGATAGCGAACATATTGTCGGGCCATATCCGGTCAATATCGGATCGCCAACTGACTTCAAAGCGTTTGCTGCGGCCTCTCACCAAGTAAAGAGAGTGCTTGTAGTCATTTTCGGAAATCAATCTAACCCGCCTTATGGGAGTTTCTCAAATGGATTGTGTCCAAAAATCGTCTTCAATCAATTCATTGATCTCGCGCGTACCGCTATTCGATGGGCTCAGTCCCGAAGAGTTAACGGAAATGAGTGTTGGTGCGCGCAAGATCTATGCGGCACGTGGCGAGATCCTGTTTCGCAAGGATGACGCTTGTAGCGGACTCCTGGTGATCGTCTACGGTCAGGTAAAGCTCTATTTCTCTTCTCCGCTGGGCAACGAGAAGATTCTGGATGTCTTCGGTCAAATGCAAACACTTGGCGAATCCAGTCTGTTTCAGGGGAAAAACCATCAGGTAAATGCCCAGACCTTGAATGAATGCATGCTTTTGCACATTGCCAAGGCCAATATTCTGAATGCATTGGAGAGCAATCGATCCTTTGCCCGCCAGGTCATCGACAACTTGTCGCGAAGTGTCTCCGGGCTCATTCACGACGTCGAGTCCTACTCCATGCACACCGGTCGGGAACGCGTGATCAATTATCTGGCGCGCGAAGCATTGCGGGCCAATCCGCCGCTTCCGGTCATGGGGCAAGACAGCCACCGGAGCAATTCGTCCAAGGCAAGACAAACACGGTTGATCATCCACCTGCCGACCAGCAAAGGCGTCATCGCCTCATGCCTGAATCTTACGCAGGAACATTTTTCCCGAATTCTTCATGACCTTTCTGCATGTGGACTGCTGTCGGTAGAAGGGCGTGAGATTCATATCGATAATCTGACGCAGTTCTGGCAATACGCGTTTCAAATTGCATTGCAGTCGGAGGATGAACAGAAAATGACCATGGAATTGATGACGAGGACTGAACAAGCAGTTCGACCGGCCCCCCTCCGGCTAGCCTCTTGAGATGCAAGGCTCCGGGGAAGCGAAGGTAAGCTAACCTCCGGTTGGCAGTATGTCGGGTGAGCTTGCGTATTTGGCGCTCGAACGACCGCAACCGCTTGCAGCCAGATGCCAACACCCGGTTCGGCTTGCCAGAAACTCAAAACTGACCCCGCAAAAAAAGGAGCGCAAGGCGCAAGCCCTGGCTCCTTCTTTTCCGGCGGGGTTGGTGACCCCGGCCGAAGATTCCTTACACGGGCTTTATTTGCCCATGTGCTGCAACACGGTGTGCAGGCGTTCGGCGGCGTAGGCGGCCTCCGGATCGTTATCGGTCAGTTTCAGGACATCGGCCCAGTTGATGTAGCGATCAAGTCGAACCAGGGCATTGGCGCTGACTGCATCCAGGTCGACATTCAGTTTAATGGCGTCGCCGTTACCGTCCAGCTTGTACTCAAACGTGCCTCGCATGCTTCGTTCTCCAAATGGTCGTGGGTTAGATGCACGCAGTGTACAGACCGGCGCCGGGAATTGAAATGCTGCGCCGCTGCTGACGAGATATTTTCCCGGCTACGGCCACTGTGGCTTGTGCACTGCAGCGCTGTCGCAAATGCGACAAGCCTGCCAACAGGCGCTTCGACAACAATAAGCATCTATATGATTTAAATAGAAAAACCGCTCTGGCACAGCGATTGCTGAATAGGCTTCGACTGCATTCGAGGAGCCGACATCGTGGAACTACCAGTTATCAGCAATTCTGCCCCTGCCGCTGAAGGCGGCGGTTGTGCATCCAGCGGCTGCGGTACGGCCCCGGACGCTTTGGGCCATCTGCCCGATCACATTCGCGCCAAAGTTCAGGACCACCCGTGCTATTCGGAAGAAGCGCACCACTACTTCGCCCGCATGCACGTTGCCGTGGCCCCGGCCTGCAACATCCAGTGCAATTACTGCAACCGCAAGTATGACTGCTCGAACGAATCCCGTCCGGGCGTCGTTTCCGAGGTGTTGACGCCGAAACAGGCGATCAACAAGGTACTCGCCGTCGCCGCCGAAATCCCGCAGATGACCGTACTCGGCATCGCCGGACCCGGCGACCCCCTCGCCAACCCGGCCCGTACGTTCGAGACTTTTGAAGAGCTCTCGGCGCGCGCCCCGGACATCAAACTTTGCGTGTCGACCAACGGCCTCAACCTGCCGATGTATGTCGACCGTATTGCCCAGCACAACATCGACCACGTGACGATCACCATCAACTGCGTCGATCCGGAAGTGGGTGCCAAGATCTACCCGTGGATTTTCTGGGAGAACAAACGCATCTTTGGCGTCGAAGGCGCACGCATCCTGATCGAACAGCAGCAGCTCGGTCTGCAGATGCTGACCGACCGCGGCATCCTGGTGAAGGTCAACTCGGTGCTGATCCCGGGCGTCAATGACGAGCATCTCAAGGAAGTCTCGAAGATCGTCAAGGCCAAGGGCGCCTTCCTGCACAACGTCATGCCGCTGATTGCCGAAGCTGAACACGGCACCTACTACGGCATCATGGAGCAGCCGGAACCGACGCCTGAGCAACTGCAAGACCTGCAGGATGCCTGTGCCGGCGACATGGCGATGATGCGCCACTGCCGCCAGTGCCGTGCCGACGCGGTCGGCCTGCTCGGCGAAGATCGCGGCGACGAATTCACCATGGACAAGATCGACGTCATGGAGGTCGATTACGAAGCCGCCATGGTCCGTCGCAAGGTTGTCCACGACGAGATCATCGAGAAGCTCGACGCCAAGCGCGGCATCGTCAAGCCGAAAGCCGAAGAACTCGGCATCCCGGCTGATGCCCGCCCGGTGCTCATGGCGGTGGCCGGCAAGAACGGCGTCGTCGCCGAACACTTCGGTCATGCCAAGGAGTTCCTGATCTACGAAGCTTCACCGGAAGGCGTGCGCTTCATGAGCCACCGCAAGACCGAGCTCTACTGCGGCGGCATGGATGCCTGCGGTGACGGCGACGTGGCCGAGGCTGGCTCTACCGAATCGCTGCTCGACCGCAACATCCGCGTGCTCGAAGGCTGCGAAGTCGTGCTCTGCTCCAAAGTCGGTTTCGAGCCTTGGGCCAAGCTGGAAGCCGCCGGCATCGCGCCGAACGGCGAACACGCGATGGAGCCGATCGAGGAAGCCGTGATGGCGGTGTACAAGGAAATCGCGGCGACCGGCAAGTTGAGCCCGGCAGCAGAAACCTTGAAGGTGGCGTAAATGGCACTGCAAATCACCGAATCCTGTGTCAATTGCTGGGCCTGCGTCGATGTCTGCCCGAACGACGCGATCTACGAAGACAAGCCACACTTCCTGATCGACGACGGCAAATGCACCGAGTGCCTGGGCGATCACAGCGTGCCGCAATGCGCTGCGATCTGCCCGATCGAAATGGCCATCGTCGATGAACTCGGCGCCTTCCTGAACCCGCCGGGTTCGCTGACCGGCATCCCGATCGAAAAGCTCAAGCAATTCGGCTTGTGGAAGGACGCAGCGTAATGGCGGTTGTCACGTTCTACGAAAAACCCGGCTGCAAGGGCAATCTTCGCCAGAAGACCCTGCTCGCAGCAGCCGGCCACACCGTCCAGGCAAAAAGTCTCAAGACCGAAGCCTGGACGGCTGACCGCCTGCTCGCCTTTCTTGGCAAGCTGCCGATCAGCCTTTGGTTCAACCCGGCGGCGCCCGATATCAAGTCGGGCGAAATCGTCCCGGAAAACCTCGGTTTCGAGGATGCACTGCATCTGCTGCTCGAAAACCCGCTGCTCATTCGCCGCCCGCTCATGGAAATCGGCGAGGAACGGCTGGTCGGTTTCGACATTGCTGCGGTGGACGCGTGGATCGGGCTAAAGAATGTCGAACTGCCGGAAGGCAACATCGAAGCCTGCGTGCATGGCCCGGAAGGGCACGGCAGCTGCGGCAGCCACGCGCATGATCACGAGGAAGAGGAAAGCAGCCATGGTCGCTGCGGCACTCACTGACCACGCCGTAGAAATTGCGCCGGGCGTCCACTGGGTGGGCGCCCTCGACCCGCATCTGCGGAGTTTCGACATCATCCTCAAAACCGCCAACGGCACGAGCTACAACTCGTACGTCGTGCGCGGCGAGAACGGCGTGGCAATCATCGACACGGTGAAGGAAAACTTCGCCGACGATTTCTTCCGTCGACTCGAAACGGTCGCCCGCTACGACGAAATCACCACCATCGTCCTCAACCATCTCGAGCCGGACCATAGCGGCGCCCTGCCCGAGTTGCTCAAGCGCGCCCCGCAGGCCAAGGTCTATCTGTCGAGCCGCGCCCAGATGATGTTGAAAGCGCTGCTCAAGCCCTCCGGCGAGAAGCCGCCCGAATATATTCCGGTCACCACCGACGACGAAGTCGATCTCGGCGGCCGGACTCTGCGTTTCCTGCACACGCCCTACCTGCACTGGCCGGATACGCAATGCACTTATCTCGTCGAGGATGGCCTGCTGTTCACCGGTGACATCTTCGGCTGCCATTTCTGCGACAACCGGCTGTTCAACGACACGGTCGGCGATTTCCGTTTCTCGTTCGAGTATTACTACGCGCACATCATGCGGCCCTTCCGCGAGTACGTGCTCGACGCCATCGCCCTGATCGAACCGCTCGAAATCAATTTGATCGCCCCGGCCCATGGCCCGATCCTGCGCCATGCGCCGCGCGACTACGTACATCGTTACCGCGAACTGGCGACGCCACGATTGTTCAACGAGGCGCGCAGCGAGAAGACGCTGGTCGTCTTCTACATCTCGGCCTACGGCAATACCCGACGCATGGCCGAATCGCTCGCCGCCGGCGCCGAATCCATCGGCGGCGTGCGCGTTTCGCTCTACGACCTCGAAGGTGGCGAGTCGGGCATCTTCACCGACCTCATCGAGGAAGCCGATGGCCTGGCCTTCGGCAGCCCGACGATCAATGCCGACGCCGTCAAGCCGATCTGGGACGTGCTGTCATCACTGACCACCGTCAACGTCAAGGGCAAACTGGGTGCCGCCTTCGGCTCGTATGGCTGGAGCGGCGAGGCGGTACGGCTGATCGAGGACCGCCTGCGCGGCCTCAAGCTGCGCGTCCCGGTCGAAGGACTGCGTATCAAGCTCGTGCCGGATGCCGGCGAACTCGAAGCCTGCCGCGATCTCGGCGAACAACTGGCCCGTCACCTGACCGGTCGGGTTGAACACCGTGACATCGACATGGCGGCACTCGCATAACAACCAGGGGGAAAACAATGCCTAAAGCAAAAGTCACATTTCAGGATATCGGCGTCACAGTCACCGTACCGGCCGGTACCCGGCTCATTGAAGTTTCCGAGAAAGTCGGCGCCGGCATCACCTACGGCTGCCGCGAAGGCGAGTGCTGCACCTGCCTGACCAAGATCATTTCGGGCGGCGAGTTCCTCGCCCCGCCGAGCATTCTCGAAGACCAGGTACTGAAAGACAACATGGCCCCGCGCGGCCATCGGCTGGCTTGCCAGGCGCAGATTATCGGCGGCGATATCGTGGTTAAACCCGCGTAATTGCGCCACAGCAGAACAAGATTAAAAGCATCGTTATAAAAATCGACCCAACCCCAAACAGAGAAATTCAAATCAACCCGCTCTTCTGGAGAAGTTAAGAAATGGCCCTCATCACATTCAGCAGCCCGCTGCACAAGGACAAGACGGTGTATGCCGTTGCCGGCAGCCACACCCAGACCATCCTCGCACTGGCCAAGGAACATCACATCCCGATCGACTTCGGTTGCCAGGAAGGCAACTGCGGCACCTGTCTGGTCAAGGTGTCATCGGTTGACGGCAAGCGCGCCCCGATGGGCGGCCCGCTCAACGTGCGCGAGGTCGCTGCACTGCTTGAACTCGGCCACATCACCAAGGCCGAGGTCGACAAGATGTACGTCGATGACATCCCGCCGACCCAATGGCGCCTGGCCTGCCAGATGATCGTCCGTGACGAAGACATCCTGGTCGAATACCCGAGCAAGTAAGCACCATCCTTCAAGGATCAGGCCATGAACGGTCCGGATCGCCTGCCCACCCGCCTCCTGCTGCTCAGCGACATGCTGGCTGTACCAGTCGGCGGGCCGGCCGCGCGCGATCCGAACCGTTTGCTGCTGGCCAGCATCATTGCCGGCCAGGCCAGCGGTGAGGGTTGCCTCCCCCCTCACCTTGGCCTGGGTGCGGCGGCCTTTCGCTATCTGTGCGAGGCCTACTTTCCCGGCTGCGACATATCGTCCTGCGCCCGGGAGGTTGAAGCCATCCCCGAATGGGAAGACCTGCAAAAGCTGCTGCTCGACCATCGCGCCTGCGAATACCCGTCCGAACTGCTTATCGCCAACATCCTGGCCACCGCCTGCGCCGGCCGCGACCATCTCTGGCAGGATCTCGGCCTGGCCAATCGCGAAGAACTTTCCCGGCTGATGTGGGTCAATTTTCCGGCGCTTGCCCGCGACAACACCGGCGACATGAAGTGGAAGAAATTCCTCTACCGCCAGGTCTGTTCGCGCGAAGGCATCTACGTCTGCCCCGCCCCATCGTGTGGGGTTTGTAAGGATTACGCCAAATGTTTTGGACCGGAGAACTGATCGCCAGGACCGCGCCGGTGCGCCGTCGCACCGGGCCGGCCTACGCGCCCCACGTCGACCGCGGCATGGCGGCCTATCTCGGGCTGGCCATCGGCGATGCGCTGGGTGCCACGGTCGAGTTTCTGACCCCCAATGAAATCCGCCACCAGATCGGCCTGCACTGCGAAATCACCGGCGGCGGCTGGCTGCGCCTGAAGGCGGGCAAAGTTACCGACGACACGACGATGTCGCTGGCCCTCGGCGAATCGATCATCGCCCGCGGCCGCGTCGACGCCATCGCCGCGGCCGAAGCCTTCGACGCCTGGATGCGGGCCAAGCCGGTCGATATCGGCAATACCGTGCGCCGCAACCTGATCTCCTTCCGCAAGACCGGCAGGCCGGAAGCCGATGCCTCCGAGCACGACGCCGGCAACGGCGCCGCGATGCGCGTCTTGCCCGTCGCCCTGGCCTGCTACGGTCAACCGGAAAAAACGACGATTTTTGCCAACCGCGCCCAGGCCCATGTCACGCACCACAACGCGCTGTCCGACGCGGCCTGCGAAACGCTGATCCTGATGGTTCAGGATTTCCTCGCCGGCCATGATCCCATCGACGTCGAGCGCGAACGTGCCCACAAGCTGGTCAGCGATTTCCCGGTCTTCGCCTACGACAAGCGCCAGCGCGAGAACCCCAGCGGCTTCATCGTCGATACCGTGCAGGCCGTCTTCCAGTCTTTCTTCGCCACCGAAACCTTCGAGGACTGCCTGATCGACGTCGTCAATCGCGGCGGCGATGCCGACACCACGGGCGCTATCGCCGGCATGCTGGCCGGCGCCCGCTACGGCATGGAGAGCATTCCGAAACGCTGGCTCAAGGCACTCGACGAAAATATTTCAACCCAGTGTCCGGACCAGGCCCGCGCGCTCCTGAGCCTGTCCGGCCATCCATGAGCATCGCGCACCGAAGCTGAGCATCGGCTGAACGCTGGCGCCGGTTTGGTGCCCGCCGCTTCCGGGTCGGACCTCGCCTGTCCGGCGCTTTCCCAGGCCAGCCGCGGATCGCCCTTTTTGCCAAGGAAGGGCATGCGTATTGCTTGATTTACCAACGGTCAAAGAAAGTACACGGTATACCAGTATGCTCTGCCCGCTTTGATGGCAGACAGCACAACAAAATTTCTCAAGGGGGTAAGTAGATGACTATTGAACGCAAGGCAACACTGAGCATTGACGGTCTGGCACCGGTCGATTTTTCGATCATGGCGCCGGTCCATGGCAACGACTGTGTCGACATTCGGACGTTGGGCGCCAAAACAGGCTTGTTCACCTATGACTCCGGCTTCATGTCCACGGCCAGTTGCAAGTCGAAAATCACTTTCATCGATGGCGATGTCGGCCAGCTGCTCTATCGCGGCTACCCCATCGAACAACTTGCCGAGAATTGCAATTTCCTCGAAGTGACCTATCTGCTGAAAAATGGCGAACTGCCGAATGCCCAGCAGAAAGCCGAGTTCGAGGCCGCCGTCACGCATCACACGATGGTCCATGAGCAACTCGCCAAGTTCTTCTCCGGTTTCCGTCGCGACGCCCATCCGATGGCCGTCATGACCGGCGTCGTTGGCGCCCTGTCGGCCTTCTATCATGACGCGATGGATTTCGCCGATGCCGAACATCGCAACACCAACTTCATCCATCTCATCGCCAAGATGCCGACCATCGTCGCCATGGCCTACAAGTACAGCATCGGCATGCCCTTCATGCATCCCGACAACGAGCTCAGCTACAGCGCCAACTTCATGCGCATGATGTTCGGCAATCCGTGCGAGAAGTACGTGCCGAATCCGGTGCTGGTCAACGCGCTGGATACCATCTTCACGTTGCACGCCGACCACGAACAGAACGCCTCGACCTCGACCGTTCGTCTGGCCGGCTCCTCTGGTGCCAATCCGTTCGCCTGCATCGCCGCCGGCATCGCCTGCCTGTGGGGCCCGGCCCACGGCGGTGCCAACGAAGCCTGTCTGCAGATGCTCGAAGAAATCGGCGACGTCTCGCGCGTTCCCGAATTCATCGCCCGCGCCAAGGACAAGAACGATTCGTTCAAGCTCATGGGCTTCGGCCACCGCGTCTACAAGAACTTCGACCCGCGCGCCACGCTCATGCGCAAGGTCTGCAACGAAGTGCTGACCGAACTCGGCCTCCAAAACGACCGCCTGTTCAAGCTGGCCATGGAACTCGAGCGGATCGCACTGGAAGACCCGTACTTCGTCGAGAAGAAGCTCTACCCCAACGTAGACTTCTACTCGGGCATCGTCCAGAAGGCCATCGGCATTCCGACCGAAATGTTCACCTGCATTTTCGCCCTGGCCCGCACGGTCGGCTGGATGACGCAGTGGGAAGAAATGATCACCGATCCGGAATACAAGATCGGTCGTCCGCGCCAGCTTTACGTCGGCGCCGCCAAGCGCGACGTCGTGCCGCTCGCCCAGCGCGGCTAACGCAGGCAAGCAAGGCCGGCCGGGGAAATACCTTCCCGGCCGGCTTTTTTTCGTCTACGAGAGGCAATCCCACGGTCAACCGGAAATATTGGCCAAATTTGAAATCTTCATCCCCCAACAGATGTATGAAACAGCACTGGCTTTTTAGCCAATCCGGGCTTGAAATTTCCGGCTAATCTTGCTTCTATTCAATCTGAAAATATTTCCAATATTTCATATTTACGACGCATTAACTGTGTAAATTAGAATTGTGTCCATCGTGTTTAAATATTAGTTCCCCCCTCTTCCCGTGCCGCCCACAAGTAATTATTGAACCATCATACTCATGCACAGTCTTCCCAAGTCTGTTCTGGAATCAATCGATATCGCGCGGATACCTTCTCCGCCCGAGATTCTGTTGCGACTGGTACGGACGGTCGAAGATGAGCAAGCGACGATGGGCGAACTGGCCGGTATCGTCGAACAAGACCCCGGCCTGGCCAGCCGCATACTGAGCGTCGCCAACTCACCCGCACTGCGCCGGGGCAAAGAACTCAAGAATCTGGAAACCTGCCTCGTTGCGCTCGGGACGCGCCTCGTTCGCTCGCTGGCAACCTGCCTTTCCATCCAGCGGCTTTTTGACCGCAATCCCAATCTCGACAAATTCGATGTCGCCGACTATTGGAGCCATTCGCTGCTGGTCGGTGAAATTGCCCGCGGCGTGGCCGAACTGGCCGACTATCCGCATCCCGACGAAGCCTACCTGTCGGGGCTGTTGCACGATATCGGCGAACTGATCCTGCTCTCGGCAATTGGCGATCCCTATCAGCGTTTCCTGGTCAACTCGACCGAAACCCCCAGGCTCCAGGCCGAGGAATCCCAGCTGTTCGGCACCACGCATGCCGACGTCGGCGGCTGGCTGATCGACCACTGGGGGCTGGACACCGTGCTGGCCGATGGCGTGGCTTTCCATCATGCGTCGGCGGCACAGATCGTCACCGCCACCGCCCTGCCGCAGATCGTCTGGATCGCCCAGGCACTCAGCGCCACGGCGGAGAGCACGCCGGAATTGGCCATCGTCGTCAATCGCAGCAGTCCCCGACTTGAAATGGTGGCCCTGCTGGCTGTTCGCGAACGGGCGATCGAGCGCGCCCGCCAGATTGCCGAAGCCCTGGGCATTGCCATCGCCGACGATTTTCCCGCACGTCGCACGACCGCGCCGGCCCCGCCACCGCGCCTGTCCGATCCGGCCAGCGCGGCCGAGGAGGATATTGCCGCGATGGTCGGTGGCATGGCGATGCTGCAGCCTTTGCAACAGGATTTGTTCCAGCTCGGCAGCGACACCGAAGTCCTGCTCGCCTTGCGGGAATCCGCCCGCATCCTGTTTGATCTCCCGAAAGTCGCCATCCTGCTCGCCAACGAGAAAAGCGATGCGCTGTCCGGCGAAAAAGTCGGCGCCCAGCCGGAACTTTTCCGGCAACTCTCAATCCCATTAATCTCTTCCCGCTCGCTGGCCGCAGCAGCCGTCATTGGACGCCAGGTTCGAACCACATTTGATCAGACTGAACCTCTCGCCTTGCTTGACCTGCAACTCGCCCGCGCCCTGTCTGCCGATGGACTGCTCTGCATCCCGATGCTGGCGCGCAATCGCGTGATCGGCGTGCTGCTTTGCGGCCTCTCGGAAAAGCAGTACGGTCGCCTCCAACGCCGCGTTCCATGGCTGGCCAATTTCGGCAAGATCGCGGCAATCAGCCTCGATGCCGTATTTGAAGCGGCGCAACACCGTCAGCAAGTCGAAGCCGAACTGACCCAGCAATTTACCCGTCAGGCACGGCAGATCGTCCATGAGGCGGGCAACCCGCTGGGCATCATCAAGAGTTACCTGAGCATTCTCGAACGAAAGCTACCCGAGGATGGCGTCCGCCAGGAGCTGGCCGTGCTGACCGAGGAAATCGATCGCGTCGCCAACATCGTCGGCCACATGACGCAAACCCTCAAAGGCGCCGCAGATACCCGAAGCATCGATCTGGTCAGCGTCCTCAACGACTTCCTCGTGCTCTATGCCGACACCTTGTTCAACGCCAAGGGAATACGCGTCGAAACGGCGCTGCCCCAGCTTGAGCTACTCGTCCCGGTCAACCGCGACAATCTCAAGCAAATCGTCCTCAACCTCTGGAAAAACGCCTCGGAGGCCCTGATCGAAGGAAAGCTCATCAAGATCTCGGTCAGCGACAACATCATTCACGATGGTGCCAGTTATGTGCAGTTGCGCGTTGATGACAATGGCCCGGGCATGTCCGAGGAGACCATCCAGGCGATCTACCGACCGAAGCCCATCACTGACACCGCGCAACGCGGCATAGGCTTGTCGGTCGTCGGCAGCCTGGCCAAAAGGGAAGGAATACTCATCACCTGCCGCAGCCAGATCGGCGCCGGCACCAGCATTGCACTGCTGATCCCCAAGAACCGAACAAGCACACCGGGTACCAGTGCATGAACGCCATCACTGCACTGTATGAGTTGGCCAGGGTTCCCGCTATTCGGTCGCAGCAGCACATTCTGATCGTCGATGATGAGCCGCGCTTTCGGCTCGCCTACAAGGAATTGCTGGCCAGCGAGCAGCGCTCGATCAGCGAAGCGAGCACCGGGCAGGAGGCCATTGCCCGGCTCAAGGAGGGCAAGACAGATCTGGTCATCCTCGATTTGCGACTGCCGGATATCTCGGGCTTCGAGATCATGGAGTGGATGACCTCGCACAAGATCGACGCATCGATCATTGTGTTCAGCGCCGACAAGTCGATCAACTCGGCCATTCACGCCCTGCGCCACCGGGCCTTCGAATTCCTGCGCAAGGATTGCGACCCGAACGACATGATCCTGGCCGTCGACCGTGCCCTGGCCAATCGCCAGCGCGACCAGGAACTCGCCGTCGTCTCGACCCAGCTCCAGCATTCCGAGCAACTGCACCGCTTCCTCGTCGAGCAGTCGCCTGACCTGATTTTTACGCTGGATCGCCTGGGCCGGTTCACCTTCATCAACGGACGCGTCAGCACCCTGCTCGGCTATTCGCCGGACGAACTGCTCGGCCAAAACTACACCAGAATCGTCGATCCGCGCGACCACGAGCATGTCCAATACGCCTTCAATGAAAGGCGAGTCGGCGAACGCGCGACGAGCAACCTTGAAGTACGCTTCAAACGCAAGCCCGCCATGCCACGTGCCGATGGCGGTCCGGTCATGACAGCCATCCTGAGCTCACAGGGCGTCTATGAAGGTGCACCGAGCCTATCGGCAGATGCCTTCCTTGGCACCTCAGGCGTGGCGCGCGACATTTCGGAACGCAAGAAAGCCGAAGAAACGATCACCTTCCAGGCATTTCATGACCTGCTGACCAAGCTGCCCAATCGCATCCTGTTTGTCGATCGCCTCGAGATGGCCATTGCGCAAGCCTCACGGCGCAAAGAGAAACTCGCCGTGATGTTTTTGGACATCGATCGATTCAAGCTGGTCAACGACACCTATGGTCACCAGATCGGCGACCAATTGCTCCGGAAATTTGCCGCGCGCGTCCGCAGTTGTTTGCGCACAGGTGACACCCTGGCCCGTCAGGGTGGTGACGAATTTACGGCCTTACTGCCGAACATCAGCAATAACGAAGATGTCCACGTCGTTGCCGAGAAAATTCTCTCCGAACTGCGCAAACCCTTCCTGCTTGGCGAAACCCAGTTTTTGGCGACAACCAGTATCGGCATTGCCGTCTACCCGGACAACAGTACCAGTGCCGAAGATTTGATTCGCTGCGCCGACATGGCGATGTACAAAGTGAAAGATCAGGGGAAAAACGGCTCTCTGGCTTTCCAGCCGGACATGCACACGGCTCACCTCGATCGCCTGTCACTGGAAAACGACCTGCGCAAAGCGGTCAAGGAAGGTAATCAGTTCGAATTGCACTTCCAGCCACAGATCGATGCGGCACTTGGCAAGATTGTCGGGGTTGAGGCCCTGATTCGCTGGCACCATCCGAGCGCCGGCATGATCAGCCCGGATCTCTTCATCCCCATCGCCGAAGAGACGGGGCTGATCATCACCATCAGCGACTGGGTCCTGCGCGAAGCCTGTGCCCAGTTGGCGTACCTAAAGCAGCAAGGATTTGGCGACCTCAGACTAGGCGTCAATCTTTCGGCCCGGGAATTCGATCGCGTCGACCTTCTTGAGCGAATTCGCCTCCCTCTCAACGAATTCCGCATTGCGCCCGAATCGCTCGAGATCGAAATTACCGAAAGCCTGCTCATGAAGGACGCCGAAAATATCGTTGCCCGCGTCAAACATCTGCGCAACACCGGCGTCCATATTTCGATCGACGATTTCGGCACGCGCTATTCGTCGCTCAATTACCTGCGTCGCTTCTCGGTCAGCCGGATCAAGATCGACCAGTCATTCGTGCGCGACCTGAGAACCTCGCACGATTCATTCGCCATCATTCAGGCCATTGTCGGGATTGCCAAAAATTTCAATCTGCACGTGATCGTCGAAGGCGTGGAAACCGAGCAACAGGTCGCCATCCTCCGCCAACTGGGCTGCAACGAAATGCAGGGCTATTTCTTCAGCCGGCCCCTGCCCTCCGGACAGCTCATAGAGTTTTTGCAGGGTTCACAGGACCAGCTGCCTTTTCAGACATTTCCACGGTCAACCGGAAATTTTGCCCAAATTCCAAATGACTGCCCGGCTCAAAGCTGACTGAGCAACTCCGCTTTCTTGGTGGTGAATTCCTGCTCGGTCAGGATGCCCTTTTTGAACAAATCGGCCAGTCGTTCGATCTTGGCAAAGACATCGCCTTCCTGGGCGGCCGGGGCCTGATAGGCCGGTGCCTCGTTGAACTGCTGGGCCGGCGGTGCCATGAAGTTCTGCTGCGGCTGTTGCAGGTAGCCGTTGATGCTGACGACCGGCAGGCTGTTCACGGCGATCGTCCCGTACTGGCTGCTGAAAGTCATCGAATCATTGCCGCCCTGCTGCTGAGAAACACCACCGATCTGGTTGTCCAGCGTGTCGTAGACCGTGACCTGCCCGCCGATATCGACAACCAGACGGCGCGAACCGGGAAATACCGCATAGCGGACATTGTTCTGCCCGCCCGTAGACGACGGCGAGCCGAGATCGCCCGGCCACCACTGCCCGGCCGCGGCGGCCGAGACGAACAGATTGCCGACCGGAGCATTGCCCGACGACTGGAATTGCGACTGGGCCGGCTGAAAATAGCCCGGCTGATTCATCAACTGGTTGGAAATCTCCACGCATAGGCCGTCAACCTTGGACTTCAGCCCGTAGTTGAACATGTCGCCGACCATGGTCATGCCGCCCATCATCCATTGGCCGGAACCGCCAAGCTCGGGATGGCTGAACTGCGCCATCGTCCCGTTGCCGTTCATCACCGCGTAGAGCATGGTGATCGCCGCGTCGGTGCTGATCCCGTAGCGCTGCGCCAAACCCTGAATGAACTGCTGCCCCTGCGCTGATAACTGTTGCATGACCGACTCCTGGCTGAAACGCCTAAATTTTGAAAATTCCGGCAGCCAGTTTACAGGGGTTTTCTTTCAGTCAGTCGCTTGCTGCCTCAGGCGGCCTTGCGCAACAGCTTCAGACATTCCAGCGAGGCCGCCAGATCAAGCGCCGTGGAGTCGTCGAAATTCTTGAGACTCGGGTTGGCGCCTTTTTCGAGCAGCAGTTTGACGAGGTCGGGCTTGCTGTTCGACGAGACGTACATCAGGGCGCTGGCGCCGTTGCCGTTTTGCTGGTCGATATTGACGCCGGCGGCGATCAGGCGCTCGATCAGTTCGTGGCTGCCGTTGTAGCAGGCCAGCCACAGGGCGTTGCAGCCGTCGGCATTGAGGGCATTGAGATCGACGCCGAGCGCCAGCAGTTCGTCGACGATGTCGAGCCGGCCGAGCTTGGCGGCGCGCATGAGCGGCGTGAAGCGGCCGTCGGCCTGCGGGGAGTTGATATCGTTGGATTGAAAGCCGTGTTCGGCGAGAAAGCTGGCGAGTTGGGGACTCATGGTTTTTCCTGTTGTCGTTGGGGGTAAGGCGGGCCGGTTTCGATACGGTCGTCGGTGACCGGCGTACCGACCGTGAAGTGATAGACGCTCTGGTAGCGTGGGCCGGAGAGGCCGACGAGCTGATGCACCGGGTCGTCGAAGAAGCAGCCGATGCCGGTGCCACGCACTTCGGCGGCTTCGGCTTCGAGGTAGAGCACTTGGCCGACCAGCCCGGCTTCGCGCAGCAGTTCGCGGTAGCCGTGGCCGGTGGCCGTCGCCGCCTCGAATTCGCCGAGCATGCCGAGCGAGAAGGCGCTGGTCGAGGCAATGTCCTGATGGCACGACAGCGAGCGGGCCAGGCGCTGCATTTCCTGCAGGCCCATCTCGGCGAGCTGGATGAGGCCGAGGTGCGGCGGGCATTCGGGGTCTAAGTCGGCAACCAGACGACGGTTGGCGAAGCGTTCATCGGCCGGCATCAAGGCCGCGGGCAATTCCTGGCAAGCCGCCGGCGTGCGCGGCAGCAGGTAGAGGCCGCTGGGCAGGCCATCGACACGCAGGACGAAGAGCAACAGGTGGATGCGCGGCGGCGTGGTCTGGGCCAGCCAAGGGAGCTGAGGCCGGGGCAGCACGGCGTCGAGCATGCGGTAGAAAGCCGGCTTCAGCAGCGCGTAGTGCGGATCGAAGCGCTGGCCGCTGCGGCGCTGGCGGATGATCTGGGCGGCACCGGTCGTCGTCGGATGCGGGACGAGTGGCGGTAGCGGTGCAAAGTCGATGGTTTCCGGCGCCCTGATCGCCTCGCGGCTGGCCGCGGCGACCTGATCGATGGCCGGCCAGCGGTAGCCAGGCGACGGGTCGATGCGCGTCGGTTTGCCCTGCCAGGCGGCGCCATCGAGCCAGGCGGCCAGTGCTTCGGCCGATGGCGGCGTGCCCAAGCCGGGGGCGCGGATGGCGAGCAGGATTTCCGGCTCCTCGGTTTCCGTGAAGGCGTAGCGCGAGGGCGGAAAGTCGTCCGGCCGATCCAGCCCGAGGCAATGCTTCAGCGCTTCGGCCGTAGCGCCAAGCGGCACGACTTCCCAGCCGAGCAGCGCGGCGGCGTAGGCCAGGGCGCCGACGGCGTGGCCGATGTCGAGCTGGCAGTAGCGGAAGGCGCGTTCGCCGTATTTCCAGGCTTCGCGCCACATGACACTGCTCAGGCCGATGGCCAGCCAGGCCTCGCCTTCTGCCGGCGCCGTCAGGGCGCGACCTTCGAGGGTGTGTTGTTCCGGGTCGTAGTGTTGCAGGCCGGCGCCGACACCGGGCAGGCCGGCGCTCAGCACGTAAGCTTCGACCGGATGCAAGTTGCCGGACGACGGGTTGCAGCGCAACGCCCAGCGGCTCGGCCCCCAGGTCTTCCACGCCGACAGCCCGAAGGACAGCTCGAGCAGCGCGCCGAGGCTGTCAAGGTCCGGCGCGATTTCATTTTTGGGCTTTTTTTCCAGTTGACCGTAGCAACGCTCAAAACGGTCGGCCGCCAGTGGCAATTCGGACACGGGCGCCCCCGGATAGTGGCGGAAAGCCGCCGGCTGGGCATCCCAGTCCAGTTGGCCGGGGCCTTCGGCGTAGGCTTCGAAACGATGCTTGGTCCGCGCATGGTAGGCGCGTACGACTTCTTGTGAGGTATCCGACACGATGATGGGTTTTCCTTGGCGTTGGGTGGACTTCAGCAAGCCCCATGCCCGCGTGAAATCAGGCAGTTAGCCGAGTTTCACTGGCTGGCACCATCTCTGCAAGGGAATTGGAAAAACCAAACCTAAATCCCAACCCCAATCAAAAACGGAGAATGTCATGGAAGAAGCCAGAAAACCGCCGGTCACCCGCGAAGCCGCGCTACGCATCGCGCTGGCGTCGCGGGCCATGCCCAACGCCAGCCTGCCGGCACTGATCCAATTGTTGCAACGCCGGCTCGGCGAGGAGATCGACGAGGAAAAGCTGCGCCAAACGACGGTGACCATGCTCAAGACCGGCTTTGCCAGCGCCGACGGTGAAGAGGACGGCGAGGATATCGGCATCGGCCTCGAATCAATGAAACTGGCCGTGCGCATCCTGTGGGGCGAAACGCAGGGCGACGATTCGCTGCCCAAGATCGAGTCTTATGAAGACGGCGAAATGCCCGGCTCGGTGCGTATCGCCATCGCCTCCGACAAGGGCGACCTGCTCTCCGGCCACTTCGGCTCCTGCCTGCGTTTCCTGGTCTATCAGGTATCGCCGACCGAAATCCGCCTGGTCGATATCCGCGACACCATGGACGCCGAGTTTTCCGACGACAAGAACCTGTGGCGCGCCAAGCTGATCGGCGATTGTCACGTCTGCTACGTTGTGTCGATCGGCGGCCCGGCTGCGGCCAAGGTCATCCGCGCCGACATCTACCCGATCAAGATTCCCGATGGCGGGCCGGCGCTCGACATCCTCCAGCCCTTCCAGGTGGCCATGGTCGAATCGCCACCGCCCTGGCTGCTCAAGATTCTCGGCGTCTCGGCCGAGAAGCGGCTGAAGAACTACAGCGCAGCGGAAATTGACGAATGAGTCACTTAACGGCGGCTCAGGCCGCCACCCGCTCCATCTGCCGCGGCGCCAGGCCAACCTGGGTCAGGATGGTGCCTTCGTCGCCGTTCCACCACAGCGCCACCCAGGCGGCGCCTTCAGCATCGATGCGCTCGATGTCGCAGATGGCGCCGACCATGTCGCGGAACATGTCCAGATCGTCCTCATCCAGCCCGGGATCGACGCTGACTTCGAGAACGCGGACCTTGTCGCCCATGCTGACGATCTGTCCCTTGCAATCAATGGTGGTGGCACTCATGGCGAACTCCGTTGGGGTTGGGTCTGCTGCCCTGTCGCAAAGTCGACGTCGGCAGCCTGCTTTCACCCATCTTCGCAACGGGCGTGCCAAGTCCGCGCCTTTCAACTTTCAAACCCCATCCAGGAAAAACCATGAATAAAATCGGAATGTTTTTTGGCACCGAAACCGGCACCACGCGCCTGATCGCCAAGAAAATGCAGAAGCAGCTCGGCGACGACGTCTGCGACAAGCCGGTGAACGTCAATCGCATCACCCCGGAAGACATGCTCAAATACGACGCTTTGATCCTTGGCACGCCAAGCTACGGCATCGGCGAAATTCCCGGCAAGGGCGCCTCGTCCGGCTGCTTCGAGCCGAACTGGGAAGAATTCCTCGCCCTGCTCCCGGCCGATGTGGACTTCAGCGGCAAGCGCATCGCCTTCTTCGGCCTCGGCGCCCAGGAACGCTACGCCGACCGCTTCTGCAGCTCGCTGTTCGCGCTGGTCGAAAAGTTCAAGGGCTGGGGCGCCGAAATCGTCGGCGACTGGCCGACCGACGGCTACACCTACGAACACTCCGCCGCCGAAGTCGATGGCCGTTTCATCGGCCTGCTCATCGACCAGCGCACGCAAGGCATGTTCACCGACGAGCGCATCACCACCTGGCTGGCGCAGGTCAAACCGCTGTTGCTGGAAAAGCTGACGGCGGAAGCTTGAAGACGGAATCTCACTCGAGTTGACCATCGTTTTTCATGGACGATGGTCAGAAAATATCTGTCGCCCGATCAACTCGGCACAGAGACAATGAAACCATCATCAGGCAGAGTTCGGCCACAACCGGCCCGTCGAGGCAATCATCCAATTTGAATACTAAAGGCTTTGTCGGACCTCGCTCAATGACCGCTATTCGGCGAGCAAATTGACACCTCCTCTCTGCCTCAACCCGGCCACAACCTTCCGGTCAGGGTTACTTTCAATTTCTGCTGGTGGTGCGCCCGGAAATCAAGTTGAGTGGCCGCTATTCGGCGGGCAAGTTGATGGCCCCACTGCCGCAACCCGGTAAGAGATATGGCGCGGTAGCAGTAGGTCCGGTTTGTCTGTTGGCCGCCCCTTTCGTCTGGCGGTGCCCAAGTAACCTGGCCATAACCCCGTTTCCACATCCTCCAGACCGTAAATTCCACGATCCGTTGGACTCCACGATTTCCCGCCTACCTCAAGTTCAGGGGCGTTGTGGTCTCCGATCTGTCAAGCTTGGTTTGCCGCCTTCCGGCGATCCCGATTGCCGCCGCGACGATGCGCACATGGACAAGAGTGTCGAAAATTTTTACAATTTCGCGGGTTAGCAGGAAAAATAACACATAATTTAGTTTGTGATCAAATACTTACATTGCTGGCATGCATTTGGCTTTGACACTGGAGTATGGTTGCCTTGGCGGATTACCGTACCTTAATTTCAAATTCAATCAACTTTTAGGATAGAGCCATGACCAGAATTTCAGCCTTCCTTGTGGCCGGTGTCCTTGCCATCGCCTCATGGGGCGCCAACGCTGCGGCCGTATACACTACCAAATTTCAGCAAGTTGGAGGCGACGTCGTCGCGACCGGCTCCGGAGCTTTTGATCTCACAGGAATGGCCTCAATTGGTTCCGGCTCTGAGGAAAATCGTATTATTTCATCGCTTGGTTTCTTTCTCTTCGGTAGCGGGGGGTATTCCGCTTACGATTTAGCGATGACCGGACCCGGGGTTTTTGGGACCGGCGGTCAGTTCAATGCGACCTCCTGGACGGGCGATCAGGTGGGCATTTGGACGCAGGCCAATCGGATCTACGTGCCCCAGGGCTACGTCTCCGGGGACGAACTGTCAAACAGCGCCACTTGGGCGGGAGAGACGTTGGCAGTCCTCGGTCTGACAGAAGGCACCTATTCCTACACCTTTGGCAATAACACCTACAACGTGGTGATTGCAGACAGTATGGCCGTTCCGGAGCCTGCGTCGATAGCATTGGTGGCCTTGGGTTTGGCAGGTTTGGGTCTTTCGCGCCGCCGCCGGTCGCTGCCATTGCCTCAGTAGGGTTCGTTATCGGCAACTGCCCCGCTTCGGCGGGGTTTCTTGTCTGTATTCCCGCACCGGATTTAAAGTGCGTACTAGGCGTGGCAGGAGTTCGCTGCCTGAGTTCCGCCGGACGTCGCAAACATTGCCCGGAACCATCGCAAGCTTTGGCTGCTTGTGGCCGATTGTGTGAGGTCACCAACGGCAGATTTGGAAGTCTCCAGTTCGGAAAACGCGGGTTTGGCTGAGGGGCCGCTATCGGGAAACCGCAATGGCCGATTTGGGCACCACGTTGACGTTCGACTATGCCGGTCATGTCAATGATTTTGCTTAATTGACGGGGACCACAACGGCAGAGACCCTGAAGTCCGCAATCCCAACCTCCCCGTCATCCTCATAGCTATTAACAGCGCGCAGGCGCTCGCCTTCGCACATGGCGCTGACCGAGGCGCCGGTTTGCGGGGTGTAAACGATGCCGTGCATGGAGCAGCGCAGGTAGCGCCCGGTGTGGTCAAAAACCTGCGGCTCTTCGCCATCGAGCCGGCGCGGCATGTGCACGCAGAGGTTGATGTAGGCGTAGACCTGCCCTTCGAAGCGCAGGAGCAGGCATTCCTCCTCCCGCCCTTCGAAAGTCATGGTCAGTTTGCGATGCTCGCCGTCGGCCAGTTCGGCACTCGGGCAGACGGCAAACTTCGGCGCAATGCGATCCGCCATCACGCCTTCTTCAAGCACCCCGCCAGGGCCGAGTCCATCGTCGCCAGGTGACCGGCGAACCAGGTTGGCAGGTTGCGCACGTATTCACGCGCAGCCCCCAGCCGACCGGCTGCCACGCCGCGGGCGAAGTGGGCCAGCTCACCGAGGACCCGCAGATGCTCGCTGTTGTGCTCGCCAATGGCGGGAAAACGGCAAGACTTCATGAGCTTGCCTTCGTGCTCGAAATGCTGGCGGGTGTGCTCGTGCAGACGCACGAACAGCGCCGGGAAGTCCTCGTCGGACGCGACGAGCAGAGCGTAGGCAAGCTCGACGAATTCGTGATGGGTGTCGTCCATTTCGGGGACACCCAGCGCATGACGGGACTCGTCCCAGGCCATCAGATGGCCCCGTGCGTCTCGCGCTTGGCGTTGTTGGTGGTCTTCAGGGCTTCGTCGACGGTGTTCTCGGCGAGCTTGAATTTGTAGCTCTTGAGCGCGTCAAAGACTGTCACGACCTTATCGGCAGCGCTCAGGCCCTTGAAATCGCCCTTGTCGAGCGCCACCAGATCGCTCAACTCGGTCCACACCATGCCCTGAACGAGCGGAATGAAGGCGACGGTTGCGCCGTTGGTGGTCGTCACGAAACCCTTCGGAATATTGACCGTGAAGAAGACGGCAATCGTTCCGGTATTGAATTCGGCACCGAATTTTTCAACGACAAACGGGTATTGCTGCAGTTCGTCGAGCGAGCCGGAAATCAGCTTGAGACCACCGGCATCGCCGAGCAGGACGGCCTGCTTGAGGACTTCCGTCGGCGGCTTGCGGCGACCATTGGCATCGGCCACTTCGCCTTCCTTGAGGACGAGCTCGCCGCGATAGGCGACGAGGCCGCCGGAGCTGGCGGCTTCCTTGAAGTTGGCGTTGAAGAAGAGGGGTTCGTAACGGTCAAGCGACATGTTGCTTCCTTGGTGGATTGAATGAATTAGGCTGCGATGGCTGCACCGATCAGGTCGAAGACGTCGGCTTCGATCACTTCGAGCTTTTGCTTCTTGCAGAAGCGGCGTTCCTTGTCGGTCGGGTTGGCGATCAGCGCCCAGCCGGCCGGTTCGGCGGCGGCGTAGATGACATCGGACAACACCATGCGCTCGGTGTCGCGGTTCATGCGCAGGCCCATGAACAGGTATTGCTTGCCCTTGCGCAGTTCCTTGACCTCCGGCGGGATCGAGAAGCCGCCCATGAGTTCGGTGATGAAATCGACGTAGTCGGCGTCAGAGGCGATGTAGTTGGCCTCCGGCTTCGGCGTGCCCATCGGCTTGTAGAGGATGGGCAGGGCCGGGTTGATGACTTCGGTCTTCTGGTAGGCGACGCCATCCCAGAAATACAGTTTGTAGCGGAAATCGGTGCCGCCGAGGCGGGCGATGCCGACGATCAGGTTGTGCGGGACGTCGGCGTAGGAGTCCTGCAACTGCGTGTCGCGGTTGATGTCGATGACGTAATGCGGGGCGATGCCCTTGAGCCAGTCATGCACGGCGCCGCGCGTCCAGGCGGTTTCGCCGTAGGTGCGGTTGAGGAACTTGGTAACGGCGCTGCGGCCGCGCTTGAGTTCGACATTCATCGCGGCGCGGGGGAATTCGTACATGAGCTTGGGGGCCATCGGCTTGCCGTCGTTCATGGCGTAGATCAGCGAATCGCTGTCGGCCGGAATCGGCGCACCGGTCGCCGCATTTTTCACATCAGCCAAAACGCCAGGGCCGAGGTAGGGAACAATGCTGCCATCCTTGAGGCCGGCCAGCAGTTTTTCGCGCAGTTCTGGGGTCATTTTTGTATGCTCTGAAAGGGGGTGTAGCCCTATTCAGCAAATTCCACGCCTGAATGCACTTCGCGATCTGGCCTGCCTTTCCGGGCGCACTGCCATTCAATTGTCGTGTTTGCGACAGTGTTTTTAGGCGCACGACCTACACTGCGGACTATGCCCAGCCCATGCCCATTGGGTGATATGTTCTTCCTCCATCCGAATCAGCCTCACGCCAACATCATGCCAACCAACACTCAAAACCCAACCCGCGGCCCCTTGGCCGGCATCAAGGTCGTCGAATTCGCCGGTATTGGCCCCGGGCCGTTCTGCGGAATGTTGCTCGCCGACATGGGCGCCGAAGTCACGCTGCTTGAGCGCGCCGGCGGCACCTTCGCCTCGCAGCTCTTCGGCGGCGGGCGCAAGGCGGTGGCCAATCGCGGCAAGAAATCGCTGTGCATCGACCTCAAACACCCGGAAGCCAAGGCGCTCGTCTTCAAATTGATTGAAGGCGCCGACGTGCTGATCGAAGGCTTCCGCCCCGGCGTCATGGAACGCCTCGGCTTCGGCCCGGACGAATGTCTGGCCCGCAACCCGCGCCTGATCTACGGCCGCATGACCGGCTGGGGCCAGACCGGCCCGCTCGCCCCGCGCGCCGGCCACGACGCCAACTACGCGGCCATCGCCGGCGTGCTCGACACCGGGCGGCGTCACGGTGGCGCGCCGTGGGCACCGCCAACACTGGTCGGCGACATGGGCGGTGGCGGCCTCATGCTGGCCTGGGGCATCGCCTGCGCCCTGATCGAAACGCAACGATCCGGCAAAGGCCAGGTCATCGACGCCGCCATGTGCGAAGGCGCCGCCGTCCTCGCCCACGGCCTGTTCAACCTTGAAGCGCTGGGCGAATGGAAAGGCCAGTGCGCCATCGACTCGAGCGCCCCGTTTTACGACGTCTACCAGTGCGCCGACGGCGAATGGATCAGCGTCTGCCCGCTCGAACCACAGTTCTACAAAACCTTCGTCGAACGCCTCAACCTCGTCGGCGACCCCGACTTCAGCGGCAAGCAGTACGACACGACGACCTGGCCGGCCATGAAGGACCGCCTCACCGCCATTTTCAAAGCCCAGCCGCGCGCGCACTGGACGGCCCTGTTCGACGATACCGACGATTGCGTCTGGCCAGTCCTCAGCATGACCGACGCCCCGGCCCACCCGCACAACATCGCCCGCGAGGCCTTCGCCGACGTCGCCGGCGTCCTGCAGCCAACCCCCGCCCCGCGCCTGTCGCGCACCCCCGGCACCATCCAGAGCCCGCCCCCGCTGCTCGGCGAACACTCACGCGAACGCCTTGCGGCGCTGGGCCTGTCATCAGAAGAAATTGAGCGACTGGCGACGGCCGGCGTGGTCAGTGATCCGGTAGTTTTGTGATTGCCACGGTCAACCGGGCTTGCTACGGTCAACCGGAAAAAACGGCCAAAATTGAAATCCCATTTTGGCCGTCGTCGCCTGCTTCTGGCTCTTTAGCCCGCCGGCGCTTTCTTGCCGACACTTTTTAGCTGCTGAATGGCCAGCGTCAGCTCGGCGACGGAGCGCAGGTTCATTTTGCTCATCACGTTGTGTTTGTGGACCTTGACGGTGCTTTCCGTCACGGACAAATCATAGGCGATGGCTTTGTTCTGCTTGCCCTGGGCAACGGCGAACATGATCTGTTTTTCGCGCGGCGTCAGGGCGTCGAAACGCTGACATAGATCGGCCAGTTCGGTCCGTTCATTGACCGTGGCGCTGACCCGCGACAAGGCGACGGCGATGGCTTTCAGCAGATCGGTGTCGTCAAACGGCTTGTTCAGGAAATCAATCGCGCCAGCCTTCATGGCGCGGACCGCCAGCGGCACGTCGCCGTGGCCGGTGATGAAGATGATCGGTATCTCGACACCCAGCTCGGCGATTCTTTCCTGCAGCGCCAGCCCGTCCAGGCCCGGCATGCGGACGTCGAGGACGAGGCAGGCGAAATCGCTGAGCTTGTCCTTGGCCAGGAAATCGAAGGGCGAGGCGAAGACCTCGACGGCCATTCCGGCCGAGCGGATCAGACTGCTCAGGGATTCACGAACGGAGGCGTCGTCATCGACGACATAGACGATGGGAAGTTGCGAAGTCAGGCTGGCAGTCATTGGCTGATCGGGATGTTGAAGACGAAGTTTGCACCGGTCCCGGCGGTTTCCAGGCGAAGTCGGCCGCCGTGGTTTTCGATGATCGAGCGGCTGATCGCCAGCCCCATGCCGAGACCGTCGCGTTTGGTCGAGAACAGGGCATCGAAAATCTTCTCTTTCATGTCGGGCGGAATGCCGGGCCCGGTGTCGCTGAATCTGAATAGCGCCCCTTCCTGCTTGTTGGCCGTCACGGTAATGCTCAGGACACGATCGGCTACCGCCTGATCGCGCATGGCATCGACGGCATTGACGACCAGATTGAGCATGACCTGCTGCAACTGAACCAGATCGGCATGCACGACCGGCAAGTCAGGCGCAATCGCGACGTCAACCTGGACGCCGGCTTCGAGCAGCATGGTTTGCAGCATCAGCAACAAGTCGCCGAGCATGCCTTTGACGTCGAGCACTTCGCGCTTGATGCCGCCCATACGGAGGAAATTCCGGATGCGGGTGATGACCTCGCCGGCCAGGCTGGCATCGCGGTTGACCCGGCGGAGGGCGGCGACCACCTCGTCGAGATCGGGCGTTTCCCGAGCCAGCCAGCGCAACGCCGCCTGGCTATTGGTGGCGATGGCCGAAAGCGGTTGATTGACTTCGTGGGCGATGGAGGCGACCAGTTCCCCCATGGTCGTGAAGCGCGCGACCCTGGCCAGCTCTGCCTGGGTGACGGCAAGGGAGGTCTCGGCCTGTTTGCGCGAGGTGACGTCTTCAACAATAACGGCCAGCCGGGGCCCCTCGCGGTCAACGGCAGGGATCAGCGACACGCTGACATTGACCCAGAGGAAGTCGCCATTCCTTTTTTCATAGCGTTTCTGCACGTGATAGTTGTCGATAACGCCGTCGAACAAGCCATCGACGTTTTGCTTGGTCATCGCCCGCTGGGACTCTTCGGAAATATCGACGAACGAGACGCCAACGATATCGGCTTCGTTGTAGCCGAGCATTCTTTGCAAGGCCGGGTTGGCCTTCAAAATCCGCCCCTCCCGGTCGGCCAGGGCAATGCCGACCGCCGTGTTTTTGTAAAGTCCCTGCCAGCGGCGCTCCGATATCTGCAAGGCGACCAGGCCATCCTGCAAGGATTTTCGGCTGGAGACGAGACCGGCGGTCAATTCGCAAACGTCGGACGCCTGTGAATTGAGTTCCTTCTGAAGGATGTCGACGGTGCGTTTGACCATGACCAGATTGCGGACGCGGGCCCGCAATTCCTGCGGCGAAAACGGTTTGGTCAGGTAATCCTGGACCAGCTCTTCGAGCAGCGTTTCGCGCAGCGCATCGTCGGCCCGGGCCGAGAGGACGAGCACGGGAACGTTCGGGAAACGTTCGCTGGCACGGAGCTCCCGGACAAATTGCTCGCCGTCGAAATACGGCATCATCAGATCGGTGATGACCAGATCCGGCGGATTTTCCAGCGCCGATGACAGCGCGATTGCCCCGTTCTCGGCCAGCGTGACGTTGTAGTCGTCGATCAATACGTCATAGAGAAAATGGCGCAGGTCGGGGTTGTCCTCGACGACGAGAATCCGGCAAACGCCCGGCTTGTCATCGCGTGTCGGCTGACTCTGCGGATCGCCAAAATCGATGGGCTGGTAAGCTCCCAGGCCAGTCTCTTCATTGCTCTCGCGGACAAAGACACCTTTCGGGGCGCGCATCGGCATTTCGACCTGGAAGATCGCCCCGCCGCCCGGCGCATCGAGGGCGACCACCGTCCCAAAGTGCAGTTCGACAAATTCCTTGACGATGTTGAGACCGAGGCCGCTGCCACTCCCCGAAAGCCCATCCTGCCCCTGGGCGAAGCGGGAAAAAATCTGCTCCTTCATCTGCGGCGGCACACCCGGCCCGTTGTCCTGCACGCTCAGCAAAAACCGCCGATTCGCCACACGCGTGATCGAACAGCAAATACGGCCACCGGCTGGCGTAAATTTGAAGGCATTGGACAGCAGATTGGCCAGGACGCGGGCCAGTTTGGCCCGATCGACGTCGGCGTAGAGTTCCTCCTCCCCCTCGATCAACAAGGTAATCGAGCGCTCTTCGGCCGCCGCGGCAAAACTGGCCGCCACATCCCGCAACAAGGCCATCACATTGGCGCAGACGTAGGCCAGCGGCATTTGCTGCGCATCGATGCGCGCCAGGTCGAGCAGATCGTTAACCTGATGCAGCAGGGACTGGGCATTGCGCTTGATGGTTGTCAGCCGGAAACGCTCCCGTTCGCCCAACTGCGTGGCTTCCTTGAGAAGTTGATCGACCGGCCCGAGAATCAGGGCCAGAGGGGTGCGCAGTTCGTGACTGACATTGGCAAAGAACTTCGTCTTGAAGCCATCGATTTCGCGCAGCTTCTCGAGCGCCAACTGCAACTCACCGTTCTTGCGCGTCAGTTCTGCCTCGATGGCGATCTTTTCGGTGATGTTTCTTCCTTCCGGAAGCAGGAAGGCGACGCGCCCTTCGTCATCACGAATCGGGGTCAGCGAAAAATCGACGAAAATCGTTTTTTCCCCATGAAGATCCCCGTAGATCTCGACATCACAACGGACGAATTCCCCCCGCTTGGCCAGCTCGACCATCTCCCGCACCCGCTGGCTCGAATCTTCGGAAACAGCCCACCAACGGGCCTCCCAGAACGGTTTCCCGACCACATCGTCAAGGCAGATTCCGGCCCCCTCCAGTGCCGCCCGATTGATTTCCAGGACAGTACCGTTGACATCCAGCAGCCCCAGAAACTGGTACATCGCATCGAGGATGATGCGCGCCAGCTTTTGCCGACGAACCTCGGTACTGTCGTCAGAGGCAAGCATCACGCCTTTTACGGAAGCTTGCAGGCTCTCGTCCTGAGCCAGAAATTCAGTTCTCATCCACGCTCCAAAATCCACGTTCACGGTCGGTGCGAGATAGTGCACCTGGCCATTTCTCGACTATACGAGCAAAAAAGTCGGCGATGTCTTTCCATCAGGGTTTTAGGTGAGAACTGCAGCCTTGACCAGAAAGCAAAAAAGGCGAGTAAAAACTCGCCAAAAACCATCGGAGGATGGGTAAACCGTTAGAAGCTGTAGCGGAAATTTATCGTGGCGTTGTTCTGGGCGTGCGTCACCTCGATCGGGGCCGAGGTATTCGGCAGACTCGTGTTGTCCATGGTTTCCTTGAAAGCGTGGGAATAGGCAAAATCAAGCTTGGCCTGTTTCGAGAACGCATAGGTCAGGCCGACTGATAAATGCTTTCTCGGCGTTGCCGGGATGACCGCAAACAGGGTAGAGGAAGACAAGGCCTGGCTGGCGAAACGCAAGCCCCCGCGCACCGTCAGACTGTCGTTGACTTCATAAGCAGCGCCCAAGGAAAGGATCGTCTGGTCCTTGTAGTCCTGCGGCAAGAGAATGTTGATGTCGCCCCCGGCATCGGCAACAAAGGCAACCTTGATGTCCTTCATCACGTCTTTCCAGAAGACCCGCGATACGTCGGCGGCCACGGTCCATTGCGGCGTCAGGCGGTGGCTGATACCCAGATCAACGTGGGAGGGCATCTGGAAATCCTTGATCTGGATTTTCCCGCCAAAGGCAATCTGGCCGGCGATACCATCGATGGCCGTCAGCGTTGCCCGGCCTTCCATGTCGTTCATCTGGCTCTTGATCGTGTAGGAGGCGCCCAATATGGTTTCCGGCGTGGCCCGGTAGATCATCCCCAATTTACCGCCGTAGCCCCAGGCATCGACACCACTGGCCAAAAACTTGTCCTTGGTCAGGCTGAAATGCGCTCCGCGCAGGTCCGGCAGGCCGCCCAAGGCGCCGACCAGCGAACCAGTGGCCCGTCCGGCACCGATCAGGCTGCCGACTTGATCGGCACCGAGCAGCAAATCTAGGTTGAGGCCCTGCCACATCGCATCGACGCTGCCGCCGATAGTCAGCTTTTCGGTAACCTGAAAACTGGCAGCGAAGGGAATGTTCAGCACCAGCAGGCGGCTCGAATTGTCGAGCCCGGTAGCCAGCCCGCCGGTAGCCCGGGACAGGAAGCTGCCATTGCCGTATTCGGTCCCCAGTCCGCCCTGCGCGAAAGCGCCGACGCCGAAGGACCAGCCACCGAGCCGTTTGGTGTATGCCGCCTCGGGTGCGACATACGGGCCCCGGTTGTTGGAATGGGTATCGGAAGAAACGCTTTCGCCGGTTGCCTTGTTTGTGACGTTGATATCGGTCGTCACCAGATCCAGGCCGATCATGGCCTGGTCGCCGTCCGGCATCAGCGACAGCGTTGCCGGATTGGTCATCATGCCGGCCGGGCCAACGTCATGGGCGACGGCGGTGCCCCCCATCCCGCGCGATACGGCGCCGAAACCCTCGAGGCGAAATACATCGGTCGCCTGGGCCAGTTGAGATCCACCCGCCAGTGCCGAAACCAGCGCCGATACAACGAATTTTTTTCTAGTCATCCCCGTCATCTCCTCTGTTGTTGGAATGTGAAACTTTGAATCCCCGGCGTCGCCGGGATGAAGCGCACGTCAAAAGAAGCGGTCAAAATGAATCTGCTCGAAGGGCACCCGATGGCCGACCATGAGCAGTTCCTGCAAGGCTTGGGTCATCGGCGGCGGCCCGGCGAAATAGAATTCGTAGCTCGCCAGTTCGGCTGGCAGGGCATGCGCCACAGCGTCGTGCACGAAACCGGTCTCGCCATGCCAGTCGCCGTTGTCGCCGGGCAGCGAAACGACCGGGATATAAACGATCCGGTCGCCGAAGCCGGCGAGGACGCGCAGCATCTCCTCGCCGCAGACATCGCGTGGCGTGCGTGCGCCGTAGAAGAAATACAGTTTTCGGTCGGCCAGCAACCCGGCCTCGACGGCTCCACGCGTCAGCGAAATCATTGGCGCCAATCCGGAGCCCCCCGCCACGCAGACAATGTCGCGCGGCGATTCGGTGCGCAGGTAGGCCACACCGTAGGGGCCATCGAGGCCAATCTCGTCGCCCTCGGCCAGCTTCTCGAAAAGGACGTGCGTCCCCTGTCCATGCTGGACGCGGCGAATCTGGAAATGCCACTCGCGCTTTTCATTGCCCGTATTCGACAAGGAATAGGCGCGTGAGGCGGCAAGGCCGGGCAGATCGAGCATGGCGAACTGACCAGGCAGGAACTCGGCATCGTCCTCGGAACGAAAGCGGAACTCGCGGATGTCGTGGGTGATATCCCGCGTGCCGATCAAGTGGGCGCGCTGCCGTTTGGGCAGAACCTTGGGCCGATATTCGGCAGCCGTCGCCGCCTTGATGCTGACCGGACCACGCGCCCGACACTGGCAGGCCAGGTGGCGACCGCGTTTGCGGTCACGCTCGGTGAGTCCCGGTGCATCGGCCCACAGCGTCTCGATCTCGCCCTCGACGAGCTCGAACTTGCAACCGCCGCAGCCGCCCGAGTTGCACTCGTACGACAAGCCCAGCCCGGCGCGCAAGGCTGCGCGCAGGATGGTGTCGCCGTCCTCCTGCTCGCAGACGGAACCGTCTTTTTCATTCCGGATAGTTGGTTTGGTCATGGCAGCACAAATGTGAGGTCGAGTTTGGCCGTAGCCCGCTGGCGCAGGCCAAACTCAGGTTGCTTGACGATTACAGGCCGAGGGAACGACGGAAGTCGCGCGTTGCCGCCTTGGCCGCTTCAGCACCGGATGCAACGTCGGGCAGGGTCGAGCAATAGGCCTCGATGGCCTTGTCGGCCAGCGGCTCCCAGTTGGCTATCCAGCCCTGGATCAGTTCGAGATTGCCCGGGGTCTCCAGCGCCATCTTGACCATCGCTGAAATCCACCGACGATGACGTGCCGAATCGATCAACTGGGCATCGGTAACCAGCCCGAGCAGCGTGTCGCCGTTGTGGCGGGCCGATTCACCGAGCTTGCGCAGCACGGCTTCATCAATGGCCGGCTTGGCGACCAGATTGAGGACGACAATCGCCTCGCCCCAATCCCACACGGTCATCGCTTTTTCCATGAGCTCGCGGAAGCCCTGCCAGACCGGATCGGTTTCCCAATAGGTGCGCTCGTCTGTGCCGAAGCCCTTGTCGGGGAAGGCCAGGGAGAGTTCCTTCGTGCGGTAGGCAGTGTGGCTGAGCCAGCGGAAGCTGTCCGCCATCTGGAAATAATTGCAGTTGGTGATGGTGCTGGCCGGCGAAACTTGCCCAACGTAGGCCGAGGCCATCTGGATGGTGTGGAACAGGTAGCGGGACGGGGTGTAGAAACGCGCCAAAGTGCCGGCCCAGCGCGGATCAAGGGCCTTGTCGTGCTCGCGCTCGTTGAACTGGTCAAAGAGGCTGAAAACGTAGGTTTCCTGACCGTCCTGCATCATGTTGTAAGTGCGGTAAACAACTTCTTCCGGGTCACGGAAGGCATTCCAGTCCGGGTGCTTGAGGGCGGTACCGAAGGTGTTCTTCTTGTACCACTCGTTCATGAACATCGTGGGCGACAGCTCGTAGGGCGAATCGGGCCGCTTGTCGTTGTAGTGCAGATTGGCGCTGACGATCTCATATTCGCTCGGCTTGCGACGGCGAGCGGCGAGATGGCTCCAGGTCTTGAGCGGTTTCAGTACTTGAACTTCCGACATTCTTGTCTCCTTGATTTTTTGGTGTTGGCTGGCCGGTGTTGCGTTTGGCCTGCCCTTACATCTTTTTCACAAAATAGAAGCGGATGGCGTTGTCACCGCTTTCGATCTGGCCAGCGAAGGAACTCAGATCGACTTCCAGGTCGTTCATCTTGAACGGGCGGCCGAGCTCGTCCTCGATGGTGGCGCGGTGCAGCACCATCTCGTGATCAGTGTGGATGCGGATATAGGCGCGCTTGTCGTCGACAAAGACTTCCTTGCCCGGATTGTCGATTTTGGCCGCTTCGATGACCGCCATGGCCAGGTCACCGGCCCGCATGACCGGCCCGACCAGATTGTTGTGATAGGCCTGCGCGGAACTTGTCGTACTCATTTTTTTCTCCTCGATTTGTTTCAAGTCCGGCGCGCCAATACTGCTGGCCACTCCGGAAGGGCAAGCCAGTTCCGGCTGCGCTTGTCCGCCGCCCAGTAAGCTCCCCAGCCAATTCAAAATACCCATGCGACTCATCCTTTAATTAATGAAGGAAGCCCGGTCAGGTATGGGCAAACAAAGGTTCGATGCCTTCCGTCTTGACCAGGACTTCGTCCCCTTCCACCTTGACCGGATACTCGGCCAGGGCGCAGTCATCGGGATTGATGCCCTTGCCGTTGCAGGCGTTGAACTGCCACAGGTGAGCCCGACAAATGATCTTCTTGCCATCAAAGCTCCCTTCGCTCAGGGAAATATCCTGATGCGGGCACATACCCTGGAAAGCCTTGATATCGCCCCCTTCGGCACAGACCAGCACGATTTCCTGGCCATTGACCTCGAAGGACTCCATTTCCCCTTCCCAGATGTCGTCGAGCGTGCATACCTTTGTGAAACCCATTCCTGACTCCTGATGATTCCTGTTTCGCGTGGCGACGCCGCAAGCACTCAGTGCTTGGGTGCCTCCCAGATGATTTCGACGGTCTCCGTCGGCTTCAGGCCGGATTCGGAAACACGCATGGTGCGTGGCAGAAACTCCTCGCAACCCTGACGGCGGACCCGCATGAGGTAGCCCGGACGCGCCCGGACGCGGCGGCCGACCGAATGCACGGCGGCGGCGGCGGCCACCTCGTCCATGGTGTTTTCGCTATCGACCGCAACGAGTTGCAGCACGAAGTCGCCTTCGAAGTTGGATGTAATTGGAAACAACGCCATTTCTAGAATCTCCTTTGTTCTTTGGAAGCGGCGTCCGCAGACGCCGGCTTGCATGGCAGCTACGATCAGCTCGCCTTTTTCTCTGCCCGCAGGGCGCGGTACACTTCGGCCCAGGCGTAGTTGTGGGCGTCGTCGCCGCACTCGCCGGGGGCCAGGCCCATGTAGTTCAGGGCACCGCCCAGGTCCATCGGCTGAATCATGCCGGCCAGGAAGCGGTCGACAATGCTCAGGTGACCGGCATAACGCTCCGGCTCCTGCTCGAAGCACCAGCGGTCGACTTCCGAACCGAAGTGATAGAGGCGGCCGTTGTATTCCAGCGGGTAATCCTTGACGTTCCACTTCTTGCCCGGCGTGCCGAGAATCGGCAACTGGCACATGTTGCAGACGTAAGGCAGCGTTTCCGGGTAGGCCATGGCCATGTTGCCGTCGACCACGTTGTCGATGATGACGTCCCAGCACTGACCCCAGGTGTCGTTCCAGCCGGGGTACTTCTCTTCGAGCCAGGCCCGCTCGTCCGGCGTCACGCCGGCCGCCGGATTCCACCAGACGGTGGGGCGCCAGAAGTAGGAGCCCATGTGCATGCCGTGGTGGGTTTCCGCGATGTCCTTGAGGAAGATGTCCCAGTACCAGGGCAGATCGAGGCCCATGTCGGTCAGGGCGCGCTCGAACTGGGCGACGATCCATTCCTCCATGAATTCCTTGAAGGACTGTTTGCGATGCTCGAGCGGGGTGTAGTAGTCCATGATCGGACCGGTCAGCACCGAGAACAGCTTCCAGGCTCCCCAGACGGCGATGTCGACGCGCTTCTGGGCTTCCGCCTTCTGGCCGTTTTCGATCAGCACCTTGAGGGCCGGGCCGCCGATCTGGGCGTGACGGGACTCGTCGGTCTGGATGCTGGAAATCAGGTTGGCAAACGTGTGGTCACCAGCTTCGGCCGCATCGGCAGCCAGCCCGAGGAACTGCATGTTGGTGAAGCCGGTTTCGAAGCTGAAGGTCAGCATGATGGAAACGCTGATCGCATCCCGCGTCATCATGATGTCGTCGAAGAAGTGACGGGCGGCGATCATGCCCCATTCGTTGGTGTCGTAGGCCTTGAAGGCCCAGTCCATCTGACGATCCTTCGAAACGTGTTCGTGCGGGAAATAAAGCTGCATCTGGCCATGCCGGATTTCATCCAGACAACCCAGCGTGGACATGTTGCGCATGCCCGGCGCCTTGGAGAAACGCATCATGCGGGCCTCGGCGCTGGCGGCGGCGTATTCGCCGCGGGCGATGGCGCCGTAGTGGGCCTTCATCACCGACTTCCAGCCCGGATCGGCATTTTCGAAAATGCGGCTACGTTCCAGCGCCGCCTTCACCGAATAGGCGCCGGCATCCTTGTCGCGCTGGACTTTGACGTATTCCGGATAAGTCTGTTTGTAAGGCTCGTCGTATTTTTCCCAGGCATCCTGGGGCAACCCGAAAGCGCCCGACATCAGCGGCGGAAACAGTTCGTCTTCCGTCACGTAGGTGGGCGACCAGTTCGTGGTCCTGGCCAGGTCATACCAGTCCATGCGATTTAGTACAGCCATTCTTGTCTCCTTTGTAGCAGGATTGGGTGTCCTGCATTTCCCGAATCAAAGCGATCTCTGTCGCCAAGCTCACGCGGCAAATTGAAAAATATCGAGATTCCGCATGGAGCAAAGTTACAAGGAATGAAAGAAGGGGACTATTAGACTTTGGTTTAGATGGGGTGCTTTTGAGCATGCCGGGTGATTGCCACGGTCAACCGGGTTTACTACGGTCTACCGTAAAAAACGGCCAAAATTGAAATCGGCGCGAGGCTGGCAGCACGAAAAAAAAGCTCCGTCTAGCGGAGCCCTTGATTTATTCCTCTGGAACTGAGACTTAAGCAGCCTTCGATAACCTGGAGTTGATTTCTGCGATGGCGCTCTTGGCGGCTTCGGTGGTGGCGGACGTATTCTTTTTCGTCAGCGAAGAAACCTCCTGCAAGCCCTTGGTGAACATTTCGAATGGTGCGCTCCAATCTAACGGCATCTTCAAATTCGCGTTCGTGTTGGCGAACTGTGACGATAGCGTCTGAATGATTTCTTGTTGGGTTTCAAGAAGAATTTCATAAACGCTGCGTGAGTACGCCATGGTCTTTTCAACACTCGGCTGGCCGAATGCAACCAGGGGGAGGTTGAAGCCAAAATCGGTTTTCGTAGATGGTCGTTGCGTTGACTCAGCGACAGTGTCGTCAAGCACCCCACGAATGGAGGTCAGATTAAGCGCTGTCAGTCGTTCAGCGCCGGCCAGATAAATAGAGGCAAGGCCGTGAAAGGCTTCAAGATTGGATTGATTTGCCGAGGAAAAGCTGTGTGAGTTTTTGCGGTTCATGGTGTTTCCTTTGCTTCATGTGCTACTTGGGGTAATACATCCTCCTCGTCTATTGACGACAGAACGCTTGGTTCGGAGGGAATGTCAGCGTTTGCTATTTCTTGGCTGACAACTCAGAGTGGCACAGATCCTGGGAGAGTCAATGAGACATTTTGTAACCAAGATACGACTACCAAGATTGGTGAAAATGGCCTGCTTTGGCCGGCCTGGACGAATCCGTCAACTCAACGCTGCTACCCCTGACCCCTGGCGTCAGATTGTCGACAAAGTGACATCGACGACACCTCCGATCACCAGAAACTCATCCTCACCCTGCAGCACCCAGGCAGCAGGCCGCACCGGACCTGTCAGCCGAGAAAATCGAAAGACTGGCAACAGCCGGCGTGGTCAGCGACCCGGTAGCTTTCTGAATCCCACGGTCAACCGGGTTTACTACGGTCTACCGTAAAAAATGACCAAAATTGAAATCGATGCGCGCTGTACGGACGGCAGCCCAGGCCGCCGGTGAAATATCAAGCTGCGTGCCACGGGCTCCAGATCCGCACAGGAGGATTAGCCTCGCGCCAGGCGGACCTTTGCCGTCTCGGTGACGTGCGTATTGAGTTCCGAATTCCGGGTTAGGAGGCTGGCAAAATCGTCGGCGGTCATCACCAGCAGCTCGCAAAAGCCCAGCGCCGTTACGTCTGCGCTACGGGGGGATTGCGTGAGCAGGGCCAGTTCGCCGAAGAAATCCCCCGAACCAAGTCTTTGGGTTTGGCCGGGTAGCGCCACCTCCAGCGCACCAGATGCGACAAAGAACATTTCCTGTCCCTTTTCTCCCTTGCGGATGACCTTTTCTCCCGGCAGCGCAAAGCGCGGTTTGAGAACGGCGGCAATCGCCTCGAGCACGGAAGTCTCCAGGTTCTGAAACAGGGGCACGTTGACCAGTAGCGCCATTGCACTGAGCCGGAGATCGAGCGAGGGACGCCGATTCGCACTGCGCCAACGCGCCGAAAGATCACCCAGCAGCCCGCGCAAGACCTCCCGGCTGATGACCGCCTCGTTGAACAGGCGCAGGTATTCGGCATGCTCGATGCGCAGCGCAGCACGTTCCAGGTAACGAACCTGCATCTTTTCGGCAAAATCACCATACTGCAGCCGTAACGCAGACAGCGTGTCTTCGATGGCTTCCCGTCTTTTCTCGAGAACCTCAAGCAGCAATTTTGCCGTCTCAGGTCCGAGCATTTCCGGAATGCGTTCTTCGGCGAAGCGCAATAGCGTGTGGGTGGTAGCCCGCCCAACCAGCAAGGTTTCCAGTCGGTCGGCCAAGGCGCCGGCCAGCCAGACTTCCAGGCCAAACCAGCGATACACTTCGATGGACAGGCGGAACTCCAATGGGAAGGCGAGTTCGCGCCGTGAGGCAAGTTCATAGCCGTGGCGGCCATCGGATCTCGCCCCATCCTCCAGATGATAGGCCTGCGCCACCAGGTTACGAACGATCCTGCCCGAGACGATGCGTTCCCGATAATGTTGCAAATGCAGCACCTGCTCGCGTCGAGCCGCAGCCACCAAGGCGACGCGCAAGCGCTGTTCAGCGGAGAGCTCATTGTCCAGCTCGAATGAGATTTCGGCGTCCTGCAGGCGCCGGGTGTAATCCTCAGCCAAATTTTTGCGAACGATCGAATCGATACGATACTGATCCGCCGCCGCATCGAGGCGGTGCCTGACCGTACTCAGACTGTGCGCAATCGCCCGGCCACGCAGGATTCGATCAACGGAAGAGAGGCGATCGATATTGAGCGCCCGGATCAGCGGCCGCAGCGTCAGTCCATTGACGAACAAGGTAAAAAGCACAAATGCGGTGACCAGTGTCGAGACCAGACGCTTGATCTCGGGCGGGACCGCCGGGTGTTCGAGCACAGCCATGGCCAGCGCCAGCGAAATGGCGCCACGCAAGCCGCCCCACAGGATCACCAGACGCAGTCCGCTCTCGACCTTTTGCGCCATTCCCACGGCACTCATCAGCGGCATCAGCCCGAACAACACCATGCCGCGCGCCGCCAGGGCGCTCAGCACCAGCACGCCCAGCATGAGGATGTCGGCAAGCCCCGCGCCTGACAGCAGATCGGGAATGCGCAAGGCGGCGAGCAGGAAAATCAGCGAACTCGCCCAATAGCCCAGCTGTTTCCATATCCGCACCAGGAAGGACCAGGTTTCCGGCGAAACGCGGGTCCTTCCGTCATAGGAGAAGACCAGAGCGGCCGAGACGACCGCTACCACGCCGGAAACCTGGAAGGCGAGCTCGCCGATCACGAAGGCAAGATAGGCGACCGTTACCGTGACGGTCACTTCTGCCGTTCGTTTGCCTGGCAAATGGGTAAGCAGGTGTGTAGCCAGAAAGGCCAGCACGAATCCAACGAGCAGTCCGCCGGAAAAGCCGCGCAGAAAAGCCCAGACGGCATCGCTCCAATCGCCCGAACCGCTGGTCAGCATGGTCATCAGGACTGAAAACAGGGCAATGGCCGCTGCGTCATTGAAAAGGCTTTCTCCTTCGACCAACAGGCTCAGGCGATGCGGAACACTCAAGTCCTTGAACAGCGCGACAACAGCAACCGGGTCGGTCGTTGAAATGATGGCGGCGAGCAGGAGGCAGGCAAGCAATCCGTAGGTCGATGTCGCGGCCAGCGCAAAGCCGACCACCACAGTCGAACCCAACACGGCGACAACAGCGAGAAGCAGGATCGGTCCGATATCGGCCAACAGGCGCCGGACATCGATGTCGATGGCCGTTTCGAATAGCAAAACAGGCAAAAACAGATACAAAAATGCCTCGCTGGAGATCGTCAGCGAGGTACTCAGTACGGAATTCCCGATATCGATGCTGAAACCAAGGATCGCGCCCACGATCACCAGGGTAATCGAGAGCGGCAGGTTCACTCGACGAGCTATAGGCTCGGTCGCAACAACAACCGCAAACAATGTGGCTACACCAAGAACCGAAATTGGAATGCTGGCCATTTACCGCCTCACCGTTTCTGAAAAACGCGCCAACGCTGAAAATCGAAACCTATCCGCTATGCCAGTCGGGTTACTCACTGTATCAAGATCGGGAACTACCGTTGCGCTAATCATGAGCGCTTGAAGCTAAAGATATGGCAAAGGACTGTCGTCGCCCCAAGCATGATTTTTGTTTTGCGCACGGGGATTCATTTCTCCGCCATCAAAATCAGGTCGCCGCCCTCCCCTCGCTCAAGACGGTCGCTGTATAGCTTGACCAGAGGATCATCCCGGTAGAGAACAGCAAGCTCGGCAAACATCGCTTTCGCATGCGCCTGGCCACCGGTAACCGACAATTGCTTGTAGGCATCGAGATAACGCTCGCGTGGCGCATAGCGTTTTTCGCGCTCGGCAACCAAGGGTTCGAACACCTCTATCGCTTCAGTCTTGCCTTTCAGAACCAGGCGACCCACCGGTCGAACAGCCGCATTGGCACAACCGGCAAGAGTGGCTGCCGATATGCACATGTTCGTACCAAGCTGTTTGTTCACGCTCTCCAGGCGGGACGCCGTGTTGACCGGATCACCGAGAGCCCGGTAATCGAACATGGTCGAGCCGCCAAAGTTTCCGACGATCACTTCGCCCGAGTGGATGCCAATGCGCGTGATGCCAAACTTGACGCCTTCGGCATTCAGTTTTTTCGCGTATGCCATGGCGAAGGTATCCATTTCGAGGGCACAGGCCAGCGCCCTGGCTCGATGATCCGGTTGCAGCACCGGGGCGGAAAACATGATCGCCACCGAATCGCCGACAATCCGGTCAAGGGTGCCTTCGTAATGGAAGGCGATGGCAATCATCTGATCCAGATAATTATTCAACATGTCTACCGCATTTCCGGGATCAATGCTTTCCATGAGGCTGGTGAAATTGGCCAAATCGGTGAAAACAAAGCTGCACTCCTGACGCCCGCCCCCCAGGCTCATTGCTTCCGGGTGTTTGACCAGATAGTCGACACGGTTGGGCGAGACATAGCGGGAAAACATATCCTTGATCCAGCGCTGTTCACGCTCGCTGATAAAGTGGTGGATCAGACTTCCCAGCACAAAGGCCAGGGCAAAAATCAGGGATGGCGTAACCGTATTGATGAGCAGCGCATGTTCGCGAAAGGCGTACCAGCCACCAGCCAGCGCCACCGAGAGAAAGGCTGCGGCGACGGTGGCCGCCAGCATGGCCCGGGCGCGAATGGAGAGGAATGAAATGGCCAGACCACCAACGATGATGGCAATGACCTCCGCTGCCTTGGCCCAGTCCGGACGCGAGAGAATATGGCCGGATAAAATCTGCTCGACAACCTGGGCATGGGCTTCCACTCCGGGCATGACACCGCCGAGAGGAGTAAAGCGGAGATCCATCAGCCCTTGGGCGGAACTGCCGATGAACACGATATGGCCCGCCAGCAGCGCATCGGGCACTTCACCGGCGAGGACTTTCCAGGCCGGGAGATAGCGATTGGCCACCGGTCCTGAGTAATGCACCCAGACCTCACCCTCGGCCGTCGTCGGAATCTTGTAGGCACCGGCCCGCACCTCCGCAAGTCCGTAGCCTTGCTCCATAGCCTTCAGAAAGTAATTCCGTTCCCCTTGCGCCACACGGAGCGATTCAGCCGCGATACTGGGTACCGGATTACCGCTCAGGCTCAATACCAGCGGAACCCGACGGACAATGCCATCGCTGTCGGCGACAAAGTTCAGGGCGCCGTTGCCAAGCGCCGCCGCTTCAAGCTCCGGCCTGGTCGGGATCACTGAATCAAAGGCGTGCAGATGGCTGGTCGGATTTTGCCCGGAGCTAATGTAGCGAAACGGTCGATGAGCCAAACCTGATGCCTCGTCGCCATCTGGCGCACCGGTTACGCCGTTTCTGGGTGCTCCTCTTTGCAAAACAAAACCCAGGCCGACACTGGCGCCCTCAAAGCTTTTGGCCAACACAAGGTCATGATCCGGTAGTCCATCAAGAGCCTTTCGTGCCGCACCGCTCAGTTGCCACAGTTTCGCCATGGTCCTGGGCGAAGTTCGATCTGCCTCGGCCAGCAATACGTCAAAGCTGATAGTGGCTGCGCCGGCAGTCTTCAGACGTCCGACCAGTTCGGCCAGGCGCGTTCTCGGCCAAGGCCATTGACCGAGGCGCGCCAGGGTTTCCTCGTCGATGTCCACGATCCGGACAGGTACATCGACGTATGGGCGGGGATACCAGCGCTGATATTGGTCAAACACGTTGTTACGCAGTGTTTGCATGGGCAGGGGATCAACAATCAGCAGCCCGAGCCCGAGCACTACCGAAATAATTGGCAGCAAGACACCCAGTCGCTTGAGTGCCTTGTTGTTCTTCAGAAACCTGCTTGGAACATGGGCAATCGTCAATTGGCCCCCTGCCAGATGAACACGCACAGGGTGTTCTGTGCGCTGTGAATCACTCAACCTTGCTTTGCAGTTCGGCGCGCAAGCACCATGAAGACTTAGCGGACGGAAACCTCAACGCGGCGGTTTCGTGGTTCCCAGGTATTGTCCGGCGTCTGAATGAGAAGGTTTCTTTTGCCGTGGGACTCGATGACCAATGAATTGGCCTTGAGTCCCTTCTCGTTGAGCAGTTCTGAAACCTTGCTGGCTCGTTTCAGTGCCAACTGCATGTTGTAGGGGTCGGTAAAAACAGTATCGGTATGACCGATAACCGAAATATCGACGGCCGGTCTTGTCTGGGCTTCGATGATTATTTTGGGGATCAGTGATTCCGACTCGGCCGTCAGTGTTGTTCCGGCTCTGAAATACAGCAGATATCGAACGGGTATCTTGGGCAGGGCAGCCATGGTCGCACCGAAGTCTTCCTTGATCTGCTTGTCTTCAATCTGCAGGGCGCGCCCATCGAGCGTTCCGGCCTGACCGGCCTGGGTGAGTACCTGTTCGCCCTTTTCTCCCTTGATCACTACTTCCCCCACCGAACCGTCAGGGCTGGGAATCAGCACGACATACGATTTCGTTGCACACCCCCCCAACAGCATCGACAGCAACATGCATGCGTAAAGCGTGAGTGAAGCACCACGTCCGAGCGACGAGGGCTCTAGTCGATTGTTCATTCTTCGACCTTTACGAGAAATTGGGTGCCGCGGACCCCAATGATTCCGGATGGGGTCCGGACCGTCACGGCGTCAGGCTTGAGCTTTTCAATGACCCCGGATACATAGTTGAGGCTGCCCTTGGCCAGTTTGCTGCTGAATTTCAGATTCCCCTGAACTGGCGAGTACAAATACTCATCGACAGTAAAAACGGTATCGGCACCGAACGACATCACTGTCTCATCCTTGAAGATGACGCCCATGCCGCTTTTTTTCCCGGTTTGCAGAACACTTCCCTGGTAGATCGGGGAACCAATCTCAGCCTTGGTCTTTTTATCGCCAGTCGTAATGGACGCTTCGCCGCTGACACTTTTTACATGACCAATAGGCGGTTCAGTGGCAAAGGCATGGCCCGCCAGAAACAGGTAAGCGATAACGATGATTTTTAACATGGTCGATTCCCCCACAACGTTCAAGACAAAGCTCGTTCAAGCCAGAGCGGCTATCCATTGAGTTGCCCGCAGCAGCTTTCCCGCCATGTCACGCGAAATATTTTCAAGCAAAATAATTTTCAGCATCGGTGCTTCATGCGCCAGACAGTCTATGTCTTTGGCATCGAGAACCCAGCAATTGACATCACAATCAGCTACGACGGTAGCACTTCGGGTTGTTTGACCGAGCAGGACCATTTCACCAAAACTCATGCCGGGGCCGAGGGATGCAATGCGCTGATGAGCGCCATCCTCCAGCGGGACAAGAATACTGACGTAGCCCTTCTCGATAAAAAAGACATGTCCATTTCCGGCTTCTCCGGTTGTCAATATCGCTTCGCCTTGGACGAACCGTTTTTTGACAACTGCATTTGCAACTAGTGCCATTAATTCCGATGGCAACCCCAGCAGCATCACGCAGTCACCCAGCGAAACCGTTGGCTCTGTTGCCCTCGCCAAATCGCCCAGAAGGTAGTTCTCGCACCATTCGACGGCAAGATCATTGTCTTCGAAGCTCAAGTAGCCATGATCAGCCTTGGGGGAGGTCGTGCTCAGAGGATGCTCAATTGCATGGCGACCGTGAATTCTGGAAAAGACAAGGGCAATGTTGTCACCAGCCAATTGCAGGCGAGCGTCATGGAGCAAGCGGGCTGCACTGTCCGAAATCCCGTCAACCTGATGCATATCTAGAATGAAGCAGGAGCTGTCAGCCGCCATATCGATCATTCGGCGAATCACATACTCAACGCCATCGACGGCAAGGTAGCCGTGCAGACAGAGATATTTGATCCGATGCGCGTGCTCGTTGAGGTAGCTGCGCATATCCGGCGATGGCTGACGCTTCGATGGCGCTTGGGCCGCCGTATAAATCCGGCCAAGTGCCATGCCGGGTTCCCCCGAGCGGCTGAATACGTGCAGACCAAAGTCTCGCGACAGGTGCTGGCAGACCTTGATGCCTCGTACGCTATTTCCTTTTGGGTCAAGACGGGGCGAAAAAATGCCGATACCGAAACGCCCCGGCAGGACCGCAATAATGCCGCCACCGACTCCGCTCTTGGCTGGCATGCCGATCTCGTATAGCCAACTACCCGCAAAATCATACATGCCACAGGTTGCCATCACGCTCAGCACACGCTCGACATGCTCCAACGGCAATGCGCGCTCACCGGTGATCGGGTGTACGCCACCATTGGCCAGCGTTGCTGCCATGTAGGCCAGATCGCGGCAGTCCACCAGGAGCGAGCACTGGCGGAAATAATTTTCCAGAGATGCCATCGGCTCGCCATCGATGATCCCGAAATTCTTGAGCATCCAGGCTATTGCCCGGTTGCGGAAGCCGGTTTCGCTCTCCGAGCGATATACATCCTCATCCATACTGAGCGGGCGACCGGCGAAGGTACTCAATGAATCAACAATTCTTTCCCATTGCTCTTCCGTTGTCTCTCCTTGAACAAGACTGGCCGTTGCGATTGCACCAGCATTGATCATTGGATTAAGCGGCGCACCAGTTTTGGGATTGAGGCTGATCGAATTGAAGGCGTCGCCACTTGGCTCCACCCCGACTTTTCCCATGACAAAGTCAACGCCACGATCAGCCAGTGCAGAGGCATAGACAAATGGTTTTGAGATCGACTGGATGGTGAATTTCTGTTCCGAATCGCCCGTTGAATAGATCACACCATCCATTGTGACGATGGAAATACCAAACCAGTCCGGGTCGGCCTTGCTTAATTCGGGAATGTAATTGGCCAGTTCTCCCGCATGCGTTGACGCCAATCTCATACAGAGATCATCGAGATAAACCTGTATCGGCGATTGCATGCCATATCCTTATTCCATAGGGATGGCTTATTCAAGCATTAATCATTCCCAATCTTTACAGATGTATATGACGCAGTCTTCTACGCAGGCGATGTCAGATTGTCGACAAAGTCACATCAACCACCCCACCAATCACCAGAAACTCATCCTCGCCCTGTAGTACGCCGGGAAGCAGGCCGCACTGGAAGAATATCTTGGTCAGCGGAATATTCACTTCAAGTATGTAGTCGCCGAATTCGCAGGCGCGGTCGCGGCTGCAGGTGAATGAATTGAGGTTATTGAGGAGGACAACGTGCTGCCCGCCCTGCCCCGTGGCGAGCACCTCATGATCGGCCAGGCGATTGACGCCGCGATAAAGCGTGACATGCCGGGCGCCATGATGGCGTTGGGCCAGCTCGTACTGACTGAAGGTGTACAGCAGGTCGAGTTGGGCCTCAAGCGCACTGGTGCCGTACAGGCCGTGCGAGCGCATTTCCTGGTAGCGCCGATAGCCGTCCCCTGTCGGATCGCGCAACGGCTGGCCGTGGTAGCGCGGCATGAGGCCAAAGCGTGACTCGACCCAGCCTTTGAGCACGGCGCCTTCGCGGCTGTCGGAATCGAAACTCCAGCCACGAATCATCCTTATGTAGTTGGCCTTGGCCCGGCTCTTCTTTTGTCCCGTAAACCCCATTTCCTCCGGCCACTCGAGCTGGAAATGGATGGTCAGGTAATCGCGAAAGACGTCGGCCCGCGCTTCCGGCGTTGCTGCATTGAGGCGCCGGAACAGATCGCTGTGCAGTTCGGCGACGCCGTCGAGCAACAAGGGGCTGGGGTGTTGCTGGTAGGTCAGGCCGCCAAGGACGACGGCCGGCAGATTGCAGCGATTGATGGGCAGACGGGCGTCGCGCGGCAGTGTCGCATTGTAGTCACCCCTACAAAGCGTAGGGATATTGTCGGATGTACCCACCCCGACAATCGCCGGCTCATTTTTTATTTTCATTTAATAATCAATCGATTACGGTCTGCCAGTCGACCTGGCACGCTACGTGCAAAAGGTGAGGTGCGACTCTCAAAGATTCCTTCGCAAATCGACTGACAGACTAAGGAGATTACACCATGGCTAAACTGCGTCAATGCGCCATCTACGGCAAAGGCGGCATCGGCAAGTCCACCACCACTCAGAATCTGGTGGCTGCACTCGCTGAATCCGGCAAGAAAGTAATGATTGTTGGCTGCGATCCGAAAGCCGACTCAACCCGCCTGATCCTGCATAGCAAGGCTCAGACCACCGTGATGCACCTGGCTGCTGAAGCCGGCTCGGTGGAAGATCTGGAACTGGAAGACGTCCTTTCCGTCGGTTTTGGCGGCATCAAGTGCGTTGAATCCGGTGGCCCGGAACCCGGCGTCGGCTGTGCCGGCCGCGGCGTTATCACCGCCATCAACTTCCTTGAAGAAGAAGGCGCTTACGACGACGAACTCGATTTCGTGTTCTACGACGTGCTGGGCGACGTGGTCTGCGGTGGCTTCGCCATGCCGATCCGTGAAAACAAGGCTCAGGAAATCTACATCGTTTGCTCCGGCGAAATGATGGCCATGTACGCTGCCAACAACATCGCCAAGGGTATCGTGAAGTATGCGAACTCCGGTTCTGTCCGTCTGGCCGGCCTGATCTGCAACAGCCGCAACACCGACCGCGAAGACGAACTGATCATGGCCCTGGCTTCCCGCCTGGGCACCACCATGATCCACTTCGTGCCGCGTGACAACGCTGTTCAGCACGCTGAAATCCGCCGCATGACCATGGTTGAATACGATCCGAAGCACAAGCAGTCTGACGAATATCGTCAGCTCGCCAACAAGATCGTCAACAACACCAACTTCGTCATCCCGACCCCGATCGAGATGGAAGAGCTGGAAGAGCTGCTGATGGAATTCGGCATCATGGAAGCTGAAGACGAGTCCATCGTCGGTCAGACCGCTGCCGAACTGGCTGCCTAAGCAAGACCCTGCAAGCTACGGCGGGGGCATCGCTCCCCGCCACTTTCAACCAGTACGTCGGCCACAGATTGGTGGCGACGTCAGGAGGAAAACATGACAACTCTGTCTCGCGAAGAAACCGACGCCCTCATTGCCGAGGTGCTTGAGGTTTATCCGGAAAAAGCTCAGAAGGATCGCGCCAAGCATCTCGCGACCAATGATCAAACCATTGAACAATCGAAGAAGTGCATCACTTCCAACCGCAAGTCCCTGCCGGGCGTCATGACCATTCGTGGTTGTGCCTACGCTGGCTCCAAGGGCGTGGTATGGGGTCCGATCAAGGACATGATCCACATCTCGCACGGCCCTGTCGGCTGCGGTCAGTACTCCCGCGCCGGTCGCCGTAACTACTATGTCGGCACGACCGGCGTCGATACCTTCGGCACGATGAATTTCACCTCCGACTTCCAGGAGAAGGACATCGTCTTCGGCGGCGACAAGAAGCTCGCCAAGCTGATCGAAGAAGTCGAACAACTGTTCCCGCTGCACAAGGGTATCTCGGTCCAGTCCGAATGCCCGATCGGCCTGATCGGTGACGACATCGAGTCCGTCTCCAAGAAGGCTGCCGCCGCCATCGACAAGCCGGTTGTCCCGGTTCGTTGTGAAGGCTTCCGGGGTGTTTCGCAGTCCCTCGGCCACCACATCGCCAACGACGCGATCCGTGACTGGGTGCTCGACAAGCGCGACGGCGCTGCTTTCGAATCGACCCCCTACGACGTAGCCATCATCGGTGACTACAACATCGGCGGCGATGCCTGGGCAACCCGTATTCTTCTCGAAGAGATGGGCCTGCGTGTCGTGGCTCAGTGGTCCGGCGACGGCACCATTGCCGAAATGATGAACACGCCGAAGGTCAAGCTGAACCTGCTGCACTGCTACCGTTCGATGAACTACATCTCCCGTCACATGGAAGAGAAGTACGGCATTCCTTACCTGGAATACAACTTCTTCGGCCCGACGAAGATCATCGAATCACTGCGCAAGATCGCTGCCTTCTTCGACGATTCCGTCAAGGAAAAGACCGAAGCTGTCATCGCCCGCTACAAGCCGATGATGGACGAGATCATCGCCAAGTACAAACCGCGTCTCGAGGGCAAGAAGGTCATGCTCTACGTCGGCGGCCTGCGTCCGCGTCACGTTATCGGCGCCTACGAAGACCTCGGCATGGAAGTCATCGGCACCGGCTACGAATTCGGCCACAACGACGACTACGACCGCACGATCAAAGAAATGGGTGATGCCACCCTGCTCTACGACGACGTCACCGGTTTCGAGCTGGAAGAGTTCGTCAAGCGCCTGAAGCCCGACATGGTCGGCTCCGGCATCAAGGAAAAGTACATCTTCCAGAAGATGGGCATTCCTCTGCGCCAGATGCACTCCTGGGACTACTCGGGTCCGTACCACGGTTACGACGGTTTCGCGATCTTCGCCCGTGACATGGACATCGCCCTGTCCAACCCGACCTTCAAGAACCTGACTCCCCCGTGGAAGAAGGTTGCTGCTGAAGAAGTCAAGAAGGCTGCCTAAGTTTCAGGAATTGGGATAAAGCTGCGGCGGCAAGTGATTGCGGACTTCGCGTCCTTCACCTGCCCCGTAGCCGGAAACCCTGATCATCAACCTTTCGCCTGGTATCGCAGATGAGCGGACCGGGCAAGGAGATAGCAATGCAAACCGCAGACAACATCAAGCCCTGTTACCCGCTGTTCCGCGACGACGACTACAAGAAGAACCTCGCTGAAAAGCGCGAACTCTTCGAAGAAGGCCATGGCCCCGAAAAGGTCTGGGAAACCTTCATGTGGACGACCACCAAGGAGTACCAGGACCTCAACTTCAAGCGCGAAGCCCTGACCGTTGATCCGGCCAAGGCCTGCCAGCCGCTCGGCGCCGTCCTCTGCGCCTCCGGCTTCCACAAGACCCTGCCCTACGTGCATGGTTCGCAAGGTTGTGTCGCCTACTTCCGTACCTACTTCAACCGTCACTTCAAGGAACCGTGCTCCTGCGTTTCCGACTCGATGACCGAAGATGCAGCCGTGTTCGGTGGTCAGAAGAACATGATCGACGGTCTGGAAAACGCCAAGGCCATCTACAAGCCGGACATGATCGCTGTTTCCACCACCTGTATGGCGGAAGTTATCGGTGACGACTTGAATGCCTTCATCAACAACACCAAGAAGGCCGGCAACATTCCCCAGGAATACCCGGTTCCTTACGCCCATACTCCGTCCTTCGTCGGTTCGCACACGACCGGCTGGGACAACATGGAAGAAGGCATCCTCCGCTACTTCACGCTGAACTACATGGACGGCAAGAAGATCGGTTCGAACGGCAAGATCAACATCGTGCCGGGCTTCGAGACCTATCTGGGCAACTACCGTGTCATCAAGCGCATGCTGACCGAAATGGGCGTCGATTACACGATGCTCTCCGATCCTTCCGAAGTCTTCGACACCCCGGCTGACGGCGAATTCCGCATGTACTCCGGCGGCACGACGATGGACGAAGTCAAGGATGCACCGAACGGCATCACCACCGTCCTGCTGCAACCGGCCCAACTGGAAAAGACGAAGAAGTTCGTCGAGAACACCTGGAACCACGACATTCCGAAGCTCAACATCCCGATGGGTGTCGAGTGGACCGACGAGTTCCTGATGAAGATCTCCGAAGTCACCGGCAAGCCGATCCCGGCTTCGCTGGAACTGGAACGCGGCCGCTGTATGGACCTGGTTTCCGACAGCCACGCCTGGTTGCACGGCAAGAAGTTCGCCATCTACGGTGACCCGGACTTCGTCATGGGCGTCGTCAAGATGCTGCTCGAAGTGGGTGCAGAACCGACCCACATCCTGGCTCACAACGGCAACAAGCGTTGGGCCAAGAGCATCGAGAAGCTGCTCGCCTCCAGCCCGTTCGGCGTCAATGGCAAGGTCTATGCCGGCAACGACCTGTGGCACATGCGCAGCCTGTGCTTCACGGACAAGCCTGACTTCCTGATCGGCAACTCCTACGGCAAGTACATCCAGCGCGACACCCGTCACAAGGGTGAAGAGTTTGAAGTGCCGTTGATCCGCCTCGGCTTCCCGATCTTCGACCGTCACCACATGCACCGCGCCACGACCATGGGCTACGAAGGCATGATGTCTGTAGTTACCCAGCTGACCAACGCTGTCCTTGAGCAACTCGACAAGGAAACGATCGGCATGGGCACCACCGACTACAACTTCGACCTGGTTCGCTAATCGGTCTTCGCAATGCCCCGCTACCGGCGACGGTAGTGGGGCATACGCGCGAACCTTGGCGACAACATCATTAGGGAGCCGAAATGGCCAACATCATGATCCAGCAAGGCGAAAAGGGCGGACTGGTTTTTTACCTCCCGAAGCGCGACCTGGAAGCGTCCATCGAGTCCATCGAATTCGACACCCCGGAAAAATGGGGCGGCGAACTGAAGCTGGATAACGGAGGCACTTACTACATCGACCCCATCGCCAAGCCGCCCCGTCTGCCCATTTCATTACGCGCCAAGCGCCTCGGCGCTGCCGAAGACTAAGCCCGTTGAAACCTGCCCGCCCAGCCAGCAGATTAGCCAGCTAAAGCGGATTTTAAGGAGAGCATCATGGCAATGAAAATCGATCCGGACATGTGCACCGCCTGTGGCGACTGCAAGCCTGTCTGCCCGACCAAGTCCATCAGTTCCGGCAAGATCTTCTTCAAGATCGATGCCGCCACCTGTACGGAATGCGACGGCCACAACGATTCCCCGTTGTGTGTCGACGTTTGCCCGTCGGGTTGCATCAGCCCGGCCTGAGCCAAAGAGTCTTGAGCCGAACGCCGGCGCAGCGAAACCTGCCCCGGTGTTCCACTGAAGACCCTCTGTGGAGCACACCATGTCGAACACGCCAATTGCCTCTCGTGAAGCTGCCCTGCGCATTGCGCTCGCAGCCCGCGCCCTGAACGGTCTCGATGTTCGTGCCCTGGTCGGCGCGCTGATCGAGAAACTCGAAGCCCCGCTCACCGAAAGCAAGCTCGGCACGCTGACGGTTGAAGACCTGCGCGTCATCCTGGCCGGCGACTTCGCCGAACAAGGCTGCCACGTCGGCGTCGAAGGCGAAGCACTCAAGGAAGCCGTCCGCCTGCTCTGGGGCCAGGGTGTCGAGAACAGCGACTTCCCGGCGGTCGACGCCTACACCGACGGCGACATGCCCGGCTCGCTGCGCGTCGCCATCGCGGCCAATCGTGGTGAAACGCTCGATGGCCATTTCGGCTCATGCGAACGCTTCCTGGTCTATCAGATCAGCCAGGACGCCATCCGCCTGATCGACATCCGCACGACGGTCGAAGCCGATACGGCCGAAGACAAGAATGCCGCCCGCTCGGCGCTGATCAACGACTGCCAGATCGTCTATGTGCAATCGATCGGCGGCCCGGCTGCCGCCAAGGTGGTGCGTGCCGGCGTCCATCCGGTCAAGAAGCCGGAAGGTGGCAAGGCCCGCGAAGTGCTGGTTGAACTGCAGGCTCGCCTGGCCAGCCCGCCACCCTGGCTGGCCCAGATCATGGGGGTGCCATCCGCCTCGCTGGCCCGTTTCGAGGAAGAAATCGAGTCGGAGGAATCGGCATGATTTCCCCGACTCAACTCGCCCGGGTCGGCGAAGCCGCCTTGCTCGATGGCAGCGCCGCCTCATTGCGTCAGCGTTTTCCTGAACTGCACTTCACCGAATGCAGCGAAGACGACGTCTCGCCGCGCTATCGCCCGGCTTTCAGTATCGAAGGCTACGAGCTGTTCTACATCTCCGGCGCCACCGGCCATTGCCTGGAAATCACCAACAACGCGGAAGCAGCTACCGGCATCCTGATTGCGTCCAAGGTCGATGACGAGTGACAAGACAGCCGCCGATGCAGGCATCGGAAAACTCGGCCTGTGCTCGGGTTGCCGGTTTTTTCCGGAATACCTGAACGGCCATCGTTGCACGCCGGGCGATGCCTGTATCCGCGCCCACAGCGGCCGGCAGATCGACCGCTTCCTGCGCAACAACCCGGAACTGGCGCACGAGTACCTCAATGACATTTTCTGGGAACGGCGGGCCATTGCCACCCGTTATGCTGCGGTCGACGCCATTTTGGGGCTAAAAATGGACCCGGATGAAGTGGTCCGCCGCGTCGTCGCCATGCGTCTGCCGGTTGACGAATTGATCGACATGGCCACCGACCGCGACCGTGAAGTTCGGCTTTCCGTGGCGGCCCGTCTGCCCGAGACGCTGCTCATTCGTCTGGCCAACGACCCGGACTACCTGATCCGCGCCACCGTCGCCCGCCGCCTGCCGCACGGCCAACTGGCCAAGCTGACCAAGGATCCGGAACGCGAAGTGCGCAAGGTTGTCGCCTCCCGCCTGCCACCTTTTGCCCTGCACCTGCTGGCCGATGACGACGAACCGGAAGTTCGCGCCATTGTCGCCGAGCGCGCCCTGCCCGGTCTGGCCGCTGCGATGCTGCAGGACAGCGAATGGTGGGTTCGCCTGGCGGCTGTCGGGAACGCCCCCATTGAATTTCTGCAGCCACTGACCAGCGATCCGGAAGTTGAAGTCCGCGAAGCAGCGCAAGCCCGGCTCGCCGAATCGGAAGCTGCCTGACCACAAGGGAAAATCATGAAACAAAACCAGGGCTGGACCGAATACTGTAAATCACTGTCGCCGGCGATTGTCGAAACTTGCGCCAAGACCCCGGTCAGTGCGGGCCCGGCCGCGCTGGTCAAAGCCTTGGGCAGCGCCCTGCCCGAATGGAAATTTCGCCACGCGCTCGGTCGCGGCGGCTGGTACCGTCTCGGCGGCATCGTCGATGCGGCCGGCCAGCGGGTCAGTGACAGCCTCGAGAGCTGGGTCGAAAACGCTATAGACGAGCGCGACGGCGACATCACCCGTTTGATCGACGACTTTGCCGGTCAGCCGCTTTACGCCACCCGTCTGGTTGGTCAAACGCACTACCTCGTCGCCTCGGCCGGCGAAGGTAGCGACGATTTCCTGCAACTGGAAATCGAAGACCTGCAGGAAGTGCGCGTCCATCAGCTCTTCGTCAACGAGCCGACAACGCTCGAAGAACTCGTTGATCCGCGTGGCGGCAACGATACCCCCGTCCCGTTGGGCCTGCCCTTCTACGCTTTCCGCCGCATCCAGCACGTTGGCAATTTCCTCAAACGCATGCTGGCGCAAAAGCCGGAACCGGCCTCCATTCACCGCCTGATCGACGACTGGAGCAAGAGCAGCGCCGCCAGCGCCACTACCTTCTACAACCACTGGGTGATCGCCACCCGCGAACACCTCGACCGCTACCACCAGCCGGTCTTTCGCGCCCAGCCGATTGCCACGCTAGCCGGCGAACCTCCGGAATTCGAAGCCAGCGCCGGGACCAGCGGCCTGAGCCTGCAGGAAGCGCTGACCCGCTTCGACCGTGAAATCGGCTACCCGCTCGCCTGGTATTTCCACATGCTGACCACCAAGGCGGTTCCCCACTGGGTAGCACAGGCTGTTGTCGAAGACGCGCTGGCCGGCTTCGCCTACCTGCCGCAACGCGACGTCGATGTCGTGCGTGGCTGGCTGCACCGCCCGTATTCAATCTGAGGGCGGCATTTCAGGCTATCAGGACAGGATCTGACTTGCGCCTTTAAAAGCTCAAGCCACTTCTGCCCTGTTACGTCCAGCGTCCTTGGCCTTGTAGAGCAGGTCGTCGGCCAGTCGAAAAAGAGCCTTGATCTGGCCCATGGCGTGCGGGAAGCAGGCAGCCCCGAGCGAGATGGTCACCACGCCAAAATCGGCATTCTTTTCGTGGGGAATAGCCAGGCTGTGGACCGCCTCGACGAGGCTGGCCGCCACCCCGGCGTGCACGCCGGGTGATGCATTGGGGATGATCACGGCGAATTCCTCGCCACCATAGCGGGCCACGAAAGCGCCCGGGGCGGTGCGATCGTCGTTGATCAGCTGGACCTGCTCGCCAAGACAGGAGGCAACGGCGCGCAGGCAATCGTCGCCGGCCTGGTGGCCGTAGTGATCGTTGTATTTCTTGAAGTTGTCGATATCGATCATCAACAGGCTGAAGGGGCGGGATGCCTGCCGCGCCTGCTCCCAGGCGATGTCGATCTGCATGTCCATGGCGCGTCGATTGAGCAGGCCGGTCAGGCCATCGCGATTCGCCTGATCCTGCAGCTTGTTGTTGGCCTGGCACAGGCGGGCGCGCATCGCCGCAATCCGGGACATGGCCTTCATCTTGGCCTGCAGGACATTTTCCGGCACGGTCTTCGACATGAAGTCATCGCCACCGGCTTCGATGGCCGTCACCAGATTGGTTTCTGTGTCGGTCGCCGTCACGAAGATGATCGGCGTCCACGCCCACGGCTCCAGCCCTTCCTGGGCGCGAATCCGGGTGGTGACCTCAAAACCGTTCATGCCCGGCATCTCGATATCCATCAGAATCAGATCGAAGTTCTCGGCCCGGAAATACTCGAGCGCAATCTCGCCGTTGATGGCGTGCTTGACCTCATAACCGAAAGACTCAAGCCGGGCCCGCATAACCATGGCAATAGCCCGCGAATCGTCTACCAACAGAATTTTCATTCAGCACTCAACAATTCAAAAACAATTCGCTGAGTTTACATCCTATTCCGGAAGTAATAGCACCCGTGCCTTCGCTCACACCAGGGATGGATCGCTTTTGGGTGTCAAAAAATAGACCTTCTGTTCTACCCTGACCGGTTGACTGATCGCAGGATCGGGGTCGGACTCAAAGAAACTTTCGACATGGCTGAGCTCGATGTCGAAAGCACTGGTGTACAGACTGGCAATTTCATCGGCCACGGCGAACGGCTGCCCTTGCGTTTCATCCTCGTCCGGCTCCTCTGTGGTCAGCAGCAGCATCCGGCAACTGGCGGGCAAAATGCGCCGGAGTTGCGCGATGTAGTCGCCACGAATGTCGTCAGGCAACGCCGTCAGCGAGGCACGGTCAAAAACGACGGAAATGTCGCCCAGATCGGCAGCGGTCAGTTTGAAGAAATCGCCGCACAGAATCCCGATTCGTCCATGTTCCCAGAGCGTAAACTTGCCAACTTTCCGGCGCGTCGGCTGCAGCTTGTTTTCACGAAAAAAGGCGCGCACGGCCAGCGGGCTGAGCTCGACGCCGATGACCTTGTGGCCTTGCTTGGCGAGCCAGAGCAGATCGAGGCTTTTGCCGCAAAGTGGGACAAAAACCCGGTCTTCCACGGTCAACCGGAAATTTGGCCAAAATTTGACAAGATGCGGATTTACAGCCAGCTGATGAAAGGCGATCTCATCGTCGCGCCAGGATTGTTGCCAAAGTTCGTTGTCACGCCCGGTCATGGCGGATTCTTCCCATCAAATACAGCGTTGTTGAATCAGGAAAATGTTCTGATCGAAAGACACAACGCTTCATTGGTGGCCTGTTTCGCTATTGGCGAAGGGGCTACTTAAAGAGCCATGCAGGCCGAAAAGGCACTCGCGCGGTTGGGGTATTTTGGCTACCCGGTGACGACTAGCCTATCACCGAAATTGCCCGCACAGCACGACGAAACAATTTGTCGGATTCGCGACAACAACCCAACATCATCAGTCCCATATAAAAATTTTCACGTATTTTCAACAACTTGAAAATTGGCACCATCCTTGCTGAAAAGAAGCCGAGGAGATTGCCATGACCCACCCAGCTTTCGTCACCATCAACGACACCACCCTGCGCGACGGCGAACAGTCGGCCGGCGTGGCGTTCTCGCTGGACGAAAAACTGGACATCGCCCGTCAGCTCGCCGCTATCGGCGTACCCGAACTGGAAGTCGGCATCCCGGCCATGGGCGACGAAGAGCGTGACTCGATCCGCGCCGTTGCCGACCTCAATCTCGCCCCCCGGCTGATGGTATGGAGCCGGATGCATCCGGCCGACATCGCCGCCTGCGCCGATCTCGGCGCACACATGATCGATATTTCGGTGCCGGCCTCCGACCAGCATCTGTCGTACAAACTCAAGCAGGACCGCGCCTGGTTGTTGCGCGAACTGCCCAAGTTCATCGGCGCCGCACTTAGCCTCGGCCTTGAAGTCGGCCTCGGCTGCGAGGATGCCTCGCGCGCCGACATGAGTTTCCTCTGCGCCCTGGCCGAAACGGCCGAACGCGCCGGCGCCCGCCGCCTGCGCTTTGCCGACACCCTGGGCATCCTCGAGCCGTTCGCTACCTTCGAGCGCATTTCGACCCTGCGTCGCAACACCGGCCTCGAAATCGAGATGCACGCCCACGACGACATGGGCCTGGCCACGGCCAACACCCTCGCCGCCTGCAAGGCTGGCGCGACGCACGTCAATACGACGGTCAATGGCCTCGGCGAACGCGCCGGCAATGCTCCGCTCGAGGAGGTCGTGCTCGGCCTGACCAAGCTTTACGGCATCGAAACCGGCGTCAGCCTCAAAGGCTTTCCCGCTCTCTCCAGCCAGGTTGCCAGCGCCTCGGGGCGCGCCGTACCGTGGCAGAAAAGCATCGTCGGTGCCGGCGCTTTCACGCACGAAGCCGGCATCCACGTCGATGGGTTGCTCAAGCACCCGGACAACTACCAGGGCTACGATCCGCAGGAAGTCGGCCAGTCGCACCGCATCGTGCTCGGCAAGCATTCCGGCTCGCGCGCCGTGCAGGTGGTGTATGCCGGCCTCGGCTTCGAACTCGGCGAGAGCGAAGCGCAGGCCATGCTGCCGCGTGTCCGCAACTTCGTCGCCGAACACAAACACGCACCGGAAACCGCCGACCTGCGCGATCTTCTGATCTCCGTCCGGAGCCAACTCCATGTCTGAAGCGATGACCATGACAGCAACTGCACTGGCAGTCCCCGGCCTGTGGGCGACCCTCCGGGAAGACCTCGATTGCGTCTTCCAGCGCGACCCGGCCGCCCGCTCGACGCTTGAAGTTCTGACCACCTATCCCGGCGTCCACGCCATCCTCACCCACCGCCTGTCGCACCGCCTGTGGCGGGCTGGCTGGCGTTTCCCGGCGCGCCTCCTGTCCTTCGTCGGGCGGACGCTGACCAATGTCGACATCCACCCCGGCGCCACCATCGGCCGCCGCTTCTTCATCGACCACGGCGCCTGCGTCGTGATCGGCGAAACGGCTGAAGTCGGCAACGATGTGACGCTTTATCACGGCGTCACGCTGGGCGGCACCTCATGGAACAAGGGCAAGCGCCACCCGACGCTGGCCGACGGCGTTGTCGTCGGCGCTGGCGCCAAAATACTCGGCCCGATCAACATCGGCGAACGTGTTCGCGTCGGTGCCAACTCGGTCGTCGTCAAGGACGTGCCGGCCGACCGTACCGTCGTCGGAGTTCCCGGCCGGATCGTCGACACCCGGGTCGGTACGGCACGCCCCGCCAATGGCATCAGCCTCGATCACAACCTGATGCCTGACCCGGTAGCCAAGTCGATCGCCTGCCTGATCGAGCGCATCGAGATCCTCGAAAGGGAGCTGGCGGAAGTCCGCCACGAGCCGCCAACCGACCACAGCGGCGAATGCAATACCTGTTCAGCCGGCGACTTGTGCTGCGAGCACGAGTCCATGCATGCGGTGAACTGACCATGGACCTGCTCGACTTCTCCGACTGCAAGCTGTATTTCGAGGACGAACTGCCCGCCGAGGCCGAACGTCTGATCGCCCAGGCCGCCCAGGACTACGGCGACCCGGCGGCCGAACTCGCCCTGCTGCGCGCCCATCTGCTGGCCCCCGAGCACCTTACCGTGCTGGTCAGCCTGTATCGCTACTATTTCTACCAGCATCGCCTTGACGAAGTGCTGATCGTCGCCGACCACGCCAAACGCATCTCGGCCCGCCATCTCGGCATCCCCGATGACTGGCGACTGATTGACGAAACCCGCCTCGGCTCGGCCGCAGCGACATCCTTCGGCCTGCTCCGCTTCTATTTGCTCGCGCTCAAGGCCGAAAGCGTCGTTCTGCTCCGCCTTGGCCGCATCACCGAATCACGCGACCGTCTGACCCGGCTTGCTGCGCTGGATAGCCGCGACCACCTTGGCGCCGCCAAACTGCTCGAAGTCATCGACGAGTTCCAGAGCGAAAACCCGGCTCCGGCCGAAGAACCTTCACTAACCCTAGTTGCAGCCTGAGGAAACCATCATGGACGATACCCTGACCCTTGCCGAAGCCATGGAAGACCTGGTTTCTGCCGAAGACTTTCTCGACTATTTCGCGGTCCCCTACGACCCGGCCGTCGTTCATGTGAATCGCCTGCATATCCTGCAGCGCTTCCACGACTACCTGTCGAAACAGGCTCCGAACCTGCCGCCGGAAGAAGAAATGCAGCGCGGCATCTACCGCCTGTGGCTGGAACGCGCCTACCAGGACTTCGTAACCTCTGATTCGCTGACCGAAAAAGTCTTCGCTGTCTTTCAGCACGTTGCCAAGCCCGATGGCGGCATGAGCTCCTTCGTATCCCTCGACAAGGTGTTCCGCCAATGATGAATGCAAAATGGGAGTACGGTGAGGCCGTGCGCCTCACTCGCAACGTCCGGAACGACGGCACCTATCCCGGTCTTGATCCGGGCGACTTTCTCGTGCGCCGCGGCAGTATTGGCTATGTCGTCGATGTCGGCACCTTTTTGCAGGATCAGATCATCTACTCGGTGAATTTCCTCGAGGAAGGCAAGATCGTCGGTTGCCGCGAAGAGGAACTGATCGGTGGGGATGATGAATGGACGCCATCACGCTTCGAGTTCCGCGAAAAAGTCCGTGCCGCCAAGCAGCTTTCAGTCGGTGGCGCTGTGCTGGTCGAACTCGGCGCAGTCGGGGAAGTCATCAAGGTGATCCGCGATGCGGCAAACGGCGTGACCTATCACATTCACTTCGACAGCCTGCCAGGGCGCGTCCTGCAGATTCCTGAAGCCATCCTCGAACCGCACAAACCGGCGGAGTAAGCAAATGCAACACGGCTACCTTGAACTCAAGCTTGCCCACGAACTGTTCAAAAAGGCGCCCGACACGCTGAGCGAGGCCGAGCAGGCCCGCCTCGATGAAGTCGCCGGCAAGCAGGCTCGCCTTGAACAACGCATTCTGGCCAGCATCACCGCAGCCCAGGTCGTCGTTCCGGCCCCGACCATCGCCACCCGTCTCGACGAAATCCGCCAGCGCTATGCCAGCCCGGACGATATGGCTGCCGACCTCGAACGCAACGGCCTCAACGCCGACAAACTGGCCGAGGCCGTTGAGCGCGACCTGCGCATCGAAGCCGTCCTCGACAAAGTTGCCTCGGCCGTTCCGGCGGTCACCGAAGTCGACGCGGAAATCTACTATCGCCTCCACCCGGAAGCCTTCGACCGCCCGGAAGCGCGCCGTCTTCGCCACATCCTGATTACCTTTTCCAATCCGATAGAAAAGGCCATCGCCGCGAAAACGCTTGAAGATCTACGGTCAACCGGAAAAAACGTCGAAAATTTCAGTCAGGCTGCGCTTCGCCATTCGCAATGCCCGACCGCCATGGACGGCGGCAAGCTCGGCACCGTCAAGCGCCAGCAGCTATTCCCGGAATTGGAACCGGCGGCCTTTGAACTTGCCGTTGACGAAGTCTCCGAAGTGCTCGAATCACCGATGGGCCTGCACATCCTGCGCTGTGATGAAATACTGCCCTTCGGCATGATGGCTTTCACCGAGGCCAGCCCGCGCATCATCGAAAAACTCACCGAAAAACGCCGCCGCGAAGCCCAGCGCGACTGGATCAAGGAACAAGCTTAGCTGCGTAGCGCAGCAGCATCGGAAAACCCGAAGGCCCAACAGCATGAAGCCCATGCGGTTTAGACATGGGCTTCTTCGATCTTTGACCAAGGCATTCAAGGCCTCAGTATTCGGCTATTTGCCGTTGCGGTGTTACTCAGTCTTCCTGTCAAACTGCGGCGGACTATCAACCATAAAGCCTCCAGTCATCTAATAAAAACTCCGTTCCGACTGCACTTGCAACTACTCGGAACTCAATTTCAGAATACGCCTCTGATGCGGAAAGTCCACTCTATTTTGAGGTATTTTAAAAACCGCCAGCCATGCAAAAAGGCTGGCCCAAGTCTAGGCTAAAGCACCTGCGGCAGATAACTGCTGTGGCACTAAAGTCCGCTCCGAGACAATCAGTCGCTTTCTGATTCCGGATCCTATCTTGCGTTCTACTTCCCACATGGCCAAACCTTTGACCACTGCGACTTGTTCAATGGCTGTTACGACATCACCCAGTTTGGTGCAGAGATACTGAGCACCGCGTTCGATTGAAGACTTCACTTTCATTCGGCCAAATCTCCCGTATGGTTTTGCGTTAGTAATCCTACTGAAGTTGCGTCAAGCTTGAAACCAGAAAATATTGATGAGCGTATCGCTTGCTCTGGAGTCACAAAGCGAAACCCTGACCTGCCGGGCTTCGCGGGCATTGATGGAAATTCTTGATTGGAGCGCTTGGCGTGCCCTTTGGTTTCATCAATTGGAAACATCTTCACATCAACGAGGCGATACGACTTCATATGCATTGCAACGCTTTGTATCAGTCTGTAGCTGTGACGTGCGGCAGTGCATCAAAATGGATTAGCTACTGGTTTCCAGGACCATGTGCACGCATTTCTCACAGGAATCCCAGGGCAAGCAATCGCAAACCTTAGGCTGTTCGACATAATCGGCGCCAACATGCACTTTGCCGCTCCCCTGCTGCCTGAATACTGATTTTTTTTGCTGCGCCACGCTCTCGTCGCCACCAGCGCTCTCATGCGCAGTAGGCGACCATTGGGCAAAAGGCGTCATATCAGGCTGCTGCTCGACGTACCAGATTTTTCGCGCGGCATCCCATCGTGCTCCCAGTTTCTTGGCTTGTTCCTTCTCAGCGAAGGGAACCTTCAAATTTATACGCATGCTGCCCCCCACTCTTCCAAAAATTGGGCAACAAATTCTTCCATATAGCGATGGCGCTGTTCTGCCAACGCCTTGCCAGTCTCGGTATTCATACGGTCTTTGAGCAAGAATAGCTTCTCGTAAAAGTGATTGAGGCTGCTCCCTTTCGCCGCCTTGTAAGCTTCGGCTGTTGCATGCATGACAGGCGGCTGATCGGGATCGTACATCAGACGATTGGCGTGCCCGCCGTAGGCAAAGCAGCGGGCAATGCCGATGGCCCCGATCGCATCAAGCCGGTCGGCATCCTGCACACACTGGCCCTCAAGGGTAGTCATCGCTGTCTTCACACCAGCCCCTTTGTAAGAGATGCTGGCAACGATTCCGACGACCTGCTCGATAACACTGCTTGCCGCCCCCTCACTCACAAGCAGGCGCTCTGCTTCGCGGGGGCCGACAGTGTCGTCTCCAGCGTGGAATTTCCAGTCTGCTATGTCGTGGACCAAGGCCCCCAGTTCGACGATTTCCTGATTCGCCCCCTCACGCTGAGCTATCTGCCGAGCCAATTGCCATACCCGGCGGATGTGGTGCCAGTCGTGTCCGGAACTCTCGTCCTCGAACCTGGTTTTGATAAGCTGAGCGATACGTTCAACCAGATCCGATGCTTGGCCTTTTTTAGAAAGATGGCCCGACATTCACTGTGCCTTGAGGTTTTCGAAGTACGGCAGAAGCGCCTTGGCCGCCTCGATTCTGTCGTGAGCGCTGGTCTGCGGATCATTCATGACCGCCATCAGGAAGCTCTTTGGATCGGTGAAATGGCTGCCCACACCGAGTGATGGCGTTTGCCGATCACTGCCAGAACGGGCCGCGTTCTCGACTGGCGTGCCAGCAAAGGCCGGTTCGGCCTGCATGATGCTCATTACCCGTTGAAAATCTTCAGCCTTGATAGTCTCGACCTCGGCGAGCATGGCCGCCTGCTGATCCAGATTGGGGGCCATTTCCAGCCACGACTCATCGATGAACATGCTGCCCATGCTGGGGTCGATGAATGCCGACCAGCGCTCAGGTTCTTTCAGAGCTTGCATCAAAGGCAGGACGCTCAGCGAATGTACGTTTGTACCGTCCTCAATGCCAGGTCGAAATTTAAGCCGGGCGACAGGAATATCGTTCAGATACTTGAGTCGAAGCGCATTCAAAAACGCCTGAGCCTGCTGCAGTGGCACCGGTTCAGCCAGCGAAAACCAGATTTGATAGCCGTCTTCGACAGAAACCGAAATGGCCGGTGCTGGCACGTCAAAATCCTCTTGAACACCTTGATAGAGGGCCGCCAACTGTTCCCAGTAGCTGCCGTTTGCCAAGCTGATGACCATCGCGCGAACCATTCCGTTCGGGCTGACGAGCGTGAGTCCCACGTTGCTCTCGGTTGCCAGACGCTCAGCCAGGACTTCCGGTGTCAGCAATCCTTCCATGACATAGGCTGGCTCACCGCTCTCGCTGGGCTGCCAAGTTTGCCATTCCTGCCCAGGCAGGAAATAGAGCCGCGTCAGTTCTGAAATAAATCTATTCATGTATCTGTATCACCTGAAACATAGTTTCGTGATTAAAAGAGCGGTGGGCATACCGCACGGGTATTGATCGGCACAACTATTTGTATTGGACGGCATGTGTCGCCACCTGCATAGTTATCCATTTTGAAGCCAAACCTTGATCAAGGCTAACCAAACCCCTCAAGTGCATTCAAGGGACAGGCATTCAACAGCACCAACGGGATAACACTTCGTCATGGAAATACCAATTAACAGCTTCAAAACCGACCTGAGAAATGGCGAAACCCTGCTTGGCCTGTGGCTCGGGCTCGGTGAAACCTTCAGCGCCGAAATCTGTGCCGGGGCCGGGTTCGACTGGCTGCTGATCGACGGCGAGCATGGCCCCAATGACCTGCGCAGCATTCTCTCCCAGTTGCAGGCCATCGAGCCCTACCCGTCGCATGCCATCGTCCGCCCGCCGCAGGGCGATCATGTGCTGATCAAGCAATTGCTGGAAACCGGCGTTCAGACGCTGCTCATCCCGATGGTTGAAAGCGCCGAGCAGGCGGCCGGACTGGTCCGCGCCATGCGCTATCCGCCGGAAGGCATCCGCGGCGTTGGCGCAGCGCTGGCGCGTGCCTCGCGTTGGGGTCGAATCCAGGATTACAGCGCCCAGGCCAATGATCAGATGTGCCTGTTGCTGCAGGTCGAGACGAAACTCGGTTACGACAACCTCGACGAGATTGTGGCCGTTGATGGCGTCGACGGCATTTTCTTTGGTGCCGCCGATCTCGCCGCTTCGTATGGCCTGCTCGGGCAATCCAACCACCCGAGCATCGTCCAGGCCATCGAAACCGGCCTGCAAAAAACCCGCGCTGCGGGCAAAAGCGGCGGCGTCCTGTGTGGCGACAAAGCCATCGTTCAACGCTACTTCGAGGCCGGCGCCCGCTTCATTGCGGTGGGTGTCGACGCACTCCTGCTGGCTGCCGCCACAACCAATCTACGTCAGGAATACCGGCCGGAACCCGGCGGCAAAAGCGCCGCCAATTATTGATCCACGCGCGCGATAATCAGCGCTTCGAATCCCGCCACTTACCGCTGGCAGACGACAAGCGTAGCGAAGGAACCCGCATGGACACCGGCCAAAAATCGACGCAAGACAAGGGCATTCGCCTGCTGCGCCCGAGCGCCCACGACAAACATCGCCTGCCGGATATCGACGATCTTGCCGCGCGCCTCCGTTTCGTCCCTGCCAAGGGCGAAGTCTGGTTCGACGATCGGCGCATGGTGCTGCTCCACAACACCTCGCTGGGTGCCATCCGGCGCGAGCTGATCGAAACGGTCGGCATCGAGAAGGCACGCGGCCTGATTACCCGCATGGGCTACCAATCGGGCGCGCGCGATGCCGAAATGGTCCGCCGCATTCGCCCTGACAGCAACGACTTCGACTCCTTTGCCGTAGGCCCGCAAATGCACGCGCTGGAGGGCTTCGTCTCGGTGGAAACGCTGGCCCTCGATGTCGACGTTGAAACCGGGCATTTCTACGGGGAATTCATCTGGCGCAATTCAGCTGAAGCCGAACAGCACCTGGCCACTTTTGGCGACAGCAACACGCCAGTCTGCTGGCTGCAACAAGGCTACGCCAACGGCTACCTGAGCAGTTTCCTCGGCCGCCAGATGCTGGTCCGCGAAGTCGAATGCAAGGCCATGGGGGCCCCGGCCTGCAAGATCGTCGGCAAGGCGCTCGACCAATGGGACGACCCGGACGCCGATTTTCGCTATCTGCAGGCGCAGGATTTCGTCCAAAGCCCGAGCAGCAAGAAATTCTCCTTTCCGCGCAGCGATAGCAGCACCACCGAGATCAGCGACAAGATCGATCTGGTCGGCGTTTCGTCGGGCTTCAATACCGTCTGCCACATGATCCAGCGCGTCGCCCCGACACGGGCCACGGTTCTTTTCCTGGGTGAAAGCGGCGTCGGCAAGGAACAATTTGCGCGCACCCTGCACAATATCAGCGACCGCGCCGAGCAGCCTTTCATCGCCATCAACTGCGCGGCCATTCCCGAACAACTCATCGAATCTGAACTTTTCGGCGTCGAAAAAGGCGGCTTCAGCGGCGCCAGCCAATCCCGCCCGGGCCGCTTCGAACGGGCCGACGGTGGCACTCTTTTCCTCGACGAAATCGGCACGCTGAGCCTGGTCGCCCAGGGCAAGCTGCTGCGCGCGCTACAGGAAGGCGAAATCGAGCGCATCGGCGACACGCGGGTGCGCAAGGTCGATGTCCGCGTCGTGGCTGCGACCAACGAAAACCTGCGCGATCTCGTTGAAGCCGGCAAATTCCGCGACGACCTGTTCTATCGACTCAATGTCTTCCCGGTCAATATCCCGCCGCTGCGCGAGCGCAAAGAAGACATCCTGCTGCTCGTCGAGCATTTCCTCAACCGCTACTGCGCGCTGCACAAGCGCAAGGTGACGGGCTTCACCGAGGCGGCACTCGAAGCGCTGCTCTTCTACTCGTGGCCGGGGAATATCCGCGAGCTGGAAAACCTGATCGAACGCGGCGTCATTCTGGCGCCGGAAGATGGCGGCATCGACATTTCTCACCTGTTCACGAGCGGGGAGAACATCCGGCGCGAGCCGGCCCGGATGGAAGCTGCGGCCAGCCCACCGGAACAACCGGCCGGCGTGCCGAACCTGTCGGCGCAGCTTCGGGAAGCGCTCGCCTCGGGGAAGCTTTCACTGGATAGCCTGGAGGAAGATGCCATCGGGCAAGCGCTGCATCTGGCGCAAGGCAATGTATCCGGCGCCGCCAAAATTCTTGGTACGACGCGGGCTCGGGTGGCTTATCGACTCTCTGGGAGGAAGGTGGCGCATCCGGCCGAAGGCAAGGAATAACGCGCAATTCGCCCAATGCTGTTAGGTTGAGCATCGCTGCCGGGATGGCAGGAACCCGGGTTTTTTGGCGCTAGCATTCGGAATTGGCTTGGGGTTCCGCCTTGCTGGCGGCATTACTTTCTTTTGCTTCGCCAAAAGAAAGTAAGCAAAGAAAAGGCGACCCTGGGTCGGTGCCGGCTGCGCCGGTTCCCTGCGCTACTCGGTGCTGGCGGGGGCTGCGGAACTCGGGCTTCGCCCTCAGACAGTCCTCGCCCTTTTTCCGCCAGCCCCTGCGTTGCTCGGCACCTCTCAAGGGGCCCGGTGAAACGATCCATGCTTGGGCTTGGTGCCTGAATGACAGATTTCATTTTTGGCCTTTTTTTCCGGTTGACCGTGGAAACCGGCTTTTTTGAGCTACATCCGTGGAGTCCGAACGCCTTTGGGGCCCCCGTGGAAGGCGCTGAGCAACGCAGGAAGGCCGGGGGCAGTCGGCGAGGACTGTTTGAGGGCGAAGCCCGAGTTCCGCAGCCGCCCGGCCTTCCGAGTAGCGCAAGGAACCGGCAAAGCCGGCGCCGCCCTCGGGGTCGCCTTTTCTTTGGCTACTTTCTTTTGGCGAAGCAAAACAAAGTACGCCCGCCAACAAGGCGGAAACCCAAGCCAATTCAGCAGAAAGCCGACTAGCAAAGGCTAAATCAGCCCTTCCTCCCGAAGCGCCACCTGCACCGCCGGCCGCGCCATAACCCGCTGATGAAACGCAGCCAGCGTCGGCCACGGCGCCAAGTCGATTTTGACGACCTTGGTCCAGTTCACAACCGTAAACAGATAGGCATCGGCCACGCAAAAATTGGCCCCGGTCAGGTAGTCGCGGCCGCTCAGCGCCTTCTCGATGAAGGAAAAGCGCCGCTCGATATTGGCCTTCGCCGCGGCCTTCCAGTCGGCTGAAGCATTCGGATTGAACAGCGGGCTGAAGTTCTTGTGGATTTCGGTGCCGATGAAGGTCAGCCATTCCTGCACCCGCGCCCGCGCGAGCGTTCCAGCCGGCGGCAGGAGGCCGGCAGACGGCTTCTGGTCGGCCAGATACTGGATGATGGCCGGGCCTTCGGTGAGCAGTTGGCCGTCGTCGAGTTGCAGGGCCGGCACGTAGCCCTTGGGATTGATCGCTGTGTAGTCCTGGCCATCGGCAGTCAGATGGGTGGACAGTTCAACCTTGACCAGTTCGTAGGGCAAACCCAGTTCGCTCAGCACGATATGTGGGGAAAGGGAGCAGGCTCCCGTGGCGTAGTAAAGCTTCATGTCTTCTCCTTTATAAAACAGCAGCGCTTATTTCTTTGGGATAAAGCCGATCGTCGAAATCGCCCAGACTGGGAAATTTGATGGGGGTCTGATCATCGAGATGGAGCAGACGTTCCCGGTAATCGTCGAGCATGGCCTGGCGTGCCTCGGGCGAAACGTAGGGCACGTGATAGGCGACATAGGGCGGCAGCACGGTAAAGCCGCAATAGGCCAACGCACCTCGCATGATCGGGCGCAGCAAGGTGTCCATTTCGCCGTGGATGGCCTCCGGACCGAACATGTGCGGCTGGCCGCCGAGCGATAGCGTCAGCATGGCCTTTTTGCCGAGCATCCCACCCTGGTCGTAGAAGCGCTTGCCGCCGTAGAAGTGGCCGGAAACGAAAACGCGGTCGATCCAGCCTTTGAGGATGGCCGGCACCGAGAACCAGAAAATCGGGAAATTGAAGATCAGCAGGTCGCACCAGTCGACCTTGCCGATTTCGGCCTGAATGTCCGGGGCGATGCTCCCCGACTCGAAACCCTTACGTTGCTCCAGCGCATAGACGCAGTAATCGGGGTTGGTCGGCTCGGCGAAATCGGCTTGGGAGACAACAGGGTTCCAGTTCATCGCGTACAGGTCGGAAACCTGAACCTCATGCCCGGCTTCGGTCAGTGTTTTGACAGCAAGGTCTTTGAGCGCGCTGTTGAAGGATTTGGCTTCGTAATGGGCATGGACGATGAGAACTTTCATCGACTTCACCGACCTTGCGCGGCCGCTGCCGCCAGTCGTCGGGCCTCGATTTCGGCCTGCCGCAACTCGCTGGCCAGTTCGCCGCCGATGCTCCAGTCAGACGGCGCCACCGGCACGATGCCGCCCCGAACATTGGCGCGCGGCGCGCCAAGAATGTCGACGACGAGATCGGTGAAACCGCTGAGCAGGCGCTGGCGGTCGGCCTGAGAACGGCCCTCGAGGACGATGAAGGAAAAGTACGGCGCAACCTGCGCGTGCCGGTTGACCAGTTGGCCACCGATGCAGACGTGCTGCGGCGGATGTTCGGTAGCGAACACGCGGACGCGCTCAATCGGACAGGCCAGCACTTCGGCAAACAAGGCGCTGGCTTTGAGCAGCAGCGCGTCGACCTGAGCCGGCGCATGCTGCCCCTGGACGAGATGGAAGTTGAGAATTGGCATTACGATTTTGGCCCTTTTTTACGGTAGACCGTGGCGACGGCCGGCATCGAGCATCAGCGAGGAACCGGTCATCGCCGAGGCTTCCGGTGCCAGCAACATTTCGAGCGCCCAGGCGACCTGCCCCGGTTCGGTGAAAGCGCCGAGCGACGACTCGGCCCGCATGCTGTCCATGACCGCCTCGACCGTCGTGCCAAGCATTTTGGCGCGATCGGCCGCCACCCGGCGCAGGCGTTCGGTATCGGCCGGGCCGGGTGCGACGAGGTGGGCCGTGATGCCGCGCGCTCCGTAGGCCAGGCTCATCTGGCGCACGACATTGACCAGCGCGGCATTGCCAACGCCGGCTGCGGCAGCATAGGCCGTCGGCTCGAAACCGTAATGACCGCCGATGGCGACCAATCGCGAATTGGGCAACAGGTGCCCGTCGACCGCACGAACCAGACGCAGGAAGCCACCAACCTTGATATTGACCGCATCGATCATCGCCTGCGTGGCGATGGTCAGCACACCGCCACCGACCGCCACGCCGGGGCCATGGACGACCATGCGCACAGGACCGGGCAATGCGGCCTTGATCGCCTCGATGGCGGCGTCATCCGAAATGTCGGCCGCGCAGGGCACCAGCCCCGGATTTTTCGCGGCCAGTTCGGCTAGCGACGACACACTGCGCGCCACGGCGAGCACACCCAGGCCGCGGGCGAGAAAGCGTTCGACCATGACCGAGCCGAAGGCGCCCGTGGCACCAACGACGACGACCCATTCCTTTGTTGCTGCCATTTTTCCTTCTCCCGTTATCCGCGCCAATCAGGCCGCAGCGTCCTTGAGCAACCCGCGTTCCTTGGCCATGGTCATCGCCGTATCGACGATCATGTCCTCCTGACCACCGATCATCTTCTTGCGTCCCAGCTCGACCAGAATGTCGCGTGCCGGCACGCCGAAACGCTCGGCCGCCCGCTTGGCATGGAGCAGGAAGGTCGAATAGACACCGGCAAAGCCCAGCGTCAGCGACGAGCGATCAACGCGAACCATGTGGTCCATCATCGGCACGATGATGTCTTCGGCCATGTCCATGAGCTTGAACAGGTCACAGCCAGTGACAATGCCCATCCGCTCGCAGACGGCAGCGAAGACTTCAAGCGGCGTATTGCCTGCCCCGGCGCCGAGCCCTGCCACTGAGGCGTCAATCCGGCTGGCACCTTCCTCGATGGCGGCGATGGAATTGGCGATACCCATGCCCATGTTGTGGTGGCCGTGGAAGCCGATTTCAGTTTCCGGATTGAGGACCGCGCGCAGCGCCGCCACCCGCGCCTTGACGTCGGCCGGCAGCATGTAGCCGGCCGAGTCGGTGATGTACACCGTCTGCGCCCCGTAGGATTCCATGAGCTTGCCCTGCTGCGCCAGGCCTTCCGGCGTATTGAGGTGGGCCATCATGAGGAAACCGGTGGTGTCCATGCCCAGCTTGCGGGCGAAGGCAATGTGCTGCGGCGAGGTATCGGCCTCGGTGCAATGGGTGGCGACGTGCACGCTGCGCGCCCCGCAGTCGTAGGCTGATTTCAATTCCTTCATCGTGCCGAGGCCGGGAATGAGCAGGACCGACACCACGGCCTGTTTCATCCGCGACGCCACAGCCGTGATGTATTCCTCATTGCTGTGCGGCGCGAAGCCGTGCTGCAGCGAGTTCCCGCCCATGCCGGCGCCGTGCGTAACCTGGATCAGCGGCACGCCGGCATCGTCGAGCGCCGTGGCGATGGTGACCATCTGGGCTATGCTCATCTGCTCGCGCTTGGCGTGCATGCCGTCGCGCAGTGACATGTCGTGAATGATGATCTTGCGACCCTTGAGACTTTGCTCGGCGCTCATTACGCGACCTCCGGTGACTTGAGCTGGATGGTGCCAGCGATGATTTCCTGGGCGAACATTTCGGCCGTGCGCGTCGCCGCGGCGGTCATGATGTCGAGGTTGCCGGCGTACTTGGGCAGGTAATCGCCGAGGCCGGCGACTTCCATGAAAACCGTGACGCGCTTGCCGTCGAACAAGGGGCCATTGACCAGCCGGTAACCTGGCACGTACTTCTGCACTTCCTTGATCATCTCGAGCACCGACTCGGTGATCTTTGCCTGGTCGGGCTCGTCGTCGGTCAGGCAGGAAATGGTGTTGCGCATCATCATCGGCGGTTCGGCCGGGTTGATGATGGCCAGCGCCTTGCCCTTGCGCGCCCCACCGACGACTTCGATGGCGTTCGAGGTGGTGTAGGTGAATTCATCCAGATTGGCGCGGGTACCCGGGCCGATCGATTTCGAGGCGAGACTGGCGACGATTTCGCCGTAACCCACGGCCTGAATGCGCGAGACGGCGAAGACGATGGGAATCGTCGCCTGGCCGGCGCACGAAATCATGTTCACGTTCATCTCGACCTTTTCGGCATGTGCCTTGAGGTTGACCGGCGGCACACACAGGGGGCCGATGGCGGCCGGCGTCAGGTCGATCATCATGACGCCCAGCTCATTGAGCTTGCGCGAATTTTCGGCGTGAACGTAGGCGCTGGTCGCGTCGAAAGCGATCTGGATGTTGTCTTCCAGCACATGCGGCAGCAGGCCATCGACGCCGGCTGCGGTGGTCTTCAAGCCCATGTCGCGGGCGCGGGCGAGGCCTTCGGATTCCGGGTCGATACCGACCATCCAGACCGGCTCAAGGAAGGGGCTGCGCTGGATCTTGTAGATCAGGTCGGTGCCGATGTTGCCGGAACCAATCAGCGCGCATCTGATTTTTTTCATCTTCATTTTCTCCAGAACTACGATTTCTTGGCTTCAAGCTCAGCGAGCTCACGTCGACGGCCGGCCGTCACACCGCCGACTGAAAACTCCTCGCTGGTGTGCTCGGTAATCAGCAGGCGAACCGTCTCCGGCCCCACCCCCAGCGTGCGCGTCACCGCCTCGGCCACAGCTTCGGCAACGGCGCGTTTTTGCTCATTGGTGCGCCCCTGCATGAGATGCATTTCTATGATTGGCATCCGTGTCTCCTCCTGTTTTTATTTATTCAATGAAGCGCATCGATACGCTGCCCAGTTCCTGGAAGCGCGCCACGATGTTGTCGCCCGGCTTGACCGGAATGGCTTCGGTGATGCCGCCGCTCATCACGAAGCTGCCGGCTGGCAATTCCTCGCCCAGTTCGGCGAGGATATTGACCAGCATGGCGATGGCTTCGGCCGGATGGCCGAGGACGGCGGCCGAAGCGCCCAGGGTAACGATCTCGCCGTTCTTCTCCATGACGACACCGAGCGTGCGCAGGTCGATATCAGCCGGGTAACGGGCGCGACCACCGCCGACGAAGCGCGCCGAAGAACCGTTGTCGGCAACGACACTTTCCAGATCGAACTTGAAACCGGAGAAACGCGAGTCGATGATCTCGACGGCCGGCAGCACGTAGTCGGTGGCATCCAGGACATCCTGCCGCGTGCAGTTCGGGCCTTTCAGCGTCTTCTTCATGACGAAGGCGACCTCGCACTCGACGCGCGGGTGCACCAGATCGGAGGTCTTGATCGCCGAGTTTTCCGGACGCGCCATGCGGTCGGTCAGGAAGCCGATGGACGGCACGTTAACGCCCATCTGGATCATCTTGGCCTTCGATGTCAGGCCGGCTTTCCAGCCGACCTGCTTGTGGCCGGCGGCGAGGAAGCGGCGACGCAGTTCAAGTTGCACTGCGTAGCCATCGCCGATAGTCATGCCCGGGTATTCGTCGGTCAGTTTGGGGATGGCGTAAGCGCGCGTCTGGGCGCCTTCGACGCGCTCGCACAGGCGAACGATGTCCTCGCGGGAGAGGGTGACATTCATGCTCATGGTTTGCTCCTTCCGGCGAATTTGACCGAGCAGGTGCCGAGGCCGCCCACCGTGCACACCAGTTCGTCGCCATCGACGACCGGGACGAGCGCCGATTGCGAACCGGAAAGAATGACCTCGCCGGCCTTGAAGGGGATGCCCAGTTCGCCCAACGTATTGGCCAGCCAGGCGACGGCATTAGCGGGCGAGCCTTGCACGGCAGCGCCGACACCGGTCGAGAACAGTTCACCGTTCTTCTCCAGCACCATGCCGGCCAGCGTGATGTCCAGCTGGCGCGGATCACCCCTGGTCTTGCCCAGCACGAAGACGCCGCAGGAAGCGTTGTCGGCGACGGTGTCCTGAATCTTGATCTTCCAGTCGGTGATGCGCGAATCGACGATCTCGAAACAGGGCAGCACGTAATCGGTGGCGCGGATGACGTCCATTGCCGTGATGCCCGGGCCTTTGAGGTCTGCCTTGAGGACAAAGGCCAGTTCAGCCTCAGCCTTGGGCTGGATCAGCGTGGCGAGATCGATGGTGTCGCCTTCCTGATAGACCATGCCGGAGAGCAGCAAGCCGAAATCGGGCTGATAGACGCCGAGGAAATCCTGCACCGGCTTGCTCGTCGCGCCGATCTTCTTGCCGATGATCGTCTCGCCAGCCTGCACGCGGCGGGCGACGAAGCGTTCCTGAATCTGGTAGGCGTCCTCGATGGTGATGTCCGGCTCGCTTTCGAGCAGCGGGCGCACCGGGCGGCAGGCGAGCCAGGCTTCGTACAGCTCGTCGCCATAGGCGGTGATTTTTTGTTGGTCCATGGCTGGCCTCAGAGCTTCACGCAGATGTTGCGGGTTTCGGTGTAGAACTCCAGTGAGTGCACACCGCCCTCACGGCCGATGCCGGATTGCTTGGAGCCGCCGAAGGCCGTGCGCAGGTCGCGCAGGAACCAGCTATTGATCCACGTGATGCCGACCTCGATGCGCGCCGCGACACGGTGGGCGCGGGCCAGATTGGTCGTCCAGATCGTCGTCGACAGACCGTAGTCGTTATTGTTGGCCTTGTTGATCACTTCGTCTTCGCTGTCGAAGGGGCTGATGTGGCAGCACGGGCCGAAAACTTCTTCGCGCACGACCGATGCCGTTTCCGGCAGGCCGGTCCAGATCGTTGGCTGCACCCAATGGCCGTCGGCCAGATCGGCCGGCATGGTCGGCACACCGCCGCCGGTCACGACATTGGCACCTTCTGCTGCGGCCTTGGCGTAGTAGGACATGACCTTCTGCTTGTGCTCGGCGCTGATCAGCGGGCCGTAGTTGGCATTCTTGTCGTCCGGACGGCCGAACTTGACGGCTTCGGCCTTGGCTTTGAGCGCCTGCACGAACTTGTCGAAGATCGGCCGCTCGACATAGACGCGCTCGGTACCGAGGCAGACCTGCCCGGAGTTCAGGAAAACCGAGCGGAAAATGCCGTCGACCGCTGCATCGAAGTCAGCATCAGCGAACACGATACCGGCATTCTTGCCGCCCAGTTCGAAGGACACATCGCGCATCCCTTCGGCGGCGGCTTTCATGATAGCCGTGCCGGTGCGCGTTTCGCCGGTGAAGGTGATGGCATCGACAAGCGGATGCTGGGTCAGGAATTCACCGGCCGAATTCGGGCCGAAGCCCTGAATGACGTTGAAGACGCCCTTGGGGATGCCAACGGTGTTCATCACTTCACCAAGCAGGGTCGTGGTCAGCGGCGTTTCTTCGGACGGCTTGACGACGACGGTGTTGCCACAGGCCAGCGCCGGGCCGACCTTCCAGGTCATGAGCAGGAAAGGCGCATTCCACGGCGAAATGACGCCAACCACGCCTTTCGGGACGCGGATGGCGTAGTTGAGCGCACCGGCGCCATCCGGCGTCGCCATCTGGAAGGACTCGCACGGTACGTTCTTGACGACATCGGCGAAGACCTTGAAATTGGCCGCGCCGCGCGGGATGAAAACATGGCGCATGACGTGGTTCGGCTGTCCGGTGTCAGCCATTTCGGCGGCGACGAAATCCTCGAAACGGCGGGTTATTTCATCGGCCACGCCGTAGAGCAGATCGACGCGCTGGTCGGTGGTCAGGCCGCCCCACACGCCGTTTCGGGCAGCATGAGCTGCACGGACAGCGGCGTCGACGTCGGCCTTGCCGGCTTCGGAAACCTGCGCAATGACTTTGTTGTCGAGCGGCGAACGCTTCTCGAAGGTCTTGCCTTCGCTTCCCTCGACAAACTCACCGTTGATGAAATTCTTGATCAGCTGCACGGCATCTCCTTGCTTGGCTGCACGCCTTCAAGGCGAGCAGGAATAGTGTTTGGTCATCGGGCATGGCCGAATGGAAATCAGTCTAGGGGTGGGTAACTGATACCGTCCAATACCTTGTTTCTGGTTGATTGATACCGGCTAGGTATCGTTTAAATTTTGGCAAAATTTCCGGTTGACCGTGGGATCGGGGTTGGTTTTATCGGTGAGGGCTTCGGAATTGGCTTGGGGTTCCGCCCTTGCGGGGCGTCTCACTTTTTCTTGCTTCGCCAAGAAAAAGTAAGCAAAAAGAAGGCGACCCTGGGTCGGTGCCGGCGTTGCCGGTTCCCTGCGCTACTCGGTGCTGGCGGGGGCTGCGGAACTCGGGCTTCGCCCTCAGACAGTCCTCGCCCTTTATCCGCCAGCCCCTGCGTTGCTCGGCACCTCTCAAGGGGCCCGGTGAAACAATCCGTGCTTGGGCTTGGGTGCCTGAATGGCGGATTTCATTTTTGACCTTTTTTTCCGGTTGACCGTGGAAACCGGCTTTTGGGGCTACATCGGTCGAGCATGGACGCCTTTGGGGCCCCCGTGGAAGGCGCTGAGCAACGCAGGAAGGCCGGGGGCAGTCGGCGAGGACTGTCTGAGGGCGAAGCCCGAGTTCCGCAGCCGCCCGGCCTTCCGAGTAGCGCAAGGGACCGGCGTAGCCGGCGCCGCCCCCGGGGTCGCCTTTTCTTTGGCTACTTTCTTTTGGCGAAGCAAAAGAAAGTACGCCCGCCAACAAGGCGGAACCCCAAGCCTATTAAGCCGCCGCCAGCAGCGAATTCACCCCCGGTGTCCGAAACCGTAATTGCTCCTTATGAACAATCCCATTTTCAGCCAAGCTGCCGGCAAGATCAGGCCCCCAAGCCCGCCCCGACTTCAGCCACTCGACCGTGCTCAGGTCGACCGCCGCCGCATCCGGATCAGGCCCGATGAGGGGCTTGACGACATTCTCCAGCAGATCGCCAAAGCTCATCCCCGGCTCGACGACAAGCATCAGCGGCGTAGCGAACAACATGTGGTGATCCCAGCAAACATAAACAATCTGCTTGCCATTGAAGTTTTCCACCAGGTCGCGCGGTACGGCGACGTAGGGCTTGGTTGAGGTCAATGCCATTTATCTCTCCCGATATTCACTGATTGCTGGTCGCCTGCTGGCGCCAGGCTGCGAAGTTGCGTTCGTCTTCCGAGCCGTCGAAGTCGCCGTTGTCCTTGCCGGGAATCAGGCTGACCCAGTTCATCCACGCCCCCAGATCGCCGTTGATTGGCGCCTGGAAAAGCTGCTGCATCGGCAGCCAGGCCTGGATGTATTTTTCCGGCTCGTTCTCGAAGATGTGCTGGCAGCCATCCGAACAGAAGTGGTATTTCTCGCCCTTGTATTCGGTTTCGCGCTGGCACAGCGAGGTCGGATCGTCTGGTTCGGTGAACACGGTCGGGATCTGGCAGGTCTGGCAGAGCTTGGCCAGGCCCATGTTGGCGAACGGCGTGCCGGCGGCCTTGAGCTTGCTCAGGTGAGCCCAGCGCGGGCGGTAGTACTTGTCGAAGGTGTCCGGGTACTTCTTCGACAGCCATTCCATTTCGTCCTCGGACGGAATCCAGCTATGGAAGGCCGTACCGAAGTTGTATTGATAGAGCGCCAGCATGAACTGGTGCGACATGTGGTCGATGCCTTTTTCGGCGTCGTCCCAGCCCTTGGGCGGACGAATGCCGTAGCGCGCCAGATCGCGGAACAGGGCGCCGCCGTTCTCGACGCCATAGATGTTCCACGCCTCGCGCCAGGACATGACGCGCTTCGGCAGCATGTAGTCCATCATCGTGCCAACCACGCCGAGCAGACGGAAGCCGCGCCAGAACCACTTGTCGATCCAGCCCTGGACAATCGGCAGATTGGCCGGGTCCTGCTCGAGCATGAACTTGATGCACTCGAGGCCGAGCGTCATGTGACGCGCTTCGTCGGACTGCGCCGAGAAACCGAAGGTCACCGTCGCCATGTCGCCGTTGTAGGCAGCACCCGACATGAAGGGCACGAACAGCAGATTGGTCAGCACGTATTCGAAGCTGAAACCGATGGCGATCATGAACTCGAAAGGACCGGACGACAGCGCGTCGTCGAAGAAGGAGCGCGGCAGCGTGCAGTACCACATGCGGTCGCGGGCATCGGCGAAGGCGTGGAAGCCGTTGTAGAACTTGTTGTAGTTCGACAGGGCGTGAATCTGCGTCTGGGCGTGGCGAATCTCGTCGATCGACTGCATCTGGCAGGCGACCTGCGTGCCGACGCCGGGGAATTCCCGGCCCATGCGGGCGAAGCCCTTGCCGGCGGCGTATTCGCCCGGGCTGATGGCCTGCAGGAAAATCTTCAGGGCGCTCAGGTAGCGGGCGTCGGTGATGTTCAGGTGACCGTTGTTCTGGGCGTGGGCGTCGATGATCGCGTAGAACTTGCGCTCCTTCTCGGCCTGGTATTTCCAGTACGAATCCATGGTCAGGCGGAAGGGGTCTTCCCACTTGTCCCAGTCGTGAATCTTGATGCCTTCGTACTGGACGTAGGGAAAGACTTCATCCTTGGTGTGATATGTCGTGTCCCAGCCGAGGTCACGGGTCATCAGCTTGTATTTTTCCTTCAGGCTGAGTTTCTTCTTGGCAACTTGCATGTCCATTTTTATCTCCTTCTACTCTCAGGCATTCCAGCGCAGGGTGAAGCTGTCTTCGTCCTCATCGACATTGCCGGAGAGGGTGATCAGGTTGATCTGCAGTTCCTGCAGGTCGTAGGCGCGGCCGATGTGTTCCTCGATGGTTTCGCGACGGATGGTCATGGAACCGGGAACGTCGATCTTGACCATGGCCGGTTGGCGATCGACGATGGCTGACGGGTTGTCTTGGACGATGGCGTCGATGATCGGACGCGTGTCTTCGTTGGCTTGCAGGGCAATGAATACGGTCGACATGGCTGCTCCTCAGATGTCCACGCCAACTTTTTTCAGGCGCGCCTTGAAGGCGTCCACCTCTTCGCCGACGACCTCCTCGGCGTCCGCCCCCAGCGCTTTGCGGACAACCGGCAGCATGGCGGCAGCGGCCCGGGTGCTCCACTTTTCCGTCCACTCCTGCAGGATGGCGCGGTTGTGCTCCGACTCGGCGGCGGCCACTTTCATGACGGCATCGACCCACTTGCGGGTTTCATCGAACCAGTCGTTCATGAACTGGCAGAGCATGGCCACGGCCGACGCGCCCTTGGCCGACAGGTAACCGTCGACGATGCGCTCATAGACCAGCGGATAGAGCAGGCCGTCGAGCGCCACGTTCTGGGCGACGAACAACTCGAACGGATCGCGCACGACCAGGCAATCCTCGATATAGCGGCGCAGCGGCTGCCAGGCTTCATCGTCCATCCACGCTGTCTTGCCGGCGTCCAGAGCCTCCTGATCGCCGAGCAGCAAGCCGAGGCGCGACAGGTACTGGGCGATGCCGAGGTTGTCCATGGCGTGGAACATGCACGCCTGGGTAAAGATGGCGGCGTAGCCATAGCCCGAGATGAAGGAATTGTTCATGTTGGCACCCCAGGCGGCATGGCGCAGGGGGACCAGCGTTTCGAGGGCAATGCGCTTGAGGTCTTCCGGCAACATGTCGGCCAGACCGCGGCTTTCGACGAAGCTGAAATTCGCTTCCGCCGTTTCCTGCTGGCGAGCCCGGGCCAGCGTGTAGTTGTTGTAAAAGTACTGGCGAGGATCCTTCAGCGCATACCAGTCGGCCATCACGATGCGCGTGATCGAGGCATCGTAGATTAGCTGATCGGGGTCCCAGGTCGGCCGGTAGTGCAGGTTTTCGGTGGCCTGGATGTCGTAGCTGCCTTCCTGGTAGCGCGAGGCCGGCTTGTCGCCGAAGCGGCGCGCCAGGTGGTCAAAGGTATTGCGCTGCTGCTTGATGCTGACAGTGCGAAGATCGATTTGCATATGTTTTTCCTTCCCGTATTTTCGAAACGATTCACGGTCTTCACCATCCCCGCAAGGCGGGGATGGTGAAGCGAACTGGCCTCAGGTCACGACGCTCAGGAAAGTTTCGTGCAGCTTGCGCTGCGGATAATCCAGCCCACCGCCGCTACCCAGCCCATCAAAGGTCCAAGTGGTCATTTCGTAATCCGGATACGGCTGATAGCCACCCATGAAGGTTTCAAAGCGATTGCCGGACGGATCCCAGGCGTAAATGGTGCAGCCGCGGGTGATGCCATGGCGGGTCGGCCCAATATCGATCGGCACATTGTTCATGGACATGATGTCGGCGGCGCGCAGCACTTCATCCCAGCTTTCCAGCAGGAAGGAGAGGTGATGCAGTTTGCCCGGCTCGGCATGCTCGACGAAAGCGATGTCGTGCACCTTGTGCGAGCAAGACAACCAGATGGCGCCATTGCCGGCACCATCTGGCGTCAGCACGCGCTCAACCAGATAGAAGCCGAGCACTTCAGTAAACAGCTTTTGGACGGCCGCGATATTCGGACCGTAGAGCAGGCAGTGATCGAGACGAACCGGCGCGATGCCGTTTTCGGAAGCCTTGGTCCACGGCGCCGGATTCAGTACCTGCAACCCGTTACCCACCGCCTTTTTCTCGGCATACAGTTCAATCTTGTGGCCGGACGGAATCTCGAAGCGGACCCGTTCGCCGGTTTCCAGTAACTCACCGGCCGGAATGCGTTCGGTACTCACGCCGTAAGCCTGCAGATCGGCCTCGAGCTTGTTCAGCGTCGCCTTGTCGAGCACCTTGAAGGCGAAGAAATCGATACCCGCGCGATCGGCTTCGCGCAGGATGACGCTGCTGTGATCACGCTCGTCCCAGCACTTCAGATAGACCCGCCCCTGCGCATCGCGGCCGGTTTCAACCAGCCCCAACACGTCACGGTAGTGACGGACACCTTCCTCAAGATCCAGTACGCGAATCTGCGCATGACCCGGACGCAAAACACCTGTCATTGCCATAGTCTTGTCTCCTCTTTCTCGTTAATGACTTGAAAAACTGCTTTCAACGACATTCATTTTTTGGCGAATGTCTTTCGTCGAGAAGCTAATCGCAGGATGCATGCCAAATTGGCAAAGCCTTGTTTATATTCACCAATACGAAACTGATTCATCAAAAATAAACTTCGCTGAAGATTTCTGATAAATCTGATTTCATGAAATGAATAAATTTGTAAATCCGCCATGCAAACGATTGCCTCGTCGCTGAGAGCAGATTAGGAAGCCTGAGCTATACTGTCCAATACCGGTTTTGGCACATAGCCATACCTTTTTTGACAATGCCAACCCGCACATTGCTACGGTCAACGCCGTTTTTGGAGCAAAAATGGACCTTCGCCATCTCAAATATTTCATTGCCGTTGCCGAAGAGCTGAACATCGGCCGTGCCGCGCTACGGCTGTGCATCTCGCAGCCACCACTGACCCGGCAGATTCAGCAACTGGAAGAAGAGCTCGGCGTACAGCTGTTCATCCGCACGCCGCGCGGCGTCGAACTGACGCAGGCCGGCGAGATGTTCCGTGAGGAGGCAACCAACATCCGCGCCCTGGTCGAACAGGCGATCGAGCGCACCAAGCGGGCCGGCCAGGGCAAGCTCGGGCGGCTCGATATCGGCATTTTCGGTACCGGCATCCTGGGCACCATCCCGAGACTGCTGCAGTTGTTTCGCGACACGAACCCGGATGTCGTCGTCTCGCTGCACACCATGTCCAAGTCGGAGCAGATCGAAGCGCTGCGCCAACGCCGCATCACCATCGGCTTCAACCGCATGCTGGCGCCGCTGCCCGACATCACGACCGAACTGATCATGCGCGAGCCGCTTTATCTGGTCATCAATGAAGACCACCCGCTGGCCCGGCACGAGTCGGTGCCTTTCATGGAAGTGGCCAAATACCCGCTTGTCCTCTTTCCATCAGGCGCCCGGCCCAACTTCGTCGACCGCATCGTCCAGCTGTGCGGAAACATGGGCGTCACGCCGCAGATATCCCAGGTCGTTGGTGACGCCGTGACCGGCATGGCACTGGTCGCCGGCGGCTTTGGCATCACCATCGTGCCCAAGTCGGCCACCACCATCAGCCTGCCCGGCGTCGTTTGCCGGCCGTTCCGCGATGCGATTTCGGCCACGGTGGACCTCAGCTGCATCTACCGGACCGACGATCATTCGCCCATCCTGCAGGCTTTCCTGGCCAGCGTGCAGAAATTCCGGGAAGCCCCCAGCGACTAGCGGGCAGCACGCCTCCGGATTTCGGAATCCCACGGTCAACCGGGGAAAAGGCTCAAAATTGAAATCCTGGAAAAAGCAGCTCAGGCAACCTTGAAACGCCCGGCCAAACCGGCCATTTCTTCGGACAACACGGCCAGTTGCCTGGCCGCATCGGCGGTCTGGGTAATCGAACGGGAGTTTTCCTCGATACCTCGGGCAATCATCTCGACCTTCTGCGCGGCATCCCGCGAAGACTCGTTTTGAGCAATGATCACCTGGGTAATCTCCGCCACGACACTGGCTGCCCGTTGGGCCGAATCGCGAATTTCAATGATGGAGTTTCCTGCGCTGTTTGCCAGCAGCACCCCATTGCCTACCCGAACCACCCCGTTGTCCATTTCCCGAACGGCACCTTCCGTTCCTTGCTGGGTACGAATAATCATTTCACCGATTTGATGCGTCGATGCCGTAGTCCGCTCGGCCAATTTACGTACTTCATCGGCCACAACAGCAAAGCCTCGCCCTTGCTCACCGGCCCGGGCCGCTTCGATCGCTGCATTCAGCGCCAGCAGATTGGTCTGATCGGCAATCTCCTTGATCACCTGGACGATGCTGGAAATATGTCGCGACAATCCTTCCAGATCCCGAATCGTTCCGGCCACCACATTGACTGCTTCGGCGATTCCCTGCATCTCGCTGGCCGTCCGCTGAATGATCTGCCCTCCCTTATCGGCATGCTCGCTCGACATTTCGCTGATCTGATGCGCCTCCCTTGCATTGACACCAATACATTCCATGGAACGGGACAAGTCGACAATCGATGACGACATTGCGGAAGCGGCACTACTTTGCGTTTCTACCGTCAGCGCACTGCGCTCAGCGGCCAGAGACAGATTACGGGCGTTCTGATTCAGGCCATCGGCATTCTGGCGAATGGCGGCAATCAACTCGAGCAGATTGCTGCGCATGACGGAGAGCTTGTCAGACAGCTCACCAATTTCGTCATTCCGGGAAATTGAAATCTCGCCGGTCAGGTCGCCACCAGCAATCGCCGATGCGGTTTTACCCGCCTCCTTCAGACTGTTGCTGATATAGCGAATGGTCAGAATCGCCGGCCCTCCGACAAACACCGCCCCAAGCACGAGAAAAGCCAGGAGCAAGGTCTGACTCAGGCGATATCGCGATTCCGCGACCTCGTACTCCTCCTTTGCCACTCTGGCCTGATAAGCGATCAATTCGCGCAAGGCTTCCAGTGCTGCCTGCCGCTCCTCCTTGACCGCATAAAGGAATTCACCGAGTACCCCGGCATCATTGAGTTTGCGGTCATCGATTTCATTGACGGTACGTAATATCTTGTCCATCCAGGCCTTGTGTTTTTCGCTAAACGCCGCGGCCAGCACGTTTTCTTCTTCGGTATGCCTGGTCTCTTCGTAACGCTTCCACAGTGCTTCAAAATTCTGCACATTGGCTCGCACCGCTTTGGTCAATGAGCCCGCGGTCTCATCCATCAAGCCGGATGCCGGCCGGCCCGGAGCACCTTCAAAAGCGAACAGCAGCTTCAGCGCATCCTCGCGAATATCGGCATCAATGGTCGACAATACCTGCATCGGAATTGCCCGGTCTTCGTAGACCGACTTCAGGGATTTACTTGCTGCATCCAGTCCCCACCAGCCAATTCCTGCGGCAACGACATAGAGGGCAATGGACATGAAAGTGATGTAAATCAGTCGATGGGATATGCGTACCCGATTCGTCATGCTGCGCATAAACGATCTCATTATTTGTGTCTCCTTAAACTGCGTTACGAGCGGTTCAACGAACAGCAGTAGTTGTTGCCTACTCTTTTTTTTCTTGATTATTTATTTCTGCAGCCAATTCCCTGCTCAGCCTGGCAATAAGCTGTAATCGCTCTTCAATCAAACCAGCAAGACGATCGAGCGTATGCATTGGCGCACCGCTCAACGCAATCGTCTGATCTATCGTCCGCTGCATATCAGCCAGCAATTCCATTGAGCCATTAGTGCTCCGCATGAAATCGCTCAGCAAACGACGACGCTCATGGACGAAGCCAGCCGGGTCACGCACAGCCAGTTGCTCCAAGCCACCTTCAGACAACATCTCACTCATGGCGGCAAACAGGCAGACAAAGCCTCAATGACGCGACGGCCCATTCACAGCCAATTTCGACCCCGACTCCATCACCGGGAATGACACGTATCTTCATCACAGAACACCAAATCAAAAAAAGGGGGGCCAAAGGCCCCCCGAATGAGGGAGAAAGGGGTTTCCAAACAGAAACCCTCGCCCGCAGAGACAGTGAAATACCTAAGGCGTGGTTAATCCCCGCCGCGCAGGTTCTGAACCTGGAAGAGGCCCGGAGGCGCCTTCTTCGGATCAACCTGGCCCTTGAACTGGGCGGTCGTGCAATGCTTGGCCTGGACGTCGACCATGATCACGCCGTCATCGATACCGATACCGGAACCCTTGTTGACCGGCAGGTGATGATCCGGATGCGACTTGCCGACGCTGAAGGCCTTCCACAGTTCGCCCTTGCGGTCATAAATGTCGATGGCGCCGTTCACGTTCTGCAACTGGGCATCCATGTAGAAAGTCCGCTTGCTGATCGGGTGATTCGGATTGACCGGCGCCGCTTCGAGCACATAGACCTTGCGCAACTGCCAGGTGCCGTCCGGGAAGCAGCCACCCTGCCCGGCATAATTCACGAACTTGTAGCCATCGGCTTCCTTGAACTCGTCGGAAAGCTTGAGTTCGTTGTGGTTCCACATCGGCAGCAGCATGTTCTTGGTGCCCTTGTAGGTCCACTTCATGTCGGAGACGCGGCCGTTGTACCCTTCGAAGTCTTCGATCATCAGGTCGGAACCAAGGAAGGAGTCAGTCACCTGCCCCTGGGCCAGACGACGCACGCGACGCTGGAAGCCCAGATACAGGTAGGCATCGTCCAGCTTGCTGTCGTCCTCGAAACGCTGGATCAGCAACTGGGTGTTTTTCAGATCCTGCGGCTCGTTGGCCTTGACGTAAATGGCGCGGTAAATCCCGGACGGATTCGGCGTGATTTCCGGAATCGGCGCATTGTTGGTGCGGTGCATGAAGTTGAGGAAGTGGAAGTCATACTTGATGGTCTTCTCGATCTGCCCGTTGGTCATGTTGCGATAGCGCCAGTAGAACGGGGAAATGACCGCACCGTCACCCCAGTTCACGCCGTACTTGTAGTTCCAGGCCAGCTTTTCGCCGGCACGCGGATCCTTGGCATCCGGCTCTTCCGGGAACGGACGGCCAGCCACGTAACCGGTCAGGTTGTCGCCCGGCTTGGCACCCAGCTTGGTCTTGTTCAGATTGGCCTTGGTCGCATTGATGTAGCCGCTGTTGATCATGAACTGGGTCGTAGCACCAACCTTCATTTCGAAAGCGCCATCCTTGAGCAGCTTGTACAGACCAACCGACAGGACATCCTTGAACTGGTCTGCATTGGCCTTGGTGATCACCGTACCGGGCGTCACGCCCGGCGCGCTGGGCATGCCTGCCTTGTAAGGATTGAAGGTGTTTTCGACATCGGCTTCCGTCGCAGCGAACGCCGAACCGACCAGTCCTGCCGCCACCAGGGGCAGCAGGGAAATCATGGTTTTTTTCATGTGGATGTCTCCGGGTTTAAGTTAGAACTTGTAGTTAACACGAACGAAAATGTCGTTTTCCTTGAACGCGGCACCAATCGGGCCGGCGCGGAAGCGGCCGAGAGGTTCCATGCCACCGAGGCCGGAAGAAATGCCGACATTCGCTTCAGCGCCGGTAAAGGGCGGATAAGGATTGCAGGAGCGGCAGTCGTCAAAATTCCAGCGTGAACGCCCTTCGGCCAGCTTGTAGTTGGCACCCAAGGTGACCTTCAGGTCGTTGGTGACGTTCCATTCGACCTGCGGAGCCATGGCTGTCGCCTGAGCCTGGAAATCATGCGCAAAAATGATCTGCGGGCTCAGCGTCCCGTTGCGCAGGAAACCCTTGATCAGCAAGGTGCCGATGAAGTTGTCTTCCCAGTCAGGCATACCGACCGGGCCAAGAGCAGCCTGGTGGTACTCGTGGTTGAAGATGTGCTGGTAGAACAACTGCCCGGAAATCAGGGTGGCAGAGGTTTCACTGATGAAAGGAATGAAGGTTGGACGGTCAATACCGATCACGGCGCGGAACACATCGTTCTTCGAGAACAGTTCAGAACGTGACGTATTGGCGAATTCCTCGCCGTTCGTAAACGCACCCTCGACACGAACTGCCGCACCCGCTGCCGGAAGCTGGAAGTCCATCGAGCCGCCGATCAGGTTGACGCGCGGGAAGTGCATGTCAAACGCAATCAGGCTCTTCACTGGAATCGCCGGATTCAAATTGCCGTTGGTTCCGGTAAAGGGATTGATCGTTCCATTGCCGTTGATCGAATGCAGCGACGGCAATTGTGAACGATAAGTCAGTGCATTCAGCGAGAAGGAAAGTCCCCCAGCCGTTACGCCTTCAAATTTCGCGCCGAGTTGTGTGTTGGACAAAGACCAGTCCGGCAAATAGACATTCCGGATACCAATCTGATGCGGACCGAAGTTGGTAGCCAAGTATGTCGCTGGCGCAACGTTGGCAAAATTAGCGACCGTTCCGCCGTTATCCCACAGATTGGCCATGCCACGGAAGAAACAACCAGCATCGAGAATCACGTTCGGCGTGCCGCACTGGCCCAGATTGTTGGCGCGAAACTGATCGAAATTCCACACAAGCTGGAAGTTACGGTCCTGCATCGAGTCGCTGGCCCCCATGCGGTATTCCGCCTGGGCAATCCACATCGGGATGCGAATGTCGGACAGTTCGTCGTAGATATTGTTGCGCGAGTAATCGACCGGGTTGATCACATCAAGCACGCGGAACAGGTCGGTACGTCCCCAGACGACCTGCTGCTTGCCCAGCTTCAGGAACAAGTCCTTGCCGTCGCCGAGACTGAAGGTCTTCTTGACATACAACTCGCGAATAAAATCCAGTCGATCGTTGAATTCCGGCGCTTCCAGTTCCGATAGCGTCTTGTCGCCATAACCGCCAAAGTCGCGGCAACCGCGACTGTCCACGTCACAGGGACGAACCGGCACAGCCATGCCAACCCCGCCATCAATACCATGCCAGCGATCGCCAAGCGTACGCAATCCCTCATTGGGATTATTGGTATATGCATCGAGGAAGGCATTCCCGGGAGGGCCGTTGTAGTTACCAACGATAGGCCCGGCGACGGAACCCCACGGAACGGTGACAAGCTGCCCGCCGACGGTTGATTGCGAGGTAATTGAGCCACCCGCATCCTTGCCGTACTCGCTGCTGTTCATGCGATAAACGCCGTCCCAGCTTCCGCGCAGGATGCTGTGGACGCCCCAGCCATTCCCGAATTTCTTGTCTGCTTCAAGTTGCATCGTATTTCGGAACTTGGCCAGGCCAGCGTGCTCACGATGTGCCGTATGGTTCTCGTAGGTCACATCGACCTGCCAGGGCGAAGACTCCTCGCCCATCGACGGAAGGTCGTCGCCCCAAGCCTGTGTCGCGAAAGAGGCGGAGAGCGCTGCCGCGATGAGCGTCAGGCACCTTCCAGTGTTCAGTTTTGTCTCCATGGATCAAACCCCCAATGGTTTTGTTGAAAGAAAAGGTTGCTGTTCCCCCGGTCTTCCGGAGTGTTGTTAATCGTTTTCCAGGACACCGTCTTCGTCGTAATGCACTGCCGTCACAAACTTGGGTTTGAAGACGACGCACCATGACGGCACGATCAGTACGGCGGCGATCGCGTTGACGATGAGCATGAAAGAAAGAAGGATCGCGGCATCGGACTGGAAGCGCAGATCGGACATGAAGATCCACATGACGACCCCGGCGATCAGCGTGACGGCCGTAAAGCTCACGGCGTAGCCAGTGGTGGCGACAGCCGTGATGACGGCCTTTTTCATGTCACGCAGCACGGCATACTCTTCGCGGATGCGGTCCATGAAATAGACGGCGTAGTCGATACCAACACCAACGCCGACGGCAATGACCGGCACCGTATTGACGCTGATCCCGATGTTGAGCGCACCCATGTAGGCATAGGTCATCAGGGTCGAGAACAGCATCGGCAGGACCATCAGCCAGCCGGCGTGCAGCGAGCTGTAATAGACCATCACAATCAGGAAGGCGAGCAGCATGACGGCCGGGATGATGATCATGTGGTCGGTATGCAGCGCCTGATTGCCGGCTGCCGTGACGCCGATGATGCCGCCGCCCAGTTCGATGTGCAGGCCGGGAACTTCGGCCTCGATCTTCTTGATGCCCTCTTCGGCCAGCGCGACGATGCGGTTGATCGTTTCGGCCTGGTGGTCCTTGTAGTAGAAGACCATGTTGGCTTCGTTTTCGTCGGAGGTGACGAATTCCTTCAAGGCCCCAGGAATCGGGCTGGAGGCCATGTAGGCGAACATCAGGCCGCCGATCTCCCCGGCCGTATCGGGCAACTGCATCCAGCGCGGATCATCGTTGTGGGTCAGCTTGTTGACCACGCGAAGAACGCCGGGCATGGCCTTGGTCCCACCCAGGGTCGGATCGGAGAGCATATGAGCCTGGAAGCGCTCGATGGCTGCCATTACTTCAGGGCGCTTGATGCCGCCCTTCTCGTCGGTCCGCGCCGCCACGTGCAACTCCTCGGAACCCGGGAAGCGCGTATTGATCGCCTTGGTCGACACGTTGTAGTCATGGCTCAGGTGGAGCAGCGGCGAACCCGGCTCGGCCTCACCGAGCTGGACCTTGCTCACGAAATAGGCGCCGCCGATGGCACCGATCAGGGTCAGGATCAGGATCGAGCGGGCACCACCTTCGGTGCCGCCAGTCAGCGCCATGGCCTTGCCGAGGAAGGCCCGGATGCCTTCGTTACCGTTCTTGTGGTTCTTCGGGGCGGGCAGGATGGTCAGGGCCAGCGGGACCATGAAGTGCACCGTAAAGATCACCGAGAAGCCCCAGAAACCGGCGGCCATACCCAGTTTGAAGTTGAACGGCGCAGCGCCGAGCATGAGCACGGCAATACCCACCGCATCGACGATAATGGCCAGCGAACCGGGACGGAACAAGGCATCCAGCGCATTGCGAGCGGCCTTCTTGCCATCATGGACAATGGCCAGTTCCTCGTAATAACGCACCACCAGTTGCACGCCGTGCGAGGTGGCACGGGCGGCAATCAGGAAGGGAATTGGCAGGGACAGCGGCTCGAGGTTGATGCCCATCGCGGCCATGAATCCAAGGCCCCAGATCGACGACAGGGCGATGCCAAGCAGCGGCAGCGCGACGCCATAAAACCGACGGAAGTAGAGAATCAGCAACGCAGACAGCAGGAGCAGCGTCCACATCATGATCTCGACGATCTGGTTGAGATAGGTATAGACCCAGCCGGTCAGCACCGGGTTGCCCGTGACGTAAATCTGATGCCCCGGCCTGGCCAGCGTTTCACGGACCTTTTGCAGCGCGGCGAAAGTGGTCGGGTAGTCGATGGAGCCCTCGTTCATCTGGGCCTTGATCAGCGCCGCCTTCATGTCCGGCGAAACAAGCAGGCCGTAAATGGTCGGGTTGGCAATGACGTCGTTTCTGAGCTGTTCGAGTTCGGCCACCGTGCGCTTTGGCTTGAGCGGATCGTAGTAGGACTCGGAGGCGAAACCGCCCTGGTCATCGAGGAAGACCTTGCGTGCCGTACGGTGCGTCAGGCTGCTGACGAGGTTGTGGTTTACGCTCGGCAGGTTATCGACACCCTGAGTCGCTTCATGAATCAGTTTCAGGGTTTCATCGTTGAAGATGGTGCCCTTCTCGACTTCGACCGACATGACGATCATGTTGGCGCCGCCGAAGTTCTCCTTCAGACGGTTGTAAACCTTGATGTAGCTGTGGTTCTGCGGCAGCAGATCGGCGAAATCGGTGAAGACGCGCAGGCTGGGCAGCGCCATGCCAAAGAGGATGGTGACGGCCAGGACCAGCGACAGCACGATCTTCGGATTGCGGAAAATCCATTCCTCGCCCTTGTGCAGGGCGTGAGTAATGGCGTGACGGGCTTTTGCAACCATGGTGTTGATGTCTCCCTGGCTTATTGTTTGGCGTGCGTGCTGACAGCACGGAGCAGCCCACCGGGGCCGCCGATCACGATGGCCGATTGGCCCGGCAGGGAAGCGCCACCGCCCAGGAAGACCGGCACGGGATCGGTATACGGCACAGCGCGCCAGCTATCGCCTTCGAGGCGAGCAATGACGCCACCGGCACCGACGCCGAAGGGCTGGCCTTCGTGCATGAACAGACGATTGAGCGTGGCCTGCGTGGTATTGGCCTGCTTGACCCAGGACTTGCCACCGTCGGTGGTGTGCAGAACCTGCCCGGCCAGACCGCTGACCCAACCTTCGCTGCGAGAAGAAAACAGGGCGGCGTAGGCGTAGAACTCGCCCGGCATCTTCGGGCCTTTTTTCCAGGTGGCGCCGCCATCGTCGGTCATCACCGTCAGGCCGAACTCACCGAGGGCGATACCGTTCTTTTCATCGAGGAACTGAATGGTCGTGATCTGCGTGTCTTCGCCCAGATCGGTGGTTTTCCAGGTTTTGCCCTGATCGGCGCTGCCGGCAATGACCGAGTTGACACCGACGACCCACCAGCCGCCCTGCTTGTCGCAGGTCACCGCCAATGGCGTACGCGGCATTTCGAGGGGAAGCGATTTCCAGTTCTTGCCTTCGGCATCGGCCGACCACACCTTGTGGTAATGATCGATGGCGACGAAGCCCTGATCGCCGCAGACGGTCATGTCGACCAGGGAAGTATCGCCGAGCGGCGTCCGCTTCCAGCTCTTGCCTTGATCTTCTGAGGTCAGCACAACGCCGCTTTGCGTACCGACTACGATGACCTTGCCATTGGCGGCCATAGCCTGGCTGATGTCATAGCGATGCACCGAACGCTCACGCTCCGCTGCAATCCCGGACATGTCCGGGCCTTGCGAGCAAGCGGAAAGCACTCCGCAGGCAATGGTGGTGCCAAATGGCAGCCACGATATTTTCTTCACCCAGCCCATCTACTCCTCCAGTTATCCGTGCCTTTTGGTGGCACTTTTTTCAGTCGTTTTTCGTTAAAACAGCCATGAAAACTTCGGCTCATTCAGACTATGCATCGCCCTCACCAATACCGTCCAATACCAATTAACACGGTGTTAAATACCGTTAAGGTATGAATATTTCCGCATTGAAAAACGGGCCTGCAAACCTTCAATTCGAGATATTTTCTCGGTGCAGGAAGGAACTTCCCGCACCGAGGAAGCCGTTATTAGCGCCCGAGATCTTTGGCGGTCTTGCCGCCGATTCCCCATTGCGCCTTGGGCACGTCGTGAATCCAGACGCGGACGTTTTCGATCGGCGCACCGAGTGCTTCGACCAGGGCAGCACTGACCTTTTCGATGACCGCCCTCTTCTGCTCTTCGGTTCGTCCTTCGATCAAATAGATTTGCGCGAATGGCATGGTGTCTCCTTAAACGAAACGGCAGCTGACGCCACCCAGTGACTGGATACGCAGATTGACGTGATCGCCAGCCTTGACGGCAACGGCCTCAGTCACGCCACCGGAAAGGATCATCGTGCCAGCCGGAATTTCCTCGCCACGCGCCCCGAGATGGTTGGCCAGCATGGCAATTGCCGCCGCCGGATGGCCAAGCACGGCAGCACCGGCGCCGATGGCGACGGGTTCACCGTTTTTCTCCATGACGACGCCCAGTGTGCGCAGATCAAGGCCGGCGACCGGAGTCATCTGACCGCCGAGCACAAAGCGCGACGAAGAACAGTTGTCGGCGATGACGCTCTTCAGGTCGAACTTGAAATCGCGGTAGCGCGAATCGATGATCTCGATGCCCGGCATGATGAAATCAGTCGCCGCCAGCACGGCGCCGATGTGGCAGCCGGGGCCTTTCAGAGCCTTTTTCAGCACAAAGACGATTTCCGGCTCAACCTTTGGGTGGATCAATTGTTCGATCTTGATTTCGCCGCCATCCGGCACGCTGAAATAATCAACGAGGAAGCCGAAACACGGCGTTTCGACACCCATCTGCTTCATCTTGGCGTGCGAGGTCAGGCCGGCTTTGAGGCCGACGACACGATTGCCCCGGGCCAGCTTGCGGCGCAGGATTTCGTTCTGGATGGCGTAGGCATCGTCCCAATCCATTTCCGGATTGGCATCGGTGATCTTGACGACGTCGTGCGCCTGCAGTTCGGCGTTTTCGAGCAGTTCAGCCAGTTGGCCGATCGTTTGCTGGTTCAGTTTCATGCCATCAGTCCTCGTTCGCGCGCCATGCTCATGGCGGTGTCTTCAATCATGTCTTCCTGCCCGCCAACCATGCCGCGACGGCCCAGCTCAACCAGGATGTCGCGGGCCGGTACGCCGTATTTGACGGAGGCACGCTTGGCAAAGAGCAGGAAGGAGCCATAAACACCGGCATAACCGAGGGTCAGCGCATCGCGGTCGATGCGGATCGGGAAGTCCATCATCGGCACAACAAGGTCTTCGGCGACATCGGTGATCTTCGCGACATCGACACCGGTCTCGATGCCCATCAGGCTGCACACGGCGATCAGTACTTCCATTGGCGTGTTGCCGGCCCCGGCGCCGAGACCAGCAGCGGCCGCATCGACGCGGTTGGCCCCGACTTCGATGGCGGCGATGGAGTTGGCGACACCCATGGCCAGGTTGTGGTGGCCGTGGAAGCCGAGTTCGGTTTCTGGCTTCAGGGCAGCACGCACGGCCGACAGGCGTTCCTTGACGCCTTCCGGCAGCAGATGACCGGCCGAGTCGGTGACGTAGATGCAGTTGGCGCCATAGCCTTCCATGAGCTTGGCTTGCTTGACCAGGCCTTCGGCACTGTTCATGTGGGCCATCATCAGGAAGCCGACAGTGTCCATCTCCAGTTTGCGGGCCATGGTGATGTGCTGTTCCGAGACGTCGGCTTCGGTGCAGTGGGTGGCAACCCGGATGGTGTTGACGCCAAGGTCACGGGCCATCTTGAGGTGGTCGACCGTGCCGATGCCGGGCAACAGCAGGGCCGAGACCTTAGCGTTTTTCATCCGGGGGATGACGGCGCCGAGGTATTCCTCGTCGGTGTGGGCCGGGAAGCCGTAGTTGACCGAGGAACCACCAAGGCCATCGCCGTGGGTGACTTCGATGAGCGGCACGCCGGCTTCATCGAGGCCGGTGGCGATGCTGATCATCTGGTCGAGGGTCATCAGGTGACGCTTCGGATGCATGCCATCCCGCAGGGTCATGTCGTGGACGGTGACTTTTTTGCCGCGTAGGGTCATTTAATTCTCCTTATTCCTTAGGCCACGACAGGCTCAAGCTTGAGCGTGCCCTTGATCATTTCTTCGGCGAACATTTCGGCGGTGCGGGCACCGGCGGCGGTCATGATGTCGAGGTTGCCGGCGTAGGTCGGCAGGAAGTCGCCGAGGCCGGTGACTTCCATGTAGACGGAGACGCGGTTGCCGTCGAAGACCGGGCCATTGACCAGGCGGTAGCCGGGAACGTATTTCTGGACTTCCTTGATCATGGCGTGGATGGACTCGGTGATCGCATCGCGCTGCGGTTCGCTTTCGGTCAGGCAGTGCACGGTGTCGCGCATGACGAGGGGCGGTTCGGCCGGGTTGATGATGATGATGGCCTTGCCCTTCTTGGCGCCGCCAACCTTTTCGACGGCACCGGCGGTGGTGCGGGTGAATTCGTCGATGTTCTTGCGGGTGCCGGGGCCGGCGCTCTTCGAAGAGACGGTGGCGACGATTTCGCCGTAGGCGACCGGCTGAACGCGCGAGACAGCGGCGACCATCGGGATGGTGGCCTGGCCACCACAGGTGACCATGTTGACGTTCATTTCACGGCGACCGACGTGTTCCTTGAGATTGACCGGCGGCACGCAGAACGGGCCGATGGCGGCTGGCGTCAGGTCGATCATCAGGACGCCGAGGGCGTTGAGCTTGCGCGAGTTCTCGGCATGGACATAGGCCGAGGTCGCGTCGAAGGCGATCTGAACGTTGTCGGCGAGGACGTGCGGGAGGAAGCCATCGACACCGGTGGCGCAGGTCTTGAGGCCCATCTCGGCGGCACGCTTGAGGCCTTCGGATTCGGGGTCAATGCCGATCATCCAGACGGGGTCGAGGTAGGGGCTGCGCTTGAGTTTGTAAAGCAGGTCGGTCCCGATGTTGCCCGGGCCGATCAGGGCGCATTTGATTTTTTGGGTCATCAATATTTCCTTATTGATCGTGGTTCAGCAAATGGTGGAAACGATCCCGCCTTCGACGCGCAGCGCGGCACCCGTCGTCGCAGCCGCTCTCGCGCTGCACACGTAGGCGACCAGCGCAGCCACTTCGGCCGGATCGATCATGCGTTTGATAATTGAGGTCGGGCGCCCTTCGGCGAAGAAGCGGCGTTCTATTTCTTCGAGGCCGATACCCGCTTCGGCGGCCAGCTTGGCGAAGAACTCGCCGACGCCTTCGGAGCGGGTCGGACCGGGCAGCACGGCATTGACCGTGACGCCCGTGCCGGCGCAGCTTTGGGCCAGACCGCGCGACACCGCCAGTTGGGCCGACTTGGTCATGCCGTAATGCACCATCTCGCCCGGCGTGTTGATGCCGGACTCGCTCGAGATGAAAACGATACGTCCCCAGTTGGCCGCCTTCATGGCCGGCAGGTAGTGGCGGGCCAGACGAACACCGCTCATCACATTGACGTCGAAGAAACGTTGCCACTCCGAATCGGGAATGGCGTCGAACGGCACCGGATCGAAGATGCCGAGGTTGTTGACCAGGATGTCAGCCTGCGGGCAGGCGTCGAACAGGAACTGACAACCTTCCGCCGTGGACAGATCGGCCGCCACGCCCTGCACGTCAGCCCCGGCGACCAGCGAACGGAGCCGGGCAAGTGCCGTATCGACACTTTTCTGACTGCGGCCGTTGATCACCACCTTCGCGCCTTCACGCGCCAGCTCCGTGGCAATCGCAAAGCCGATTCCCACGGTCGACCCGGAAATAAGGGCAATTTTGGAATGTATCTGGAGGTCCATTTCGGGCCGCCGGCTTAGACGAAACGAACCGAACAGCCACCGAGGCCGCCGATGGTCATGCGCAGGTTGTCGCCCTTGACCACCGGGACCATGGCGCCCATCGCACCGGACAGCACAATGTCGCCGGCCTTGAGGGCAATACCGAGCTTGCCGAGGGTGTTGGCCAGCCAGACCATGGCAGTGACCGGGTGGCCCATGGTCGCTGCACCGGCGCCGGTAACGACGATCTCGCCGTTCTTTTCGAGGACCATGCCGCACAGGCCGAGGTCGATGTTGCTGATATCGACGAGCTGGTCACCGAGCACGAAAACGCCGCACGAGGCGTTGTCGGCGACGGTGTCCTGGATCTTGATTTTCCAGTCGGTGATGCGCGAATCGACGATTTCGAAACAGGCCATGACGCCTTCGGTCGCAGCCAGCACATCGGCGGCGGTGACGCCCGGGCCTTGCAGGTCTTTCTTGAGCAGGAAGGCGATTTCACCTTCGGCCTTGGGCTGGATCAGCGAGCTCATCTCGATCGATTCGCCTTCGTTGTAGACCATGCCGTCGAGCAGGTAGCCGAAGTCGGGCTGATGCACGCCGAGCAGGTTCATGACCGGCTTGCTGGTGACGCCGATCTTCTTGCCGATGACCTTCTCGCCATTTTCCAGTCGGCGCGACAGCATGCGTTGCTGGATGTAGTAGGCATCCTCGATGGTGATATCGAAGCCGCGCGAGGTCAGTGGGCTGACCGTCTTGCCGGCGACCAGGGCGTCGTAGAGTTCGTCGCCGAGTTCGTTAATTTGCGATTGTTCCATGATGTTTTCTCTTTATTCGGCCAGGAAATTGCTGACCAGCTGGTTGAATTCGCGGTTGTGTTCGATCTGGACCCAATGCCCGCAGCGACCAAAAACATGCAGCTGCGAGTCGTCGATCCAGCGGTTCAGGGTCAGGGAATTGCTCAGAGGAATTACCCGGTCGTCGCGACCGTGGATGACCAGCGTCTTGTGCCTGATCGCCCGGATGTCCGCCTCGGCACTGGCCATGGCGTCGACCCAGCGCTGACGCGGAGCCGGGAACATGGCCGAAAACGACTCCTGAAAGCCCGGTCGAATGCTGGCCTGATAGCGCAACTCGGCCAGTTCGTCGTTAACCAGGCTGCGGTCATGGGCGAAGATGTCGAGCAGGCCGCGCATTGCCGCCAACGACGGTTCATAACCCCACACCGCATCAAGCTCCCGCGTGATGTCGAAAGGCACGCCGACGCTGCCCATGAGCACCAACTTGCGCACCCGCTGCGGATGGCGGATGGCCAGCGCCAGCGCAATGGCGCCGCCGAAGGAATTGCCGATCAGATCGGTCTGTTCGATCCCCAGCGCATCGAGCAGGCCGATGGCGTGAGCGACCCAGCCATCGACGCCGTATTCGATACCAGCCGGCCGCTCGGTGTAGCCGAAGCCAACCATGTCCGGCGCAATCGCCCGACAGGTCTTGGCCAGTTCCGGCAGCACCAGACGCCAGTTGGCCCACGCCGTCACCCCCGGCCCGGAGCCGTGAATGAGCAGCACCGGCGCCCCGCTACCGACATCGTGGTAGTTGGTTTCGATGCCGCCGGCGACGATTCGCTGGTCGATTTCGGGAGAGGTTGCGGACACGCTCACTTCGCCTTACAGCTTGATGCAGACGTTCTTGAGTTCGGTATAGAACTCAAGCGAGTGCACGCCGCCTTCGCGGCCGATACCCGACTGCTTGGCACCGCCGAACGGCGTGCGCAAGTCGCGCAGGAACCAGCTGTTGACCCAGACCAAGCCAACTTCCATCTGCGCCGCAACACGGTGGGCACGGTTGATGTTCTGCGTGAACACCGAGGCGGCCAGACCGTAGGTCGTGTTGTTGGCACGCTTGATGACCTCGTCTTCGCTGTCGAAAGGCATGACCGTCGTGCACGGTCCGAAAATCTCCTCGCGGACGACCGTGGCATTGTCGTCCAGGCCGGTCCAGATAGTCGGCTGGACCCAGGCACCATTGGCCAGTTCGCCCGGCATCTTGGGAATACCGCCGCCGGTAACGACCGTTGCGCCCTCATCGACAGCCTTTTTGTAATAGGAGAGCACCTTGTCGCGATGTTCCTGGCTGACCAGCGGCCCCATGTTGGTGGCCGGGTCGCTCGGCACGCCGAGCTTGAGCTTCTCGGCGCCGACCTTCAGGCGGGCGACGAACTCGTCGAAGATCGGACGCTCGACATAAACGCGCTCTGTGCCCAGACAAACCTGGCCGCAGTTGGCGAAGCAGGAACGCAGGGTTGCTTCGATGGCGACGTCGAGATCGGCATCGGCAAAGACGATGCCCGGATTCTTGCCGCCCATTTCGAGCGACACCGGGCGCGAACCATGCGCAGCCGCCTTGTTGATGATCTCGCCGGTACGCGTTTCGCCGGTGAAGGTGATGGCGTTGACGTTCTGGTTGGTGGTCAGGAATTCGCCGGCTGAATTCGGGCCGAAGCCATGCACGACGTTATAGACGCCCTTTGGTACGCCGCAGGCATTCATGACTTCGCCGAGCAGCGTGGCGGTCGACGGGGTTTCTTCCGACGGCTTGACGACAACGGTGTTGCCGCAGGCCAGCGCCGGGCCGACCTTCCAGGTCATGAGCAGCAGCGGCAGGTTCCACGGGCAGACGACGCCGACCACGCCAACCGGGCGACGGATCGCGTAATTGAGGGCGCCCTTGCCATCTGGCGTCGCCATTTCGAAGAACTCGGTCGGCGCGTTCTTGATGACGTCGGCGAAGATCTTGAAGTTGGCGGCACCGCGCGGAATATCGATGTGCGAAGCGAGGCTTTTCGGCTTGCCGGTATCGGCGCACTCGGCCTCGAGGAACTCGTCGAAGCGGCGAGTGATCTCGTCGGCCACCTTGTTCAGGATGTCGGTGCGCTCGACCACGGTCATCTTGCCCCACGGCCCCTTCAGGGCGTCGTGCGCGGCCTGCACGGCGGCATCGACTTCGGCCTTGCCGGCCTCGTGCACCATGCCGATGATCGAGTTGTCGAGCGGCGTGCGTTTCTCGAACTGCTTTGCCGTCGAGACGAATTCGCCGTTGATGAAATTCAGGATCTGCTTCATTCCCTTGTTTTCCTTTTTTGTTTGCTGTTCTTAAGCCAGGCCGATGGCCGCCAGGCCGGCCCGCGCACATTCTTCGTCCTGCGCTTCGGAAGCGCCGGAAACGCCGATGCCACCTAGCCAGTCACCTGAACCTACGGGCAATCCGCCGCCGAAAACAATCAGCCGCGGTTGGGCCGAAAAGCCCAGCTTCATGCCTTCGTCGTGGCCTATCGCCCCCATCCACGCCTTGGTCGGAAAACCGAAGCTGGCCGAGGTGTAAGCCTTGTCGATGGCGATATCGATCGAGTGGATGAAGGCGCCGGGCATGCGCAGGAAGGCCATCAGATTGCCGCCACGATCGACCACGGCGACATTGATCTTCCAGCCGTTGGCCGTGGCATGCGCCACGGCTGCCGCACAGGCGGCCGCAGCCGCCTCGGCTGAAATCCCGGGGATCGTGGCAGCAACCTGCATCAGGTCACCACGCTCAGGAAGCGATCGTTGAGCTTGCGGTCGTGATAGAACACGGCGGCACCGACTTCATCCATGGTCCACTTCGTCGCCTTCTGATCTGGGTAGGCATAGTTGCCGCCGCAGAAGGTTTCGAAGCGATTGCCGTTGGGGTCGAAGGCGTAGATCGTCGTGCCACGGGTCACGCCATGACGTGTCGGGCCGATATCGATGGAAACGCGGTTCATCGACATCAGGTCGGCGGCGCGCAGCACCTGTTCCCAGGTTTCGAGCAGGAAGGAAACGTGGTGCAGCTTGCCCGGCTCCGGGTGACGGACGAAGGCGATGTCATGGGCTTTGGTCGAGCACGACAGCCAGATCGCCAGATCCTGGTTGTCGTCGAGCGCGATGTGTTCGACGAGGTAGAAACCGAGGACGTCCTGGAAGATGGCCTGGGCTTTCTCGATGTCCGGCCCGTAGAGCAGGCAGTGGTCAAGGCGGATCGGGGCGATGCCCTTTTCGGCGGCGGCACACCAGGCTTCCGGATTGAGCTCGCCCATCTCGTTGCCGATGGCGGTCTTTTGCGCATACAGCTCGATGTCGTGGCCGGTCGGCAGCGTGAAGCGGACGCGCTCGCCGGTTTCGAGCAGCTCGCCGGCGGCAATGCGCTTGGTGGCGACGCCGTAGGCGTTCAGATCCTTCTCGAGCTTGGCCAGCGTGGCATCGCTATCGACCTTGAAGGCGAAGAAGTCGATACCTGCCGAGTCGGCCTGACGCAGGATCACGCTGTTGTGATCGCGCTCTTCCCAGGTCTTGAAATAAACACGGCCCTGAGCATCGCGACCAGTTTCGACCAAGCCCAGCACCTTCGAATAGAAATCAACGCTTTCTTCAATGTCGAGCACCCGGATCTGAGCGTGTCCGGGACGTAAAACACCAGTCATTGCCATTTGTCTTCTCCTGTTTTTTGAGTATTTCAATCACACAAAAATCTACGCAATCGATTTACCATTACGATATTTACAACGAATCTCGATGTCAATACTTTTTCTCGAGATTTTTAAAAACCGTGAAAATTCTTCCTGTCAGGGTAGAATTTCACCATCTGGTCAAACCACTGAACCGAACCCACACGTCATGGCTAAAAACAACACATCAACCGGCGACAGCCTCATGGCCGAACCGAAAACACTTGTCGAATCTGCCTACCGCGCACTGCGCCGCGACATCATCGAAGGCCACCTCGCCCCGGGAGAAAAACTCCGGGTCGAGCACCTCAAGGATGACTACGGCGTCGGCGCCGGCACCCTGCGCGAAGCGCTTTCGCTGCTCATTTCCGATGCCCTCGTCGTCAGCCAGGGCCAGCGCGGCTTCCGCGTCGCGCCGGTGTCCCTCGAAGACTTCGGCGATATCACCCAAACCCGCGTCATGCTCGAATGCGAGGCCCTGCGCCAGTCGATCACCATGGGCGACGACGCCTGGGAAGGTGACTTGCTGGCTGCCTTCCACCGTCTCACCAAGGCGGAAGAAAAACGCATCGGCAGCGATGACCGGGAAGAGTGGGAAGAACGCAACCGGATCTTCCACGAGGTGCTGATTTCGGCTTGTCCTTCGCGCTGGCTCAAGCATTTCCTCTCCATCCTCTATCAGCAGGCCGAACGCTATCGCCGCCTGTCGCTCTACCTGAAGCCGATTCCGCGCGACATCCACGCCGAACACGAAGCCCTGATGCAGGCTGCCATGGCCCGCGATGCCGACAAAGCCACCACAATCCTCGGCGAGCACATCCGGCTCACCTTCCGCTCCATCGAACAGATTCCGAAAGACCAGTTGAACGAAAAACTGGCGGCCTGAACGCTGCTAGCCACATTTCAAAATTGGCCATTTTTTCCGGTTGACCGTGGGAATGCGTGGCGCCGACCGGGCTGGTCGGCGCCAGCCCCTGTCTAAGCCGTGAGCGTCGTCGGTGCCGCCTGGAGCGGCGACCGATAGACGTTCTTGGCCATCTTGCCGATCACCTTCAGGCTGATATCGCTAGTCGGCCGAACCCGGCAGGCCAGCACGCGATCTGCAGCCTCGTCCTCGACACTGACGTATTCGCGACTCATCACCCGCTTGAGGTAAGTGCCGGCTGTGATCTCCACCTTGCACACGCCGCAACCGCCGCCGCGACAACCGACTGGAATCCCCTTCTTGCCGAGGCGTTCCATCCCGACCAGTAGCGATTCGGCCGGCGAGCAACGAAAGCTCTCGCCGGTTTCCTCGATCAGCACGTTGTAATAGATCATTGATCGCTCCCGCCCCCGTTCAGATGTTCTTGAACAAGGGGCTTTTGAGTTGCTGGGAGGCATCTGCCGCAGAGAAGAATTTCTCCATGTAGATGTCGCGCTCGAACAGCCGGCCCTGCATCAGCGTGCTGATACAGGCTTCGATCATCGCTGGCGGGCCGCACAGGTAAGCTTTGTGACCACGAAAATCGTTGTTGAAGTGGGCCTTCGCCGCCTCATGCACGAAGCCCCGGGCGCCCGTCCAGTCGGAACCTTCCGGCTCGCTGGACAGGGCCGGGACGTAAGTGAAGTTGGCATGCTTTTCGGCCAACGCCCTGAACTCGGCGTCGTAGTAGAGCTCTTCACGACTGCGCTGACCGTACACCAGCGTCATTGGCTTATCGAAACCTTCGGCCAGCAAGTCCTCGATCATCGATTTCGGGCTGGACAAACCGGAGCCACCGGCCATGAAAACCAGCGGCAGATTGGCTGACTTCTTGACGAAGAAACGGCCGTAGGGTCCGCTCAGCTTGAGCTTTTCACCCACTTCCAGGTTTTCATGCAGCCAGGTCGTGACCTGACCGCCCGGCACGATGCGCACGTTCAACTCGACGACATCGCCGCTCTGCGGCGAGTTGGCCAGCGAAAATGCCCGCGATTGCCCTTCAATCCCCGGCACCTCAAGATTGATGTACTGGCCGGCCTGAAAGTCCATCGGCCGGTCGAGCTTGAGCCAGATGCCGCGAATGGTCGGTGTCAGAGCTTCGATCCTGACCACTTCGCCGGTGTAGTCCTGCACCGGCAGGTTGCGCGAATCGGGATCTTCCTCGATTTCGGCTTCGATCACCGTATCGGACTCCAGCCGGCAGCAGCAGGCCAGCGTCTTGCCTTCCTCCCGCTCGAAATCCATCAAGGCAAAGGTCGAGGCTTCGCCGTGATCGATCTCGCCGTCCAGCACCTGCACCTTGCAGGTGGCACAGAGGCCGTGACAGCAGGCATGCGGCAGGTAAATGCCGGCGCGCAGGGCGGCGTCGAGAATTGTTTGGCCATCCTCGACCTCGATGGTCTGGCCGAGCGGCTCAATGGTCAGTTCGTAACTCATGACGCCCCCGGCTCAGGAACAGCTGCCGTTGATGCCCTTGAGGCCCGGCGTCTGGAAGCGCAGCATGTCTTTGTGCTTGAGCCCCAGCTCGGCCAGCGTCTTGCTCATGTCCGGCTGCCACGGCTGGCCGGATTTCAGCCAGGTCACCTTGCTGAAATCGACACTCTTCCAGTCCGGGTGATAGCCGAAGGAATGCGCCATGAACTTTTGGCACAGGTCGCTGAACGGGGTGTTCGGCGGCAGGCAATAGGCGAACGGGGCGCAGAACATCAGGTGGTCGTCCCAACCAACGTAGAGCAACTGGGCGCCATGGAACTTCTCCAGCGCGTCGGCGGGGGGAAATTTGTATTCCTTCAGAGCTTGTACAGCCATGTTTGTCTCCTTTTTATCAGGGAAGGCAACGGTCATCGCCGCCCTCCCTTCATCTAGAACGATCAGGTGTTTTTGGTAGCCATGCCGCGCCAGGCGGCAAAGTTGGCCTGGTCACGCGAGCCCTCGAAATCGAGGTTGTCGTGGCCATTGGTGAAGTGGTACCAGTCGAGCACAGCAGCCAGCGGGTCGAAGCCCTCGGCCGTCGGATCGGTGCCTTCCGGGAAGCAGTTGCCCTGATAAATCTGGTGCACCGGCAACCACGACTGGACGTACTTCTCCGGCTCGTCGTCGAAGATATGCTTACAGCCGTCCGAACAGGTGTGGTACTTCTCGCCCTCGTACTCGGATTCGCGATAGCAGATCTTGGTCGGATCACCCGGCTCGGTGAACAGCATCGGAATCTGGCAAACCTGGCAGAGCATGGGCAGCGTGTTGGTGTAGAAACGGTTGCCCTTCTCGGCCTCGTCGCGCCAGTAGGTGAAGCGGGCGCGGTAGTACTTGTCGAAGGTGTTCGGGTACTTGGCCGACAGCCAGTCCATTTCTTCGTCGTTCGGCATCCAGGTGTGGAAGGCGGCAGCGCCACCGTACTGGTAGAAGGTCGCCCAGGTTTGGTGGGAGATGTGTTCCTTGTCTTCCGAACACTGGGTCAGGCAATCCGGCACCTTGATGCCGTAGCGGGCCAGGTCGGCAAACAGTGCGCCTCCGTTCTGCTCGAAATAGATTTCCCAGGCTTCCTTCCAGCTCATAACGCGCTTCGGCAGCATGTAGTCCATCATCATGCCGACCAGCGACAGCACGCGGATGCCACGCCAGGCCCACTTGTCGATCCACTTCTGGACGATCGGCAGATTGTCCGGGTCCTGTTCAAGCATGAACTTGATGCACTCGAGGCCGAGCGTCATGTGACGGGCTTCGTCGGACTGGGCCGAGAAACCGAAGGTCACCGTCGCCATGTCGCCGTTGTAGGCGGCACCGGACATGAAGGGCACGAAGAGCAGGTTGGTCAGCACGTATTCGAAGCTGAAACCGATGGCGATCATCCACTCGAATGGGCCGGCACTGAAGGCATCGTCGAAGAAGGACTTGGGCACCGAGAGATACCAGACGCGTTCAAGCATGTGCTTGAAGTCGTGGAAACCGTCGTAGTGTTTGTTGTAGTTCGAGATGGCGTGAATCTGCGTCTGGGCATGGCGGATTTCATCGACCGACTGCATCAGGCAGGCGACGCGCGGGCCAACGCCCGGGAAGTTGCGGCCGGCGGCAGCGAAACCACGGTGCGCGACATATTCAAGCGGCGAAATACCGGTCAGGAACAATTTGACGGCGTTGAGGTAACGCGCATCGGTGATGCCGAGGTGACCGTTGTTCTGGGCAAAGGCGTCGAGCACGGCGTACAGCTTGCGTTCTTTTTCAGCCTGGTATTTCCAGTAGGCATCCATGGTCAGGCGGAACGGGTCTTCCCACTTGTCCCAGTCGTGAATCTTGATGCCTTCGAAAGTCGCCTGCGGGAAGACCTTGTCCATCGGCTGGTAGCTGGTCTGCCAGTCGAGACCGCGGGTCATGTGGGCGTATTTTTCCTTGAGGCCCAGCTTCTTCTTTTTAACGTTCATATCCATGTTCGTCTCCTTAATCAGTTCAGCCAGGACAACTTGAATTCGTCGTCGTCTTCGTCGAGGTGGCCGGAAATGGTGATGAGGTTGATCTGCAGTTCCTGCAGGTCGAAATCGCGGCCGATCAGTTCTTCGATCGATTCGCGCTTGATGACCAACTGACCTTCGGCGTCGATCTTGACCATGGCCGGCGATTCATTGGCCACGGCATGCGGGTTGTCGGCCAGCACCGCCTCGATGATCGGGCGGGTGTCTTCATTCAGTTGAAAGGCGATAAATACTTTGGACATGGGGTTTCCTAGACGGAGAGGCCGGCTTTGGTACAGCGGGCGTTGAACTGGGCGGTCACTTCGGCGAGCACCGTTTCGGCCTGATCACCAAAGGCGCGGCGGGCGATCGGGGCCAGGGCGGCGAGCACCAGGGGGCGATACTGTTTGACCCAGTCAGTAATCAGCGCCTTGTTTTCAGCGGACTCGGCAGCTGCCACCTTGATCTGTGCATCGACCCACTTGGCGGTTTCGGCAGACCACTCGCCCATGAAGCGGGTCATCATCGAAATCACGGTGCCGCCATTGGCCGAGAAATCACCATCGAGGTAGTCGTAAATCAGCGGGTAGGTCAGGCCTTCGAGCACGAGGTTCTGGGCGACGAAAATTTCGAACCAGTCCTGAACAACCAGGACGTTTTCGACGTGCTGACGCATCGGTTGCCACATCGCCGCTTCCATCCAGGCATCCTTGGCGGAATCGAGCGCTTCGGGGCCATCGAGAACCAAACCGATACGGGTCAGATACTGGGCGACGGCGAGGTGATCCATGGCGTGGTAGAGGCAGGGCTGGGTGATTGCCGTACCGTAGCCGTAAGCGGAAATGTACGAGTTGCCCATGTTGCCGCCCCACTCGACGTGGCGCAGCGGGACCAGAACGGCCAGGGCGGTTTGCTTGATTTCTTCTGGAACGATGTCGGCCAGACCGCGCTCTTCGATCATGTCGAAGCTCGACTCAGCGGCGTCCTGTTGGCGCGAACGGGCAATCGTCCAGGCGCCATAGTAAAACTGGCGCGGGTCTTTGAGCGCGTACCAGTCCTTCATCTGAACCTTGGTGCGGCGCTTGTCGAACAACTGCAGCTCCGGCTCCCACATCGGGCGGTAATGGAAAATATCCGTTTGCTGGATATCGTAGGTGCCTTCCTGATAGCGGCTGGCCGGTTTGTCGCCAAAGCGGCGAACGATGTGATCGAAGGTGTGTCGCAACGGCTTGATGGCGACTGTACGCAGATCAATTTCCATAGATGTCTCCTCTTATATTCCCTCTATCGGGATGGTTAGCCGGCGTCGGATATTTGCTGCTGCGACGCCGAATTCATGCGTGCCGCCCAATCGCCCTGACCGGGCGTGGCCGGATCAAGAACGATGACGGCATTGGCCAGACAGAACTCATGAAATGCGGATTCCGGCAGCATCAACTCGACACAGAGCGCCGGATCGCCAATGGCGAATTCGAATTCGATGAAACCGTCCGGCCGCTGCTCGCAAACGCGAACGTAACGACGGGTCGGATCGAAGGTGATTCCCGCTTGAACAATGTCTTCTTGCCCCATGCTGCTTTCTCCTGGAAACGACGCGATCAGCGATGCGTCGAGGCTTTCTCTTACTCAAGGAGCGTGCCAGAACCGCAAGCCACTGTTTTTATGGGAGAACCGAAAAACCGAGCGTCAGTCACGGCTGCAGCAAATTATGTTTTGATCAATCGATTCACCGTCAGTTAATCAATTGATCAATTGCATCAAGGCGAAAAACCAATCGATTCGCGGGGCTGATTTGTCACCGGGCACCAACCAGCAAACGCACACCGCCTATACTTGACGAAGGTAATAGGCAGACAGCGAATCGCCACAGAATTTCAAAACCATGAAATAATCTCGAGAATTCTATGTTGCGATATTCGTTGAAAATTCAGTACCCAGCCAAAGCCACCAAACGGCCTTGCTGATATAAAAAAATGAATGCCGTTTGAGGCCTTCCGGCACTCAACGGTAGAGAGACAAGATGACGACGATTCAGTACCCCGAATCCAACGACCTGAGAAATCTGGTCAAGTTTTGCGAAAACGACGGCACCATCTGGCTCGGTGAAAACCGGATGATCCTCATGCACACGGCTGCACTCGGCACGCTGCGCAAGGAGCTGGTCGATTCGGTGGGCAAGGAACAGACCCGACGCATCCTGACCCGCATGGGCTACGCCTCGGGTGTCCGCGACGCCGAGCTGGCCAAACGGATTCGTGCCCACCAGTCGCTGCAGGATGCATTCTTCACCGGGCCCCAGTTGCACATGCTCGAAGGCATCGTTCGGGTTACTCCGGTCAACCTCAAAATGGACATTGAAACCGGGAATTTCGAGGGTGAATTCCTCTGGGAAAACTCCTGGGAGCAGGACGTCCACATGAAGGAGTTCGGCCGCTCAAGCGAGCCGGTCTGCTGGTCGCAAATCGGCTATGCCTCGGGTTACACCTCGGCCTTCGTCGGCAAGTTCATCCTGTTCAAGGAAGTCGAGTGCGTCGCCTGCGGTGACAACCACTGCCGGATCGTCGGCAAGCCGCTCGAGGAATGGGAGGATGCGGAGGAGCACGCCAGTTACTTCCAGTCCGACCCCATGCTCAACCACTTGCTGGAGTTGCGCACCCAGGTCGAGTATCTCCGCACGACGATCACGCAAAATGTGCAAACACCGCAGCTGGTCGGCATCTCGAACGGTTTCAAGCAAGCCCAGGAACTCGTTTCCAAAGCCTCGCGCACCTCGGTCACGGTCCTGCTTCTCGGCGAAACCGGCGTCGGCAAGGAACGCTTTGCCCGCGCCCTGCATCAGGAAAGCTCGCGCCGGCAAGGCCCCTTCGTCGCCATCAACTGCGCCGCCCTGCCCCACGACCTGATCGAATCTGAATTGTTCGGCGTTGAAAAAGGCGCGTTCACCGGCGCGCAAAGCTCGCGCATGGGCAAATTCGAACGCGCCGATGGCGGCACGCTGTTTCTCGACGAAATCGGCGAATTGCCGCTGGCCGCCCAGGCCAAATTGCTGCGCGTGTTGCAGGAAGGTGAAATCGAACGCCTTGGCGACGACCGGACACGCAAGGTCAATATCCGTCTGGTCGCCGCGACCAATGTCGATCTTGCCAATGCCGTCAAGGAAGGTCGTTTCCGCTCCGACCTCTACTATCGCCTGAACGTCTACCCGGTCACCATTCCGCCGCTGCGCGAGCGCGTCGCCGACATTCAGCCGCTGGTCGAAGCGATGCTCGGCCGCTTCTCGACGCTGCATGAAAAACGCCTGCTCGGCGTCACCGACAAGACGCTGCAGGCGATGAAAGGTTACCCGTGGCCTGGCAACGTGCGGGAGTTGGAAAACATGATCGAGCGCGGCGTCATCCTCGCCCCGCAAGGCGGCTGGATTGAACTGGAGCACCTGTTCACCCATGTCAGCGAAGCCAAATCGTGGGAATCGGCGATTTCGGCATCCGGCTCACTGGAACAGGGCAAAGCAAAAAAATGCAGTTCCAGCTTGCTCGACTCGATCATTTCGAGCGGCATGTCACTCGAACAACTCGAAGAGGAACTGCTGACCGAAGCCGTCAAGCGGTCCGATGGCAACCTGGCTGGCGCCGCCCGAGTTCTCGGCATCACCCGCCCCCAACTGCAATACCGGCTCAAGCGCAACACGCCATGAGTGAACCGCTCGTTCGCGTCGTCCGACGCAAGGCTAAAGCCGGCTGCGAAGAGGCCTACGAAGCGCTGATCCGCGCCATGTTCGCCGATGCAAGCAGCTTTCCGGGCTATCTCGCCGCCCAGCTGATCCCGCCAGAAAACGCCGGCGACGAATATCAGATCGTCCAGCGCTTCGCCACGGAAGCCGACCTCGAACGCTGGAACGCCTCGCCCCAGCGCGCCCTCTGGCATGAACGATTGCGCGCCGTCGCCGAGGGCGATCCGGAATACCGCCTGCTCACCGGCCTCGATGCCTGGTTCGCGCCAACCGCCATACCGGCCAGCCGCCCACCAGCAAAATGGCGAATGACCTTCGTCAGCTGGATGGGCATCTTCCCCACCGTCTCGCTCCTTCTCTGGCTGGTCTCCCCCCTCCTCGCCAGCTGGCCTTTCCTGCTCAGAACCGCGGTTTTTACGGCCCTGGTCGCGCTGGCGATGTCTTACCTCGTGATGCCACGCCTATCGCGCTGGATGTCGTGGTGGCTGCTCAAAAAATAGGCGCCCTTCGACGATTTCATTTTTAGCCGTTTTTTCCGGTTGACCGTAAGAACCTAAAAACAAAAAACCCGCCAAGCTTTGCGCTGAGCGGGTTTCTGTTTTCTCTTGAATGGTGGGCGGTACTGGGATCGAACCAGTGACCCCTGCCGTGTGAAGGCAGTGCTCTACCGCTGAGCTAACCGCCCACTTGAGAGGGGCGCATTTAACCATAAGTCGCCAAGCCGGTCAAACGCGGGTCGGCTAGAATAGCACCCTTTGTTTCCGCATAGATCACGCATCCCATGAAGCCTGTCCGCACCCGTTTTGCTCCCAGCCCCACCGGTTATCTTCATATCGGCGGCGCCCGAACCGCACTGTTTTCCTGGGCCTATGCCCGACGCCATGGCGGCACCTTCATCCTGCGCATCGAAGACACCGATGTTGCCCGCTCAACGCCGGAAGCCGTCCAGGCCATTCTCGACGGCATGCAGTGGCTGGGCCTGGAGCACGACGAAGGCCCGTTCTACCAGATGCAGCGCATGGAACGCTACAAGGAAGTGATCCAGCAGATGCTGGCCAACGGCAGCGCCTATTACTGCTACACGACCCGCGAAGAACTCGACGCCCTGCGCGCCGAGCAGGAAGCGAAGAAGGAAAAGCCGCGCTACGACGGTCGCTGGCGCCCGGAAGCCGGCAAAACGCTGCCCGCAGCGCCGGCCGACATCCCGCCGGTCGTCCGCTTCAAGAACCCGAAGGATGGCGTCGTCGCCTGGGATGACCAGGTCAAGGGCCGCATCGAGTTCGCCAATGGCGAACTGGACGACCTGATCATCGCCCGCGCCGACGGCACGCCGACCTACAATTTCTGCGTCTGCGTCGACGACTGGGACATGGGCATCACCCACGTCATCCGCGGCGACGACCACGTGAACAACACGCCGCGCCAGATCAACATCCTCGCCGCTTTAGGCGCCGAAGTGCCGACCTACGCCCACCTGTCGATGATCCTCGGCGACGATGGCGCCAAGTTGTCGAAGCGCCACGGCGCGGTTTCGGTCATGCAGTATGACGAGGACGGCTTCCTGCCCGAGGCCGTGATCAACTATCTTGCTCGCCTCGGCTGGTCGCACGGCGATGAAGAAGTTTTTTCGCGCCAGCAGTTTGTGGAGTGGTTCGACCTCGACCACATCACCGCCTCAGCCGCCCAGTTCAATACCGAAAAACTGCTGTGGCTGAACCAGCACTACATGAAGCTGACACCGCCGGCCGAACTCACCGCCCGGGTCAAGGGCATTCTCGCCGCCCGCGGCGTCGACACCAGCGCCGGCCCTGATCTTGAAAAAGCCGTCGTTTTGTATGTCGACCGCAGCAACACGCTGAACGTGCTGGCCGATGCCGTCGAGGTGTTCTACAGCCACGTTACGCCCAATCCGGAGTTGCTCGCCCAGCACCTCTCGGCAGAAGCCCTTCCGGCCCTGGCGGATTTCGTCGCCGGCCTCGCCACGGTAGCCTGGGAAACACCGGCGATCAGCGCGCTGGTCAAGGAAGTCATCGGCAAGCACGGTTTGAAGATGCCCAAGCTGGCCATGCCGCTGCGCATCATCCTGACCGGAACGGCGCAGGCGCCCTCGGTTGACGCCCTGGTCGAGATGATCGGTCGCGACCACGTTGTCACGGCTCTGTCGAAACATCTCTGAAAAATCGCGAAAGGCCCTTTACAAGGACCAATGAGGTCCCTATAATGCGGCCTTCTTTCGCGGCGGGGGTATAGCTCAGCTGGGAGAGCGCTTGCATGGCATGCAAGAGGTCCGCGGTTCGATCCCGCGTACCTCCACCAAAAGTGCGAAAGAAAACAGTCCGGGTCCCCATCGTCTAGAGGCCTAGGACACCGCCCTTTCACGGCGGTAACCGGGGTTCGAATCCCCGTGGGGACGCCAAGGTTTTGGTAGTAAATGGAGTGGTAGTTCAGTTGGTTAGAATACCGGCCTGTCACGCCGGGGGTCGCGGGTTCGAGTCCCGTCCACTCCGCCAACAATAAAGAAAACCGGATCAGTCCGGTTTTTTTTCGGGTAGGAGGCAAATGCCTCGTATCCAGATAGTTCGGCTGTCTCTCGAATGTGGGGGTATAGCTCAGCTGGGAGAGCGCTTGCATGGCATGCAAGAGGTCCGCGGTTCGATCCCGCGTACCTCCACCAAGCGCCGAACTAGGTTGTAGAGAAAGTCCGGGTCCCCATCGTCTAGAGGCCTAGGACACCGCCCTTTCACGGCGGTAACCGGGGTTCGAATCCCCGTGGGGACGCCAAGGTTTTAGCGCGGAGTGGTAGTTCAGTTGGTTAGAATACCGGCCTGTCACGCCGGGGGTCGCGGGTTCGAGTCCCGTCCACTCCGCCAACTTCTTGAAGACCAGCCCAGGCTGGTCTTTTTTAGTTCACCTGGGGAAAAATGGACTTTCCCCACCGGCGTATAATTGCCGGCTTAGTCGACTCGTCAGTGCCAGGAGCCCAATTCATGCAGCATCGCAGCGTCCTGTCGCCTGTTCGCCAAATCGTTGCCGCAATTCTTGGCGCAGCCCTGTTGACGCTTTCCGCCCCTTCGCTGGCCGAAGACCTCGACGGAACCATCCTCCCTTCGTTGAGCATGCCGTCGCTGGCCGAACCAGGTCTGGTTGCCGACGACGTGCTGACTGTCCACGAAATACACATGGCGCCGCAATTGCCTGGCACCATCGACCTGACGGCACATTCGACCAACCTGTGGGAGCGCATCCGCAACGGCTTCGCGATGACCGATCTCAACGACGACCTGGTCCTTTACTACCAGCAGTGGTACCAGAATCGTCCCGATGCGCTGCGCCGCATGGTTGCCCGTAGCCGCCCGTATCTGCACTACATCGTTGACGAGCTCGAGGCACGCGGCATGCCGACGGAGCTGGCCCTGCTGCCGATGGTCGAAAGCTCGTTCAACCCAAACGCCTATTCGCCGGCGCATGCCGCCGGGCTGTGGCAGTTCATCCCGGCCACCGGCAAGCGTTTCAATCTCGAACAGAACTGGTGGCGCGACGAGCGGCGCGATGTCGTTTCATCGACCAATGCGGCGCTCGATTATCTGCAGGCCATCTACGAAATGCACGGCGACTGGCATCTCGCTCTGGCCTCGTACAACTGGGGCGAAGGCGCGGTCAAGCGGGCCATCGGCAAGAACGAGTCGCGCGGCCTGCCGACCGACTACCCCAACCTGACCATGCCGAACGAAACCCGGCATTACGTCCCCAAGCTGCAGGCGCTCAAAAACATTCTCGGCAACCCGGCACTGGTCGCCCGGCTCGATTTGCCGATGATCCCCAACGAACCCTATTTCGCGACGCTGGAAACCCGGCGCCCGATGGACGTCAAGACGGCAGCCCGGTTAGCCAACATGACGGACGAGGAATTCCAGCGCCTCAACCCGTCGCATAACCGCCCGGTCATCAAGGCTTCCACCCCCGTCGTGATTCCCGCCGACAAGCTGGATGCTTTCCGCAGCAATCTGCAAAACACCCAGGCGCCACTGACGCAATGGCAGGCCTACACGCTGACAGCACCGGAACGACTGGACCGGATCGCCGCCAATTTCGACACGACGGCCGGCGAACTGGCCCGCGCCAACGGTCTTTCAGAAAGGGTCCGCCTCGGTGCCGGTTCGACCTTGCTGGTACCCGGTAGTGGCAGTTCGGCCAGCCTGAACGCCATGCTTAATAGCTCAGCCCCGCAGCACATCATCGAACCGGAACCCTCGGCGCGCTGCGGCAAGACAGGCAAGGGCAAACGTGCCGTGAAGAAGTGCGGCACAGCTGAGCCACGCGCGAACAAGGCAGGCGCCATACAGGGCAAGGCGGAAAAATCAGCCGCCAAGGCTGCGGGCAACGGCAAAACAAAAGCCGGCAGTGCCAAATCAGCCAAAGGTAGTGGCACCAAGCCAGCCAAAGGCCAACGCCGCTAATTCAGCCGACCAGATGACAACTGACGGTGTGCGTTCCTGAAATCCCGGTCACGGTCGGATAGCGCATCCGGCAGACATCCATCGCCTGCGGGCAACGCGGATGGAAGTGGCAACCATTCGGTGGTTTGGCCGGTGACGGGGTTTCGCCGGGTAGCCGGATAACCTCGGTGTGACTGTCCAGATGCGGCGCCGGAACGGCTGACAACAAGGCTTGCGTGTAGGGGTGCTGCGGCGAACGCAGGACTTCTTCCGCCCTGCCCTGCTCGACAATGCGGCCGAGGTACATGACGGCAACGTCGTGGGCCAGATATTCCACCACGGCGAAGTTGTGGGTGATGAACAGATAGGCGACGCCGAGTTCGGCCTGCAGTTTTTTGAGCAGGTTGAGGATTTGCGCCTGCACCGAGACGTCGAGCGCCGAGGTCGGTTCGTCGCAGATGAGCAATTCCGGCTGCACGGCGAGGGCGCGGGCGATGGCGATGCGCTGGCGCTGGCCGCCGGAGAATTCGTGCGGATAGCGGTCGATGGCTTCGCTCGCCAGGCCGACCTGCTGGAGCAGTGCAGCGACCGCTGCCGCCCGCGCCGCGGAATCGGTCTCGACACCGAGCGCGCCCATGCCTTCGGCGATGATTTCGCCGACGCGCAGGCGCGGATTGAGCGAGGCGAACGGGTCCTGGAAAATCATTTGCATGTGCCGGCGGGCGTCGCGCAAGCGCCGACCCTTGAGGCCGACCAGTTCGCTTCCACCCAGCTTTACGCTGCCGGCTGTCGGCTGGATCAGCTGGAGCAGCGCCTTGCCGACTGTCGTCTTGCCGCAGCCGGACTCGCCGACCAGAGCCAGCGTCCGTCCGGCGGAAATGGCCAGCGAAACGCCGTCGACCGCACGAACGTGACCGACCGTTCGTTGCAGAAAACCCTTGCGGATCGGGAAATGCACCTTGAGGTCGCCGACCTGCAGGAAGGGCTTGCCGGGATCGATGTCGAGTTCGGTGACGGCGTGGCGTGTTCGTTCGTCCGCTACCGCCTCGCCCTGCCAGTGGCAGCGGACGGTGTGGCCGTCGGCAACTTCGCGCCACGGCGGCGAAACTTCGCGGCAGACCGCCATGACGTGGGCGCAGCGGTCGGCGAAGCGGCAGCCGGTGGGCATGGCGGCCAACGATGGCACCTGGCCGGGGATGGTGGTCAGTTTCAAGCCACGCCGCGAAATTTCCGGCAGCGCCTCGAACAGGGCTTGCGTGTAGGGATGGCGCGGCTGGGTGAAGAACTCTTCGCGACTGGCCACTTCGACCAGTTCGCCGGCGTACATGACGCCGATGCGGTGGGCCATGCGGGCGACGACGCCGAGGTCGTGGGTGATGAGCAGCATGCCCATGCCACGGTCAACCTGAATTTTGGCCAATAAATCGAGGATCTGGGCCTGGACGGTGACGTCGAGGGCGGTAGTCGGCTCATCGGCGATAAGCAGTTCCGGCTCGCCAGCCAGGGCGATGGCAATCATCACGCGCTGCTTCATGCCGCCGGAAAGCTGGAAGGGGTATTCGGTCAGCCGGCGTTCGGGATCGGCGATGCCGACCTGACGCAGCAGGTCGACCATGCGCTCGGTCGCCGCCGCGCCGCGCAGTTCGAGGTGGCGTTCGAGCACTTCGCCGATCTGCCGGCCGACGGTGAGCACCGGGTTGAGGCTGGTCGCCGGTTCCTGGAAGATCATTGCCATGCGGCCGCCGCGGTAGGCGCGCATGTCGGCTTCGGAGAGGCTGAGCAGGGGCTCGCCTTCAAGGGCGACACGGCCTTCGAGAATGCGGCCGGCGGCGGGCAGCAGGCGCATGATGCCCTGCGCCGTGGCCGATTTGCCGCAACCCGATTCGCCGAGCAGGGCGAAGGTTTCACCTTGGGAAATGGCGAAGGAAATACCGTCGACCGCAGCCAGCGTTTTTTTGCCGGCGGTGAAGCCGAGGCGGAGGTTGTCGACCTTCAACATTTACGCGGCCCTCGGGTCGAATGCGTCGCGCACGGCGTCGGCGAACAGGTTGGCGGCGAGGACGAGGATGAACATGGCCGAGAAGGCGGCGGCCAGCGACCACCAGACGACCGGCTCGCGGCCGAGTTCCATGCGGGCGTTGTTGATCATCGTGCCGAAGCTGGTCATCGTCGGATCGACGCCGATGCCGACGTAGGAGAGCACGGCTTCGGCCAGCACGAGCCCGGAGAAATCCATGACCAGCGCGATGATGACGATGTGCATGAGATTGGGCAGGATGTGGCGGACGATGATGCGCCAGCTCGACACGCCAAAGGCCTGCGCCGCCTGGATGTATTCGAGTTCGCGCAGCTTGAGCGTCTCGCCGCGCAGCAGGCGGCACAGGCCCGTCCAGCTCGTGATACCGAGGATGAAGCAGAGGGCCAGCAGGCGCAGGTCGGCGCGCTCGGCGGCGGTCGAGAACCATTGCGGGTTTGTGTCGATGACGACCTGCATCATGAGCACGGCGGCGGCGATGAGCAGCACGCCGGGGATCGAGTTGAGCACGGTGTAGATGTACTGGATCACGTCATCGACCCAGCCGCGGAAATAGCCGGCGACGATGCCGAGCAGCACCGCCATGGGGAGCATGACGAGGGTCGTGACGAGGCCGATGATGAGCCCGGTACGCACGCTTTTGAGGATCTGGTAGAGCACGTCCTGACCGACCTTGTCGGTGCCGAACACGTGGTAATAACCGGACAGCCAGAACAGCGGGACGATGGTCAACAGCATGAGCAGCAGCGTCAGCAGCACGGCATCCCAGGCAAAGGCCGCTTCACGCAATTTCAATTTTGGGCTTTTTTTCCGGTTGACCGTGGCAACGGCGCCGAACACGGCCAGCCAGCCGATAAAGGCCAGCGCGCCGGCCTTGAAGGCCGTCATGCCGGCATCGGCCGCAACGTCATCCTCACGCTCGCCGAGGTGCTGGCCGCCGTGCTTGAGGCGCGGATAGTCGCGCACCGAGCCTTGGCCCGGCACGTCGATGGTTTCCTTGGCGTAAAGCCGGGTGGCGAAGGGCTCGGAATAGGTCTTTTCATTGCGCGAACGCAGCGGCGCGGCCAGCGCGTCAAGCACCGACAACACCTCGATCGCGTAAACCGCCTTCTGCCCCGGCTTGTTTTCCAACTGCGCCCGGTAATGCAGCGAATCGAGCAGGCCGATCAGGATGAAGGCGAGCAGTACCGTTGCCGACGCCATCGCGATGCGATTTTCTCCAAGTCGTCGCCAGGACACCAACAAACGTTCGTCTCGAGAGGCAAGAAAGCCAAAAATCAGGCCAAAGGCCACCAGCAACCAAATAAAGATATCTGACCAGAGAACGACAATCTGAAATTGCATTACTGCAGCCTTATCCGAGGGTCAGCCACGGTATAGGAAATGTCAGTAAGTAGCAGGGCGACGATATAAAGCACCGCTCCGATAAAGACCATTGAGCGCACCACTGCAAAATCCTGCGCATTAATCGCATCAATGGTGTAGCTACCCAAACCAGGAATACCAAAAAACGATTCCATGACGAGAGCCCCCATAAATAGCGTTGGTATCGCCACAATCGACTGCGTCAATATCGGCGTCATGCCATTTCTTAGGACATGCCTAAACAGAATGAGCGCCTCAGGAAGTCCTTTTGCTCTAGCCGTACGAACGTAGTCTTTGGTAATTTCTTCGAGGAAGATGGTCCGGTACCAGCGCGTCGAGGAACCGATCCCCGACACGACGCCAATCAGCACCGGCAATATCAGGAAACGCCACGCCTCCAGCCCGGCGCCAAAGCCGGAAATCGGCACCAGCCGCCACACCTTGCTGATCAAATACTGGCCGCCGATGATGTAAAACAGCCCGGAAATCGACATCGCTGCGACGCAAAGAACCACGCCCCATAAATCGAAGGCCGTGGCGCGGAAAAAGGCCAGCGTCAGCGCGAAGGTAATGGTCACGAACAGGCCGAGAATGAAGGTCGGCAGGGCGATGGCCAGCGAGGGCAGCATCCGGGCGCCGATTTCGCGGGCGATGTCGCGGCCATCCTCGGCCCGACCGAAATCGCCGACGAACATGCGGGCCGATTTCTCGAAGAAGATGGTGTCGGTCACGCTCGCCAAACCGCCAGCCTCGGAATTGATCAGCAGCGGCTTGTCGTAACCGCGCTCCACCTTCCATTTTTCGATCGCCTCGGGCGTCACACGCTTGACGCCGAGCTGCATGCGCGCCATGTCGTCCGGCGTATTGACGACGAAGAACAGCGCGAAGGTAACGAGGTTTACCCCGATCAGGATGGGGAGTGCGTAAAGCAGGCGGCGGACAATGTAGGCGAGCATTGACCCGATTATGCCAAGAGCCGGCGAGAAGTGCTAAAACAAAGCGGGCCGGGGAAAATCGCCCGACGCGGCGGTCTATCGGGCGTCATCCTCATCCTCTGCGCCCAGCAGACGCCGATCGAGCCGCTCGTCGGGATTGGCAAAGTAGCAGTTGAGCGCTTCCTTGAGGTTTTCTACCGCTTCGGCCTTGGTCAGGCCATCGGTCGTGATGTCCAGCTCGATGCAGCGGGCGACGAAAACGCCGTCCTCGAGATCGACAGTAAAATTGAGTTTTTCAGCCATGGGTCAGATTCTGAAATGGTTTCCCGATGCAGGCGCCTATTGATAGGGCATGCGTTTTACATTTATTAATGCTTCAAACCGCCACACAAAGGTAAAGTGCGCACCTCCGAATTCAAGCAGGCACCTTTCCAAAAGTTGGGCACAACAAAAAAGCGCCCCGAAAGGCGCTTGATTTTAGGTGCTGGCGGAGAGGGTGGGATTCGAACCCACGGTACCTTGCAGTACGCCTGATTTCGAGTCAGGTACATTCGACCACTCTGCCACCTCTCCGCAGCGGCCGGCATAATAGCACAACAGATGCACTGGATAAAACGACTATTACTGATCGCAGTTTCGCTTTTCGCCGCCAGTTGCGGCGACGTTGGGTCATTGCCTTTTCCGACCCCGGCGCAGCACGAATTGGTCGTCCTGATCCGCCCCGGCCTGTTGACTTACGGGACCGACGACAACGGTAATCCGAGTGGGCTCGAATACGACCTGACCCAGGCCTTTGCCCAGGAACTTGGCGTCGATGTGAAGTACATCGTCGTCCAGCCCGAGGAACTGGAAGCCCACCTCGTCGGCAGCCGCTACCACCTTGCCGCCGCCTGGCTTTCGCCGAGCACCGACGAGACCATGCAGTCGACGCCGGCCATCACCCTGACGCGTGATGTTCTCGTCCAGCACGACGCCTCACTCCCGCTCTCGGAACTCGCCCAGTTGTCAGGCAAGACCGTTCATGCCATGGCCGGCTCGCGGCAGGCCGAGACGCTGAGCCGGCTGGCCCGCGAGGTACCCGGACTGAATGTCGTCACCGTCGGCCAGGGGACCAGCCTCGATTTGCTTGAAAAACTTGGCGAACGGGAAATCGAGTACGTCGCCATCGACGAAAGCTTCGAGGAAATCGCCAACCAGTACGTTCCCAACATGCGCACGACGCTGACGCTGAACGAAATGCAGCCGGTTGTCTGGCAACTCAGCCGGCACCCGAATCCGGAACTGCGTGCAAGGCTGAATGCCTTTATCGAACGCGTCCAGCACGACGGCACGCTGGCCCGGCTCGAGGACCGCTACCTCGGCCATGTCCGGCGACTGACTCAGGCCGACGTCATCAAGTTCCTCGGCGAAGTCGAGACTACCCTGCCCAAATTCCGCAAGTCCTTCCAGGCCGCGCAAGCGCTCACCGGCATCGACTGGCGACTGCTCGCCGCCGTTGCCTACCACGAGTCGAACTGGAATCCGAATGCGACCAGCTACACCAATGTGCGCGGCATCATGATGCTCACCGAAGAGACGGCCGACCGCCTGCAGGTCAGCAACCGCCTTGACCCGAGCGAAAGCGTCCTGGCCGGCGCCCGTTACATCAACATGCTCAAGGAGTTGCTGCCGGAAGAAGTCGAGGAGCCGGATCGCACTTGGCTGGCCCTGGCCGCCTACAACATCGGCCCCGGCCATTTCAACAGCGCCCGGGCGCTGGCCCGGCAAACGAAAGCCGACCCCAATTCGTGGTACGAAATGAAGCGCGTGCTACCCAAGCTGGCCCAGCCCAAGTATTTCAGCATGGTCAAAACGGGCCGGGCGCGCGGTGGCGAGGCGGTCATTCTGGTCGAGAACATCCGCAGCTACTACGACATCCTGCTGCGCAACGCCCCACCCTTCGCCCCGACGCCGTCAGCCGCCGCCAGCCTGACCCGGCTGGTGCTCGAAATCGAAGAGCGACGCAAGGCCTACGTCAAGCGGATAGCCACCGCCAAGACGATCTCGGCGACGGCACAGGAAGAGGCGGGGGAGGCTACGCTGCGCCTGCCGACTATCGGGCAGGACGTTAACCCTGCCCGTCTGGCAGACAGGGAATAAGAAGCCGGCGCCTGAGGGCCGGCGTGCCAACTTAGCTGACTGAGAGAACTTCCAGCCCGCCCATGTACGGGCGCAGCGCGGCCGGAATGGTCACGCTGCCGTCGGCCTGCTGATAATTTTCGAGGATGGCGACCAGCGTGCGGCCAACGGCCAGACCTGAACCGTTCAGCGTATGGCAAAGCTCCGGCTTGTTCTTGTCGTTGCGGAAACGCGCCTGCATGCGCCGGGCCTGGAAGGCGCCGAAGTTCGAGCAGGACGAGATTTCGCGATAGGTGTTCTGGGCCGGCAGCCAGACTTCGAGGTCGTAGGTCTTGGCGGCAGAGAACCCCATGTCGCCGGAACACAGCGCCATACGGCGGTACGGCAGTTCCAGCTTTTCGAGAATCACTTCGGCGTGGCGGGTCAGCGCTTCGTGCGCTTCGGCCGATTGTTCCGGATGGACGACCTGGACCAATTCGACCTTGTCGAACTGGTGCTGACGAATCATGCCGCGCACGTCACGACCGCCGGAACCGGCTTCGGAACGGAAGCACGGCGTGTGGCAGACGAACTTGAGCGGCAGGCTTTCGGCGGCGAGGATTTCATCGCGGACGATGTTGGTCACCGGCACTTCGGCCGTCGGGATCAGGTAGAGCGGGTCCTGGTCGCCGCGCAGCACCTTGAACAGGTCTTCCTCGAATTTCGGCAACTGGCCGGTGCCGTAGAGGCTGGCGGCATTGACGAGGTAAGGCGCGTAGAGTTCGGTATAGCCGTGGTCGGCCGTGTGGGTATCGAGCATGAACTGGGCAAGCGCACGGTGCAGGCGAGCCAGGCCGCCCTTGAGCAGCGAGAAGCGCGAACCGGCGATCTTGGCGGCGGTGGTGAAGTCGAGCTGGCCGAGCTGTTCGCCGACATCGGTGTGATCCTTGACCGGGAAATCGAAGCTGCGCGGCGTGCCCCAGCGCTTGATTTCGACATTGCCGGTTTCGTCGGAACCGACCGGCACGGACTCGTCGGGAATGTTCGGCAGCGCGGCCAGAATGGCGGTGAACTGTTCGAGTAATTCGCCGAGACGGGCTTCGGAGGTCTTCAACTCGTCACCCAAGGCGCCAACCTGCGCCATGACTTCGGAAGCATCCTTGCCCTGCCCTTTCAACATGCCGATCTGCTTGGACAACGAATTGCGCTGGGCCTGCAGCTCCTGCGTGCGGCTCTGCAGCGTCTTGCGCTCGGCCTCAAGCGTCTTGAATTCGGTGAAATCGATGGGCTTGCCGCGCTTGGCCAGGCCTTCGGCCACGGCATCGAGGTTGGAGCGGAGTTGTTGGATATCGAGCATGTTTATTCCTGAATCGCGGCGGCGGACCGGCTTTGCTACGGTCAACCGGAAAAATCGGCCAAAAATGAAATTATACGCGAGGGACATGGCAAGCCGAGCCAGGCGGCGCCGAGGTCGGCATTTGCCCGCCGCGGGCAGGAAATTTTAGGTACCATGGACAGCATAAAAATACATATCCGAATATGCCCGCGCACCCTCGGAGACCGCAATGGAAAATCCAATTCCCGTTGCACAGCAGTCGCGCCGCAAAGCCGTGTCGTTCTTTCGCCATTTCACCGCCGCCTGCCTGCTTGCCGGCGCCGGCATCTTCGCGGCTGCCCACGCCGGCGACCTGAGCAAGGCCGATATCGAACGCCGCTTCGAGCCGCCACTGCACGTTCAGGACAAGCTGACGCAGATTCCCGCCTGGCCGCTGACCAGCGAACTGGAGCCGGAAGCCGGACCTGTCGGCTATGTTTTCGAATCGATCGATCTGGCGCCGGTCCCCGGCTTCGAAGGCACGCCGATGAATTTCCTGGTCTCGATCGACCGCAAGGGAAATTTCATGAACGTCGAGCTACTGCGCCAGCATGAGCCGGTCTTTCTCGGCGGCCTCGGCGAAGCGCCCCTGCGCGAATTCGTCACCCAGTACGCCGGTCGCAACATCAAGCAGCAGTTCCTGATCGCCCTCAATGCGGCGCGCAATCGCAGCGGCCCGGCCGACACGCGCAGCGACCAGACCACGCTGGACGGCGTGGCCAAGGCCACCGCCTCGGTGCGCATCGTCAACCAGAGCGTGCTCGGCGCCGCCCTTGAAGTGGCCCGCGCCAAGCTGGGTTTTGCCGACCGCAGCAAGCGCGGCCCATCTGCACAGGTCCGCACCGACGTTGACGACCCGGTTGCCTTTGCGGAGATGCTCAAGAACGGCATGGTCGGCCATTTGCGGCTGAGCAATGCGGACGTCGAAAAGCTCTTTGTCGGCACCGATGGCGCCGAGGTTGATGAAGAAGGTCTGGCCCAGCCGGAGGCCGTGTTCACCGACATCTACATCGCCTACCTCAACACGCCGAGCATCGGCCGCGCCATCCTTGGCGAGGCGCAGTACAAGGAGGCGATGACCCGCAACTTTGAAAACCGCCACCTGTGGTGGATCGCCTCGGCCGGGCGCTACCCCATCGTTGATGACAACTTCGTACCGGGCGGTCAGTCCTCGCGCCTGAGCATGGCGCAGGACGGCCTGTTTCTCGAACTGCGCGACCAGGGTTTCGAGCCAAAGAACATCGCCGGGCCGCCCGAACTCAACACCTCGCGGCTATTCGGCGTCTATGCCGAAGCCGGCCTCGATCCCGGCCGCCCGCTCGACCTGACGCTGACCATCACGCGCGCCAAAGGCATGATCCTGCCCACCCTCACGCACAAAACGGTGACCCTCAAATACGCACCACCCAGCCGCCTGTTCAGCTACCCGCCCGAGCCGCTGCCGGAATGGGTGCTGGCCTGGCAGCAGCGCTGGCTTGACTTGAGCATCCTGAGCGCCGCCCTGATCGTGCTCAGCATCGCCCTCGCCCGGCCGCGCTGGATTTCAGTCGACGCCCGTCGCCTGAAAATATTCCGCCTCGGCTTTCTCGCCTTCACGTTGCTCTACGTCGGCTGGTATGTGCAGGGGCAGCTTTCCATCGTCCAGGTCACCGGCGCCCTCAAGGCGTTGAAATCCGGCCAGGGCCTGTCGAGTTTCCTCTACGACCCGATTTCGCTGCTGCTCATCGCCTTCACGCTGATCAGCTTTATCGTCTGGGGTCGCGGCACCTTCTGCGGCTGGCTATGCCCGTTTGGCGCGCTGCAGGAGTTTGTCGGGCTACTCGCCCGCAAGCTGCATTTGCCGCGTCTGCATATTCCGCTGGCGGTGGCCAAGCGCCTTGAGTGGGGCCGCTATATCGCCCTCGCCGTGCTGGTCGGCGCCGCCCTGTTCGTGCCGCGCCAGGGCGAAAGCCTCAACGAACTGGAACCGTTCAAGACGGCGATCACCGTCGGTTTCGACCGCAGCTGGCCATTCGTCGCCTACGCCGTTGCGCTGCTCGTCGCCGGCGCCTTCTATTACAAGTTTTTCTGCCGCTTCATCTGCCCGCTCGGCGCAGTCATGTCGCTCGGCGGGCGGCTGCGCCGTTTCGACTGGCTGACCCGCCGCGTCGAGTGCGGCAAGCCTTGCCAGAGCTGCAAGGCCAAATGCGCTTACGACGCCATCGAACCGACCGGCGAAATCCGTTACGACGCCTGCTTCCAGTGCCTCGACTGCGTCGGCATCTACCACGATGCCAAGCGCTGCCCGGTGCTGCTCTATGAAAAGAAGGGTTTGGTTCTCACGCCGAAAGGCGTGATGGTCGCCGGATCAGACGGCTGAGCAGCGACCAGAAGCGCGTCAGCAACCAGCCGGCGAGCACCAGAAAAACGACGAGCAAGCCGAGGAAGACCAGCGGCGAAGCGAGCATGGCCCATAGCCCGCCGAGCACCATGCCCTCCTCGCCGAACGAGGCGATCCAGTTCGAAAACGGCTCGGGCGAGGTGTTGATGGCCAGCCGGCTGCCGGCCTTGGCGAAATGCGTACCGGCCGTGATCGTGCCGCCGATCAGCCCGGCCGCCACCGCCCACGCCGGATCGACCTCGCCCATGGCAAAGGCGGCAAGCAAGGCGCCGGCGGGAATGCGAATGAAAGTCTGGAAGCTGTCCCACAGCGAATCGAAGGCGGGAATCTTGTCGGCAATCAACTCGGCGAAAGCCATGACGCCCGCCGTGCCGATGACCAGCGGGTTGCGCAGCATGGCCAGCGTTTCCGGCAGCTGCAGGTAGCCGAAATAACTCAACAGACCGGCCAGAAAAACCACCAGATACAGCCGCAGGCCGCTCGCCCAGGCCAGGCCGGCCGACAGCGCGATGGTCTGGAGCATGTCCATTATTTCTTGCCGGCCTTGCGATCCAGTTCGCGCAAGTACGCCAGCTTCTGGCCGATCTGCCCTTCCAGCCCGCGCGGCGTCGGCTCGTACCAGCCCGGTTCGACCATGCCGTCCGGCAGGTAGGTTTCGCCGGCAGCGTAGGCTTCCGGTTCGTCGTGGGCGTAGCGGTAGGCGTGGCCGTGGCCGAGTTCCTTCATGAGCTTGGTCGGCGCGTTGCGCAGGTGGTTGGGCACCGGGCGCGAGCCGTCCTGCTTCACGTAGGCGCGGGCGGCGTTGTAGGCCATGTAGCCGGCATTTGACTTGGCGGCGACAGCGAGATAAATCACCGCCTGAGCGAGCGCCAGTTCGCCCTCGGGCGAGCCGAGGCGTTCGTAGGTTTCGGCTGCGTCGTTGGCGATCTGCATGGCGCGCGGGTCGGCCAGACCGATGTCTTCCCAGGCCATGCGGACGATGCGCCGGGCGAGGTAACGGGCATCGGCGCCGCCGTCGAGCATGCGGGTCAGCCAGTAGAGCGCGCCGTCCGGGTTCGAACCGCGCACCGATTTGTGCAGGGCCGAGATCTGGTCGTAGAAGGCGTCGCCGCCCTTGTCGAAACGGCGCAGGCTCTGCGCCATCGTTTTTTCGATAAATTCGCCGTCGACCGTGTCAAGGCCGGCCGTTCGCGCAGCCGTGCGCACCTGTTCGAGCAGGTTGAGCAAACGCCGGGCATCGCCATCGGCCAGACCGATCAGGCGTTCGCGGGCAGCAGCTTCAAAGCTCAGGTCGGCCAGCGCCTGAGCGCAGGCGCGGTCGAAAAGCTGGCCCATCTCGGCTTCGTCGAGCGACTTGAGCACATAGACCGAAGCCCGCGACAGCAAAGCGGAGTTCAGTTCGAACGAGGGGTTTTCGGTGGTGGCGCCAATGAAGGTGAGCAGGCCGGATTCGACAAAGGGCAGAAAACCATCCTGCTGGGCCTTGTTGAACCTGTGGATTTCATCGACAAAGAGGATGGTGCGACGGCCCTGCGTGCGCCACATCTCGGCCTGCGCCACGGCTTCGCGCACTTCCTTGATGCCCGAAAATACGGCCGACAGCGCGATGAACTCGCATTGAAACTGCGTTGCCATCATCCGCGCCAGCGTCGTCTTGCCAACGCCCGGCGGCCCCCAGAGAATCATCGAATGCGGCTGGCCGGATTCGAAGGCAAGGCGCAGCGGCTTGCCGGCGCCAAGCAGGTGCTGCTGGCCGATCACGTCGTCCGGCGTTTTGGGGCGCAATTGCTCGGCGAGCGGGGCGTGCTGGGCTTGCGCACCAGCATTTGAAAACAGGTCTTCGGACATCGTTATTTACATTGCATCCAGCGGAGAAGTCACGCCGCGCCCACCCTTGTTGAGCACATGCGTGTAGATCATGGTCGTTGCCACATCGGCGTGGCCGAGCAGTTCCTGCACGGTGCGAATATCGTAACCGGACTGCAGCAGGTGCGTGGCGAAAGAATGGCGGAAGGCGTGCGGCGTTGCCAGCTTGGCGATGTCGCTGGCCTGCACCGCCTTCTTGACCGCCCGCTGCAAGGCCTTTTCATCGACATGGTGGCGCCGTTCCGCGCCGCTGCGCGGGTCAATCGAAAAACCGGCAGCCGGAAACATATACTGCCAGGCCCAATCCGTCTCGGCGTTCGGGTACTTTCTATCCAGCGCATTGGGCAGATAGATCGCCGCCCGGCCCTTGGCCTTGTCATCATCAAACAACTGGCGGCGCCAGCGCAAATGATCCAGCAAAGGCCCGACCAGCGACTGCGGCAACATCGTCACCCGATCCTTCGCCCCCTTGCCGTCACGCACCACGATCTCCCCGCGCGTGAACTCGACGTCCTTGACTCGTAGCCGCACGCACTCCATCAAGCGCAGCCGGTGCCGTAAAGCAGCCGCGCCATCATGCCGTGCAGCCCGTTCATACGATCCAGCAAGCCGCCGACCTCCCGCCGCGTCAGGACCACCGGCAACCGCTGCGGCAGCTTGGCGCGAACGACGCCATCCAGCCAGGACAAATTGATCCCGAGCACTTCGCGATAGAGGAAAAGCAAAGCCGACAGCGCCTGATTCTGCGTCGAAGCCGCCACCCTGCCCTCAACGGCCAGATGCGTCAAAAACGCCTCAACCTCGCCAGCGCCCATGTCACGAGGATGCCGTTTGTCATGAAACATGAATAAAACACCTTATCCATTGCAGATATTGCGCTTCGGTTCGGATGCTGTAATGCTTCACCCGAATCCGATCCCGCACCTGATCAAGCAACTTTGGCAGCTGTGGTGTAGAAGGCGATTCGTCAGACATGGCAGTTTCCAACGAAGAATTAATAATCAAAATGCTATCAGTTTATTTTAGTTTTTATACACCACGCTGGCGGGAAGTAGACACCTGTCAGGGTGTCTACTAAACGTTAGCCTTCAACAACATTATCCAGCCTCGCTATTGAAAGAAACTTATGCCGTTTCACACTATCGCCATCCTGTCAGGTGACAGGCAAAAGACAATTCCGAATCGTTCAGACAGCGAAGTTCTGTCTGAAATAGTGATTCCCTTCATTGCAAATGGGGTCATTACCGCGAAATGGGGAAACAAACTCCAGTCCTATCAGGTTTTGGAGCTTCGGATTTACGAGACAAAAACCCCTTGGAATAAAAAAAGCGGGACAGTTATCGCCGACATAATTAAGGGCAAAAAGAATCTATATGGCCGCTTTGCTACCAAGGCGGAGGCACTGTTATCAACAAAGAAACCAAAGGTTTTTGTTATCACTCCGATTCAAGGCGAAAAACACGGCGACCAGGAGCAACAGCGCATTTTTAGGGAGTATGACCAGAGATTTGAGGCAGTTGAGCAAGTGATCTCGGAAGCAGGCGCGATTGCGATCAGAATCGATAAAGAACACGCATTAGAAGATCTCGTAGGAAGAATCAAGAAGGAAATTCGGGCCGCTCAATTCGTCGTCGCCGATCTGACCGATGAGAGGCCATCGTGCTACTTTGAAGCAGGATTTGCAGAGGCACTAGGAAAGAAGGTTATCTACGTAGCCAGCAAACAAAGTGTCGCTAAGCCGGGCACCAAAACAGCCATCCATTTCGATATTCATATGAACATGAACTATTTTACTAATCACGAAGAATTGAAGGAAAAGCTGTCAAATGCTATCGAAAAGAACAGGCAAGCACTCTTTGAAGAAGGCTAACCCATCATTCCACCGGACCTGCGCAAAAAGCCGCGCAGGCCGGTAAATTCAGACGTTGGGCGTCACCTGCGCATAATTGCGTTGGCACCCAGCCGGATGCCCGGCTCGTTTGCCACTCGTCGGGGCTGGCACTCGTGCTCCAGTGATCGCCCCGGCAGATAAGGACGTCAATATGCTACGCGCCCCAACCCTTGCAGCCGCCGCCCTCCTTGCAACTTCTGCGTTCGCACAGGACGCTGTTCAAACCGATGGTGACAAGTACAAGGTCATTCTGGAGAACGAGTGCGTCAGAGTCCTTGACTATCACGACCTCCCTGGCGAGAAGACACACCAGCACAAACATCCACCGTTCGTCCTTTATGCGCTGTCTCCATTCAAACGGACGCTGACCCTACCAGACGGAAAGGTACTCACTCGCCAGTTCAAAGAGGGAGACGTCATGTGGTCGGAAGAGCAAACCCACGTCGGAGAGAACATCGGTCAAACACCCACGCACGTCGTAATCATGGAGCTCAAGAAATCCAGTGGGGAGTGTACCAAGTAGTGACGCCCGCCCCCTCGGTCAACTGGACGACCGGCAAGCTGCGCGCTCCGGTCGCCGGTTACCTCGAACGTTGACGCTGTAGAAAAACCCTTTTCCAGCTCGATTTTCGACAACGAAATGGCGCAGGTTTGGTCTGCGCCATTTTCGTTTTCAGGCTTTTTTCCGGTCGACCGTAGCATTCTCGATGCGGACTGCTGGGCTGGTATCGATTGCTTTGTAACGGGCCATGGCGCTTTCCTGAACCGGGCTTCAGGTTTGAACCTTGTTATTCCATATGGTTCACGGCACGATGACGGCATGAATACTATTTTTCTACAGCGTCGTTAGACGCCTGAAAAACACACCATGGCATCCGTTCGTCCTTGCCCGCTACCTACCGGCACCCAACTCGGGATCTACGCTCAGAGCGGTGCTTACACGGATTGTTATGCTGTTGATTTAAATAGACAAGTAACGCAAAGTGAGTTCGTTGAGGCGTTCTACACAACTTCCGTTTTCAAAGTCGAGCGCTGGCTGCTCGCCAAGTTCATGTCTTACCCGTCTACCGACGCCGAGGCCCATCAGCTTGCGGCCGGGAGTTTGAGCAAGTTCTCAGCCTGGTCCGTCGAGCAAAGCAGCCCGAATGAAGTCCTGCTCGCCGCTGGCCGGACGCGATCATGGCTAATGGCATCCGCTGTTGAGTCGGGCAGTTCCACTACGAGGCTGTACTTTGGTTCTGCTGTGGTTCCAAGCCGCTCTGCCGGTTCTGGCGTTCCTCACATGGGGTGGCAGTTCAGAGCACTGCTTGGCTTTCACAAAGCGTATTCCCGGGTTCTCCTTGCTGCCGCCTCCCGAAAGCTGGCTGCTGTTCGGTAGCATTGGCCATGGACATCAACACCACCTGCCCCGTCACTCGAGCGGACCGCACCGGCAAGGGGCTTGGGCCGCAAGGCATCTGTCCCGATCATCCATCTCAAGGAAAAGCTATGGACAACACCTCGTTCTGGAAACTCATCGACAAATCTCGTCAAGCATCTGACGGAGACCCTGCGCAGCAGCTTGAAGAACTCGGGGCTCTACTGGACGATTTGTCCGTGGAAGACATTGTCGAGTTCCAGAACATCTTCAACTCCCACTTTCAGTCTTCCTACACGTGGCCCTTGTGGGGCGCAGCCTACGTGATCGGAGGGGGCTGCTCCGACGATGGATTCGACTATTTCAGGGGCTGGCTCATTTCTCGCGGAGAGAAGGTCTTCAATGCGGCGAACGCTGTTCCTGACAAACTTGCGTCCCTGGTCCAGGAGAGCGACGAAGACGACGACTGCCAAGTCGAAGGCTGGCAGTCTGTCGGCATTGACGCTTGGTGTCGGAAGACCGGCCTCAAGTACGCCGCGTTTCCGTCCCGTCCATCCGGCGTTCAATCGAATGGCCCGGCAGGCGATGAATGGTCTGAAGAGGACCTCGACCGCCTCTACCCTCGGCTTGCCAAGCGCTTCAACTAACTCGGAATCCAAAGTGCGGCCGAACCCTTCGCTCACCCCGATCTGAGCAAAAAGCCGCGTAGTTGGGTTGGCTCCATGATGCAGCAGGGAGTACCCCAGCGATTCACAAAAACGGGAAAGCAAAATCCATGAATCTGAAGATGGTCATCAGGGACGAAACCGGGGCTGATGCGAGCGCAATAACCGAGGTGACGGTGGCCGCATTCAAAACGCTGGAAATCAGTAGCCACACGGAACAGTTCGTCATTTCGGCGCTACGCGCTGCCGGGGCCCTGACTATATCGCTGGTGGCTGAGCTGGATGGCCGGGTGATCGGGCATATTGCGTTCTCTCCGCTGGACATGTCGGATGGGACTCGCAACTGGTACGGCTTGGGGCCTGTTTCGGTGTTGCCGGAATACCAGCGGCAGGGGGTTGGAAAAGCGCTGATACAGGAAGGGCTGACGCGGCTGAAGAAGCTCGGTGGGCAAGGATGTTGCCTTGTCGGGCATCCCGATTACTACCGGAAATTCGGCTTCAAGAACACGCCGGGGCTGGCGCTTGCGGGTGTGCCGCCGGAGGTTTTTTTCGCTTTGCCTTTCAGCGGGGATGCACCGCAGGGTACGGTCTCTTTCCACGATGCCTTCAGGGCGAATGGCTAGGGTGCGGTCGCCGTAACCAGCGGGATCAGCTGGATTCCCATTGCTACGGTCAACCGGAAAAAATGGCCAATTTTGAAATCGGCTTTGCCGCAACCTTCTGACATAACCGCGGTCCATGCCAGACCATGAATTAAAAGGAGAAGGGACAATGAGTACAGGAACCGTCAAGCTTCACCGCGTACTGCGGGCAGATCCGGAGCGGATTTATCGGGCTTTTCTGGATGCCGATGCCATGGCCAAGTGGCTTCCGCCTTACGGTTTTACGTGCAAGGTGGATGATCTGGATGCCAAGGTCGGCGGCGGCTTCAGGATGTCGTTCACCAACTTTTCCACCGGCCACGGCCATTCGTTTGGCGGCGAATATCTGGAACTAGTGCCCGGCGAGAAGATCCGCTACACGGACAAATTCGACGACCCGAACCTGCCGGGTGAAATGCAGACGACGGTGAGCCTGAAAGCCGTCTCCTGCGGCACCGAGTTGAGCATCGTGCAGGAAGGCATACCGGCGGTCATTCCGACCGAGATGTGCTACCTCGGCTGGCAGGAATCGCTCGAACAGCTGGCCAAGCTGGTCGAGCCGAACATTCCCGACTGATTAGCCTGCCTTCAGCCAGCCGAGCAATTCATCCTTGCTCGGCATGCGGCCGGAGACCTTGACCGTTTCATCGACAACGAGGGCCGGGGTGGTCATGATCGGATAGGCCATGATCTTGTCCATGTCCTTGACGTGTTCGAAGGTGGCTTCAACGCCCAGTTCGGCCACCGCTTCGCGGGTCAGTTGTTCGAGGCGGTTGCACTTGGCGCAGCCGCTGCCGAGAATCTTGATCAGCATGATTCACTCCTCAGTTTGGCCTTGCGGCCACGTTCGATCAGGTGCAACGAGGTGATGATCAGCGCGACGAAGCCGACCACACCCGGCGCCAGTAGCAACAACGATGTGCCATCGACCCAGGCGCCGTAAGTCAGGCCGGCCAGCGTCGAGAACACTGCGACCAGGCCAACGTAGGTCCAGGCCTTGAGCTTGCCGATGATCGCGGTGGTAATCAAAATGCTCTGCAGCGACAACTCGGGGTCCGCCATCAGGTAGGCGATGAGCGGCCCCGGGTGCATGCCGAGCGACAGGAACATCTTGGCGATGGGCACTTCGACCAGGGTCGGGAAATACATGAAAATGCCGAAGACGACGCCCGCCATGTTGGCGAGAACGGTATTGGCGCCGGCGATGCTGCGTATCCACTCGGGCTGGATGAAGACCCGGATGATGCCGACGAGGAAGACGCCGACGACGAGCAACGGGAAAATCTGCTTCACGAAGCGCCAGGTTTCCCACAGCCATTGCTGCACGTCCCAAGCGTCGAAGCGCCGGGCCAAAGGCCAGATAGCGAGACAGAGGGCGGACACGGCGAGCGTTCGGCCGGTTACGGTGAGCAACACACCGGTTTCGTTGACGCGCATGCCGAGCGCGGCGAAGGCCAGGGTCAGCGCGGTGAGCGCCAGGGCGACCGGGGTCAGGCGGTTGAAACCGTTGTCAATCTGGCCCAACCCTTTCCAGGCAAAGACACCGATGGCGCCGAGCAGGCCGATCAGGATCAGGCCCTGCAGGCTCAGCCCTTCGGCCCCGGCCGCTTCGTTGACCGGCACCAGCTGGTCGAGCCCGGCCTGTATTGCAGCGGCGCCGGTCCAGGGCAGTTCCAGCCGGAACAGACCGGTGGTCAGGAAATCGAGTTTGAGCGTGCCGGCAATGAGCAAGGCCACGAGGACACCGAGGAAGAGCAGCGTGCGTTTCGGGATGCCTTCGCCAGCCGAGAAAGTCTCGACGTCGGCCAGCCGGGCGACATCGCCTTCACGGAACAGCGCCGCCATGATCATCCCGATACCGATGCCGAAGGACAGGGCGAGCACGATGCGGGCAATGGCAAAGTCGGCGCCAAGCGCGACGCCGGTGTAGGCCAGGGCCAGGATGTTGGCGGCCGGCGCGAAGAACAGGAAGGTGATGGCCGGCCCGAGCCCGGCGCCCTTTTTGTAGATGCCGGCAAACAGCGGCTGGATGGTGCACGAGCAGACGGCGAGCAGGCTGCCGGCCCCGGCCGCCGCCGGATAGGACACCCATTTAGAGGTATTCGGCCCGAGGAAGCGCACAATCGATTGCTGCGGCACCAGTGCGGACAGCGCGCCGGCGATGAAGAAGGCCGGCACCAGGCAGAGCAGCACGTGGGCCGCGAGGTAGGAGGCCAGGCTGGCCAGGCCGCCCTGTAATGCGGTGATCATCCATTCCATTTCAGCCCCCTTCCCAACTTAGCCTGCCTCGTACCACCCCTTGGTCGAATTGACGACCTTGACGACCAGCAGCATGGCCGGCACTTCGATCAGCACGCCAACCACGGTGGCCAGCGCCGCCCCCGATTCGAAGCCGAACAGGCTGATGGCCGCCGCGACGGCCAGTTCGAAGAAATTGCTGGCGCCGATCAGCGCCGAAGGGCAGGCGACATTGTGTTTCTCGCCGACCTTGCGGTTGAGCCAGTAGGCCAGCGCCGAATTGAAGAAAACCTGGATCAGGATGGGCACGGCAAGCAGGCCGATGATCAACGGCTGGCGCAGGATGGCTTCGCCCTGAAAGGCGAAGAGCAGCACCAAGGTGGCGAGCAAGGCGGTAATGGACCACGGGCCGATTTTCTCCATGGCGGCGTCGAAGGCACCCTGCCCCTTGGCGAGCAAGGCTTTGCGCCAGAGCTGGGCGATCACGACCGGTATGACAATGTACAACACGACCGAGGTCAGCAGTGTGTCCCAGGGCACCGTAATTGCCGAGATGCCGAGCAGGAAGGCGACGAGCGGCGCGAAGGCGAAGACCATGATGGTGTCGTTGAGGGCGACCTGCGACAGCGTGAACAGCGGATGGCCGTTGGTCAGCCGGCTCCAGACGAAGACCATGGCCGTGCACGGCGCCGCGGCGAGCAGGATGAGTCCGGCGATGTAGCTGTCGAGCTGATCGGCCGGCAGCATGGGCGCGAACAGCTGGCGAATGAACAGCCAGCCAAGGAAGGCCATCGAGAACGGCTTGACCAGCCAGTTCACAAACAGCGTGACGCCGATGCCGCGGACGTGCTGCTTCATTTCGGCCAGGGCGCCGAAATCGACCTTGACCAGCATCGGGATGATCATGACCCAGATGAGCAGCCCGACCGGCAGGTTGACCTGGGCCACCTCCATGCGGCCGATGGCCTGGAACAGGGTCGGCGCGAACTGGCCGAAAACGATGCCGGTGACGATGCAGAGGAAGACCCAGATGGTCAGGTAACGCTCGAAGAAACTCATCGGCGCGCCAGCGGCAGCCTTGGCGGTGATTTCACATTGGACGGTCATGGCGGCTCCTTAGAGGCCCAGCGCGGCGCGCACGGCGGGGATCAGGCGGGCGCGGATATCGTCCCGGACGGCAATGAAACTTTCCAGCGGCTCGCCATGCGGGTCGTGGAACGGCAGGTGTATGCGCGGCACGGGGCGCGGAAAGACTGGGCAGGTTTCCTTGGCGTTGTCGCAGACGCTGACCACGAGGTCGATCGGCTCGCCCATGACGGCTTCGACATCCTTGGCGTACAGCCCCTCGGTAGGCAGGCCGGCCAGCTTCAGCGCCTCGATGGCGCCGTCGGCGACCTTGGGCTGCGGCTTGGTCCCGGCCGAAATGCCGCGCACCAGGCCGGCCAGATCGTGATTGATGATCGCTTCGCCCATCTGCGAGCGACAGGAGTTGCCGGTGCACAGCACGAGCACGGTTTTGAGTTTCGACATCAGGCGGTCTTTCGAATTTTGGCGCGACGCTTTTCGGTGGTGTCGCAGCACGTGGTTTTCGGCAGGCAGGCTTCGCCCTGGCAGCAGTTGCTGGTCAGGAAGGCGATCAGTTCATCCATCGTGGCGAAATTGGCCGAGTAGTGGATAAAGCGGCTTTCCCGTTCGCCGGCAATCAACCCGACCCGGCTCAAATGGGCCAAGTGGAAGGACAGCGTGGCCGGCGCCATGCCCAGCTGTTCGCCGATGGCGCTGGCGTTGACGCCCGCCGGCCCGGCTTCGACGAGCAGGCGGAAGATGGCCAGACGGGATTCATGACCCAAGGCGGCAAGGAGTTCGGCGGCGTTTAACGTTTCCATAGTTCGAGTATCGTCGAATTATGGTGCGGAGTCCACCCATGACGCCGCGCGAGACCTGTGCCACGGTCAACCGGAAAATTTGGCAAAAATTAAAATTCAACAAACTTGCCAATTATCACATTCCAAATTCATAACAAGCGCCAACAGACCCAATAATCGACATCAATATGAAATATTGCAACGTTACGATGCAGTCCATCCGGTACTCGGGACTTCCCCATGATCTTGTTTGACAAACTCTCCATTCGCCTGCGGCTGCTCGTCATGGTTGGCATCGGCGCCATTTCTGGCCTGATTTTGCTGTCGACCGCTCTCTATTCGCTCAACACCTTTCGTAACGACACCCAGTTGGTCGCTCATGATGTTGAGCGCTCGACCCACGCCCTCACCCTGGTCAGCGGCGCCCAGAACGCCTTTCAAGCCCAGTTGCGCGGCCTGAAGGACATGGTCATTCGCAATTTCATGCCCGAAGAATTCGAGAAAGCCCAAAAAGAATTTCTCGCTGAGCGCGCCAAATTCTGGCAACAGATCGAGGAACTGGAAAAGATCGACGCAGCAGGAACGATCAAGGGAACCGGGAATCTGCCCGAAATCCGCCAGCAGGCGCTGGAACTGAACAAGCTGTACGACGATGTAATCGCCGAGAACGAAGCCGGCATGCCCAAATATACGGTCATGGTGGACGCCGCCCTGCGCGGCACCGAGCACCAACTCATTGAACAACTGGCCATCGCCTACCAGGCGATCAGCACCGCCACGACCGTTCTGGTCAGTGAAGCCTCGCAGCATGCCGACCGGCGCTTCATGGCCAGCCTGATCCTCGTCCTCGTCGTCGGCCTGGGTGGTTCGGCTGCCTCGCTGTTGCTCGCCGCGATGCTGGGCGGACGCATCCTGGCGCGACTGGGCGGCGATCTCGAACCGGTCGTTGCCGCCACCCGTCGGGTAGCCGAAGGCGACCTGACCGGCACCATCCAGTCCGGCAAGGCTGCCGCCGACTCGCTGGTCGCCTCCGTCGAGGCAATGCAGAAACGCCTGCGCAGCCTGATCGGGCAAGTCAAGCTGGACGCGGAAAAGACCTCGGGCAACGCGCAGGCCCTGAGCACCTCGGCCGACGATGTCGCCCAGGCGGCCGGCGCCCAAAGCGAAGCCGCCGCCCTGATTACCGCCGCCATCCAGGAACTGACCGTGGCCATCACCGTCATGGCCGACAGCGCCGGCGCCGCCGCCGATGCGGGACGCCTGACCCGCGACAAGGCTGACGAAAGCGGCAGCATCATTCTTGAAGCAATCAGCGAAATCGGCAATATCGCCGTCCAGGCAAAGTTGTCGACCCGGACAATGAGCGACCTCAAGCAGCACACGCAGGAAATCGCCCGTTTCGCCCAGGAAATCAAGGAAATATCGGAACAGACCAACCTGCTCTCGCTCAATGCCGCCATCGAGGCAGCGCGCGCCGGCGAAGCCGGACGCGGCTTTGCCGTGGTCGCCGACGAAGTCCGCAAGCTCGCCAACCACACCGCCAGCACCACGCACAAGATCGAAAATCTGGTCAAACTGCTCGACGGCGCCGCCCGGGAAACCGCCGAAGCGGTCGCCACGACAGCCCATCTCGCCGAGCATGGCACCCAGCTCGCTTCAAATGCCAGCGCTGCAATATCGACCATCAAGGACAACTGCGAGCGCACGATGCACGCCACCAACGACATCGTCGATGTCCTCGCCGAGCAGCGTCAAGCCGCCGAGCAGATCGCCCGGAACACCGAGCGCGTCGCCCAAATGATCGAACAGGGCGCCGGTGCCGCCGCCAAATCGTCCACCACGGCAAAGGAAGTAGCCTCGTCGGCCGAAGGCCTGCGCAGGGCAACGCTGCAGTTCAGCGTCTGAGATTTGTCCCAGGGCAGAACGACGAATTTACCAAGCAATTTACTTGACCAAACGGTATCGCCACCCGGGCTGCCCGTTGCACCGAAACTTTTCGTGCACCCGCGCGGCGAACTAAAATGAGCTCATCTTCGGCCGACACGCAGTTTCGTCGTATCCTGCCGTCGCCAGTCCCTGACCTGAGACAACAACCGAATGACCGAGTCCGCACCATGTTGAAACACCTTCGCAACCTCCTCACTGTGGTGACCATAGCCGCCAGCCTCGTTGGCTGTGCGACAAGGAGCGGGGACAAAATGGCCGCCGAGCCGGAAGTGGTGGTTGATGCCATCCCCGACCGTGCGGCCAGCGATATCCAGAAAATTGCCGATCTTGAGCGCCAGTTGGTCAAGGAGCAGCGTCAGTGCTATGCCGAAAAACGCCGGCTGGATCTGTCGCTCAAGGAATCGCAGAAGCAGAGTGAAGAGTTGCAGAAAAAGCTCGACGACCTGCAAAAGAAACTCGACGCGCTGCTCGAAATCGACCGCGACCTGCGCAATCGCAACCGCTGAACGAGTCGGCGAGTGGCGTACCGCGTGCGGGATACGCCACATGAAACGAGAATCAGGCGGACTTGCGGCGCACCGCGAAGCCGATCAGGCCCAGACCGGCCAGCAGCATGGCGTAGGGCGAATGATCAATCATTGTCACAAATGCGCACCGTTCTGCAATGCAATGATCATTTTTATGCGGTGGTGCTTGGCCGGCGGTTTTCGTTTTTGGGCATTTTTTCCGGTTGACCGTAGACCTAGCTGTAAACGAAAAAAGCCCGGCCGAAGCCGGGCTGGGTAGCGCGAAAAAGCTACCTGAACTTAACGCTTGTTGCGGCGACGGGCGGCAAAGCCGACTAGGCCCAGGCCGGCCAGGAACATGGCGTAGGTTTCCGGCTCCGGAACAGCGGTGATCTGGATCAGGCGATCGACACCGTCGCCCGGGTGCTGGATGTTCACATAAGCCTTGTTCGCGTCGAACTTGTCGAAATACAGACCGGTGAATTCCGAACCCGGCGTACCGTTGGAAGCCCAGCGAGCCAGGCCTTCGCCGGCATCGAGCAAGTCGCCATCGTGGTTGATATCCTTGGCAAACCAGATGTCGTCATCAACAGCGCCGTTGCGGTCTTCGATGATGTACGGGTTGCCTGCAGCATCAATAGCGATGTTGTCCGGGCTCGTAAAGGCAGCGCTACCGACGGGCAGGCCGGTTGCGAGGTCGATAGTCGAGGCGTTGGCAAACACAGTGGCCTGGTTGGTGTCGAGGTTGAACAGGTAAACTTCGTTGGTGGTTGTCGTGGCGATATACATCACTTGCTGGCCATTGGCGAGCTTGCCGATTTCGATATCTTCCGGACGCTGATAATCAGTGCCACCGACGGTGTTGGCGGAGGCACGGCCGTCGATGGTGTTGTCAGCCAGCACGGTCGAAACGCCAGCAAGTGCAGCACCGTTTACATCGGTGATGGCTGCCCACGAGATTGCGCCAACGGCATTGGCGTTGCTGCCGCCGTTAACCTTGGCGGCGAATGTCTGGCCGGCAGCGAAGTAATCGTTGCCGTTGGTGGCATTCGGGTTGGCCGAAACGTACTTGTAGATCGAGCCGCCGTTCAGTTCGTCGATGAAGTACATCGACTTCTGCTGGTCAAAAGCCAGGCCTTCGTGCGAGACGCGCGGAATGATGCTGCGCTGAACGAAGCTGCCGCCGTTGGCGCCGGCGGTCGTGGCATTGGTCACCTCAAAGAGGCGGCCCTTTCCGTTGCCGCCAGTGGACCAAGATTCTTCGGCCGTCAGGTAGCTGCCCCACGGAGTCCAGCGGGAAGCGTCGCCGGAAACAAAGCCTTGCGAGCCCGGCGCAACGATGGTCACGGTACGGGTGTTGTAGTTGTTATTCCACAGGTCGACGCGCTGGACGCCGCCGGTGCCGGTTTCGAACGGCATGAACAGATAGCGGCCGGCATTCGGGCCGGTTTCGTTAGCGGTCATCATGTCCCAGTTACCCGAGTTGCTGCCCGGAACCAGCGTGTTCTGGGTTAATTTGTCAGCAATGGTGACCTGGGTGAAATTCGGGCTGGACAGCGTAATCGGCGTGGCCGGAGTAGCGGTCGCACCGGCCGAGGCGGTCAGCGGGGTGAAGTTGTCGAAATAAGTATCGGCGGCGTGAGCGCCGACAGACATGGCGGCAAGGGCGCTGGCTACGGCAATGTTGAGGTACTTCTTTTGCATTTTATGATGCTCCTGGCTGGCGAGAGTACGAGGTAGGGTCAATGTTTCAAGGGGTGACGATCCGGCTTGTGGCGGGCAACGCCATACACACCCCGCGCATGCCCGACACGACAACCAGATCACGCTCCCCCTGCCCACCTATGATGAAGGTCAGTTATTACAGGTAGATGTGCGCCAAGTAGCTAGCTACTAGTACGTTCGGACTATTCACGGACCGGCCAGGCGAACTTTTGCTCGTTGTTTGCGGATCGGCGGCAGCTCAGGCACGGCTTAAGCTGCGCTGAATAAACGTCCGGAAACCGGTGATGGATAAGCCCAATGGCGCGGGAACATTTCATTTTTGGCCATTTTTTCCGGTTGACCGCAGGATCGTGAGCGAATGACCTCTGGTCAGACTGCTGCTTGGTCCAGAAAACCCGGGCAACAAAAAGCGGCCACCCTGGTGGATGGCCGCTGCGCTGCAATCTTTCTTATTTGAAGCTGTCGGCGAAGATGCTCTCGGCCCAGGTAAACATGTCCTGATAGCTGTCACCGTCCACGCCATTGCTCGGTGCCTCGCCGAGGTCGGTGCGATGCATGCCCTTGCCCTTGACCGCGCCATTGACGTCGTAGATGTTGCCATAGACGAAGTTGGCCGATAGCCAGGACGCCGTGCGGGACGTAATCGGGCTGTAGCAGGCCGAGTTGGTCGCGACGTTCTGGTCCAGCACCTCGCCGCTCAGCGTCCGCAGAATGGCGTCGGCGCAAACCTTGGCCTGCGAGTTGGCCATGTGACCGGACTTGGGAACCGCCTTGCCATCACTGGCCGGCACGGCGCAGGAGTCGCCGATGACGTGGATGTTCGGATAAGCGAGCGTTCCGTAGCTCAGGGGGCTAACCGGCACGAAACCGGCCAGATTCACGCCCAGGCTGGCGGCAATCGCCCCCGCCCGCTGATTCGGAATGTAATTGAGCACCTTGGCATTGCTGACACTCATGGCCGACGTCACGATGCTGCGTGTCGCCGAATCGACGCTGACGACGTTGGCATTGGGCACGTACTGGATGCGGCCGGCGTGGGTCACGCTGAAGGCATGGCCAAAAGCCTCCGGTTCGGCCTGAATGCCGGCGTTGGCATCAAGCACGAGAACCTTGGCACCGGTCCGCTTCTTGGCGCGCAGGTAGTCGGCGACGACACAGGCCCGCTCGTACGGTCCCGGCGGACAGCGGTAAGGCGACTTGGGCACGGTCAACACAAAGGTGTCGCCGCCACGCATCGCGGCTAGCTGGTTCTTGAGCAGGGTGGTCTGGGGGCCGGCCTGCCAGGCATGCGGCGTCAGGTTCGGATTCCAGTTGCCGGATGCCGGCGTGAAATCGATGCCAGGTGAAAGGACCAGGTGGTCGTAGTCGAGCACCTCGTTGCCGGCGGCGGTTTGCACCGTCAGGCGGTTGCCGGCCGGATCGATGGCCAGCGCCTTGCCCTGCAGCACGGAAACGCCATGGGTGGTCTTCAGTGAGTCGTAAGCCAGCGTGATACGGCTCATTGAAAGGGCGCCGGTGACGACCAGATTGGAAAGTATGCAGGAAATATGCGTGGCGTTCGGCTCGACCAGGGTCACCTGGACATTGCCGCCCCACATGCGCAGATATTTGGCCACGGTAGCGCCGCCAAAGCCGCCGCCGACGACAACGACACGCGGGCTGGTGACGGCAGCGCTGACGGCGCGCGGAATAGCGGCAAAGGCAGCAATCGCGCCAGCCGACTTGAGGAAATCTCTTCTGTTAAATCGATGCATTTTTAATCTCCGGTTCGCTCAATCGCCGCCGTTGCCAGGCTGGGTGGACAGATATTCCGAAATCAGGCGCAGTTGCTCGTCGGTGTAGCCGCGGGCCTGACGGTCCATGATGCCTTCCACCGGTCTGGCCTTCATTTCCTGCAATTCGCTGTACAGTTCATGGGCCGACTTGCCGGCCAGTTCGTCGAAACCGGGGCCGTTTCCGTTGGTGCCATGACACTGGGCGCACTGCGCCGCCAGCGTCCGACCGGGTGGCGTCGTCTGGGCCGAGACGACCAGACTGGACAGGGCGAGCGGAATGCCGGCGAGCAGGGTCCGCAGGTACAACTTGTTTGGCTTCATAAAACCTCCGTTTACACTTCAAGGGTTAAACATACGTGGGGAAAATTTCCACACGAAAGCTCAGCACCGATCTTCCCAGCTTGCATAAATTCCGATAGATGTCGTCCGCCCCCGACACTTTTGCAAGTTGCCGCCATGACATACGATAGGCCCCATGAAACGCTACCCGCGCACCTTCCTGCAGCTGATCACCTTCGGCCACATCCTCTTTGCGTTGCCCTTGCTGATTGCTGCCGGCTATGTGTTCATCAAGCTCGACACCCTGAACGATCGCTATCGGGAAGCCATCGAACAAGCCACCTCTTCATCGTCGCTGCGCGGCGAAATCACCGAAGACGTGCTGCACATGGAGCGCAGCCTGCGCCGCCACATGGTGATGAAAGATAGCGACTCGCTGAACGACTACGCGCGGGTTCGCGGCGAATGGAGAAGCAATGTCGAATTGCTGGCGCAACTGACCCCGCTACCCGAGGAGTTGATTGGCGAACTGGCCACCCAGCTCGACCTTGAGCGAAGGGCATACACGAAGGTTCGCGAGGGCGAAAAGATCGAGGTACTGGCTGCCGCACTCGCCGAGATCAAACTGCGTTCGCAGAAATCCCTCGTCGACGCCAGGGAAATCCTTGATCACCAGCAATTGAGATTCCTCGAAGAATCGAACAGCCTGCGCACCCGCCTCCTCTTTGCAGCGGGCCTTGCCGTGCTCATTGCAATGTGTTGCCTGTGGGCGATCCGCAGCTTGCTCGCCCGACTGATCGGCCGCTTTGAGAAGGTGGTCATCCGCCTCGGCAAAGGCAACCTGCAGCAAGCCATCGAACTCGGCGGGCCCGGCGACCTGCGCTGGCTGGGGCGCTGGCTGGAGTGGCTGCGGCGACGCCTGCTCTCGCTGGAGGAAGAGCGGGCGCAAGTCCTGCGCCATGTCTCGCACGAACTGAAGACGCCGCTCGCCGCCATGCACGAAGGCGCCGCGCTGCTCGCCGAAGAAGTGCCCGGCCCGCTGACCCCCGAGCAGCGCCGGATTGTCGGCATCCTGCAAAGCAACTCCCGGCGCCTGCAGGATCTGATCGAGGGCCTGCTCCGCCTGCAACAGGCCGGCCATGCGGCCGAGCGCATCGGTTACGAGACACTCCGTTTCGATCAATTGATCGCCGAGGTGGTCGAAACGACCCGCCTGATTGCGGCGGAACGCGGCGTCCAGTTCGCCTGCAGCCTGGCCGAAACCGAGATCGTCGCCGGGCGCGAAGCCCTGCTTACTGTTGTTCACAACCTGCTCGCCAACGCCCTCAAGTTTTCACCGGGCAATGGGCTGATCAAGGTATTGCTCAGCCATGATGCGTCGAAGGCCTGGCTTGATGTCGAGGATCAGGGCCCTGGCGTCGCCGAGCGTGATGCGTCCCGGATTTTCGAGCCCTTCTATCGCAGCAGTGCGTCACGCGACATCGCCGGTGTCGGCCTGGGACTGGCGATTGCCCGTGAATTCGTCCTGGCGCACCGGGGCGAACTGAAATTGATGCCGTCTTCAACTGGCGCCCATTTTCGCGTCGTCCTGCCGCTGCAAGCTTCTCACCTGAGACAAGCCCCCGATGCCTGAGTCCATGCCATGTTGAAAGCTTCGGGGCAGGCCGCCCGCATCCTGATCGTCGATGACGACCAGGACATGCTCCACCTGATCAGCCTGCGCCTGAGTGCGGCCGGCTACCAGGTATCGGCTGCCGAATCGGGCGAAGCTGCACTGCTCAGCTTCCGCGAACAGCGCCCGCAAATGGTGATCACCGACCTGCGCATGGAAAAAATGGATGGCTTGGCGCTGTTCGATCATCTGCAGGCCGAGGCGCCGACCTTGCCGGTCATCATCCTGACCGCCCACGGGACCATCCCGGATGCCGTGGCCGCCACCCGGCGCGGCGTCTTCAGCTTCCTGACCAAGCCCTTCGACGGCCAGGAACTGCTGCGCCGCGTCACCGATGCCATCCGCCTTTCGCCGGCGCTCGATACGGCAAACTGGCGCGCCGCCCTGATCACCGTCAGCATCCGGATGGAGGAATTGTTGCGGCAAGCCCGGCGCGTCGCCGAGGAAAACCGGACCACCCTGCTGATCGGCCCCGCCGGGGCCGGGAAAACAACGCTTGCCCGGGCCATTCACCTGGCCGGGCCACGGGCCGGCCAGCCCTTCGTGAGCCTCTCGTGCACCGACTACCCGGCAACTGAACTGGAAGAAATCCTCAATCCGAACAATCCGCAGGGCGCCTGCGCCCAGGCCGAAGGCGGCGTGCTCTATCTGCAGGATATCGGCGCCCTGTCGCATATCGCCCAGGGCCGGCTGTTTTCCTTGTTGCTGGCGCAATTGCAGGGCGACGACCCGCTGCATCGCCTTGAATCGTCGGCCCGGCAGCCCAATTCGGCCAATGTGCAGGTCATCGGTGCCAGTCCGCGCCGGCTCGACTCGTCGATGGCCGAAGGGCGTTTTCGCAGCGAACTGTATTACCTGCTGAGCCGCACCCTTCTGCATGTGCCACCGCTGAGCGAGCGCTGCGAAGATATCCCCGTGCTCGCGGCCCATTTTCTGGCCAGCGCGGCGCCGGGAAAAACCCTGGCGCCCGCCGCCATGCTCGCCCTTGAGGAAGGTAGCTGGCCGGGCAATGTGCGACAACTGAAGAACATCATCGAACAGGTCGCCACCGGCAACCTGACCGAGCTCATCCCCGAAACGACCGTTCGCCGGGCCATGCGCGACTTCGACGATGACAGCCTGATTGCCCTCGACGACGCGCGCCGTGATTTCGAACGCGACTACCTGATCCGCCTGCTGCAAAACACCGCCGGAAACGTCTCGCAGGCCGCGCGTATCGCCCAGCGCAACCGCACCGAGTTCTACAAGCTACTGGCCCGGCACGCGCTGGATCCAGTCAATTTCAAGCAGCGCTTCAAGTAATCCGCCCGCCTTGCCCTCCCTTAATTCCTGCTTAAGCTGGGCCGGCTAGACTGACAAAAACCTGTTACGGAAAAATCCCATGTCGCGTCGCCCTTTCATTTTTGGCCTTTTTTTCCTGTTGACCGTAGCAAACCAGCTTCAGGCCCAGGAAAACCGCCTGACGCTGCAACCGGCGCAACTCAAGTCGCTGGGCATTGAAACGGCCGTCGCCGGCGAGATGCCGGGCGGTCGCAATGGCAGTTTCCCGGCCCAGGTCCGCGTACCCAATGAGCAGATGCGCGTCGTCGCCGCACCGGTTGGCGGCATGGTCGAGATGCTTGCTGTGGCGCCCGGCTCGACCGTCAAGCGCGGCCAGGTCGTCGCCCATCTGAGCAGCCAGCAAGCCCTCGAACTGCAACGCGATGCGCTGCAGGCCGGCAGCCAGTCCTCTCTGATGCAACAGAATCTGAAGCGCGATGAACAACTCTTTGCCGAAGGCCTGATCGCCGAAAGCCGGCTGCAGGCCACCCGCGCCGCCGCCGCCCAGGCAGGCGCGCAAGCCAGCGAACGCCGTCAGGGCCTGGCCCTAGCTGGTGGCACGGCCGGCAAGCTGGGCGGCAAACTGGCGCTGACCGCCCCCATTGACGGCGTCGTACTCGAACAGGGCGCCCAGCTCGGCCAGCGCGTCGAAACCTCGGCGCTGATCTACCGCATCGCAAAACTCAGCCCGCTGTGGCTGGAAATCCAGGCCCCGGTCGCCATCGCCGCGACGCTGCGCGAAGGCAGCGCAGTGAAGATCGCCAACAGCGAGGTAACCGGCAAGCTGATCGCCATCGGCCGCGCCGTCGATCCGGCCAGCCAGACCGTGCTGCTGCGTGCCGAAGTCGGCAAGGGTGCCGAAACGCTGCGCCCCGGCCAGGTCATCGAAGTCGAAGTCGCCGCCCTGGCCGGCCAGCAGCAGCGACTGCCCGCCGCGGCGCTGGCCCGCAATGTGGGCAAGACCTTCGCCTTCGTCCAGACTTCCAGTGATGACAAGGGTGTCGTCTTTGAAGCCCGCCCGGTCCGCGTTGTCAGCCAGGGCGGCGACAGCGTCACGGTGGACGGCGTCAAGGCCGGCGAGAAGGTCGCCATCAAGGGCGTCTCCGGCCTCAAGGCCCTGCTCACCGGCGTTGGTGCCGAATAATGTTGGACGCCCTGATCCGTTTTTCGCTGACCCAGCGCCTGTTGGTGCTGGTCCTCACCGTCATGCTGATCGGTGCCGGCGTGCAGGCGTTTCTCGGCCTGCCCATCGACGCCTTCCCGGACGTGTCGACAACGCAGGTCAAGATCATCCTGAAAGCCCCCGGGATGACGCCGGAAGAGGTCGAAATGCGCCTCGCCGTGCCGGTCGAGCAGGAACTGCTTGGCATCCCGCACCAGAAGCTGCTGCGCTCGGTGTCCAAGTACGCGCTGACTGACATCACCCTCGATTTCGAGGACGGCACCGACATCTACTGGGCCCGCCAGCAGGTCGGCGAGCGCCTCGCTGCGGCGATGGGCAACCTGCCGCCCGGTGCGACCGGCGGCATGGCGCCGATCACCACGCCGCTTGGCGAAATGTTCATGTTCACCATCGAGGGCGACCTCTCGCTGGCCGACAAGCGCGCCCTGCTCGACTGGGTGATCCGCCCGCAACTGCGCACCGTGCCCGGCGTCGCCGACGTCAATAGTCTGGGCGGCGAGGTGCGTACCTTCGAGGTGGTGCCCAATCCGCAAAGTCTGGCGGCCCGCGGCCTGGCGCTCAAGGATCTGCAGGCCGTCCTCGAAGCCAACAACCGCAACGATGGCGCCGGCCGCCTCAACGACGGCGAGGAATCCCTGCTGGTTCGCGCCGAAGGGGCGATTGCCACGGTGGACGACGTCAAATCGATTGTTTTGCAAGCAAAAGACGGCACCGTGGTACGCATCTCCGACGTCGCCGAAGTCCGCCTCGGCGCCCTGACCCGCTACGGCGCGGTAACCAAGAGTGGCCAGGGCGAGGCGGTGCAGGGCCTGGTCCTCGGCCTGCGTGGCGCCAATGCGCAACAGGTAGTGGCTGGCGTCAAGGCGCGGCTGGCCGAGATTGCGCCGACCCTGCCCGCCGGCGTCACCGTCGAAGCCTTCTACGACCGGAGCAATCTGGTCGGCCGCGCCGTCGGCACCGTCTCCAAGGCGCTGCTCGAAGCCATTGTGCTCGTCGTGCTGCTCCTGCTCGCCTTCCTCGGCAACCTGCGTGCCGCGCTGGTCGTTGCCCTGATGCTGCCGCTGTCGGCGCTCGCCACCTTCATTCTGATGCGCATGTACGGCCTGTCGGCCAACCTCATGAGCCTTGGTGGTCTGGCCATCGCCATCGGCATGCTGGTCGATGCCGCCGTCGTCGTCGTCGAAAACGTCGAGAGCCAGCTAGCCGAGGCGCAGGAAAACCTGCCAACGCTGCACCTGATCTACCGGGCGTCACGCGAAGTGGCGTCGCCGGTGACTTCAGGCATCGTCATCATCATCATCGTCTTCCTGCCGCTACTCACGCTGCAGGGGCTGGAGGGCAAGATGTTCGGGCCGGTGGCGCTGACCATCGTCTTCGCCCTGGCCTCGTCGCTGCTGCTGTCGCTGACCGTCGTGCCGGTGCTCGCCTCCTACCTGATCAAGCGCGGCGTGCATCACGAGCCGTGGCTGGTCAGGAAGCTGGCCGCCCTCTACGACCGCACGCTGAGCACCGCGCTGGCCAACAGCCGTACCTTCATGATCGCCGCCACCATCGCGCTGGCCGCGGCGGCCGGTGCCTTCCTGCTGCTCGGCAAAAGCTTCATGCCGACCATGGACGAAGGCGACATGATCATGCAGCTCGAAAAGCTGCCATCGATCAGTATCGACCAGACCATCGTCATCGACAGCGCCGTACAGAAGGCGATCCTGGCGCAGGTGCCGGAGATCAAGTCCATCGTCGCCCGCGCCGGCTCGGACGAACTCGGCCTCGACCCGATGGGCCTCAACCAGACCGATACCTTCATGGTCCTCCAGCCCCGCGACACCTGGCGCAATCCGGATCCGGCCTGGCTGGCCGACCAGTTGCGCGCTGTGATGGCCGACTTCCCCGGCATCGGCTTCTCGTTCACGCAGCCGATCGACATGCGCGTGTCGGAAATGCTGACCGGCGTGCGCGGCGATCTGGCCATCAAGGTTTTTGGCCCCGATCTGGCGACGCTGAACCATCTGTCGAACGAAATCGTCGCGGTGATCAAGAAAGTGCCAGGAGCCGAAGACACCTTCACGCTCAAGAATGACGGCGTGCAGTACCTCAAGATTGCTGTCGACCGCCTGGCTGCCGGCCGCTTCGGGCTCAACGTCGATGACATCCAGAACGACCTCAAATCCCTGCTCGAAGGCCGCAATGTCGGCGTCGTCATCGAACAGGGCCGGCGCGTCCCGGTCGTCCTGCGCGGCCCGGCCAGCCTGCTCAACTCGCCGGCCGATTTCGAAGCCCTGCGCCTGAGCCTGCCAGGCGGCGGCAGCGTGCCACTGGCCAGCGTTGCCAAAATCGGCCGCATCGATGGCCCGGTCAAGGTCGACCGCGAAAACGCCCAGCGTTACGTCGTCGTCCAGTCCAATGTCCGGGACCGCGACCTGGTCGGCTTCGTCGACGATGCCAAGGCCGCCGTCGGCCGCGACATCAAGCTGCCGGCCGGCTACCGGCTGGCCTGGGGCGGCCAGTTCGAAAACCAGCAACGGGCCGCCGCCCGCCTCATGGTCGTCGTCCCGGTGGCGCTGGCGCTGATCTTCTTCCTGCTCTTCTCGACCTTCCGCTCGGTGCGCCAGGCCCTGCTGGTTCTTTCCAACGTGCCGTTCGCCATGATCGGCGGCGTCTTCGGCCTGCTCATCTCGGGCGAATACCTGTCGGTACCGGCCTCGGTCGGCTTCATCGCCCTGCTCGGCATTGCCGTGCTCAACGGCGTCGTCATGGTCACCTACTTCAACCAGTTGCTGGCCCGCGGCATGGCCGTCGGCGATGTCGTCGTCGAGGGCGCCAAACGCCGGCTCCGCCCGGTGCTGATGACCGCCAGCATCGCCGCCTTCGGCCTCGTCCCGATGCTCTTCGCCAGCGGCCCCGGCTCGGAAGTGCAACGCCCGCTGGCCATCGTCGTCATCGGCGGCCTGCTCACCTCGACGGCGCTGACCCTGGTCCTGCTGCCCATCCTGTTCCGCCGCTTCGGCGTCAAAACCACCGTCTCCTTTACCGAGGGTCGCCGCCATGGCTGATGTCCTGCTTTCGCTCACCATGCCCAACGATGTTGCCCAGCACATCGAGGACTTGCTGCTCTCACGGCCCGATCTCGTCCGCGGCTTTACCGCCACGATGGCCGAAGGTCATGGCGCCGTCGTCCCCCTGGTCGAACCGGCTGAGCTGGTCAGCGGCCACTCGCCACGTCTGCAGATCCGACTGGCCGGGACGGAGGAAGCCATGCGCGCGGTCCTGGCGCTGATCAAGGCCGAACTGCCGAAAGCGAATATCTTCTTTTGGCTGGTGCCAATCATCGAGATGGGGCGGTTATGAAAATTGGCCTTTTTTTCCGGTTGACCGTGGCAATCGGCGTCGGCAGCACCAGCGGCATCGGCGGCACCGGATTCGCCGCCGCAGCGCCCCCCAACCTGCCGCCGGCCGAAATCGTCACCCGCGTCCTGCAGACAAACCTGTCGGTGCAGGCCGCCGCCGGCCAGGTCCGCGTCGAGGAAGCCAACCGCAGTCGTCTCGAAGCCGGCCAGTATGAATGGAACGTCCGCCTTGGTGGCCAGCAACGGCGGAGCAAGCCAGCCACCGGCACCGATGAACGTTTCAACGAATGGAACGCCGCCATCGAGCGTCCGCTGCGCCTGCCCGGCAAAGGCCGGCTCGACGGCGAACTCGGCGCCGCCGGCGTAGCGCTGGCCGAAACAGCCCACGGCGACGCCCTGCACGAAGCCAGCCGCAACCTCCTCAAATCGTGGTTCGTCTGGCTCAAGGAAAGCGCCTCCGCGGCGCAATGGGCCGAACAATTGGCCCTCCTCGACAAGCAGGCCAAGGGCATCCAACGCCGCCAGCAACTCGGCGACGCCGCCCGTCTCGAATCCATCCAGGCCGCAGCCGCGCTGGCCCAGGCCGAAGCCGCCCTCGCCCAGGCCAGGGTGCGCCAGCAGACAGCCGGCGAAGACCTGCGCCGCCGCTACCCGGGCCTGCCGCTGGTCACCGAGAACACGATTGCCGAGCCGACACCGATAGACGGTAACGAAACCGACTGGATCAACGCCATCCTCGAACACAGCCACGAACTAGACCTCGCTCGCGGCGAAACCCGGCGCGCCCAGATCGTCGCCGGCCGGGCCAGCCGCGACCGGATGCCCGACCCGACCATCGGCCTGCATGTCTCCCGCGAACGGGCCGGCGAAGACCAGATTTTCGGCGCCTACATCAGCATCCCGCTGCCCGGTGGCGCCCGCCGTGCCAGTTCCGATGCGGCGCTCGCTCACGCCGATGTCGCCGGTCGGCGTGAAGCATTCACCACGCAAAAGATCACCGCCGAATCGGCCATGCTCTACCAGTCGGCCAACGCCGCCTTCTCGACCTGGCAGGCCAGCCGCAGCGCCGCCGAGCGACTCGGCCAGGCGGCCGACATGACCGCCCGCGCCTACCAGCTCGGCGAAGGCAGTCTCAACGACCTGCTCGCCGCCCGCCGGCTGGCCAACGAAGCTCAGCTAGCGGCCCGCCTGATCCAGCTTGAAGCCCTTGAGTTGCGCTACCGCCTGCAGCTCGACGCCCATCGGCTGTGGGTCATGGACGAAGAAAAGCACGCCAGCGACTGAGCCTTTTCCGGCGCGAGCGACGTATCATGGTCAGACCCCACTCCGGATGAGGCCACACCATGATCCAGAATCTGCGCCAGCTTGCCAGCCTGTTCTGCGGGCTTGTCGCCATCACGCTGGCGACACCGGCCACGGCCTGGGAACTGAGTGGCAGCAAGCTCGTCAAGCTGCACACCCGGGATGGCCAGTCGATAGTGATTGGCCATGTAGACTTCACGCCCAAGGGTGAACAAAGCAGCTTCAAGCTCCATCTCGACCACGCCAAACTCAAGGATTTCTTCCTCTCCATGAAGGAATTCAAATGTCTGGAAGGCGAAGAAATTCATTGCCACGTGCCCTATCCCTACGCCAATCCGGGCACGGTGAGCCGAAAAGACCTGCGCTGGCTGGAGCATTCGCTGCTCTTTCTCTACAAGCAGCCCAAGGATTTCGGCGCCCGGCTGTGGAACGGCCTTTACTACGAGATGGTCCTGACTGAAAAAGGCATCGTCGGCACGCCGCAAGCCGTCGATCTCGTCCAGATCGGCGCCCCGCCGGCCGACACCTCGATTCCGCCTTACGGTCCGGGCGATCGCAGCGAAATCCCGCCGGATTCGCGCTGGATCCGCAGCCTGAGCATCGAGTAGGACGACCTCAATCCTGAGCGGAGACGCTCAGTTATCGACCTTCTGCCAGCCCTTCGCCTGCATGCAGGCATGCATCCGGCGCACGCTGGCATTGGTGACCACGCCGTCGGCGGTGGTGTAAACCTGCTGCTTGCAGAAGATTTCGTCGCGCGTGTACTCGCCGTCGAGCGCCCCACGCTTTTCCCAGTGCCACGACGAACAGCCCGCCAAGCCAATGAAGGCAATCATCAGTAATTTCATGGCGTAAATTCTACGCCGATCGTCGCAAAGCCACCCTCGCTACATCGGGCGCTCGTTTATTCAAAAACAACTTTTAATTTTCAATTTATTCTATAGAATAAATACAAGACCCATCACGAAACGCCATCATGCCGACTGCCCTGCAAGCCAACCCGCTCTCCGACCGCTCTCGCGTTCTGTCGACGGCCGTGGTTGAAGCCGCCAGACGCCTCGGGCTGGGTTCCACCGACCTCAACGCCATAATCGGCACGAGCCAGCCTTCGGCCTCGCGCCTGCTCAACGGCAAATATTTCATCCCGGAAGGCAGCAAGACCTGGGAGCTTTCGGCCCATTTCGTCCGTCTCTACCGATCGATTTCCTCGCTGGTCGGCGGCAACGACGATCTGGCCCGGAGCTGGCTCAAGTCCGGCAACCAGGCTTTCGACAACCGCCACCCACTGGAAGTCGTCAAACGCGTCGAAGGCCTGCTCCATGTCTGCGAATACCTGGACGCCCACCGCGCTCGCGTCTGAAGCCCGGCCTTGGTCGGGCAAGGGTTGGCGCGCTGTCGAGGCGCTGCACCGGGTAGCGACGATGACGCTGGTGCACGGCGATCTCGGCGACCAGTCGTTGCTCGAAGATATTCTCGAAGAAGCCAAGCCCGTCCTGCCGCGTGAAGCGAACGGCCTGCACTGGTTGCTCGCCACTCCTTTTCGCTACTGGCCGAAACCGCCCTCCGGCTCGCGTTTCCGGGCACGAACAGATCCCGGCGTGTTCTACGGCGCCGATGAGGAAAAAACCGCCTGCGCCGAATGCGGCTACTGGCGCCTGCGTTTCTGGCTGGACAGCGAAGGCCTGGCCAAGCGCGAAGCGTCGATCCCAATCACCCTCTTCGAATTCCACGGCGCCACGCCGCACATGCTCGACCTGACCCAGCGGCCACTCGTCGCCGACCATGCCATCTGGACCGATCCGGCCGACTACAGCGCCACCCAGAAAATCGCCGGAACCGCCCGTCAGACCGGCATCGAACTGATCCGCTACCAGTCGGTGCGCCATCCTGAAGGCAATTGCCTGGCCATCCTGACGCCGCAGGTATTCAAGGGCGTCGACGAGGCTTTCCGCAACGTCCAGCACGGCTGGACGCTATGGCTCAAGCCGCCCGGCCTGACCGTCTGGCAACGCGAACTGACGCCGGAAAGCCACGTTTTTCGTTTCGCCTGATCAATGGTTTCGTCGCCGGATATTTGCCCCAAAAAATCCGGTCAGACATGGAACCAGTAGGCCTCCGCGCGCTCAAACCAGCGCCGGACTATGCCATTCGCCTTTACCTGCCCGGCAATCCGGCTTTCAATGTTGACTGGCGGCTGAACTTCAACGAGGAGACGCATCGATGATCTACAAAGGAAGCTGTCACTGCGGCAAGGTAGCGTTCGAACTGGAAGGTGATATTGAGGGCGCCGTTGCCTGCAATTGCTCGATCTGTTCGCGCAAGGGCTCACTGCTCTGGTTCCTGCCGCGCGAGAAACTGACCCTGCTGACACCGGAAGACGCGGCCAGCACCTACACCTTCAACAAGCATGTCATCCAGCACCGCTTCTGCCCGACCTGCGGCATTCATCCCTATGCAGAAGGCGTCGATCCCAAGGGGAGAAGCATGGCTGCGATCAATCTGCGTTGTATCGAAGGTCTCGATCTGACATCCATTCCGGTCACTGAATTCGATGGTCGATCTATCTGAATACGGAGGTAATCATGAACAATCCGGTTGGCTGGTTTGAAATTTACATCCAGGAAATGGAGCGCGCGAAAGCCTTCTATCAGGCGGTTTTCGACGTTGAACTGACCCGGCTGGAAAGCCCGCCAGGCTTGGAAATGTGGGCCTTCCCGATGCAGCCGGATAGCTACGGCGCACCCGGTGCCTTGGTCAAAATGGAGGGATGCGGCTCAGGCGACAACAGCGTTCTGGTCTATTTCAGCTGTGCCGATTGTGCCGTGCAGGCGGCAAAAGCCGTCAAGGCTGGTGGCAAAATCCACAAGGAAAAAATGGCCATCGGTCAGTACGGTTTTATCGCGCTGGTCGTTGACACGGAAGGGACGATGATCGGCCTGCATTCGATGCAGTAAGCGAGCCCCCACAACCTTTCAATTTTGGCGGTTTTTTACGGTTGACCGTGGAAATCCTGCGTTCCCGACGGGCTTACTCACCCACCACATCAGCACCGGCTGGCGGGGTGAACTTGAAGGTGCTGGCCGGCAAAGCGGGGTTGCGTTCGATCTTGTTGAAGCGAATATGCGTTGTCTGGCCGAAGCTGTCCTGCAACTCCATAGCTTTGAGGTCGTTGCCGGCAAACCCGAGACGAACCGCCTCAAAGCCGCTGTCGCCAGCCTTCGGGGTGGCTTCGACCCAAGCCAGGCCTTCGGCTTCGCCGGCTTCCTTGAGCGTGAAGTTCTTTTCCAGCTCGTTGCTGCCGGAGAGCAGCGCCGCCGGCGAACCGCCGATGGCTTGGCCCGCCTTGCGCACGGTGACCTGCTGCAGATCGGGATCATGAATCCAGACTTTCTCGCCGTCGCCGACAACCAGTTGGGGATACGGCTTCAAAATCTCCCAGCGCAGCTTGCCCGGCCGCGAAATGGCGACGGTACCTGAAGACTGCTGCGGCTTGCGGCCATTCTTGCCGATGACCATCTGCGAGAAGTCGGCTTTCAGGGTGCGCGTGCTTTTGAGGAAATCATGCAACTGATCGACCGCGCCGGCATGTGCCAGCAGCGGAAAAAGCATGAGTCCTACGGTCAACCGGAATTTTTGGGCAAATTTCATATTTGAAGCTTAGCGGTTTGGCGCGGGCCGTGCTGTTTCAGGGTGTAACAAATTGCAGGAGAAAATCACTCCGCCGGCTTTTTCATGAGCACTTCGCGCCCACCACGGCCATCCATGGTCGATACCAGCCCGGCCTTTTCCATCGCCTCGATAAGCCGGGCCGAGCGGTTGTAGCCGATGCGCAGATGGCGCTGGACGAGCGAAATCGAGGCGCGCTGGTTCTTGAGCACGATATCGACGGCCTGATCGTAGAGCTGATCGCTCTCGGCATCGCCACCGCCCTCACCCGCTTCGCCACCCTCTTCGTCATCGCCGCCGGAACCGTTAAGGATGTCTTCGATGTATTCCGGTGCGCCGGTCGCCTTCAAATGTTCGACGACGCGATGCACTTCGTCATCGGAAACGAAGGCGCCATGGACGCGGGTCGGATAGCCGGTGCCCGGTGCCAGATAAAGCATGTCGCCCTGACCGAGCAGCGCTTCGGCGCCCATCTGGTCGAGGATGGTCCGTGAGTCTATCTTGCTCGACACTTGGAAGGACAGACGGGTCGGGATGTTGGCCTTGATCAGGCCGGTGATGACGTCGACCGACGGCCGCTGCGTCGCCAGCACGAGGTGGATGCCGGAAGCGCGCGCCTTCTGGGCCAAACGGGCGATCTGCTCTTCGACCTTCTTGCCGACAACCATCATGAGGTCAGCCAGTTCGTCGATGATGACGACGATGAAAGGCATCGTTTTCAGCGGCTCCGGCGTTTCCGGGGTGAGCGTCAACGGGTTGGGGATGTGTTCGCCGCGCTTCTCGGCGTCGCGAATCTTGGTATTGAGGCCGGCAATGTTGCGCACACCCATCGCCGACATGAGCTTGTAGCGCTTTTCCATCTCGGTGACACACCAGTGCAGCGCGTTGGCTGCCTGCTTCATGTCGGTGACAACCGGCGCCAAGAGGTGCGGGATGCCTTCGTAGATCGACAGTTCCAGCATCTTCGGGTCGACCATGATGAGGCGCACCTGATCCGGCTCGGCCTTGTAGAGCATCGACAGGATCATCGCATTGACGCCGACCGACTTGCCCGAACCGGTCGTCCCGGCGACCAGCAGGTGCGGCGTCTTGGCCAGATCGGCAACCACCGGCAGACCGCCGATGTCCTTGCCGAGACAGACGGTCAACGGGCTGGTCATGTCGTTGTACGGCTTGCTCGAGATGATCTCGGACAGTTTGACCATCTGCCGCTTGGGATTGGGCAGTTCGAGCGCCATGCACGACTTGCCGGGCACCGTTTCGACGACACGGATCGAGACCATGGCCAGGGCACGGGCCAGATCGCGGGCCAGATTGACGATCTGGGCGCCCTTGACGCCCACCGCCGGCTCGATTTCATAGCGCGTGATGACCGGGCCGGGCATGGCCGCCAGCACTTTCACCTGAACGCCGAAGTCGGCGAGCTTGCGCTCGATCAGGCGCGAGGTGTACTCGAGGGTTTCGGCACTGACCGTCTCGGTGGCCGGCGGCGCCGGGTCGAGCAGATGCAGCGGCGGCAACTGGCCACCGAAGATCGCCTCGGGGAAGAGCGCCACCTGCTTTTCGCGCTCGATGCGCGCTTCGGCTTTTTTTGACACCGGCACTTCGGGCGGCGGTGTTTCGATGATGATCGGATCGTGCAATTCGACGCGCTGCTTTTCTTCCTTGACGACGACTTCCCGCTTCTGCGCGACTTCCTTGCCGATCTGCCGGTCACGCCAGGCATCGACTCGGCCGTAGAAGAAGCCGAGGAAAGTTTCGAGAAAGACGCCAAGTTGCTCGAAAGCCCAGACCCAGGACATACCAGAGAATATGCTCCAGCCAGCCGCCATGACAGCGAGCAGGAACAACGTCGAGCCGGTGTAGCCAAACTGGGTGGACAACACGCGGCCAAGCTCAATGCCGAGCATGCCACCCGGCGCCAGCGGCAGCACGGCCTTGAGCGAATAAAAGCGCAGGGCTTCGAGCGCTGAACTAGCCAGCAGCAGGAAGGAAAAGCCACCGAGCGCAATGAACAGCGGGTGCTGCTTGTGCTCTTCGGGCGAATGATATTTACGGAATCCCCACCAGACGAACATGCCGAGCAGCACGATCCACCACCAGGCGGACAGCCCGAATATATATAGCATCAGATCGGCGATCCACGCCCCGGCGCGCCCCGCCGGATTGTGCAGGGTGGCTGAGCCGACGGCATGCGACCAGCCCGGGTCTTCCTTGCTGAATCCCCACAGCGCCATGGTCAGGAACAAGGCAACGGCACCAACGCCCAACCAGCGCGATTCCTGCAGCAGTGTGCCAATCTTTTCCGGCAGCGGGCTAGGCGCCGCCGCCCGATTCACCATCCGTGCCCCCACTGTCAAGCGACTCCGGGAATGACCAGAATGTCATTCTCGTAACGGATGTAACCGCTCAATTCCAGATCGCGCATGACCTTGCTGACCATTTCGCGCGATGCTCCAATCATTTTCGCCATATCCTGCTTCGACATCTTTTTCTTCACCACACGATTGCCTTCCACGACCTCCGACATATCGAGCAGAAGACGGGCTACACGGCCATAAACGTCGAGCAGGGCCAGGCTTTCGATCTTGCGATCAGCCTCGCGCAAACGCAGGACAAGAATCTTCATGAGCTTCTGGGCGACCTGGAAATTATCCTGCATGCAACGCTGCAGCGAGTCCTTGTCGAGAAACAGCAACTCGCAGGGCTCGGCGGCGACCACATTGGCCGAACGCGGGCTGCCGTCGATCAGACCCATTTCACCAAAAAACTCGCCTGGGCCAAGCCAGGCCAGAATGATCTCGCGACCTTCTTCGTCGGTATTGGTGACTTTCGCCCGCCCGCTGATCAGGACATACAGAGAATCCGTACTGTCGCCGGCCCGCACGACAGAAGCGCCACGTTCGGCACGCTTGCGCCCGGCAACCCTGGAGAGTTTTTCCAGTTCATGCTCGTCCAGCCCAGAAAACAAGGGGACATTGCGCAAGACTACCAAGCTCAAACCACATGGAGTTGCTGACATAAATCAGTTTCCGTTCATAGAGTTACGAAATAATTATAAACCGCTTTCCCAAATTACATAGGAACTTCGGAAAATTTGCAGGCTCAGAGAACGCTATAATTTTCCCATTAATCACCCAAGAGGATGTCCATGTCCCAAAACGCCCGCCACAATCCGCTCATCATTCTCGGTTCCGGCCCTGCCGGCTACACCGCCGCCGTCTATGCAGCCCGCGCCAACCTCAAGCCAGTGCTCATCACCGGCATGGCCCAGGGCGGCCAGCTGATGACCACAACCGACGTCGATAACTGGCCAGCCGATGCCGACGGCGTCCAAGGTCCTGACCTGATGGCCCGCTTCGAAGCCCACGCCCGCCGCTTTGAGACAGACATCGTCTTCGACCATATTCATACCGCCAAATTGACCGAAAAGCCCTTCACGCTGATCGGCGACGCCGGCACCTACACCTGCGATGCCCTGATCATCGCCACCGGTGCTTCGGCCATGTACTTGGGCCTGCCCTCCGAGGAAAAGTTCGCCGGCAAGGGTGTTTCGGCCTGCGCCACCTGCGACGGCTTCTTCTACCGCAACAAGCCGGTCGCCGTCGTCGGCGGCGGAGATACGGCTGTCGAGGAAGCACTCTACCTGGCCAATATTGCCAGCCATGTGACACTGATCCACCGCCGCGACAAATTCCGCGCCGAAAAGATCATGCAAGACAAGCTGTTCGAGAGGGAAAAGGCCGGCAAGATCACCATTCTTTACAACAACGCCGTGGACGAAGTGCTCGGTGACGATTCCGGCGTCACCGGCCTGCGCATCAAAAACACGCAAAGCGGCGCCACGCAGAACCTCGATGTGCACGGTGTCTTCATCGCCATCGGCCACAAGCCGAACACCGACATGTTCGCCGGCCAGCTGAAAATGGATGGCGGCTACCTGATCACCGAGGCCGGTCTCAAAGGCAATGCGACGCAAACCAGCATCCCTGGGGTTTTCGCCGCCGGTGACGTCGCCGACCAGATCTACAAGCAAGCCTGCATCTCGGCCGGCACCGGCTGCATGGCGGCGCTCGACGCCGAGCGTTACCTCGACGCGCTCGCCTGAATTTGATCGACCCGGAAGACCTCGCTGCCTTCCAGGCGGAAGTGGCCGATATCAAGCCACTGCCGCCGGTCAATCGCGTTCAGCTGAACAAGCCGAAGCCGGCAGTACCACCCCGGCCATCGGTCAGCGAAAAAAAGTCAGTCGAGCGGAAAAAGCCGCGCCAGGAAGCTTTGCCGGCGCACTGGAATATTCCCGCCGAAGCGAAGCCGCCAGCCACGCACGATCCAGTCCAGGCCGAATTCCGTGCCGCAATGACCGGCGTCCAGCCGCTCCCCCCGCCCAATCTCGTCGAGCACGGCAAACGGCCACCGCCGCCCCGCCCACTCCAGCATCTTGCCGACGAACAGGCCGCCCTGCATGAAAGCCTGCACGGCTTTATCGGCCTGCAGGATCGCCTGGAAGGCGGTGACGAACCGCATTATTTGCGCACCGGACTGGCTCAGAACGTCCTGCGCGACCTGCGCCGTGGGCGCTGGGTGATCCAGGATGAAATCGACCTGCATGGCCTGAACCGGGATCAAGCGCGGCATCTGCTCGCCGGCTTTCTGGCTGAATGCCTGCACCATGGCAAGCGCTGCGTCCGGGTCGTGCATGGCAAGGGTCTGGGTTCGCCGCAGAAAACCTCCATCCTGCGCCAGCTCGTGCGCGGCTGGCTGGCCCAACGCCAGGAAGTGCTGGCCTATTGCCAGGCCAAGCCGCCCGATGGCGGCGAAGGCGCGCTGATCGTTCTGCTGCGCAACCAGAAATAACGAAGGGCAGCCGAAGCTGCCCTTTTCATTTTTGGCCATTTTTTCCGGTTGACCGCAGGAATGCGATCTTCGGCCGGAAGGCAGCGATCAGATCGCTGCTTCGTTCGTTTCGCCGGTACGAATGCGCACCACCTGCTCGACCGTCGTGACGAAAATCTTGCCGTCGCCGATCTTGCCGGTGCGTGCCGCCTTGATGATGGCCTCGATGGCGGCATCGACGTGATCGGAATTGACGACGATCTCGATCTTGATCTTGGGCAGGAAATCGACCACGTATTCGGCGCCACGGTACAGCTCGGTGTGCCCCTTCTGGCGACCGAAGCCCTTGACTTCGGTGACGGTCAGGCCAGCGATACCGATTTCGGACAGGGCCTCGCGCACTTCGTCAAGCTTGAACGGTTTGATGACAGCTTCGATTTTTTTCATGGGCTGATTCCTCTATGCAGGTTCTTAAAATTCGTCGGAATATCGATTGGTAATAGGATACCGCCAATCCTTGCCAAAACCACGCGGCGTGATGCGGATGCCGATCGGCGCCTGACGGCGCTTGTATTCGGCGATACGCAGCAGACGAACAACCCGGCGCACGGCATCTTCCGGCAGGCCGGCCGCGATGATTTCGCGCGGGCTGCGGTCTTCTTCCATGTAGGCGCGGACGATGGCATCGAGCACCTCGTACGGTGGCAATGAATCTTGGTCAGTTTGATCGGGTTTCAGTTCCGCCGATGGCGGCCGGACGATGATGTTTTCCGGAATCACCGGGTCACCCTGGCACAGCGTATTGCGATAGCGCGACAGGCGATAGACCAGGGTTTTGTAGACATCCTTGATCACCGCGAAACCGCCTGCCATGTCGCCGTACAACGTGCAATAACCAACCGCCATTTCGGACTTGTTGCCGGTGGTCAGCACCAGCGAACCAGTCTTGTTCGAGATGGCCATCAGGATATTGCCGCGAATGCGGGCCTGGATGTTTTCCTCGGTCGTATCGGCAGGCAGGCCGACGAACAGCGGGTCAAGCATGGCACCGTAGACGTCCATGGCCGGCGCGATGGCAATCTCGTCATAGCGCACGCCGAGGACGCGGATCATCTCGCGTGAATCGTCGAGGCTCATCTGCGCCGTATAGGGCGACGGCATCATCACTGCCCGCACCTTGTCGGCGCCCAGCGCATCGACGGCAACACAGAGCGTCAGCGCCGAATCGATGCCGCCGGACAGGCCGATGATGGCCCCCTTGAAACCGGTCTTGCCGATGTAGTCACGGACGCCGAGAACCAGTGCCTGGTAGGCTTCGGCCTCGACCGACAGCTCGTCGGCCAGTTGTTCGGAATGCAGCCGGCCGGCCTCGAAATCGACAAAGCCCAGCGCTTCTTCGAAGGCGGGCAGGCGCATGCAACAATTTTTCCGGGCATCGAGCGCGAACGAAGCGCCATCGAAGACCAGTTCGTCCTGGCCGCCGACCAGATTGCAATAAATGGCCGGAATCCCCGTGGCGTCGATGCGGTCACCAAGCACCTGGGCGCGTTGCTGATGTTTTTCGAGATGGCAGGGCGAGGCGTTGAGAACGAGTAGCAGTTCGGCCCCTGCTCCACGCGCCAGTTCGGCGGCGCCCTCTTCCCAGATATCGGCGCAGATATTGATGCCACAACGGACGCCACCCAGCGTCACGACGCAGGCTTCGCTGCCCGACTCGAAATAACGCTTTTCGTCAAAAACTTCGTAGTTCGGCAGACGAATCTTGCGGTATACCGCAATTTTCTGGCCGTTTTCAATGACTGTCGCCGCGTTGTAGCGGCGGCCTTGGTGTTCTTCCGGATGGCCGACGATGACGGCAATGCCATCGACCCTGCTGGCCAGATCATCGAGAGCCCGGTTGCAGGCCCGATAAAAATCCGGGCGCAGCAACAGGTCTTCCGGCGGATAGCCGCACAACGCCAGTTCCGGCGTCAACAGCACCTGGGCGCCGCGGGCTTTCGCCTCGACGGCGCACAGGATGATGCGTTCGACGTTGCCCGTCAGGTCACCGACAGTGGCGTTGAACTGGGCAACGGCGATACGCAGCATGACGTGCTTAGTAAGCCGGCTTGTCTTTCGCGTCGTTGTAACGCTGAATGCCGGTCAGAATCTCATTACGGGCTGCATCAATGCCTTCCCAGCCATTGACCTTGACCCACTTGCCCGGCTCGAGATCCTTGTAGTGCTCGAAGAAGTGGGCGATCTGCTTGCGCAGCAGTTCCGGCATGTCTTCGTAGCTCTGGACGTCCTTGTAGAGCGGGGTCAGCTTGTCGACCGGCACGGCCAGCAGCTTGGCATCCTCACCACCTTCGTCGGTCATCGACAGCTGACCGAGCGGGCGGCAGCGCACGACGACACCCGGCGGCAGGGAGAACGGGCTGACCACCAGCACGTCGACCGGATCGCCATCACCGGCGATGGTGTGCGGGATGTAGCCGTAGTTGCAGGGATAGTGCATCGAGGTCGACATGAAACGGTCGACGAAAATCGCGCCGCTTTCCTTGTCGACTTCGTATTTGACAGGATCGGAATGGGCCGTGATTTCGATGATGACATTGAAATCGTTGGGCAGGGACTTGCCGGAGGGGACGTTGTTAAGAGCCATCGTTATCTCTCTGCGGTTGGGTTTTAGAACTTGTAATTATAACGTTGAGGCAGCGCTTATTTACTGCCAGGCAGCGAGAAACTCATGCCAATGTGGAGCACCGATCCGGGCCAGCTGAGCCTTGACGAAATCGCACTCGGCCAGCTCTTCGGCGGCGGTCAGTTCGCCGCGCATGCGGCGGAAGCGGTTGTAGACCAGATAGGTATTGATAACATCGGTCTCACAGTAATCGCGAATCTCGGCGCTCTTGCCTGCCTGCCAGGCTTCCCAGACCTTGCCACCATCCATGCCGAGCTTGCCGGGAAAACCGTAAAGCTTGGCCAGGTCGTCGAGCGGCGCGTTGGCGCGGGCGTTGTAGAGGGCCAGCAGATCCATCAGATCAAGATGGCGCATGTGGTAGCGGCTGATGTAGTTGTTCCACTTGAAATCACGCGAATCGGCGTAGTCGCCGTCGCCGAGATCCCAGTAGCGCGGCGCCGCCACACCATGCAACATGCCGCGGTAATGCAGCACCGGCAGGTCGAAACCGCTGCCGTTCCATGAAACGATCTGCGGCGTGAACTTCTCGATGCCATCGAAGAAGCGCTGGATGATGGCTCCTTCGTTGAGGTCAGGCTCGGACAGCGACCAGACTTTGAGCCCCTCGCTGGTACGCAGCACGCAGGAAATGGTGACGATGCGCTGCAGGTGCAGTTGCAGGAAGTCATTGCCGGTCTTGGCGCGTCGCTGCTGGAAGGCAAGTTCGGCGACTTCATCGTCGGAAAGGCCATTTGGCAGGTCGTTCAGGCGGCGCAAACCGGCCACATCGGGGATAGTCTCGATATCGAAGACGAGAACTGGCTTCATGCCGGAAATACGCCCGTCGACAGGTAGCGATCGCCGCGGTCGCAGACGATGGTGACGATCACGGCATTTTCCAACTCCTGCGACAGGCGCAAGGCCACCGCCAATGCCCCGCCAGAGGAAATGCCGGCAAATATGCCTTCTTCCATCGCCAGTCGGCGTGTCATGACCTCGGCATCGGCTTGGCTGACGCTTTCTACACGGTCAACCCGATTTTTATCGAAAATCTTAGGCAGGTAAGCTTCCGGCCATTTGCGGATGCCAGGTATCTGGCTGCCTTCTTCCGGCTGGCAACCGACGATCTGGATGGCCTGATTCTGCGTCTTGAGGAAAGCTGACGTGCCCATAATCGTGCCAGTCGTCCCCATGCTGGAAACGAAATGCGTGATCTTGCCATCGGTGTCGCGCCAGATTTCCGGGCCCGTGCCTTCGTAATGAGCCAGCGGATTATCCGGATTGCCGAACTGGTCGAGGATGATCCCCTTACCTTCATCACGCATTTTTTCGGCCACGTCGCGGCACAGTTCCATGCCGCCATCTTTCGGCGTCAGCACCAGTTCGGCGCCGTAGGCACGCATGCTCTGCCGGCGCTCAACACTCTGGTTCTCGGGCATCACCAGAATCATCCGGTAGCCCTTGATCGCCGCGGCCATGGCCAGCGCGATGCCAGTGTTGCCGGAAGTCGCCTCGATCAGCGTGTCGCCCGGCTTGATGTCACCGCGCGCTTCGGCGTGGGCAATCATTGACAGCGCCGGGCGATCCTTGACCGAACCGGCCGGGTTGTTGCCTTCGAGCTTGGCGAGAATGACGTTATTACGTTTGTCGTTCTCGGCGCCAGGGATCCTTACCAGGCGAACCAGCGGCGTGTTTCCGACAAAATCCTGCAGGGTTTTATACATTTTTATGGAGCCACTCGATGTATTGGGAGACGCCCTCCTCAACCGTGGCCATCGGCGCAGCGTAGCCGGCGTCGCGCAGGCGCGTCAGATCGGCCTGGGTGAATGCCTGATACTTGCCCTTCAGCGCCTCGGGGAAGGCGACGTATTCGAGCAAACCCTGTGCCCGAAGTTGGTCGAGCCCCAACGGCGCTTCGCTTTTTGCCTTCCGGCAGCCGTTGACCGCTGCCACCGCGACGTCGTTGAAACTCTGCGCCCGACCGGACCCGAGATTGAAGATGCCGGACTTTTCCGGGTGATCGAGGAAAAACAGATTGACCTTGGCGACATCGCCAACGAAAACGAAATCGCGCTGCTGACCGCCATCCGGGTAACCGTGCGAACCTTCGAACAGCTTGACCTTGCCGTCGGCGCGGAACTGGTTGAAGTTGTGGAAGGCAACCGAAGCCATGCGCCCCTTGTGCGTTTCGCGCGGACCATAGACGTTGAAATAGCGGAAGCCAACGATCTGCGACGACGGATTCTGCGCCAGTTTCTGGCGAACAATCTGGTCGAAGAGAAACTTCGAGTAACCGTAAACGTTGAGCGGCCCTTCGTACTGGCGCTCTTCCTTGAAAACGTTGCTGGCGCCGTAGGTCGCGGCGCTGGAGGCATAGAGGAACTGGACATCCTGATCGAGACACCAGTCGAGCAGAATGGAGGAGTAACGGAAATTGTTCTCCATCATGTAGCGACCGTCAGTTTCCATGGTGTCCGAACAGGCACCCTCGTGAAAAATGGCATCGATCTCGCCATCGAAATGGCCGGCCTGAATGCGTGCGATGAAATCGTTCTTGTCTATGTAATCAGCAATTTCGCAGTCGATCAGGTTCCTGAACTTGTCGGCCTTGGTCAGGTTGTCGACCGCGATGATCTTGGTTACGCCGCGCTCGTTGAGCGCCTTGACAATATTGGAACCAATGAAGCCGGCAGCGCCGGTAACGACTGTGTACATGATTATTCCTTACAAGGCTGCGGCAAGTTCTTCACGGCTGACAACGGCAGTACCAAGTTTGCCGACGACGATGCCGGCGGCGATGTTGGCGACACGAATGGCTTCGGCCCAATCGGCACCGGCAGCGATCATCACGGCCAGCGTGGCAATCACCGTATCCCCGGCACCGGAAACATCGAATACTTCGCGTGCCAGGGCCGGCTGATGGTGAGTTTCATCGGCAAACAGGGTCATCCCCTCCTCGCTGCGAGTAACCAGCAAGGCTTCGAGACCAAGCTCGCCGCGCAACTTGCGCGCCTTGGCAGCCAGTTCATCATCCGACGACCAGCGCCCGACAACCTCTTTCAGTTCCGAGCGATTCGGCGTGATCACGGTCGCCCCGGCGTACTTGCCCCACTCATCGCCCTTGGGATCGACGAGAACCGGCTTGTCGTGGGCGCGCGCGATACGGATCATCTCGGCGATATGCGTCAGCCCGCCCTTGCCATAGTCGGAAAGGACAACCACATCGGACTGAACGACCCGGGTTTCGAAATCAGCCAGCTTGGCCTGCAGCACTTCGTGCGAAGGTGTCGTCTCGAAATCGATGCGCAGCAATTGCTGCTGACGACCGATGACGCGCAGCTTCACAGTGGTGTCGATTTCACGGTCAACGTGCAAATTCGCATCAATTTGACCTTCTTCGAGCAGGCGCCCCAGCGTACGCCCCGCCTCGTCATCACCAACCACCGACAGCAAGGCTGAAACGGCCCCGAGCGAGGCCGCGTTGCGGGCAACATTGGCCGCACCGCCGAGACGCTCTTCCATGCGCTGAACCTTGACTACCGGCACCGGCGCCTCGGGCGAAATCCGGCTGACCTCCCCGAACCAATAGCGGTCGAGCATCACGTCGCCAACAACCAGCAGGCGAACCTGCGAAATCTTTTCCAGCATGCTGCTGCTCATTGATCAGCGTCCGATTGCGAAATACTCGATGCCCGTAGCACGCACGAATTTCGGGTCATACAGGTTACGGCCGTCGAATATCACCGGGCTCCTGAGCGTCGCCTTTATGGCCTCAAAATCCGGACTACGGAATTCCTTCCATTCGGTAACGATCAGCAACGCATCGGCGTTTGTGAGTGCCCCCATCGGATTTTCGGCATACTGCAGACGGCTGTCATCACCGTAGATGCGCTGTGTTTCATGTATGGCAACGGGATCGTAGGCCGTCACGGTGGCGCCGGCGGCGAACAAGTCGGCGATCAGTTCACGGCTGGGCGCTTCACGCATGTCGTCGGTATTCGGCTTGAAGGCCAAGCCCCACAGGGCGAAATGTTTGCCCTTAAGATCGCCGAAGCGCGCCTTGAGCTTCCGGGTTAGCACGTGCTTCTGTGCATCATTGGCCTCCTCGACGGCGGTCAGTACCTTGAGGGTAATATCAGCGTCGTCCTTGGCCGTTGCAATGAGCGCCTTGACATCCTTGGGGAAGCAAGAGCCACCATAGCCGCAACCGGGATAAAGAAAGTGGTAGCCAATGCGCGGATCAGAGCCAATGCCCTGACGAACCATTTCAATGTCGGCCCCGAGCACTTCAGCCAGATTGGCCAGTTCGTTCATGAAACTGATGCGCGTCGCCAGCATGGCGTTGGCGGCGTACTTGGTCAGTTCGGCGCTCTTGACGTCGGTGATGATCAGACGCTCATGGTTGCGCTGGAAGGGTGCGTAGAGGGCACGCATGAGGTGGATGGCCTGCTCTTCCTCGGCACCGACGACGATCCGGTCGGGACGCATGAAGTCTTCGACAGCCGCCCCTTCCTTGAGAAACTCGGGGTTGGAGACGACGCTGTAGGGAATATCGACACCGCGCTTGGCGAGTTCGTCAGCGATGGCGGCCTTGACCCTGGCGCCAGTGCCGACCGGTACCGTGCTCTTGTCGACCACGACCTTATAGTCGGTCATCAAACGGCCTATATTGCGTGCTGCACCAAGAACGTATTGTAGGTCGGCCGAGCCATCCTCATCGGGCGGTGTACCGACCGCAATGAACTGAATGGTGCCATGCTGCACGGCCTTTTCAACGTCAGTTGTGAAATGCAGGCGGCCGGCAGCGACATTACGGCAGACCATCTCCTGCAAGCCGGGTTCGAAGATCGGAATGCCCCCATCTTCCAGAATACGGATTTTCTCTGGATCGACGTCCAAACAAAGGACATCATTACCCACTTCAGCCAGACAGGTGCCACTGACCAGACCAACATATCCGGTACCGACAACGGTGATTTTCATAAGGCTTCCTACAAGGATTGATCGAATTCTTCACTGCGGCGCGGCGGATAGGTTTCCCAGCCGCCACAGGCCGGACAACGCCAATAGAACTGACGTGCCTTGAAACCACAATTATCGCATCGATAACGCGACAGACGTTTCGTGTAGCCTTGGATAATGGTCCTCGCCAACTCGACGTCCGGACGAACCTCCGGCGCCACCAATGGCAAACGCGCGCTCATCAGTTTTTCCAAGCCAAGCAAGGTGGGATTGCGCTGAAGTTCGGCTCGCACCAGGCGATAGGCTGATTCGACTCCTTCGCTTTCAAGAACCAGCTGATAGACCACCTCGAGCAGGTCGAGCGAGGGATAGCGTTCAAGATAACCGCTCAGCAGGGCGATGCCCTCGGCCGGCCGTTCAAGCCTGCGATAAGCCTCAAGCAGTCGCTGGGCAACCAAAGCCAGATATGCCGGATCCTGTTGCTCGATACGCTGCCAGGCTTCGATCGCGCCGCTGAGATCGACCTCCTGCATCAACAGATCCCCTTGCAGAAGGCTGGCCCGCACGCACTTCCGATTCTCCTGGGTGGCTACCTCAAGATACTCACGAGCCGAATCAGGACGAGAACGCATGATTTCGTTGGCCGCCAGTTCGCAGTAGTACTCGGCGATATCGCGATGCGACGCGACATCCGGCAATTCACGGGCTATTTCTATTGCCTTCAACCATTCCTTCTCGACCTGATAGATTTCCAGAAGACTGCGCTTGGCCTCTTCCTCAAAATCGGTTCCCAACAATTTATTGAATATCTCTTCAGCCCGATCAAGCAGGCCCGCCTTCAGGTAATCCTGCCCCAACTCCGACAGCGCCTGCAGGCGCACCTTGTCGTCGAGATCAGGCAAGTCAATCAGGTTCTGGTGCATGCGTATTGCACGCTCCGTTTCACCACGCCGGCGAAACAGGTTGCCAAGAGCAAAATGCAATTCGACAGTTTGCGAATCAACCTTGGCAACTTCGAGAAAGGAATCGATTGCCTTGTCCGGCTGCTCATTGAGCAGAAAATTCAGACCCTGAAAATAGGAACGGGGCAAGGTGCGCGACTCATGCACAACCTGCTGCATGTCGACGCGGGCGGCGATCCAGCCCAGAGCAAAAAAGGCCGGTATCAGCAGGAGCTGCCAGTATTCGAATAATTCGCTCATGCGTTTGGCGGCACGTCCGGCGTATGCGAAGCGGGCTTTTGCGCAGCCTCACGCTTCAGGCGCGAGATTTCACGACGCTGGCGGAAAATGACACCGAGCAGCGAGAGCGCACCAAGTATCACGCCACCGATAAAGAAGGCTAGCAAGGCAATCACCAAGGGCGTCTGCCAGACAGTTCCTGGTAGAAGGCGAAGGCTTGCCGGATCGGTGTTCTGGGTTGCAAAAACAACCAGAAAGACAAAAATAATGGCTCGTATAGACCAAGTCAGTGCTGTCATGACATTCAATAAAAAAGGGCAGTGAAATCATTCACTGCCCTGAATCTACCACATTGGGCCAAACCCGACGTCAGATCGCCTGATCAACCCTTTCGCGCAATTCTTTTCCAGCCTTGAAGTGGGGAACCCACTTGGCCGGGACGCCAACCTTTTCCCCTGATTTGGGGTTACGGCCAGTACGCGGCGGCCGATAGTTGAGCGCAAAGCTGCCGAATCCACGGATCTCGATACGATCCCCTCGCACAAGTGCTTCGGACATCGCATCGAGAATCATCTTGACCGCAAAATCAGCATCCTTCGCCACCAACTGGGGAAACCGTTCCGCCAGTCGGGCGATGAGCTCGGATTTGGTCATGCTTTTGCCTTATCAGCCTTGCTGGTTGAGCTTGGCCTTCAGAAGGGCACCCAGGTTGGTCGTACCGGAAGCAGCAGCGGAAGACTCGGCAGAAAGTTTCTGCATGGCTTCGTGCTGTTCGGCATTGTCTTTGGCCTTGATGGAAAGGTTGATACCACGGGTCTTGCGATCCACGTTGATGATCATGGCTTCAACCGTATCGCCCACCTTGAGGTGCTGCGACAGGTCATCGATACGATCACGCGAGAATTCAGAAGCACGCAGGTAACCTTCGTTCTCACCATCCAGCGTCAGCACGGCGCCGCGAGCGTCGACCGTCTTGACGGTGCAGTTCACGATGCTGTTCTTCTCGTGGGTAGCGATGAAGTTGGTGTACGGATCACCTTCCATCTGCTTGATACCGAGGGAGATACGCTCCTTCTCGACGTCGATGCCAAGAACCAGCGCCTCAACTTCGTCACCCTTCTTGAAGTTGCGGATGGCTTCTTCGCCAGTCGCAGACCAGGAAAGGTCGGACAGGTGAACCAGACCATCGATGCCACCAGGCAGACCGATAAAGATGCCGAAGTCGGTGATCGACTTGATGGCGCCCTTAACCTTGTCACCCTTCTTGTGGTTCATCGCGAAGTCGTCCCAAGGATTGGCTTGGCACTGCTTCATACCCAACGAGATACGACGACGCTCTTCGTCGATTTCGAGGATCATGACTTCGACTTCGTCGCCGAGCTGGACAACCTTGGACGGATGAACGTTCTTGTTGGTCCAGTCCATTTCGGAAACGTGAACTAGGCCTTCGATGCCCTGTTCGATTTCAACGAAAGAACCGTAGTCGGTCAGGTTGGTGACCTTGCCGAACAGGCGGGTGCCAGCCGGGTAACGGCGGGCAATACCAACCCACGGATCATCGCCCAGTTGCTTCATGCCAAGGGAGACGCGGTTCTTCTCGGCATCAAACTTGAGGATCTTGGCGGTAACTTCGTCACCAACATTGAGCACTTCGCTCGGGTGACGTACACGGCGCCAGGCCAGGTCGGTGATGTGCAGCAGGCCATCGATACCGCCGAGGTCGACGAATGCGCCGTAGTCGGTGATGTTCTTGACGATACCCTTGACGGTGGTACCTTCCTTGAGGTTCTCGAGGAGCTTTTCGCGATCTTTGTCAGCGGTGGCTTCGAGCACGGCACGACGGGACATCACGACGTTGTTGCGCTTGCGGTCAAGCTTGATGACCTTGAACTCCATGGTCTTGCCTTCGTACGGCGTAGTGTCCTTGACCGGACGCATGTCGACGAGGGAACCCGGCAGGAACGCGCGAACACCATTGGACATGACGGTCAGACCGCCCTTGACCTTGCCGGTGATGGTGCCAGTAACCAAGGAGTTGTTGTTCAGGGCTTCTTCCAGGAAGTTCCAGGCAGCGATGCGCTTGGCGCGGTCGCGGGATAGGCGCGTTGCGCCATAGCCGTCTTCCAGCATTTCGATAGCCACTTGGACGAAATCGCCCACCTTGACTTCGAGTTCGCCCTGATCATTCAGGAATTCTTCGAGCGGAACATAGGATTCCGATTTCAGGCCGGCATTGACCACAACGAAATTGTGATCGATGAGCACCACTTCTGCAGTGATGACTTCGCCTTGACGCATTTCCTGGCGAGCCAGGGATTCTTCAAATAGTTGAGCAAAAGATTCCATTGACGGAGAGAACTTTCATGCCGCGAATCGTGAAACTCACAGCGGGTTAGGGTTTAAAACAAATTACCGACCACCTGGCCGGCAACACCTTACTGCAATGCTTCCCTGCTCCAGACCAGCACCTGATTCACCGCCTGTTCAATGGTGAGATGCGTGGTATCGAGCAGCTTGGCATCAGCCTCTTGCCGTAGAGGAGCAACGCTGCGCTGCGAATCGCGCTCATCACGTTGCTTCAGGTCCGACAGAAGGTCCGCGAGATTAGCAGAGAATCCTTTTTCGATCAACTGCTTATAACGACGTTCAGCGCGCGCTTCGGGACTCGCTGTCAGGAAGACCTTGAGCACGGCATGCGGGAAGACGACCGACCCCATGTCGCGCCCATCGCCGATCAGGCCGGGCGCCTGGTTGAAAGCCCGCTGGCGAAAAAGCAGCGCCTCCCTTACAGCAGGCAGGGCCGCGACTTTTGAGGCCCCCACCGAGATTTCTTCTGTACGAATGGCGTCACCGACAAGCTCACCATTTAAGCGGATATCGTCCCCGGAAAACTCGACGTTGAGCTCAGCGGCAATGGCCGCCACAGCGGCCTCGTCAGTCCAATCAACAAGGGCCTGTCGAGCGGCTAGTGCGGTCAACCGGTAAAGCGCACCGGAATCGAGATAGGCGTAACCGAGTGCTGTAGCCACCCGCGCCGCCACTGTTCCCTTGCCGGAAGCTGAGGGACCATCGATTGCGATGACCGGGGCCGCCTTGGTGGCCGCCGCAAAGCGCTCAAAATAATCCGGGAAAGTCTTGGCCACACACTTTGGATCGTTGATACGCAGCGGCGTACCGAAAGCAGCCAATGAAAAACACATTGCCATGCGATGGTCGTCGTAAGTATCAATGGCGGCCGATTTGAGGCTAGCAGGAGTGACGCTAATAAAATCATCACCCTCTTCGACCACTGCACCCAACTTCCGCAATTCAGTCGCCATCGCCGCAATTCGATCAGTTTCCTTGACCCGCCAGCTAGCGATATTGCGCAACGTGGTCGTTCCTTTGGCGAACAGCGCGGTCGTCGCCAGCGTCATCGCCGCATCGGGAATGTGGTTGCAATCGAGGTCGACCGCAACCAGTCCTCCCAGCGGAGCACGTGCGGCCATCCAGTTCGGCCCCATCTCGATTTTGGCCCCCATTTTGGCCAACGCCTCAGCAAATCGAACATCACCCTGAATCGAATCGCGACCAACACCCTCGACCCGAACCGGCCCACCGCCAATCGCTCCCATAGCAAGGAAATACGAGGCCGATGATGCATCGCCTTCAACGTAAATCGTTCCCGGCGAGACATAGCGACTACCGGCCTGCACCGTAAACCGTTGCCAGCCATCACGCTGAACCTGCACGCCAAACCGTGCCATGGTTGCCAGCGTGATTTCGATGTAGGGCTTGGAAATCAGTGCACCAACGACCTCTACCGCAACAGCCTGCCCGGTCAGCGGCAAAGCCATCAACAAGCCTGTCAGAAACTGACTGGAAACATCGCCGTGAACCTTAACCGAACCGCCTGGGACAATGTTTGCCGGCTTCAGATGCAGCGGCGGATAGCCCTCGCTGCCGAGATAGGTAACATCCGCTCCAAGCTGCCGCAGGCCATCAACGAGATCGCCGATCGGTCGTTCATGCATGCGGGCCACGCCCTTCAGTACAAAATCACCGCCAGACAGCGCCAAAGCAGCGGTAAGCGGACGGAAGGCGGTACCAGCATTTCCCAGAAACAATTCTGCCTGCGTGACCGGAAATTGCCCAGCACAGCCCTTGATCAACCAGTTTTCGCCACCCAAGTGGCTAACACCGACCCCTAGCACCTTTAATGCATCAAGCATCCGTTCAGTATCATCCGAAGCCAGCAGGTCTCGGACCTCCGTCTCACCTTCGGCCAGAGCCGCTAGTAGCAGCACGCGGTTAGAAATACTTTTTGAACCGGGCAGGCGAACCGTCCCGCGAGCCGAGAGTATTTGTGGGAGATCGAGAAAGTCGTGAGTCACAGCATCACCGTATGTGTAGTCATGCGGTAAAAGTCCGCAAAGTCATTCATGGGTTCAGGGAATACTATTTGTTGCCGGATGATATTCAGGAACGCGCACCATAAGCGCTTCCCGCACTTGCGCATCACTCTGACACGCGTTCGCCAACCAAGATCGCAAATTAGCAAGAAAATCACTATCGACTGGACGGCCCTGCGCAATTCTCAGCTTCGGATGAGGCGTTTCACGCGTTTGCTCAGTATCAGCAAGCAATTCCTCGTAGAGCTTTTCACCTGGCCGCAAACCGGAGAACTCGATACGTATTTCATGCTCAGAATAACCCGACAAATGAATCATCTTGCGAGCCAAATCGACGATCCGGACAGGTTCGCCCATGTCCAGTACGAAAATCTCGCCACCGTGCCCCATCGTCGCCGCCTGCAAGACAAGTTGCGCGGCCTCGGGAATCGACATGAAGTAACGAGTGATTTCCGGATGCGTCACCGTAACAGGGCCACCGCGCGCGATCTGCTCCTGAAACTTCGGAATCACACTACCGGTACTACCTAGCACATTACCGAATCGAACCATCTCAAACTGAGTTGCACTATCTTGGCAGTGCAGCGATTCGCAGACCATCTCGGCCAAACGCTTAGTTGCCCCCATAACGTTCGTCGGATTAACCGCCTTATCGGTGGAAATCAAGACAAAACGCTCCGCCTTGAAGCGCATGGCACACTCAGCAACCGTGAGCGTACCAAGGGCATTATTACGAACCGCCTGCCAAGCATTGCCAATCTCCATCAAAGGAACATGCTTGTAGGCTGCGGCATGGAAAACCGCATGAGGCCTAAACTGTGCGAATACCTCATCCAAACGAGAAGCATCCTTAACATCCCCAGCAAGCGGAACCAGGTCAACATCCGTTGCATTTACCGAAAACCACTGCTCGATGGAGTAAAGCGCAAATTCGTTCAGTTCGAGCAACACTAGTTTTTCAGGGCGGAAACGAGCCACTTGCCGGCACAACTCGCTGCCGATTGATCCGCCAGCCCCTGTCACCAAGACGACCTTACCGGCAACCATATCGGCGACATGTGCTGTATCGATCCAAACCGGATCGCGCCCAAGCAAATCCTCGATCTCGACCGGTCGGATTGATGAAATTGCGACCCGACCGGACATCACATCATCCAATCCAGGCACAGTAAATACATGCCCACCCGCCCCAACCACCGAATCCGCAGCCCTACGGCAAGCCTCTATAGCTGCCGACGGCATCGCCAAAATAGCATGTTTAGCTTTGACTGAGGCCAGCACTTCCGGCAAGGCATCTATCCCGCCCAGAACCGGGATCCCGGACAGCTCACGCCCCCATTTGGTCTGATCGTCATCGACAAGTGCAACGACCCGCCAATCCGGGCTCCGCTCCAATTCACGCGCCAGCATGGCGCCACCACGGCCGGCACCAACAATCACGACAGGCTTCCCTTGTGCGATCAAGCCACCGTAAAGCCTATGCTCCTTCCACATGCGATAAGCCGCACGCCCACCGCCCATATAGAGAACCAGCAGCATCGGGTACAGCAGCAACAGTGATCGCGGCACCAACTGCTGACCACTGCGGAAGAAGACAAAAAACACGAAAACGGCCCCGCTCGACAACGCCACAGCACGAAGCACACGCTTCAAGTCGGGCAGGCTCGCAAACAACCAAATACCGCGATACAAGCCAGCAATGTGGCACCCCAAAGCATGCACCGGCAACAGGATTGCCAACCCCCACCACATCACGTAGGCAAAATTGGCAGGGACATCAAAATTAAAGCGCAACAAAAACCCCCCCACCCAGGCAAATGCCAACGCGGAAAGGTCGAACAGAAAAACGAAAATGGAAAGAATTGCTTTAGGCAAGCTCAATTGGGCGCTGAAACGCCTCCGATTTTTTCGGATCTCATTTTAACTGCTTGACCCAGTCAAATGCGCTGTTTTGTACTGACATAAAACCCGCGAATCCCCGATCAGTGCGACACGCCATCCCGCCGTAACACCTTGACTGCGGTTAGCCATAAAACGCGAAGGTCAAACATGAAAGAGCGTTGAAGCAGATATTCCTCATCAAGTTCAACCTTCCTGGGAATCGGCAATTCGTCACGGCCATTAACCTGCGCCCAGCCCGTCAAGCCCGGCACCAATTCATGCACGCCACACCCAGTACGAAGTGCAATCAGATCTTCCTGATTGAATAAAGCGGGACGAGGCCCAACCAAACTCATGTCCCCAACCAGGATACTCCAGAGCTGGGGCAGTTCATCAAGGCTGGATTTGCGCAAAAAAGAACCGATAGGCGTGAGATAAGCATCTGGATCTGCCAGCAAATGCGTCGCTACAGCCGGGGTCCCAATGCGCATGCTACGAAATTTCGGCATGCGAAAAATGCGATTATGGCGACCGACACGATCCGACCAATAAAACACGGGCCCTGGCGAGGTCAATTTGACCGCCAGCGCCACCAACACTACGGGCAGCGCCAGAACCACTGCGGCGCATAAAGCCACGAATAGATCAAACAATCGCTTCATACCCCCAACATCTCCCTCAACCCTTCGGTCAGCGGCACCCGCGCCCGCCACCCCAACTCCTTCTCGATTCGAGTAGGCGAATAGCAGGCGGAATCCAATAGCCGGGTCACAACTTCGCTATCCAGCGGCATACGCCGTCCCGCCATGCGCTCGATAATATCCCCGGCCCGTCCGGCAAGCCGGAAAAGCCCCTCTGGCATCGCCCAACCACATGGTTTCAGCCCCTGAGCCGCCCGCAGCGCATCAAACAACTGCCGCCCGGAAGGGGCTTCATGCGATGCGATAATATAGGTCCGACCATTTGCCCGATCATCCTCTGCCACCAGACGCATCGCTGAAACCACATCATCCACATGCACCAGAGAACGTCGATTTCCGGTTTCCGGCAACGGTGGGAACACCCCCTTCCGCACCAGACGGCCCATCCTTTCAAGATTGCCGCGCCCCCCGGCACCATAGACCATCGCCAAACGCAGGTTGACAACATGCATTCCGTAATGCCGCCCAGCATCAATCACTGCTTCCTCAGCGGCCAGCTTGCTCTGCCCGTAAGCCGTCTGCGACTCGCCAGAAAAATCCTCGTTAACACATGAGTCACCTGGCTCAGCCATGGCTTTGACGCTGGACAGGAATACAAAGCGCCTCACTCCTGACGCACCTGCTGCCCTAAGCAAATTCTGCGTGCCTTCGAAATTAATTTTCCAATACAGACCTTCGTCATCATCACTCTGTGACGAAAATGCGTGAGCATACCCAGCGCAATGAAAGACACTTTCAACCCCCGAACACGCCTTGACGAGTGCGGATTTATCGCTCAAGTCGCCAATGAAAGAAGGCCCACCAATAGCTGGATGACGCCCGAATGACCGACACGGATAGTCTTCTGCCAGTAAGTATGCGAGCACTCGCCTCCCGATAAAACCCGTAGCACCAGAAACGAGTATCGTCATGAAAAATGTGCAGACTCAGCGGCTGACAGAGGGCAACCGCCCCCAATATTTACGGAAATAGCGAGTAATACTCGCAAGATGCCAACGCAAGTGCCGAAAATTTCGATGGCTGTCGCGTCGGGCATCGTGGATAACAGTCACGTCCGGACAGACAACGAGGCGTCTCCCGCTTCTCCATAAACGGACGCAGATATCCACATCTTCGTAATACAGGAAGAAGCCCTCATCGAACCCACCGAGCGCCCGATAATCGGCACTGCGGAACAACATACACATCCCAGCCACCCATTCCGGAGAAAATATTCGGCCATCAGGCGGAACCAGATAGCTGCCGTTGCCTATTCCCAATATTTTTCGAATGAGCGAAAAAACAGTTGGAAAACGCCTCCAGCTATCTTCTTGTAAACCAGCCGGGGAATCAACACGCGGCGCCGCCATCGCGACTCCCGCTTCCAACATGGTAGCCAACAAGGCTGTAAATGGATTTCCCAAGATTTTGATATCTGGGTTCAATGGGCAGAAATACTCTTCCCTTGACTCATTAAAAGCAGCGTTGTGGTTGGCGGCAAAACCACGAGGAGAAACATTGTGAAGCACCCGTATGCGCTGATCTTCCGGCAAGCCCAATACCTCCGGTATGTTCAGCGTCACTAGAATAAGGGATACCTCCGGGCAATCGAGCAATTGCTTAACAACACGGCCGACCATGGCTCCGTGGCGGTGACTGACGATAGAAACCGCTATCAATGGATATCAACCAGATCAAGAATTGGCATGAGCGTCATGGATTTTCCATTTTTCAAAATATTGGAGTACATCCTTGGCAAAATGCGCGACATTTTCAATAGAGTCCGCCTCTTTCGCTTTCATTCGACCAAGCACAAGCGATGCCGTCTCCAGAGCCCAACCCATATCATCGAAACCATACGCCACACCATAGCGATCAGCTGGATCGGGAAACCACGCATGTTTATCCATCCCGAAATCTGGTATGACCACAGATTCCGCTCCACACAAAACAGCAAATGATGAATAAGCGGTATAGACGTCATAAGAAATAAACGTTTTGACCCGCTTCAATATCGCAGCTACTTCAGCATGCGATTTCCCATCGATCAGTATCGAATTCCTGAGATCATGCACCAATGGTTTCCCCTTCCCTTTCCGCAGGCAATAAGCAGTTCCGGCCCGTTTATCTGCAGGCAAAGCTTTTTGCATGTTGTAGTGCTCAAAAGGGAACGCCAAAACATTGAGCGACCTTGATGCCATCTTGCAATCAGGAAAGCAGAAATTTTCGGCGAACGTATTGAAATCGACGTGATACTCACTAGAACCATAACACATATGGCCGGTATGAAATCCTGGTCGATGCAACAACCAACGCACTACACACCGTGCCTTCAGCGGATTGCCAAACACTATTTCTGGATAGACAACAATCCATTCCGGTCCCAGAGGTAATTTTGGAAATTTAATTACGGGCGTTTTCCATCCAGGATTAACCTTAAATGGCGTAATCAAATTCCATATGCTTCTAGCTGCAATTCTTGATAATGGAACAACAAAATCATTACTATATACGGGAGCCCCATTAAAAAATCGGGTGAGATAGGCTTCGTACCCGAGTTCATTAAGCAATGAACACAGCCGGTGCAGCACGATACCACCGCCGTTATCGGATCTATAAGCAGGGGCAAAAATCAGAAATTTCCGATCGCTCATGCCTGTCTCTTCGTGAAATTACCAAATGCAATTGATATCAATTGCCAAGCCCGCAACTTCAGTACCCGACATGACAAAAGATAAGCCAATACCCCAACCACCCCACTAATCATCACGATCAATATGGCCGCATACCCCACCAAAGAGTTGGCTATAACATGTGCCACTCCACCTCCAATAGCGGCGCAGGCATAATAAAGAAAGACATCTTTGATCTGATCAAAGGCGGAATACCCGATCAAAGGTTTTGAATACATTGCATTTGGCAAGAAACAGATCAAAGAAGTACATACCTGCCCCAAAAGTACAGCTTCCATCCCCCAAGGAAGCGTTATCCAGAGCACACTCAGCGCAATTGCAGCCTTAAGAAGTTCAAGCCAAAGGAAGATATCTGAGCGCCCCACCACCTTGATGATATTGAGATTGATGGCATGCATCGGATATAGGAGATAGGCAAAACAAAGCCACATGAAGCTACCTGCTGCCGGCAACCAGCGTGGCGAAAAAAAAACTTCAAATAGGGGCTCGGCAAGTCCAGCCCCTATCATCAGTAACGGGCTGACCAAGAACACCATGATCTCAATAGCCTTCCTGTACGCCTCACGTAACCGCACTGTCTCTCTGCTAATCTTTGAAAATGACGGATATGTCACGTTCTGAACTGAATAAACCAACTGCCCCATTATCATCTCCATTATTTTGTCGACGAAATAGTAATAGCCAGCATAAGTTGGCCCAAGAAATTTTCCTAGCATGCTGGGGGCCGCATTACGAACGGTCAATGCAACAAGATTGGAAAGAAACAACTTGTAGCCAAACCGGAAAAGAGCAACAAGTGGCTTGAAATCCACCTGCAGCCTTGGTCGCCAGCCGGCGACCTTCCAGGTCAATATCGTGCTCATTGCTGCTGCAGCAAGAGTCTGGACGATCAAGGCCCAAACCCCGGCACCAAGATAGGCAAGCAACAAAGCCAACAAGCAGGAAAATCCTGAAGCGGGCAAGCTAATCCGCATCAGAGCCCGAAAATCCAGCGCTTGGGTCAGGCGTGCAGCAGGAGCAGTCTGCAATGCATTGAATATGATGACCAGACCAGCTATTCGAAGCAAATTTACCAAGGATGGCTCGTTATAGAAGAGTGCCGCCCATGGTGCGACACAAAACAAGAGTGCGTAAGCCAAACAACCTAGCCAGAGACTGGCCCAAAGGGTTGTGTTTAACAGGCGAATTGAGAGCCGCTTTCGGCGAATCAGCGCTTCTTTCAGCCCGGAATCCATCAAGCCGCCAAGCACCACCAGGAACACGGACATCATAGCGACTAGCCCGAAATCTGCCGGTGACAAGAAATAAGACAGGACCAGTGTCGTCGCCGCCACCAATCCTCGCCGCAGAAGCATGTCTGAGAAATTCCAGATAACCCCGCGCACGGTACTATTGGCTAGGGACATCTACTCCCCCAGCCTAAAAACTGGCAACATATCATCCAACCCGTACTTCCCGGTGAGACAGGGAAGACAGGTGAATTGCATCGCTGAGCGCTATTCCTTGAGCAGCGACGTTGGCAGACAAGGTGTATTCATTGAGCACACCGTCATGTATCGCACGCGCGATATCAAAATAATAATTCGCGAATGCTTCGATAAAGCCTGCAGGATGCCCCGCCTTGAAGCGGTTGTATCGGGCTTCGTGAGTCACACTCGATGTTGAACTGATTCGATCCAGAAGAAGCCGGTCGCCGATAGCATTCGCATAAATAATCTGTTCAGGCTGCTCCTGTAACCATTCGAAACTGCCAAGCGTGCCGTAGACGCGAATTTTCAGACCATTCCGGGAACCTAACGCCACCTTGCCGTACCAGGCATTCAGAAACATCCCGCCTTCATACTCCACGAGCGCATCCACTTCATCGATCAATCCATCGCTCACGCCACTTACTGCCATTGAACGGGCACACACAGAGAGCGGATTAAGCCCGGTAATGAAATTCACAAGACTGTGAATGTGCGCAAAAAGATCGAGCGAAACGCAAGGCACTCGGCCATCGATCAAGCGCCATGGCTGGATGGCACCAACATTATCGGTATTCTTCAATCTGAGGTAGGAGTCCTGAGGCATCTCCGCCATGATCTTGAAAACCTTGCCGATTTCCCCTGTCTCGACCCTGCGCTTTATTTCACGAACAGCCTGATAGCCGGTGTAATTAAAGACTGAAAACAGGCGAGTACTATCCCCTGAGACTTTGGCCAGCAAAGCATCACACTCTGCCGAATTGGCGACCAATGGCTTGTCGCAGATTACCGTCAGGCCCGCATCAAGCACCGCGCCTATCTGGCTTGCATGGGCTGTAATCGGCGTGGCAATTACCACAGCATCCAAACGATCACGCTCGACTTCCAACAATTTTTCTAAAGAAACGTGCACACCCTTTTGAGGCACGTGATAAGCATCTGCTGACCTGGCATTTATCTGAGCATTCCTGCTGAAACACCCGGCCACGAGTTCAAAGGCATTGTCGAGGCGCATCGCGATCTCATGCGAACGGCCAACGGCAGAATTAATACCACCGCCTATCATGGCGGCTCTAAGCGGAGTATTTTTCATGCCGATGACTTTCGTGGGACAAACATAGGGAAACATTTTAAGTTGGCATAAAATACATAACCGTTTCAGACCACCCCTGAGTGTAATGCCGCAAGTAAATCCGGTATTGAGACTGAAGCGAGCGGAGATAGGCCGGCACTTTACGGAAATCCTCTGCAGAGTGATAGACGGAAATTGCGAGCTTTGGATAATCGCTACAAATATGTTGAGTACATCCGGCCAGCGCCTTCATTTCCCATCCTTCTAAATCCATCTTGATGAAACTAACAGCCCCGGTAATCACGTCATCAAGTTTAACGACCTTAATCGTCGTCCCACCGGCGTCAGAAACCGATGAGGCCGAACCAGCCTCGGAATCAAAATGCAGAAACCCTTGGGAATCAGAGAGGCCTAACTGAAAGAAATTAATGCGCTTACTTGCCCTTAAACGCATGCGCGCAGCTGAAATATTGGAAGGAGAAGGTTCAAATAGATGAATCGCGTGATAGTCGGGATAACGCGAACAGAACTCTTCCGACGTGTCACCATCAAATCCGCCGGCATCAACGAAAGTTTCATTCTTCAATTGCATGAAATTTTCAAAATACTGGTCACGCAAACGCACAGTGTAATTACGCATGAAGGCCGGCTCGGCAGTCAGGCGATAACGTACGACGTCAAGCAGAGTCTGGCGGGACTCTTCGTCAGCCATCATGCCGAAAAGCTGGGCCCACTCGACTTCATGCGTAACCCAGTCATCACGTTGCTGGCTCACAAACCATGGCCAACTTAGTCCTCTCCCCGCAATTGGTACCAAGTCGCAGAAATTCAGAACCTTGGCAATACCGGCATTGTTCAGAGTTTCCAGCACGGTCACCGGACTGATTGAGGTAGAGCAATTCAAGACTATCGCAGCGGCAGGTACATCTTGCAGCCTAATAACCGGCACTCCATGCCAGGAGGACAGATCCTCCGCAAAATCGTCAATAATGCCATCTGGTTTTATTATATTGAGAACTGCAAGAGACTCTTCGTTGCGTCCGATAAGAAAGCGGCGTACGGCACACGAGGAGGAGAGGAATTCATGAGCAAGTTCCTGACGGAGCGGAACCGCATGTAAAGCGGCATTAACATCATCAATGAAAGACATAAATACTAATCCCTAGAAATACCTTGATGGATCACAGTCCAATGGAATAAAGCTCGCGCTTCAGGGTGCGTGCAAATATTTGGTCTATCTCATCAGACGACGAAGCCCTGACAAAAATCAAAGCGATCCGACCAAATGGCGATTCGCGTAGCATCTCTCCCGCCACACACATGGGATGCATTCTCTCCAACAGGATTGGACAATTGAAATGGATGCTTCCCAAAACCCCGGACTTCGGCAGCGACATAGTGTGCCTCATGATCCAGTTGGCAGCCGGCACCCGGTCTATGCCTGGGTAAGGCAGACCGACGAAAGGACGAGCATACAGTTCGGCATACGGCACACCGACAGATAATTCGATCAACTGACTATAGAGATCTCCAGGGCAGCGCCGCGTGATCTCGATAAGCCAGAACTCGTTGCCCCGTAAGATAAACTGGGTATGAATCAGTCCATCCACCATCCCGAGAGCCTGGGCCATCCTCTCGATACATTCACGCAGCGGTTGTAGTATCCGGGGAGGAAAGTCCGGAACGACGCGACTGGTATCAACTACAAACGGATTGGCCGTTCCATGTTCTTCGACGACGAACTCTTGCTGCACGCGTCCCTCGTGCACGAAGCACGAATGGCTGTAGAGTTGGCCCTCGACATAATCCTCAATGATGAAAGTGGCAGAGCGCGACATGCTATTCGCGAATAATTGAGCTTCAGTCAAAGATTGTTCATCGGGAGCGCGAAGGATAGTCACACCACGACCACTAAACGCATCCACGGGCTTCACAATCAGCGCCCGATCTGTCGGGCAGACACTAGGGTCATAGACCTTCGGCACAGGCAGTCCATTTGCCGATGCAAAAGCCCGGAACAATTTCTTGTTGTTGATCGTTTCAGCCGATGCCAGCGTATCCAATCCAGGGAAGTGCCCATCCACGTTCAATTGAGCACACGCCAGGTAGGAACGATCATTGCAGCCAGGAACGACGAAATCAAAACCGTACCGAACTACCACGGAAGCCAAGATTTCCGGATCGGAATAATCCGCTTCAATATATTGAGCTGCAGTTTTGGCAAGAAAATCGTCTGGGTTACCACCAATGACCGTTACATCAAATCCCGCCTTGAGCAAGAAACTGTAAATTGGCGATGATGAAATATTCGTATCTACCAGCAATACCTTACTCATGCGCAGCGTCCCTTATTAGCGAGCAAATTTCGTCCACAATTTCGTGCTCTAGATCCGGATAGATAGGTAGGCAAAGCACTTGATCTGCCATCACATTTGAAACCGGCAGGCTCTCCCTGCAAGCAGATGGCATGCTTTGATACATCGGCATATTGCTGATCAAGGGATAGAAATAACGGCGGCCGAAAAAACCTCGGTCCTTCAAACGCTGATAAAGAATATCGCGCTTCAGCGGAAAACTCTCTCGCACGAAAATAGGAAAATAGGATGAATTTCCTTCTGCATCGGGATGAGGCGCTATACATTGGATTCCAGCCACGTCACGCAAAGCGTCACGATAACGTGCTTCCACGGTCTTTCTCTGGTCTAGTACTTTCGCTACGTGTTTTAGTTGCACCAACCCAAAAGCTGCATTGATCTCACTCATCTTGCCGTTAATTCCGGGTGCCGTTACAGTCACCTCATCGGCAAATCCGAAGTTCTTCAGGTAGTCAATGCGCTGCTTGGTGAGCGCATCGGGACAAATAATTGCCCCTCCCTCAAAGGTGTTAAAAACCTTGGTAGCATGAAAACTCAGTACTGACAGATTCCCGTACCTGAGCAAACTATTGCCTTTGTATCGAACACCAAAGGCATGCGCAGCGTCATAGATCACTTTCAGCCCATAAGTGCTGGCAATATTGTGAATCTGATCAACCGCACATGGGTTGCCATAGCAGTGAACAGGAAGGATAGCCGAGGTTTGAGGTGTTATTGCCGCCTCGATCTTAGTAGGATCAAGGTTACATGTATTTGGGTCGATATCAACAAAAACCGGTTTGAGACCATTCCAGAGTAGTGAGTGTGCAGTCGCGACAAACGAATATGGAGTAGTGATTACCTCACCACTTACTCGCAAGGCTTGCAAGGCAGTAACCAAAGCTATCGTGCCATTGGTGAAGAGGCTCAGATGCTCCACACCAAGATACTCGCATAATGCCCCTTCCAGTTGCTGGTGAAATGGGCCATTGTTCGTCAGTATCTTGTTGCTCCATATTTGTTCAAGATAGGGAATAAACTCGTCCAACGGCGGCAAGCTAGGTTGAGTGACATAAATATTCTTACGAGGCAATTGTCATTCCTATCTGATTCTTTTTAGAAACCATGTTTGGCCGGGGAAAAGCTTCAAGAGCGTCGAGGTCGTACGATTTGATTCCCAACAGGCTTTCAAAACGCGAGACGCTCTGATCAGTCATGCCTGAAACCATTCGGATTCCTGCTTTGCCAGCGCCAGGCATCGACGCACATGGCATCCATGTTTCTTTCAGCGCGCCAGCCGAGTAGTGCTGCAGCAAAAGCCGGATCGCCGTAGCAGGAGGCCACGTCGCCTGACCGGCGCGGTGCGAGCTCGTAGGGTATCGGGCGGCCGCTGGCTTTTTCGAATGCTTTGACTATGTCGAGTACGCTGTAACCGGTGCCGGTACCCAGATTCACTTCGAAGCATTGGGCGTCGCTCAGGCATTCCAACGCCTTGAGATGGCCAAGGGCCAAGTCGACGACGTGGATGTAGTCGCGCACCCCCGTACCATCCGGTGTCGGGTAGTCGTTGCCCCAGACTTTCAGCTGCTCGCGGCGGCCGACGGCGACCTGGGCGACGAAGGGCATCAGGTTGTTCGGGGTGCCTTGCGGGTCTTCGCCGATCAGGCCGCTTTCGTGCGCACCGACCGGATTGAAGTAGCGCAGGATGCCGATTCGCCATGATGGGTCGGAGCGGTAAAGATCGCGCAGCATGTCTTCGATGACCAGCTTGGTGCGGCCGTACGGATTGGTTGCCGAGAGCGGGTGATCTTCGGTCAGTGGCAGGCGCTGCGGCTCGCCGTAGACGGTGGCGGAGGAACTGAAAACCAGCGTCTTGACGCCGCACTCGCCCATCGCACTGAGCAGGCGATGCGTGCCGATGACATTGTTGTCGTAATATTCAAGCGGCTTTTCGACCGATTCGCCGACCGCTTTCAACCCGGCGAAATGGATGACCGCTTGGCAATCGAATTGCCGCAATGCAGCAGCCACGGCTGCCTGGTCACGAATATCGCCCTCGACGCAGTGGATTTTCTTACCGGTGATGGCTTCGACGCGTTTCAGCGATTCCCGATGGCTATTGGAAAAGTTATCGAAAACGACCACTTCCTGACCGGATTGGAGAAGTTCAACGCAGGTATGCGAGCCGATATAGCCAGCCCCGCCAGTCACGAAAATCATCGCTGTTCGCCGTTGAAAATAAAGGTGGAATTTTACCCGTTCGAGGTCATGGACGCATCACAACCAAGGTAAAGAATTGGCGCCGGGCTTGTACCGAGTTATTCGTCCCGAATGCGCAGAAAACTGGCAAACCGGGGCAGGCCGCCACCCGTCAGATCACGGTAGCGGTAGGTCACCATCGCGCCCAGCGCAGGCGGCTCGCGTCTTTGCGCCGCAGAGAAACCCGTGCCCAACAGAAACTCCATCCCTTCCGGCGTACGCACTTTCAAGGCCCCCAGCATGCCGGCGAAACGCCCCTTGCCCGGCTGATGACCGATGACCACCGCTTCGGCATCCTGCCAAGGTTTTACCTTGAGCAGCACATCGCTGCGCCCGGTCTCGTAAGGCGCATCTGCCAGATGCAGCATCAGCCCTTCGCCACCGCCCCGAACGACCTCGTCGAGGCGTTTTTTGAGATTGCCACGGTCAACCGGAAAAAACTGCTTAATTTCAAATAGCCATGGGACGTTGGCCTGGCACACTATCCGCCGTATTTGCTCGGCCCGCTCGCTGAATGTGCCCGGCGCGCCCGGTAATTCGAAAATCATGTAGCGCACCTCACGCCAGGCCGCATCGTCGGGAATGTCGCGTCGAACAATGCCGGAAAGGCGCTCGAACTGGCCGCGGGCGATCCACAGTTCGCCGTCGAGCGGCTGGTTCGGCAAGCCGGCGAGAAACCAGCCCGGTGCATTGATGGGTTTTCCACTACGGAAACGCAGCGCCTGCCCGTCCCAGATCGCCCGCACGCCATCGAGTTTTTCGCTGGCCAAATAGCGGGAGACATCGACCTGATCGCGATAGACATTGGCCAGCAGAATGGCCGGCGCTTCGGCTACAGCGAGGATCGGCAGCGTCAGCGCCAACCCGATGAGCAGCGCCTGAAGCAGCCGGGACATCAGCCCTCGCCGGCCCAGTCGCGGCGGGCGCGACGCGCGATGCCAAAGACCTCTTCGAGGCGTTCGCCATCATTGCGTGCCAGCGCCGTGCGCAGTTCGTCGAGCTGCGCACGATAGCAATCCAGTTCGCCGAGCAGTGCTTCGCGGTTGGCGAGGCAGATATCCCGCCACATTTCCGGGTGGCTGGCGGCGATCCGCGTGAAGTCGCGGAAGCCCGAGGCAGCAAAAGTAAAGAACAGATCGGCATCGTCGCGCACAGCCAGTTGATGCACCAGCGCGTAGGACAGCAGATGCGGCAGATGACTGACCGCCGCGAAGACGCGGTCGTGCATTTCCGGCGTCAGTTCATAGATGTCGGCACCGCAAAGCGACCAGGCGCGCTTGATGTGGTCGAGCGCCTCGTCGCTGTTTTCCGGCAAGGGCGTTACGACGACCTTCTTGCCCTGATAGAGATCCCAGCGCGCCGCTGCCGGACCGCTATTTTCGGCGCCGGCAATGGGGTGGGCCGGCACGAACTGGCCGATCCGGTCGCCCAGCGCAGCCCGAGCGGCAGCAACCACGTCGCCCTTGGTCGAACCGCCGTCGGTGACGATGGTATTCGGGCCGAGATACGGTCCGATACGTTCGAAAATATCCGCCATCTGCGCCACCGGCGTTGCCACCAGCACAATGTCGGCGTCTTCGATTTCATGGGTCGGGTTGATCCCGGCCCGGTCGATGACGCCCAGTTCCTGTGCTTTGCGCAAGGTAGCCGGCGTACGACCGAAACCAACGACCTCCTCGACCGCCTCCGCTTCCTTGAGTGCCAATGAGAAGGAGCCGCCGATCAGGCCGGTGCCAAAGACGACGACTTTGCCGAATTCGGCCATTGGCTTAAAGCACCTGCTCCAACGCTTCGAGGAAGCGGGCGTTTTCAGGTTCGGTACCGATGGTGACGCGCAGCCATTCCGGCAGGCCGTAGCCGCCGATCGGCCGGATGATGACGCCCTGCTTGAGAAGCTTCTGATTGACCCCGGCACCGTCGCCCACCTTGAAGGTGACGAAGTTGCCGTGCGGCTTGATGTATTCGAGACCCAACTTCTCAAGGCCGGCGACGATCTGCGCCATGCCGCGCCGGTTCAGTTCGTAGCTGGCCTGCAGAAACTCGTCGTCATCGAGCGCCGCCAGGGCCCCGGCCAGCGCCAGATTATTGACGTTGAATGGCTGGCGAACGCGGTTCATGAGATCCGCCACCTCGGCCGAAGCCAGCGCATAACCGATGCGCAGCCCGGCCAGGCCGTAGATCTTCGACAAGGTGCGGCAGACGACCAGATTGGGGAAATCCTTGATCCAGCCCGCGACATCGACGCGATCTTCCGGCGGCAGGTATTCGTTGTAGGCCTCGTCGAGGACGACGACCACGTCCTTCGGAACTGCTTCCAGGAAAGCGCGCACTTCCGGATAGGGCACAAAATTGCCGGTCGGATTGTTCGGGTTGGCGATCCAGATAATGCGCGTATCCGGCCGGATGGCGGCGCGCATGGCATCTAGATCGTGACCATAGTTCTTGGCCGGCGTAGAAATCAACTCGGCACCCGTCGAAATGGTGGCGAGGGGATAAACGGCGAAGGCATGCTGGGCAAAAACCGCCGAGCGGCCCGGCGCCAGAAAAACGCGGGCGGCCAGATCGAGCACATCATTTGAGCCGTTACCGAGAACAACTTGCCCTTGCTCCACGCCACAACGCTGAGCGACGGCCTTGATCAGGTCAAACTGATCGGGATAACGCTCGACGCCGCTGATCGCTGCCTCGACCGCTATTTTCGCCTTCGGGCTCATGCCCAGCGGATTTTCGTTGGATGCCAGCTTGACGATGCTTTCGACCGGAATACCCATTTCGCGAGCCAGTTCGGTGATCGGCTTGCCCGGCTGATAGGGCGAAATGGCGCGGACGTAAGGCAGCGCCTGATCTGCAAGACTCATCGAAACTTCCTTAATAAACGGCAACCGGGTAAGACCCGAGAATTTTCAGATAGGCGGCGTAGCCAGCCAGTTTTTCCAGCGCGGCCTTGATCGCCGGCTCGTCGTGATGGCCTTCGATATCGACGTAGAAAACATATTCCCACAAGGCATTCTTGGCAGGACGCGATTCCAGGCGACACATCGAAACGCCGGCCGTCGACAGGGGCAGCAGCAGTTCGTGCAGGGCGCCGGTACGGTTCGGCGCCGACATGATCAGCGAAGTCTTGTCGCGACCGGAAATGGCCGCGTCGTGCTTGCCGAGGATCAGGAAGCGCGTCGTGTTGTTCGGCTCATCTTCGATGTTTTCGACCAGCTTGGGCAGGTTGTAGCGCTCGGCCGCAGCGACACCGGCAATCGCTGCCGTACCGGGCTCATCGGCCGCCATCTGGGCGGCCAGCGAATTGCTCGACACCGAAATGCGCGGAATGCCCGGCAAGTTGCGATTGAGCCATTCATGGCACTGGGCCAGCGACTGGGCGTGCGAATAAACCTTGGTAATCTTGCCCAGATCGGTTTCCTTGGTCAGCAGATTCTGGTGAATGCGCAGCACCACTTCACCGCAAATCTTTAGCGGCGTGCCGAGCAGCAGATCCATCGTCCGGCCAACGGCGCCTTCGGTCGAGTTTTCGACCGGCACTACGGCGTAATGGGCGTGACCCGATTCGACTTCACGGAAAACGTCGTCAATCGACGCCTGCGGCAACAAGCGCGCAGCATGGCCGAAATGCTTGGTCGCCGCGCTGCCGGTAAAGGAACCGAGGGGCCCGAGGAAGGAAATGCCGAGCGGCTCTTCGAGCGACAGACAGGCCGACATAACCTCGCGGAAGAAGAAGGTAATGTTTTCGTTTGGCAATGGACCCGGATTGGCATCCTGCAGGCGGCGCAAGACTTGGGCTTCGCGCTCCGGGCGGTAGATATGCCCGGCTTCGCCGTGCTCGGCCTTGATCTCGCCAACTTTCTGGGCGCAACGGGCGCGCTGGTTGAGCAGGCGCAGCAATTCGCTGTCAATGCCGTCGATTTCGGCGCGCACGCCGGCCAGGGCTTTCTGCAAGTCGGTTTGCTGCGGGTCGCTCATAAACTCAACCGTTACGTTTGGCGAAATCGTTCATGAATGCCACCAGCGCCTGCACGGCCTCCAGCGACACGGCGTTGTAGATCGAGGCGCGCATACCGCCAACCGACTTGTGGCCCTTCAAGCCGAGCACGCCAGCCGCCTTGGCCTCGGCCAGGAAAGCCGCATCGAGATCGGCATTGCTGATTATGAACGGCACGTTCATGGCCGAGCGGCAATCCGGATCGACCGGGTTGGTGTAGAAGCCGTCGGAGTCGTCGATGGCGGAATACAAAATTCGCGCTTTTTCCGCGTTGACCGTGGCAATGCCCGACAAACCGCCTTGCCGCTTGAGCCACTGGAAAACCAGGCCGGCGATGTAGATGCCGAAGGTCGGCGGCGTGTTGAGCATCGAGCCGTTTTCGGCCATGACGGCGTAATCCATCACCGTCGGGATGTTCAACGGAGCCATGCCGAGCAGATCGCGATGAACGACGACCAGCGTCACGCCGGATGGGCCGATATTCTTCTGCGCCCCGGCGTAGATCAGGCCGAATTTCTCGACATTGACCGGCCGCGACAGGATATGCGACGACATGTCGGCCACCAGCGGCACGCCGGTATCAGCTATGCGCTCGGCCGGGATTTCGACGCCGTGGATCGTTTCGTTGGTGCACACGTGGAGGTATGCAGCGAACGGGTCGAGCTTGATTTCCTCGGCCACCGGCAGGCGGGTGAAACCGCTGCTCTCGGTCGTCGCGGCACAACGGACATTGCCGATGCGTTGCGCTTCCTTGAAAGCTTTCTTCGACCACGAACCGGTCACGATGTAGTCGGCCGAACGACCAGCCAGCAGGTTCATCGGAATCTGCGCGAACTGCTGCGTCGCCCCGCCCTGCAGGAAAAGCACTTTGTACTGCTCGGGAATGCCCATCAACTCGCGCAGGTCGGCTTCGGCCTGGCCGAGAATGCTGCCGAATTCCTTGCCGCGATGGCTCATTTCCATGACGCTGCAACCGGCGCCATGCCAGTCGAGCAGTTCTTCCTGCGCCTGGCGCAGGACTTCCTCGGGAAGAGCAGCCGGACCGGCGCTGAAATTCCAGATGCGGCTCATTTATGCTTCTCCACCTTCGTTGGGTTCGGATGATTCCGGATTTTGCTCATTTTCCGGGTTGACCGTGGGATTCACCGAATCAGCATCAATTTCGACTTCAGCATCGACCTCGGCCACCGATTCAGCGACCTTCTCCAGACCGGCCAGCTTCTCGCCGTCATCCAGCGAGATCAGCGTGACGCCCTGCGTTGCCCGGCCCATACCGCGGATTTCCGCAACCCGGGTCCGGATCAGCACGCCACCGGTGGTGATCAGCATGATTTCGTCTTCGTCATTGACCAGCTTGGCGCCAACGACGATGCCGTTGCGTTCGCTGTCGGCAATGGCGCGCACGCCCTGCGTACCGCGACCGGAATGGCGGAAATCGGCCAGCACGGTGCGCTTGCCGTAACCGTTTTCGGTAGCGACGAGCACGGTCTGCTGATCGTTATCGGCAACCAGCAACGAAATCACCGACTGATTTTCCATCAGACGCATGCCGCGCACGCCACGGGCGCCACGGCCCATCGGACGGACATCTTCTTCGTCGAACCACACCGCCTTGCCGGCATTGGAAACCAGCACGATATCGCTCGTCCCGCTGGTCAGCTCGACGCCGATCAGGTAATCGCCTTCATCCAGCGTAACAGCGATGATGCCGGCCTTGCGCGGGTTCGAGTAATCGGAGAGCGGGGTCTTCTTGACCGTACCCATGACGGTCGCCATGAACACAAACTGGTCGTCGGAGAATTCCTTGACCGGCAGCACGGCGTTGATCCGTTCGCCCTCTTCGAGCGGGAAGAGATTGACGATCGGCTTGCCGCGGCTGACCCGGCTGCCCTGCGGTGCTTCATAAACTTTGAGCCAGTAGCAACGACCGCGGTTCGAGAAACACAGGATGAAATCGTGGGTGTTGGCGACAAACAGATGATCGACGAAATCCTCTTCCTTGATCGCCGCCGCCTGCTTGCCACGCCCGCCCCGGCGCTGGGCCCGGTAGTCGGCCAGCGGTTGGGCCTTGATGTAGCCGCCATGCGACAGCGTGACCACCATGTCCTGCGGCGTGATCAAATCTTCGAGGCTAAGTTCGTGCGTCTGCAGGATGATTTCCGAGCGACGCTCGTCGCCGAACTGCTCGCGAATCGCCACCAGTTCGGTGACGATGATTTCGGTAATGCGTTCCGGCTTGGCCAGGATGTCGAGCAGATCGAGGATCTTGGCCATGACATCCTTGTACTCGCTGACGATCTTGTCCTGCTCGAGACCGGTCAGGCGTTGCAGACGCAACTCGAGAATGGCCTGGGCTTGGGCATCGGAGAGACGATAACCCTGCTCCGACAAACCGAACTCCGGGGCCAGACCATCCGGGCGCGAAGCGTCGGAAGCAGCACGCACCAGCATTTCCTCGACCACGGCGCTACGCCAGGTGCGCTCCATGAGGCCGCGTTTGGCGTCAGCCGGCGTCGGCGCCGCCTTGATCAGGGTGATGATGTCGTCGACGTTGGACAGCGCAACGGCCAGACCTTCGAGGATGTGACCGCGTTCGCGCGCCTTGCGCAGCTCGAAAACGGTGCGCCGCGTGATGACTTCGCGACGGTGCGACAGGAAGCATTCGAGCATCTGCTTGAGGTTGAGCAGGCGCGGCTGGCCGTCGACCAGCGCGACCATGTTCATGCCGAAGGTGTCCTGCAGTTGCGTCTGCTTGTACAGGTTATTGAGGATGACCTCGCCGACTTCGCCGCGCTTCAGTTCGATGACGACCCGCATGCCGGACTTGTCCGACTCGTCGCGAATATCGGAGATGCCGTCGATTTTCTTCTCGTTAACCAGCTCGGCGATCTTCTCGATCAGCGACTTCTTGTTAACCTGGTAGGGAATCTCGTCGACGATCAGCGCCTGACGACCATTGCCCTTTTCCATGTCCTCGAAATGGGTGCGAGCGCGCATGATGACGCGGCCGCGGCCGGTCTGGTAACCCTCGCGCACGCCCGTCATGCCGTAGATCAGGCCAGCCGTCGGGAAGTCAGGCGCCGGGATGTAGGCAATCAATTCCTCGATGGTGATCGCCGGATTTTCCAGCATGGCCAGACAACCGGCGATGACTTCGTTGAGGTTGTGCGGCGGAATATTGGTCGCCATGCCCACCGCGATACCGGACGAGCCGTTGATCAGCAGATTGGGGATGCGCGCCGGCATGACCAGTGGCTCGTTTTCCGAACCGTCGTAGTTCGGCCCGAAATCGACGGTTTCCTTGTCGAGGTCTTCGAGCAACTGATGACCGATCTTGGCCATCCGGACTTCGGTATAACGCATCGCCGCCGCGTTGTCGCCGTCGACCGAACCGAAGTTGCCCTGGCCATCGACCAGCATGTAACGCAGCGAGAAATTCTGCGCCATGCGGACGATCGTGTCATAGACTGCCGTGTCGCCGTGCGGGTGGTATTTACCGATCACGTCGCCGACGATACGCGCCGATTTCTTGTACGCCTTGTTCCAGTCATTGTTCAGCTCGTGCATCGCGAACAACACCCGGCGATGCACCGGCTTCAGGCCGTCGCGCGCATCCGGCAACGCCCGGCCAACGATCACGCTCATCGCGTAATCGAGATAAGAACGCCGCATCTCGTCTTCGAGGCTGATCGGCAATGTTTCTTTGGCGAATTGGTCCATGTCTCACAGTCGCACCGCTTGCGCGATGCCTTATTAGTTGATTCAAGCGTAATTTGCTATTTTAACACGCCAACTTAACCGTACAGACCCCGTTTTACATGACAACAACACCCCAAGTCATCGACCTGCTGATCGACGCCCGCTGGATTGCCACGGTCGAATCCGATCTCGTCCTAACCAACCATGCCGTCGCCGTCGACAACGGTCGCATTCTGGCCATTTTGCCCAGTGGCGAAGCCCACGCCCGCTTTGCGCCGGGCAAGCATGTCAACTTACCGGATCACATCCTGATCCCCGGCCTGATCAATCTGCACACCCATGCCGCCATGACCCTGATGCGCGGCCTGGCCGATGACCTGCCGCTCATGGATTGGTTGCAAAATCACATCTGGCCGGCCGAAGCGGCCCATATGTCGGCCCAGTTCGTCTACGACGGAACCCGCCTCGCCTGCGCCGAAATGCTCAAGGGTGGCATCACCTGCTTCAACGACATGTATTTCTTCCCCGAGGCCGCCGCAGCCGCCGCCTCCGAAGCCGGCATGCGCGCCATGCTCGGCATCATTGCGCTGGAATTCCCGACGCCCTATGCCAGCGACGCCGACGATTATCTGAACAAAGGACTGGCTGTTCGCGAAACCTGGCTGAACGACCCGCTGATCGGCTTCTGCCTTGCCCCGCACGCCCCCTACACCGTCGCCGACAGCACTTTCGACAGAATTCTGACGCTTTCCGAGCAGATGAACCTGCCGGTTCATTGCCATATTCACGAAACGCGACAGGAAATCGAGGAGAGTCTGAAGCAACACCAGCACCGACCGCTCGAGCGCCTGCGCCAGCTTGGTCAGCTTGGCCCCAATTTCATCGGCGTGCACGCCGTACACCTTGACGAAGACGAATTGCAGCTACTGGCGTCCACCGGCTGCAGCATCGCCCACTGCCCGACATCCAATCTCAAGCTGGCCAGCGGCTTTGCGCCTGTGGCGCGGATGCGACAACTAGGCATCAATGTCGGACTGGGTACCGACGGCGCAGCCAGCAACAACCGCCTCGACCTGTTCGGCGAAATGCGTCTGGCCTCCCTTCTCGCAAAAGGCCTGACGGGAGATGCCAGCGCCCTGCCCGCTCACGAAATCCTGCGCATGGCAACCCTCAACGCGGCCAATGCGTTGGGCCTGGGCAAGGAAATCGGCTCGATTTCTCCCGGAAAGTCTGCCGACCTTTGTGCCGTCGACCTCGGCGCACTTGAAATGCGCCCATGTTTCGATCCGCTGTCACATCTGGTCAATGTTGCCGGGCGAGAATGCGTTAGTCATGTATGGGTGGCCGGAAAGTGTTGCGTAGACCACAAAACTTTACTCAACAACGACCAAAAGCACTTGGAATCGGCCGTTGCACTATGGCAAAATGGTTTGGAAGTCCGCCGGCAGCCTTGAGCTTCGCCATAACGCGGGTTAAAGATTTTCAAATTTTCTTCAACGAGGGAAAACAATGATCAAAAATATCGCCAAGAAATCTCTGGTTCTGGCCCTGCTGGCCGGTATCGGTTTTACCGCTGTTGCCCAAGAACGCGTTTACCTGATCGACGGCCGTGACGTCGTCGCCAAGTCCGGTTTCGGCCTGTGCTGGCGTGATGGCTACTGGACCCCGGCCGCTGCTGCCGCCGACAAGGCCGGTTGCGAGTGCGACAAGGACCTCCTGCCGAAGGAAGCCTGCGAACCGAAGGTTGCTGCCGCTCCGGCTCCGGCCGCTGCGACCGGCGTCAAGCCGTCCGGCGAGAAGATCACCGTCGCTGCTGACGCCCTGTTCGACTTCAACAAGGCTGTCCTGCGTCCGGCCGGCAAGGCCAAGCTCGACGAGCTGGTTTCCAAGGCCAAGGCCATCAAGCTTGAAGTGATCCTGGCCGTTGGCCACACCGACCGCATCGGTGGTGACGCCTACAACCAGAAGCTGTCCGAGAAGCGCGCTGCCGCCGTCAAGGAATACCTGGTCGCCAAGGGCATCGAAGCCAACCGTGTTTACACCGAAGGCAAGGGCGAGAAGCAGCCGGTTACCGGCGACAAGTGCAAGGGTAACGCCAAGACCAAGGCCCTGATCGACTGCCTGCAGCCGGATCGTCGCGTTGATATCGAAGTCATCGGCACCAAGTAATTCGCCGACGCTTCAAGGAAAGCCCCGCAACGCGGGGCTTTTTCTTTTCTGATGAAATTTCTCAACACAATGACCATGCTCAACGCCGATCCCGCCGAACTGGAAAAGTTTGGTGACCTTGCCCACCACTGGTGGGACCCGAACAGCGAATTCAAACCGCTGCACGATATCAACCCACTCCGCCTCGACTGGATAGACCAGGCCATCGGCCTTGCCGGCAAGCGCATTCTCGATGTCGGCTGCGGTGGCGGCCTGCTCTCGGAAGGCATGGCGGTGCGTGGCGCCAATGTGACCGGCATCGACCTCTCGGAAAAGCCGCTTGGCGTCGCCAAGTTGCATTTGCTCGAGAGCGGCCAAAAGGTCGATTACCGCAAAATTTCCGTCGAGCAACTGGCGGATGAAATGCCGGGTGCTTTCGATGCGGTGACCTGCCTTGAAATGCTTGAGCACGTGCCCAATCCATCCAGCGTCATTGCCGCTTGCGCGCGTCTGGTCAAACCGGGCGGCCAGGTTTTCCTGTCCACGCTGAACCGCAACCCGAAGTCCTACCTGTTCGCGGTAATCGGCGCTGAATACATCATGAACATGCTGCCCAGGGGCACGCATGACTACGCCAAGTTCGTCAAACCGTCGGAACTGGCGCGCTGGGCCAAGCTGTCCGGACTTGAACCTGACGAAGTCGTCGGCATGAGCTACAACCCACTAAGCAAAATCTATTCATTGGGAACGGACACCAGCGTCAATTACCTGATGCGCGCGACACGGCATGTTTGATGCCGTTCTCTTCGACCTGGACGGGACGCTGGCCGACACGGCGCCCGACCTCGGCGAAGCAGTCAATATTTTGCTGCTGGAGGAAGGTCGACCGCAGCAATCCCTGACCGCGCTCAGGCCATATACCTCGCAAGGCGTTCGGGGATTGCTCAACGCGGGCTTCGGTATCGATAACTCGCATCCGAGCTACGAGCGTCTGTCACAGCGTTTTCTTGAGATTTACGCCGGGCGACTGTGCGATGCCACTCGCCTGTTCGACGGCATTCCCGAACTGCTCGATGCGCTGGAAGCCCTGAATCTGGGCTGGGGCATCGTCACCAACAAGCGGATGCGCTTCACCGACCCGCTCGTCGAGTTGCTGCAACTGACACCGCGCACCAACTGCGTCGTCAGCGGCGACACGACGGCCGAGGCGAAGCCTTCGCCCCTGCCTATCCTGCATGCCTGCCAACTGCTCCGCTGCCGACCGGAACGGACGCTTTACGTCGGTGACGACCGGCGCGACATCGTCGCCGGCAACGCCGCCGGCTGCAAGACGGTCGCCGTTTCCTACGGCTATCTTGGCGACAGCGGGCCGCTGCATGCCTGGGGCGCCGACCTGATCATCGACCACCCACTCGAACTGGCCGAATATCTGGCTAGGCTAGTCGGGCCGAAATAAGCAGGTTGCGCGGCGTCAGACGCCGGTCGCAGAAGCTGCCCAGGCCGACCTCATAGCCGCGTTCATTTAGAAAACAGGCCAGATCGAGGGCGAGCCAGACTTCGATGGCCCGGCGGAAGGCATGGCGGACGATGGATAGCCGCATGACTTCGTTACGCCGCTGCCAGCCGCGGGCTTCGAATTCTGCGGCAACTGAAGTCGATGGCAGAGGCAGGCGCTCCCGTTCCGCCATCCTGGCCAGAAAATCGGCAAATTCGGCTCGTATCCAGGCTTCGGGCACCGGTTTGAAACTACGGTAGGCATCGCCACTCACCGTCCGACGATAGGCATCGAAACCGAGCTTCCAGGCAATAGCCCGGTCCCGCTGCCGCGTTTCCCTCGGCGACGAGGTGACGGTTTCGGTCACGGCCAGACGGGTATCGTCGCGCGTCAGCGCCAAATGCAGATTGGCCGACAGCGCCTGATAGCTTTCGGCAACGCCACGGTAGTAACAGCATGGCGCAACATCGAAACTACCGACGCCTTTATCGACACCATCACGGATCAAGCGACGATGCAGTTCGCCGCAGGCGTGCAGGGCGACGGCATGCTGGCCGGCCTGCGGCCAGTCGGTTGCGGTCAACGCATCAGAAATGACAAATTGCTGCCGTACCCCGGCGCGTTGGGCCAGACCTTCCCCAGCCTCACACAAACCGGCATTGATTTCGAGGGTATGCACTGGCGTCTGCCAGGTTAGTGCCAGTAGGCGGCCAAGGTGGCCCTTGCCGCCGCACCAGTCGAGTACCGGTTGCCGACCCTGACCAGCCGCTGCGGCAAAGGCTTCGATCTGCTCGCGCTTGCGCCCAGGGATTTCCCAGGCCCAGTGGGCACTGCGCTCGGGCAAGGATGTTCCTTGCAGCACTGGCAAATCGGCCAAGTGGGAAAGCGTGGAGACGGCCGGAATGTGGCGGGCGAGCAGTGCCAAGGCAGCCTCGCTGTCATCGTTTAGGCGCGCTATGTCGGCTTCGGGCAACCCCATGAGTTCATTGAACAACGACGGCCAGCGTTCACACCACTGCGGGCGAGGCTCACGAAAGGGCTGCGGATGCCACAGGCCGTGAAAGTTGAGCAGTTCGGCATCCAGCCCTTGCTGGCGCTCGACTAGTTTCACTTGAGTGCGGCCCAACGCTCGCGGCGACGATAGCCAATAATGGCCGGGATGATGGCCAGCACCAGCACCAGCAGGCCTAGTCCGAGCGGCCAGAGCACCGGGCTATTCCATTCGCGGCGGGCAGCAGCGCGTTCAGCGGTGTCGATGCGCTGGTATTTCAAGGTGTTGTTGCCAACGTCGCTCGGCTTGCGGTTTCTGAGCCAGCGATGACTCAGCGTGTAGCTTTTCGGATGCAGGCCGAAAACCCAGGGCGCGTCGTGGTGCAGGATAGTGTTCATCTGGCGGACGATGGCGAGGCGCTCGGGCGTGTTGTCCATGTTCTTCATGCGCAGGAACAGGCGGTCGAATTCCGGATTGGCGTAGTTCGAGGCGTTCTCGCCGCCCTTGGCAACCTTGCTTTCGTTGCCATCGAGCAGGAAAAAGAAGTTTTCCGGGTCCGGGTAATCGGCGTTCCAGCCGAAGTAATAAAGCTGGACGTTGCCTTTGCGGATCTTGTCCTGGAAGCGGTTGAAGTCGGTTGAACGGACGACCAGTTGCACGTCGATCTTGGCAAATTGCCGAGTCAGCCAGTCGAGACGGGATTTCTCGCCCATGCCGCCGCCGGTGGTGTCGAGATTGACGACGAGCGGGTCACCGGTTTTTTCATCGCGGCCGTTCGGGTAACCGGCTTCGGCGACCAGTTTTTTGGCGACCTCGACCGGCTTGCGTTTTGGCTTGCCATCGACCCAGTCGTAAACGGTGCTGTCAATCCCCTGCTCGCCCGCTTCGAAACCGAAGATGCCCGGCGGCAGAGGGCTTTGCGCGGCTATGCCACGGCCGTTCTGGAAGATGGAAATGAACTCTTCCTGGTCGATGGCTATCGAAATGGCCTGGCGCAACTTGGTCGCCCGTGGCGAAAGGCCGCCGATGACCGGGTCGAGCATGTTAAAACCCATGTAGAAGGTCGACGACTTGACCGAAGTCAGCAGGCGGATGCCTTTGTCGCGCATCTCGTCACTGAGCGCGACATCACCGCCAACATTGACGCGTACAGCTTGATCGAAGCTGTCGGAGGAAATCCCGGACGCATCGTAGTAACCCTGCAGGAACTTGTTCCAATACGGGATCGCCTCTTTCTCGCGCGTGAAGATGGCCTGATCGAGGAAGGGCAGCGGCTTGCCGCAATCGTCGAGCAAGCCGGCGGCACGGTCGCCCGGTTCACCTTCGCAGGGGTAAGTCTGGCCGTGGAAATTCGGGTTGCGCGAAAGAACCATGCGGCGGTTTGGATCGTTTTCGCTGAGCATGAACGGGCCGGTGCCAACCGGCCACCAGTCCAGCGTCAGGTTCTTTTCGGCCATGCCGGGTTGGCTGAAGAAGCGGTCGACCTCGCGTGGCACCGGCGCGAAGAATGGCATGGCCAGCCAGTAGAGGAACTGCGGATACTTGCCCTTGATGCGAATGCGCCAGGTCAGCGCATCGACCTTCTCGACGCCGCTCAGCGGGTAGGCATCGAGATCGAGCCATTCACTCGCCGGCTTGTCCTTGGCGGCTTTCTGCAGGCTGTCGCCGAGTTCCTTCAAGCCAACGATCTTGTCGGCCATCATGCCGAAAATCGGCGAATGCAGGTGCGGGTGGGCCAGGCGCTTGATCTGGTAGATGTAGTCGTCGGCGCTCAATTCGCGCGTACCGACCGCGGGGAAATCAGCCATGGTCTGCCGTTTGGCGATTTCATTTTTGGCCAAAATTTCCGGTTGACCGTGGGAATTGAGGGCGAAGGCCGGATGCGGCTGAAAACGGATGCCCGGCTTGAGTTTCAGCTCGTAAACACTCTCGGCGATGCGCTCGACCGGCGCATCGTGGGGTAATTCGCGCCCGGCGGCGTCGTAGAAACGCGGCACCGGCACCTGCTCGACAGTAGACGGAATCAGCTCGTAAGGCCGCTTCAGGTAGTGGTATTGCAGCGGCGGCTCATAAATCTGCCCCGTGAAGGTGACCTCGTCTTCGGCATAGGAGCGCGCCGGGTCAAGATGCTTTGGCCGGTCGGTGAAGGCCGTGTAGAGAATGTTGCGTCCGCCATCGGCGGCCGGGTACGGATCGTTCCAGGCCTGCCCGCAACCGGACAGGGCGATGACGACAACGAGACTCGCGCAGATTTTTCGCATGGGCAGAAGTTTAACAAATGCCTGCCGCGCCGCTTGACCTGCCAGCGGTGAATTGCCCACAATGCCTCAAACACCACAACACAGAGGCATTGCCATGCTCGACACCCCAACTCCCGACTTCTCCCTGCCCGCCACCAGCGGCACCACGTTCAACCTCGCCGCCCAAGCCGGCAAGGTCGTCGTGATCTATTTCTACCCGAAGGACAGCACCCCGGGCTGCACCACTCAGGGCCAGAACTTCCGCGACCTGCACGATCAGTTCGTCGCCGCCAACGCGGTCGTTCTCGGCATTTCACGGGACAGCGTGAAGTCGCATGAAAACTTCAAGGCCAAACAAAGTTTCCCCTTCGAGCTGGGTTCGGATGCCGATGAAGCCATCTGCACCTTGTTCGCTGTCATGAAAATGAAAAACATGTATGGGAAACAGGTGCGGGGCATCGAACGCAGCACCTTCGTCATTGACCGCAGTGGCGTTCTGCGCCGCGAATGGCGTGGCGTCAAAGTCCCCGGCCACGTTCAGGAAGTTCTCGATTTCGTCAAAACCCTTTAACCCTTTTTCCTTCTCCCACCCAACCAAAGGCCCACTCCATGCCGCGCAAGCCCGCAGCCATCAAGAAGCCCGCCGTTACCAAAATTTTTGTCCTTGACACCAACGTGCTCATGCACGACCCAAGCAGTCTTTTCAGATTCGAAGAACACGACGTCTTCCTGCCCATCATGACGCTGGAAGAGCTCGACAACCACAAGAAGGGCATGTCCGAAATTGCCCGCAACGCCCGCCAGACATCACGCATGCTGGACGAGTTGCTGGCCGCCAATGGCGAGGACGACATCGACGAAGGCATCGATCTCTACGGCCCGTCGAAAAAGCTGGCCAGCGGTCGGCTCTTCCTGCAGACCGAAGCGATCAGCGCCGATCTGCCGCAAGGCCTGCCGACCTCCAAGGTCGACAACCAGATCCTCTCGGTGGTCATCCACCTCCAGAAGAAATTCCCGAAACGCCCGGTCATCCTGGTGTCGAAAGACATCAACATGCGCATCAAATCGCGCGCCCTCAACCTGTTGGCCGAGGACTACTTCAACGACAAGGTGCTCGAGGATACCGACATCCTCTACTCCGGCACCCGCGCCCTGCCCGACAACTTCTGGGACAAGCACGGCAAGGGCATGGAATCGTGGAAGAAGGACAGCCGCACCTACTACAAGGTCACCGGCCCCCTTTGCCCGCAGATGCTGATCAATGAGTGCATCTGGCTTGAGAAGGACGGCTTCACGGCCATCGTCAAGGAAACCGCGGGCAAGACTGCCGTCCTTGAAACGCTGATCGACTACAGCCACCCGAAAAATGCCGTGTGGGGCATCATGGCGCGCAATCGCGAACAAAACTTCGCGATGAACCTGCTGATGAATCCGGACATCGATTTCGTCACCCTACTCGGCCAGGCCGGTACCGGCAAGACCCTGCTGACCCTGGCCGCCGGCCTGACTCAGGTGCTCGAAACCAAGCTGTTCGCCGAAATCATCATGACGCGCGCCACCGTACCCGTTGGCGAAGACATCGGCTTCCTGCCCGGCACCGAAGAAGAAAAGATGGCGCCGTGGATGGGCGCCCTCGAAGACAATCTGGACGTCCTGACCCACACCGACGACAGCAACAGCCCCTACGGCGGCGACTGGGGCAAGGCAGCGACCAACGACATCGTACGCTCGCGGATCAAGATCAAATCGATGAACTTCATGCGCGGTCGGACCTTCCTCAAGAAATTCCTGATCATCGACGAAGCGCAGAATCTGACACCGAAGCAGATGAAAACGCTGGTCACCCGCGCCGGCCCCGGTACCAAGGTCGTCTGCCTGGGCAACATCGCGCAGATCGACACGCCCTACCTGACCGAAGGCAGTTCCGGCCTGACCTACGTCGTCGACCGCTTCAAAGGCTGGCCGCACTCCGGTCATATAACGTTACAACGAGGGGAGCGTTCCCGCTTGGCTGACCACGCGGCCGAAGTGCTATAATTATTCCTTCATTTAAGGGGCCGTGTCAGTGACACGGCCTTTTCGTTTCAACCACGGATTGTTTCCGCCGGAGGAGTTTCTTGAAACGTCGCGATTTTCTAGCATCAGCCGCAGCACTCTCGCTATTCGTCACCGACGCATGGGCAGCAAAGAAGCAGGCCAAAGCAGGTTCGACCAAGGCAAGCACGGGCAAGCCGGGGAAAAAACCAGCCGCCAGGCCAGGCCAGCGAAAAGGCAAAGTCAGCTACAAGCCTCAACAACCGGTAGCCCATACCGCCGAAGATTCGGTGATCGAGCGACCACCGCAAGGCACGTCCGCCTCCCGCCTGCCGCCGGTCAAAGCCCCGGAGCCGCCAAGCGAATGGCGGACCTTTGAAATCACGACGACAGTCAACCTGAAAAACAAGAGTGGTGCTACCAAGCTCTGGCTGCCCCTGCCGCTCAACCAGGATACCTTGTATCAGCGCACCCTCGGACATACTTGGGCCGGCAATCAGGCCAACGCCAGCATGCGCCGTTTACCCGATGGCGACCTTGAGGTCTTCTACTGCGAATGGCCGGATAGCGGCGATGCCCGGCTGCAACTGACCACCCTGGTGACCACCGCCGACCGCCATTTCGACGTCACCAAACGGACGGTCGCCCCGGAGCGCGAAGACATCCTGCGCCGCAACCTCCAGGCCTCCCAGCTGATCCCCAACGATGGCCTGGCTTTCCAGCTTGGCGAGCGCATACTGGGACGCATCAAGGATCCGGTCGCCCAGGCCAAAGCCATCTACGACTGGGTCGTCGACAATACATTTTATGATATCGGCCTGCCCGGCTGTGGTAGCGGTGACGTACGCCGACAACTGATCCAGGGGCAGTATGGCGGACGCTCGGCCGACATCAACGGCCTCTTCGTCTCGATCTGCCGGGCCATCGGCATCCCGGCACGTTGTGTCTATGGCATGCGTACCGGCTCGTCACGACTTTTCAAAAGCCTCGGACTCAGTGGCGATGACGCGACGCGTGGTCATCATGTCCGCGCCGAGTTTTACGTGCCGGGCTATGGTTGGATTCCCGTTGACCCAAGCGACGTTCGCCGGGCAATTTCCATGGAAGTTCTTTCCGACCGCGACAGCAAGCTGATTTCGCTGAAAAAAATCCTGTTCGGCGTCTGGGAAATGAACTGGATTGCCTTCAATCTGGGGACCGACGTCGTCCTGCCAGGAAAGAACGCTGCGATCCCCTTCCTCCTTCTGCCGCAATTGGAGTTCTCGGGTAGCCGCTCCGACTCTGGACTCCAATACAGCATCCGCACCCGACAGGTTGTTCTCTAGACGACGTCAGTTCTGCGAATCAATGAAGCCGCCGCTAGCCAGATTCTGGAAGCGAGTGAATTCCCCGACGAAGTTCAGGCGCACCGTACCGGTCGGGCCGTTACGCTGCTTGCCGATAATGACTTCGGCCAAGCCCTTGTTGTCCTGACTTTCCTTGTTGTAATACTCGTCGCGGTACATCATCAGGATCACGTCGGCATCCTGTTCGATAGCACCCGATTCACGCAAGTCGGACATCATCGGTCGCTTGTCAGTCCGCTCCTCGACCTTCCGCGACAACTGCGATAGTGCAACGATGGGCACCTGCAACTCTTTGGCCAGGGATTTGATCGAGCGGGAGATTTCCGAAACCTCGGTCGCCCGATTCTCCCCCTGCCGGTTACCGCTCATGAGCTGGATGTAGTCGATGACAATCAGCCCCAATTTCCCGCCATATTGACGCGCCAGCCGCCGGGCACGGGCACGCAGATTAGCCGGACTCAGCCCCCCCGTTTCGTCGATATAAATCGGCGCTTCATGCAATTTGCCAAGCGCGAAGGACAGTTTTGACCATTCCTCGTCGTTCATCCTGCCTGTACGCAGGCTTTGGGAATTGAGGCGCCCAATCGAGGCCAGCATCCGCATCGCCAACTGTGCACCGCCCATTTCCATCGAAAAGACGCCAACCGGTAAACCACTTTCGACTGCCACATTCTCGGCAATATTCAGCGCAAACGCCGTCTTCCCCATCGACGGACGACCCGCAACAATAATCAGGTCGCCCGGTTGGAAGCCTGATGTTTTCTGGTCGAGGTCGATAAAACCGGTCGGCACGCCCGTAATATCCGAAGGGTTGTCACGGTCATGCAATTCCTGAATCCGCTCAACCACCTGAGTTAGCAAGGGGTTGATGTGGACGAAACCTTCGCTGTGCCCGGCACCCGCTTCCGCAATCCTGAAAATCTTCGATTCCGCTTCATCAAGCAGCGTCTCGGCATCCCGCCCAAGCGGATTCAGCGCATCGGCAGCAATTTCGTCGGCAGTGGCGACAAGCTTGCGCAATACCGAACGCTCGCGAACGATCTCGGCATAGCGTTTGATGTTGGCGGCCGAAGGCGTATTGGCCGCCAACTCGCCAAGGTAGGCCAGCCCACCGGTCTGATCACCCTCCCCGGCCGCATCAAGCGCCTCGGCAACCGTAACCACATCGGCTGGCTTGGCGTTATCCAGCAACTTGCGAATCTGCCGGAAAATCCGCCGGTGCTCATCCCGGTAGAAATCCGTTTCGGCAACCTGATCGCCAATTCGATCCCAGGCCTGGTTATCCAGCAACAAGCCACCAAGCACCGATTGCTCGGCCTCGATGGAATGAGGGGGAACACGCAGGTGATCCAGGGTGGAATCGGAGATTCTTTGCTTTGGCGGACGTTGATTCATGGCGGCAAGTTTAAATTAAAAAGGCCTCGCGATTGCGAGGCCTTTTTGGTGGGTGATGACCGGAATTACTCGGCGACCACGGCCACGGTGATATTGGCCAGCACGTCAGTGTGCAGCGCAACGTCGAGCGGGAACTCGCCGATTGCCTTGAGCGGACCGTCCGGCATGCGGATGGCCGACTTGTCGATATCAAAGCCAGCTGCCTTGAGGGCTTCGGCGATATCAACATTACCAACGGAACCGAACAGACGGCCATCCATGCCAGCCTTGCGGGCGACGGACACGGCAGTACCGTTCATCTTGTCGGCAACAGCCTGGGCAGCAGCCAGCTTTTCAGCAGCCAGCTTTTCCAGTTCGGCGCGGCGAACTTCAAATTCGGCCATAGCAGCCGGCGTAGCACGCTTGGCCATACGCTGCGGAATCAGGAAATTACGGGCATAGCCGTCCTTGACCTTGACCACATCGCCGAGATTACCGAGGTTAACAACCTTTTCGAGCAGAATGATTTGCATGTTTCGTCTCCTCGAAAATTATTGATGGTTGTCGGTGTACGGCAGCAGGGCCATGAAGCGGGCGCGCTTGATAGCGGTGCCCAGCTGGCGCTGATAGCCGGCCTTGGTGCCGGTCAGACGAGCCGGCATGATCTTGGCGTTTTCCTGGATGAATTCCTTGAGGACATCCACATCCTTGTAGTCGATCTGCTCGACCTTTTCAGCCGTGAAGCGGCAGAACTTGCGACGCTTGAACAGGCCGCCACCGCGCTTCTTTTTCTTGTCGTCATCCTTCTTCTTGAAGAACCGAGCCATTTTCATTTCCTTCCAAAAATTCGAGTGTATTCACATGCAGCACGGGAGCCTTGCTGTTGCGGCTCTTGGCAGCCAGAAATCCAGTCAGTTTGACCGCCCCTCCGAGGGGCGCTGCCTCCAGCCAGCGGGCAGTTTTGCCCAAGGCCACAACAGCAATTTCCACTTCCACCAAGCGCTCCGCACCACTTTCAGTTTGCGAGGAGCTGTGTTGCAGCCATCCTTCGCTAACCGGGACACCAGCCGGTGTGTAACGCAATGCTTTGCGCTCGACCAGTTTTCCCGAGATTGTGATGCAGTTCAGCCGTAATTCCCGTACAGAGTCTTAGGCAGCAGCCGCTTCAACCGGAGCAGCCGGAGCTGCGTCGCCAGGCATCATCGACTTCGACTTCTCTTCCTTCATCATCGGGGAAGGAGTCGTCACAGCCGCTTTCATCTTGACGGTCAGGTGGCGCAGCACGGCGTCATTGAACTTGAACGAATGTTCGAGTTCGTTCAGCGTTTCGCCGTCGCACTCGATGTTCATCAGAACGTAGTGAGCCTTGTGGATCTTCTGGATCGGGTAAGCCAGTTGACGGCGGCCCCAGTCTTCCAGACGATGAATGGTGCCGTTCTTGGCGGCAACAATGGCGCGATAGCGCTCGACCATGCCGGGCACTTGTTCGCTTTGGTCCGGATGGACGATAAAGCAGATTTCGTAATGGCGCATGCAATCTCCTTTTGGGATAAACCCTCCACCATGCGGGTGCGGTAGGGCAAGGTTGAAAAGCCCATGATTATATCAGCAATCATGGGCTTTTGGCGAAAACAAGGGACTGATTATTAGAAGCTATCGTCAGCCAGTTCCAATGCCCCTGTTGCGCCTGAAATCACTGACTCGGCCAGACCTGAGGCCTGAGTCAGGAAATGATCGGCATAAAACCTTGTCGTTGCCAGTTTCGCCGCCCAGAAAGGATCTGACTCTCCAGCAGCAATCTTACTGCGTGCGATAACCGCAGCACGCCCCATCTGCCAGCCACCCGCCACGATACCGAACAGGTAAAGAAAAGGAACAGCCCCGGCATGTGCCGCCTTGGGATCCGTAGAGAAATTGGCAACGATCCAGGAAACAGCCTTTTCCAGCGCGTCGACCGCAGCATTCTGACGGGCACCAATAACCCCAAGGTCACCATCAAGTTGCGCTGCCGCTGATCGCATATCAGCAATAACAGCCATAACCGTTACGCCTTTTTCGCGGGCAATCTTGCGCCCAATCAGGTCATTCGCCTGAATAGCCGTCGTTCCCTCGTAAATGGCAGCAATACGTGCGTCGCGCAAATGCTGGGCGGCACCCGTTTCCTCGATATAGCCCATGCCGCCATGGACTTGCACGCCCAGCGAGGCGATATCGATGGCACTTTCGGTACACCACCCCTTGACGACCGGAATCAACAGATCGGCAAAAGCTCTGGCTTTTTCGCGGGCAACGTCATCCGGGTTGCCATGTGCGTTGTCCAGCGCGGCGGCCGTCACATAGGCCAGCGCCCGCATCGCCTCAATACGGGCGCGCATGGACAACAGCATGCGGCGCACATCTGGATGCTTGATGATCGGCACCTTCGGCCCACCGCGGACACCGACTTCCGTGCCCTGAACACGCTCCTTGGCATAGACGACAGCACGCTGATAGGCGCGCTCAGCATCGCCCAGCCCTTCGAGACCGACATTGAAGCGTGCCGCGTTCATCATAATGAACATGTATTCGAGGCCACGGTTTTCTTCACCAACCAGCGTGCCGATCGCACCTCCCTTGTCGCCAAAGGCCAGCACCGCCGTGGGACTCCCGTGAATCCCCAACTTGTGTTCAATCGAAACGCAATAAACATCGTTGCGCTCACCGGGCGTGCCGTCAGCCTTGAGCAGGAACTTGGGCACAACGAATAGAGAAATACCCTTGACGCCCTCAGGCGCATTCGGGGTTCGCGCCAACACGAGATGGACGATGTTGTCCGTCATGTCGTGCTCACCGTAAGTGATAAAAATCTTCTGGCCGAAAATCCTGTACGTTCCGTCACCTATAGGTTCGGCGCGTGAACGCACTGCCGCTAGGTCGGAACCCGCCGAGGGCTCGGTCAGGTTCATCGTGCCTGTCCAGTCACCTGAAACCAGGTTTGGCAGATAAGCCGCTTTCTGCTCATCGGTCCCGGCAATCATCAGCGCCTCGATAGCCCCCTGCGTCAACATCGGACACAGCGAAAAGGCGTGATTGGCGGCCTTCCACATTTCGCTGACCGCTGTTGACAATAGCTTTGGCAAACCCTGTCCGCCAAACTCCGGGTCGCAACCCAGACCATTCCAACCGTTGTCGACGAACTGGCGATAGGCTTCCTTGAAGCCGGGCGACGTCGTAACAACGGTATCTTTCCACTTGGCGCCATCCCTGTCACCAACCCTGTTCAATGGCGAAAGCACTTCACCAGAGAACCGGGCTGCCTCTTCCAGAATGGCATCAACAACATCAGAGGAAGCCTCTTCGCAACCTGGCAGATCAACCACCTGATCAAGGCCAGCCAGTTCCTGCATAACAAAACGCATTTCTTTCAGCGGGGCAAGATATTCACTCATCAGACGGATTCCATACGGTTAGCGGTTTCTTTAAGCTCAATCAGGAACAGCACATCCTCGACGACCGGCAAGGCAAAGCCCGTACGCTGACCGCCGCGGTTGTCGCGCAACAACTGGTACATGTAGCCGACGACATCCCCTGAATTCCAGAGATCGACAATCGTATTCACGAGACGAGGCAGATCTTCCAGAGACTGCGGCCGCGGGGCAACAGGGCGCGCGCTTTCCGCAGATGCTCCCTCCCCCGCCGAAGCCTCATCCCAACTCTGAACCTCAACATTGAAATGCTGGTTGAGGTTGCGGGCGACGTTTTCAAATTCGGTACGCATGCCGGCCATCCGGTATACATCCATCAAGCGGATCCACGGCTGGAGCGCCTCCTGCGGATTGTGATCAATGTATTCCTGCAAGGCCTGAGCAGCCCCCTTGACGCGACCAAAGGAGAGCATGATCTCAGCCAGCTCCATGACTGGATTAGCTTCAAAATGCTCATCCAGCGTCGTCGCACTGATAGACATCAGGGAATCGTTGCCACGCTCTGGCGCCTTCGCCGGAGTTTCCGGGCGCGGGGAGACGCTTTCACTCCCGGCATCAAGCTCGACATCCACCTGCATCGGCATGCCCATGGCTACCGGCTCGAAGTGAAGGTCGACACCACCGAGTTCCTCGTGCTCATTGGCGCGCTTCGGGTCAACCGTCAGTTCCGGGACATCAATCGAAGGCTCGCTATCCGTACTCCCCGGACTCTTCTGACGATAGTTTCTCCAACCCAGCCATGCAGCTAGCCCGAGAGCCGATCCAAGCAATACCCCATACAGTGTCCACTCAGACAAACCAGAGGTCTCTTCGGCCACTGGAGGCTGCGGCTTGGCAGGCTCATTTCCAGATGACGAAGGCGCAGTGGAAGTTGGCTGCTGTGCATTCGGAGCGTCGGACACCGAAGAGCCGGCAACCGGCACAGCACCGTTTGCCTCCACGCGTTTGGCGAATTCAGCAGCACGCTGCTGAAGCTCACCCAGCGTACCTTCCATGTTGCGCAGCTTCTCGGCAGTCGCCATTTGAGACGTGGCCTGCTCATGCATGGCCATCAACATCCGATACTCAAGACGCAATATCTCGCGCTGCGTCTCCTTGATCTCCGCGGCACCACGGAATAGCTCAGTGGCCAAACGCAACGATGGCTCAGCGGCGAAGTCACCATCCGACAACATCAGGCGGTCAGGCATTCCACTGGTCGCTAGCCGCTTTTCGGCTCGCCTGGTCGGCCATTTGGGCGGCGCATCGGCCGCCGCGGGCGCTATGGAACGAACCCTGGCTGGCGGCCGAACTTGTGGCCTATCGGCAGGCAATCCTTCTTCGGGCAGACGGCGTTCCCTGACCACTGGCTGATCACCAATCTGCGGTGACGCCATAAGAATATACTCACGGGATATTTCATGCCCACAACCCAGTTGTACTGCCAATTGCATGATCGGTTCACGCAACGGTACATCTGAGCGAATTTCGAGAATAGGCTGAGCACCTTTGCGTACGCTCAAACTGCCTTTTTTGAGCCATGGCAGATCGCCTGCCCCGGATGGCTGCACAATGCGGAAACAACTCGGATCAAGCTTCTGTTTTTCTGCCCCCAGAAGATCGATTTCCAACTGCATCCGCTCGCCCAGAACTGGCTGACCGCGCAAATCGCCCAAGCCTACCGCCGACACCGCCCCCGACAAGGCAAGCATCAAAACCGGCAAAGAATAGCGACGAGCAAAGCAATTCAAAGACAGAGCTCCAAATGACATTAAATTATTGGAATTGTAGCTGTTATTTCCCGGCCAGATAACTTGAATCATCGAAGCTGACAACCCATTCAGGCCGGTAAACAACGAACAAAGTCATCAACATCCCGGACAACCACGCTTCCGAGAAGGCAAGCAGCACAAAATAGGGAAAATACTCGCTGATCAGATAGTCCCATTCATAGGCGCCAACCGTTACCAGCAGTACTGTTGCACCGAAACCGACACCAATAATCGTCAGCGCAGCACCGAGAAAGCCGTTTACAAAGATGTAGACAAAGAAATGTCTGGGCAACACGCGGCAAAAAATGCGGAAGCAAAACTGACTCAGCACGACACTCAGGCCGGCTAACAGCAAAGCATTTGCCGCATAGGCAAACGGCCCGGCAGCGCCATTCAGGGTAATGCCGAGCGTCACCAGCGAAAGCCCGACAAAGGCCAGATGAGGGCCGAAACTCAGCGTAAAAACCGTCGCCCCCAACAAGTGGAAAGTCAGGCCTGGCTTGACGCCAGCCTTGAGACTCCAGACGAGGGTAAGCAAAACAATCATCCCGAGCCACACATTGAACAACTCGGAGTCCTTGAGTCGCCCCCATGGGGCCCGCCAAAGACTATGGGCGAAAAACAGTATCCAGGCGATCCATGCCGCCCAGTACCATCCTTCGCCCATCAAGGTATCTGTCAGATTCACATGGTTATTCTAGCCGACAGCTCCAACCAGTTGCGGCACCACTTCGAACAAATCGCCGACCAAGCCGTAATCCGCCACCTGAAAGATCGGTGCATCGGGATCCTTGTTGATGGCGACGATGACTTTCGACTCCTTCATGCCGGCCAGATGCTGGATAGCACCCGAGATGCCAACTGCGATGTAGAGCTGTGGGGCGACGATCTTGCCGGTCTGGCCGACCTGGTAATCATTCGGGACGAAGCCGGCATCGACGGCGGCGCGGGAGGCGCCAAGGGCGGCACCGAGCTTGTCGGCGAGCGGTTCGAGGAGCTTGTGGTAGTTCTCGCCACTGCCCAGTCCTCTCCCACCAGAGACGATGATCTTGGCGGCGCCGAGTTCGGGCCGCTCGGACTTGGTCAGTTCGCGGTGGGTCAGGGTGCTTTGGGCGGTATCGGCGGCCGGACTGATGCTTTCGATTTTTGCGGCATTTTCCCGGTTGACCGCATCAAATGCTGTCGTGCGGACGGTGATGACTTTGACCTTGTCAGCGCTCTGCACGGTGGCCAGGGCATTCCCGGCGTAGATCGGGCGGACGAAGGTGTCCGGGCTGTCGACACCGGTGATTTCGGAGATCTGTGCGACATCGAGCAAGGCGGCAACGCGCGGCATGAGGTTCTTGCCGAAGGTGGTGGCCGGGGCGAGGATGTGGCTGTAGCCCGCGACGTGGGCAATGATCAGCGCGGTCAGGTTCTCGGCGGTCTGGCTCTGGTAGTGGGCAGCATCGGCGACCTTGACGGTGCTGACACCGCTGAGGGTGGCGGCTTCCTGGGCGGCGGCCGCACAGTTGGTGCCGGCGACGAGGACGTGGATGTCGCCACCGATTTTCACTGCAGCAGCGACGGTGTTGAGGGTGGCAGCTTTTAGCTGTTGGTGGTCGTGTTCGGCGATAACGAGAATGGTCATGATCAGATCACCTTGGCTTCGTTCTTGAGTTTGTTGACCAGTTCGGCGACGTCGGCGACCCGGATGCCGGCACTGCGCTTGGCGGGTTCGGCGACCTTGAGGGTGGTCAGGCGCGGCGTGACGTCGACGCCAAGGTCGGCCGGCTTGACGGTGTCGAGCGGCTTTTTCTTGGCTTTCATGATGTTGGGGAGCGTGGCGTAGCGCGGTTCGTTGAGGCGCAGGTCGGTACTGACGACAGCCGGCAGGGTGATTTCGAGGGTTTCGAGGCCGCCGTCGATTTCGCGGGTGACGGTGGCTTTGCCATTGGCGATGACGACTTTGGAGGCGAAGGTGGCTTGCGGCCAGGCTTGCAGGGCGGCAAGCATCTGCCCGGTCTGGTTGGCGTCGTCGTCGATGGCTTGTTTGCCGCAGATGACGAGTTGCGGTTGTTCCTTGTCGCAGAGGGCCTTCAAGAGCTTGGCGACAGCCAGTGGCTGGAGTTCGACATCGGTTTCGACGAGGATGCCGCGGTCGGCACCGATGGCCATGGCGGTGCGCAGGGTTTCCTGGCAGGCGGCGACGCCGCAGGAGACGGCAATGACTTCCGTCGCGATGCCGGCTTCTTTGAGGCGCACGGCTTCTTCGATGGCGATTTCGTCGAAGGGGTTCATGCTCATCTTGACGTTGGCCAGGTCTACGCCGGTGCCATCGGCCTTGACGCGGACCTTGACGTTGTAATCAACGACTCGTTTTACGGGTACGAGAATCTTCACACGCTTCTCCTTTTACTCGGTTCAATTTTTTGAATTACTGTCGCCTGTTTGACAGACGATCACTCAATCAGCACAATGACCATACTGTGTCGTATGGAAAAGCATACGGTAGCGTATGGAAAACAAACCTGTCAAGCCCTTGATTAAATCCTCATCAGTCAAACCTCGCAAGCGCGCTGCCGTCGCACGCACCCAACTCGACCCGGAACGCTGGGTGGATGAGGCTATCGACGTGCTCGCCCGCGAAGGGATCAGCGGTTTGCGTGTCGAAGTGCTGGCCAAGCGTTGCGGTGTTACCAAAGGCAGCTTCTACTGGCATTTCAAGGACCGACAGGCGCTGCTCGATGCCGTGCTTGAGCAATGGAAAGTCGGGCGCATCCGCGACATCGAAAAGACCACCTCCGTGGCTGCAGGACAAGAAAGCCAGCAATTGCACTATGCCATTGAGGTGTATGGGGCCAGCCGGAACCGCAAGGGCATGTCGATCGAACTGGCTGTTCGCGACTGGGCGCGACATGATCCGCAGGCGGCAGCAGTTGTTGAATCAGTGGACCTCTATCGCCTGGAATGCACGCGTAAACTGTTCGTTGCGGCCGGCATGTCGGATGCCGAGGCCAAGAGCCGCAGCCTGTTGTTGTATGCCTGCGTATTCGGCCTGTCGCTCATGCATTACACGCACTTCGACGACAATCTGGCCGATCTCAAACAGCGCATCGCCGAGCGCATCATTTCCAGCTAGCTGGAACAAACGCCGGCGTTTCCGCCCGCGTTCAGCGCCTTTTCCCAGGCCAGCAAATCAGCAGCCAATTGCTCAACGGCAGCCGACAAGGCAGCAACGCCACCGCGCGCATCCTGGCTCGAAGCTGCTTTTTCGATTCTCAAATCGAGCGCGGCCACCTGGCGGCGCGACTGGTCGAGCAAAACGACGCGTCCTTGCAACACGCCCTTGCTGCCTTCCGGGCTGACGAACAACTGGCTGAACTCGGTAATTTCAACACGCACGACACAACGAGCCTGACCCTGCCCGGATATTGCATAGTCAAGTTGCTGGATCAGTCGCTGCTGGATCATCTGCGCCGGCGGTCCGGCCCAGCGCGCCCGGGCGTACTCGCGCAAGCGGGCGGCGTCAACATAGGCCAGCCGATAATCGATGCCCTGCGAGTCGAACCACAGCGGCGCCCGTACCTCGAGCGCCAGGGGCTGTTTGCGTGGCGTCGCCAGCAGGCTGGCCGGAGCCGTGCCGAAATCATAGATCGCCAGAGGACTATCGCCGCCGCGCTTGCCCGCCGTAAAACAGGCTGAAAGCAGGCAGCAAAACAACAAGGTGATCAGCCAGCGCATCTTATCTCCCCCCGGCTGGGTTGAAACCGGCCTCGCCTGGACCGGGCTCCTGGGCGGGCGCGCCGAAGACCAGGCCTTGCGGCGTATCTTCGAGAACGCGCAGGACGCGGCTCAACTGACGCGAAGTGAGCGAGAAGTCGGTGGCGAGTTCGTTGAGACGCGGCATGAGAGCCGAGGTTCCGCCGGCCGAAGCGTCACCGATCGCTACATCGAGCTTGTCGGTCGCCACCTGCATCTTGCCGATCAGGACGCGGGTATCAGCCAGCAGGGGCTGAACCTCACCGGCGGCCTGCGACAGATTCCGGATTGTTCGGTCGTCGAGCAGCTTCTTGACCTGTAGCAGGGTCGTATTGAGGTTTTCGAGAACCGGTTTCATGTTGCCTGAAGCCGCTTCGAGATTGACCAGCGTAGCCTTCAGAAGCGCGCGGTTTTCGTCGTCCAGCGTGGCGTTGGCGCTCGCCATCAGTTGACGCGCCTGCTTGAGCGTCGCCATGCCGGTTTCACCCAATTCTTCGAGCAAGGACGGAATCATCGTGATGCGTGGTGGGTGTTCGTCATCTGGCGCCAGCGGTTCGCTATCCTTGCCGGTTTCCAGCAGGAGGATATGGGCCAGGCCGGTCACCCCCTGATAGTTCAGTTTGGCCACGGTCCCTTTGGTCAGCGGCACATCTTCATTGACCGAGATGGTCACCAGAATGTTGCTGTAGTCCTCGGGATCAAGGCGGATATCGCTGACCTTGCCGACCCGGATGCCGCGATAGCGGACCTGCGCCTGCGGGTTCAGGCCGCCGATATTCTGCTTGGTAACGACGATGTATTCATGCTCCGAGTCCTTGCTGTCGCTCAGCCAATACACGGCCAGCAAAGCGGCCGCTCCGAGGAGTAGCGCAAAGAGACCGGCAGCGAAGGCGTATGACTTGTTTTCCATGGATGCCAATTAAAGCAGCTTCCGGCGGTCTGCGCCAAAAAAGCCGGTAACAAAAGGATGATCGACCGTCATGACCTCGGCTTTCGGGCCAAAGGCAATGATGTGCTGATCGGCCAGCACGGCGACATGGGTGGCCAGCCCGGCCAGGGTATTGAGGTCGTGGGTGACCATGACCACGGTCAGGCCAAGCTCGCGCTGCAGGTCGCCGACGAGCTCGACGAAATTCTGGCTGCGATCGGGATCAAGGCCGGCCGTCGGCTCGTCGAGCAGCAACAGTTCGGGCTCCAGCGCCAGGGCGCGGGCCAGGGCAACACGCTTGACCATGCCGCCCGACAGTTCGGCCGGCATCAGTTTGCCGTGATCCGGTTCCAGCCCGACCATCGCCAGCTTGAGATGGACCAGGCGGCGAATCCAGTCGGCGTCGAGACAGCGTAGCTCACGCAGCGGAAAGGCAATGTTGTCGAAGACCGACAGGGCTGAAAACAGGGCGCCGTGCTGGAACAGCATGCCGAGACGGCGACGGAGATTGCGCTGCATCTCGACATTGGGGTCGTTGAGATCGACGCCAAACAGGCGGACGCTGCCGGAATCCGGCCGCAACAGGCCGAGAATTTCGCGCAACAAGGTGGTCTTGCCGCTGCCCGAGCCACCGAGCAAACCGACGATCTGGCCCTCCTCGACACGCAGCGAAAGATCGCGGTGAACCGCCCGGCCACGAAAACTGGCGCAGACGCCATTCAGCTCAATGACGGGTGACTGGCTCATGGCTAAGGCACACCGATATTCCGGGTGAACACGGCGAAAATTGCATCGAAGAGGATGACCGTGGTAATCGCCGTCACCACGGCGCTGGTCGTGTTGGCCGACAGGCTCTCGGTATTGGGTTTGACGTGCAGGCCGAAGTGGCAGGCCACGACGGCGATGACGAAACCGAACACGATGCCCTTGCTCAGGCCGATGACGAGATTGGATACCGGCACGGCCCGTGGCAGGTTGTCGAGAAAATAGACGAGAGAAAGGTCAAGCTGGAGGAGCGCCGCCAGCATGCCGCCAAAAAGCGCCACGGCCGAGGTCCACAGCACGAGCAGGGGCATTGCTACGGTCAACCCGAAAATTTTGGGTAAAACGACACGAATGCTGCGCGAAATACCCATCGTCGACAGCACGTCGATTTCCTCGGTGACCCGCATCACGCCGATCTGCGCCGTCATCGCCGAACCGGAACGGCCAGCCACCAGCACGGCGACGAGCACCGGCCCCAGTTCGCGGATGATCGAGATGCCGAGGATATTGACAATGAACAGGTCGGCGCCAAAGCTCTTGAGCTGCAGCGCCGAGAGATAACTGATCGTCACCCCGATCAGAAAGCCGACCAACGCCGTGACCGCCAGCGCCTGCGCCCCGGACTTATAAACATTGGCGGTAATTTCCTTCCAAGGCACATCCTGCGGATGACGGAAGAGATAGGCCACATCGAGCAGCAACTGGCCGAACAAGGCAATCATGCCGCGCAAGTTGCCCAGCGCCTTGAGCAGCAAGGCGCCTATCCATTCAGGGAAGCGCACTCTCGGCCTGGCCTGCTCGGGGATCTCGCGGGGCAATTCGGCCACCCGCTCAAGCACCTGCCGATGCAGTTCGCCAGCAACCAGGCCGGCCGGCCACTTTGCCCCCCAGGTGCGCCACAGCAGCACGGCGGCGGCACTATCGAGTCGCCTTACGGCCGACAAATCCCAATGTTCGATGCTGCTTGAACAAGCCGCCAGATTCGCCTGCAAAGTCGCCATTTGCGGCAGCATTTCGGCCAGCGTCCAGCAACCGGACAGCACCACTCTCCCCGGCTCGACTTGCAAGCTCGGGGATTGGCTCATGCGATTTTCCTCGTCGGTTTCGACTGCAGGATGTAGTCCCGACCAAGCTGTTTCCAGACGCCGGCTTCTTCGCCGAAGGCGGCGGCTGTCCACGGATTGGCCGCCAGCCAATCGGCGGGCACTTCAATGACAAAGCCGTTTTCACCCCGGCTGACACGCCAGGCCGGGATGGCCCGGTCATCGCGCGTACGGTGCAGCAGGACAGCCAGGCGCAGGCAGAAAATCAGGTCCCAGGCGCTGTCGACCGCAGGAATCGCCCCGAGCTTCTCAAGTTTGCCGCGATGACCGAGGACCACCATGGCCAGCCGCGCCTGATCCTTCTTGGAGAAGCCCGGCATGTCAGCGTAGGTCAGGATGTAGGCGCCATGCTTGTGATAGGCGTTGTGCGCCACGGAAATGCCGATTTCATGCAGGCGGCAGGCCCACGACAGGAACTGGACGTCAGCCTCGCTCGGCACGCCATCGAACAACTGGGTCAACGCCGACAGTGCGGTCGCCTCGACGCGTTCGACCTGGTCGCCTTCGACCTGATAACGCCGGCGGAACTGGGCCACGGTCGAGTCCCGCATGTCGTGATGATGAAAGCGGCCGAGCAGGTCGTAAAGGACGCCCAGGCGCAAGGCGCCTTCGGCGTAGGACATCCGTTCGATATCAAGCTCTTCGAAAATCGCCGACATGATGGCCACTCCGCCCGGAAAAACCGGCAGACGGTCGCCCTTGACCCCCGGCAGATCGAGCGCTTCGGCCGAACCGGCCTTGATGAGCAGGTTGCAGAGTTTTTCCAGCCCGATCCGCGTGATGCCGCTTTCGTTGTTCGGATTCAGGCCGTTCAGTTCCAGCACATCGGCAATCGCCCGCGCCGAACCGGAGGAGCCAATGGCCTCCTTCCAGCCCAGGCGCTGATAATCGGCGGCGATCAGCTCGATTTCCTTGGCCGCCGCGACCTGCGCCTCGCGCAGACGCTTGCGGTCGATCCGGCGATCCGGGAAAAAGCGCAAGGTGTAGCTGACGCAGCCCATGTACAGCGACTCCATGAGCTGCGGCTCATGGCGCTTGCCGATGATGAATTCGGTCGAGCCGCCGCCGATGTCGATAATCAGGCGCTTGTGGGCCGCCGACGGCAAGGAGTGCGAGGCGCCGATGTAGATCAGGCGAGCCTCTTCGCGACCGGCGATGATTTCGATGGGGAAGCCGAGCGCCTCCTCGGCGAGCGGCAGGAATTCGTAGGCGTTCTTGGCCACCCGCAGCGTATTGGTCGCCACGGCCCGCACCGCCCCCTTGTCCAGCCCGCCCAATCGTTCGCCAAAACGGCGCAGCGCATCCAATGCACGAGCCTGGGCCGGCGCATCGAGGCGCTTGTCCGGCATCAGGCCGGAGGCCAGACGAACCGGCTCCTTCATGGAGTCGAGCGTGTAAATCTGGTTATCCACCACCCGCCCGACCTGCAGACGGAAGCTGTTGGAGCCCAGATCAACGGCGGCGACGGTTTCGTAAATCATTTGTCAAAAACCACAGGAAGCTTCAGTTGGCGGGCATTCTACCACCCACCACCGAGACGGATTGTGACGCCGGAGCAAACGCCGTCATAGCTCATACCTCCACGGTCAACCGGAAAAAATGGCCAAAAATGAAAGGCAAGGCGTAAAAAAGCCCGCCGGTTTTCGTCGGCGGGCTTGCTCAGGCAAGGTCGGCGCTTAGCTGGCCAGCGCGTTCTTGATTTGCTCCAGCGTCGAAGGATCGTCGATGGTCGTCAGATCGCCCGGATCACGGCCTTCGGCCAACGCCTGCAGCGAGCGGCGCAGCATCTTGCCGGAACGGGTCTTGGGCAGACCGGTCACGAAATGCACGCGGGCCGGACGACCAATGGCACCGAGAATGCTGTCGACCGTACCAAACACTTCCTTCTCCAGCGCCTTGACCAGCTCGGGCGTAGCAATCTTCGAAGCATCCTTGACGACGGCAAAAGCCATCGGCACCTGGCCCTTGAGCTTGTCTTCGACGCCAACCACGGCCACTTCGGCAATCGCCGGGTGGTTCTGGATGGCTTCCTCGATTTCACGGGTGCCCAAACGGTGACCGGCGACGTTGATCACGTCGTCGGTACGGCCGAGGATGGTGAAGTAACCATCGTCGTCCTTGATCGCCCAGTCGTAGGAGGAATAAACCAACGGCTCCTTGAACAGCGTGAAGTAGGTGCTGACAAAGCGGTCATCCTGTCCCCAGACGGTAGACAGGCAGCCGGGCGGCAGCGGCGGGATGACGGCGGCGATACCCTTTTCATTGGCGCCGCAGACCGAACCGTCTTCACGGAAAATCTGCAGGTTGTAGCCGTAGACCGGGAAGGACGGCGAACCGTACTTGATCGGCGTGTTTTCGACGCCCGGCAAGGCAGCCAGCATCGGCCAGCCCGTTTCGGTCTGCCAGTAGTTGTCGATGACCGGCTTCTGCAGTTCGGTCATGAACCACTCATGGGTCGGCTGGTCGAGCGGCTCGCCGGCCATGAAGATGTGCTTGAGCGACGACAGGTCGTACTTGTGCATGAAGGCCGGGTCCTGCTTCTTCAGCACGCGAGCCGCCGTCGGCGCCGAGAACATCACGGTGACCTTGTACTTCTCGACGATCTGCCACCAGATGCCGGCATCCGGACGCAGCGGCGTGCCTTCGTACATCACGGTGGCCATGCCGGCGATCAGCGGGCCGTAGATGATGTACGAGTGGCCGACCACCCAGCCGATATCGGAGGTCGAGAAGAAGGTTTCACCCTCGCCACCGCAGTAGATGTGCTTCATCGAAGAAGCCAGGGCCACAGCGTAACCGCCGGTATCGCGCTGCACGCCCTTCGGCTTGCCAGTCGTCCCGGAGGTGTAAAGGATGTAGGACGGCTCAGAAGATTCCAGCCATTCGCACGGCACCTTGGCATCCATGAACTTGGCGCGCTCGGTGGCGTAGTCGACATCGCGTCCGGCAACCTTGTTGAATTCCTTGTCCAGGCCACGGTCGATCATCAGCACCTTGGCCGGCTTGTGCTCGGCCAGATCGATGGCTTCATCGAGCAGATGCTTGTACGGCACAGCCTTGCCGCCACGCATGCCGGCGTCGGCAGATACGATCAGCACTGGCTTGGCATCGTCGATGCGGGTAGCCAGCGAACCGGAAGCAAAGCCACCGAAGACCACCGAGTGGATGGCGCCGATGCGGGTTGCGGCGAGAATGGCGAAGGTCGCCTGGGCGATCATCGGCATGTAGATCAGGACACGGTCGCCTTTCTTGACGCCGAGACTCTGGTAGATCGCCGCCATGCGCTCAATTTCACGCTGCAGTTCGGCGAAGGAATAGACCTTCTCTTCGTCGGTTTCGGTCGATACGAAAATCAGCGCATTGGCATCCGGACGCTTGGCCGCGTGACGGTCAACCGCGTTGTAGCACAGATTGGTTTTGCCACCGACGAACCATTTGGCAAACGGCGGGCGGGAATAGTCGCACACCTGGGTGAACGGCTCTTTCCAATCCACGAGTTGGGCCTGTTCGGTCCAGAACTCGTTCGGTTTTTCAATGGAATACTGGTGAAACTCCTTGTACGTCGCCATAAAACTCCCTCTAGCTAGGTTTTCCTGCACAACAAAATACAGAACGGACTAGTTCTTTTGAGATTTCCGTTCACTCAAAACACGTTCGATCTCTGCCACCGGCAAAGACAATCCCAATTCCCGATTCATCAAACTCATCAATGGCAACAAGCGCTCAGCCAGCGAAGGCAAGTGCGGGATCACCGGCGACAAGCGATTGGCGGCCAGCAATTCCAGCGCATGGTGGATGGAGATCGGCCGGGAAGCAGGCGTCACACCGCCCGACTCGGTCCTGTTTCCACCCGCCCGCATGGCAGCATGCATGCGCTCACCAGCCAGGTCGAGCAACGCCCCGGCCGAAGTCACCAAATCCGTTGGCACACTGGCCAAGCCAATACTGACCGTCAAGGCCACGGTCTGGCCTTGGACCGACAAACGCGCCACCTCGACAGCCTCGCGCACGCGCTCGGCAAAAGTCGCGCAAAAAGCCGGCGCCGTTCCCGGCGAAACAACCGCAAACTGCCCGGCGCCAAAATGGCCGAGACTATCTTCCTGGCGCATCTTGCCCGCCAGCATCCTGGCAAAGCGATTGCCAACCTCCTCGGCAACCTGCACCCCGAGCCGCTCACCCATACCAGCGAAACCGTCGAAACCAAGGACCATCACGCTGACCTCAACGCCATGCCGGTTGGCATGCGACATCGCCTGAGCCGCCTGCAACTCCAGATATTTTCGGGTAAACAAACCGCTGACCGGATCCTGGACCATCTGCTCGCGGCCGGCATCAAGGTGTTCCTGGGCGTCGGTCAGGACCAGCAAGTTATTGAGACGGGTCAACACCTCCGTGCATCCCGCGCCCTTCGTAACAAAATCGGAAACACCCATCGCCTTGGCCTTGGCCCGCTCCTCCTCGGTTTCTTCACCGGAAACCAGAATGAACGGCAGCTGTTGCAGACGCCGCAGTTTCGAAGTGCGCACGCGCTCCAGCAACTCGTAACCATTCAGCTTCGGCATCTGGAGATCGGAAATCACGGCGCGAATGGAGTGATCGAGCACCAAGGTCTGCCACGCCGCCTCGCCGTCGCCCTCCTCGCGCACTTCGTATTGGCCCTTCAAATGCTGGATGAGCGATATCCTGACCACCCGTGAGTCATCAACCACCAGAATGCGCGGCAACTCGGCCACGTCAGCCTCCGCCAATTTCCACCACGACTCGCCCCTTGGCTCGTCCGGCAATGTATTCGCCGAAAGTGGCCGGCAGATCGTCAAACGGAATCCGGCGCGACATGGTAGCCAGATGCGGCGGACGCAAATCACTGGCCAGTCGTTGCCAGACCCCGCTCCGATACGGCTCCCGGATGTAACCCGAATCAACACCGAGCAGGGAAACGCCGCGCAGGATAAAAGGCGCCACCGTCGTATTCAGCGACATGCTGGCCGCCAGCCCGATGCTGGCAATGGTGCCGCCCTGCTCCATGGTGCTGGCAATCCAGGCCAGGACATCTCCCCCGAGATTGTCCACCGCCCCCGCCCAACGCGACCGGTCCAGCGGCCTGATCTTCGACAGATCGAGACTCTGGCGCAGCATAACTTCGGCAGCCCCCAGGCCGCGCAAATAATCCGCTTCGCTCTCCTTGCCGGTCAGCGCCACCACGTGATAACCAATCCTGGCCAGCATATCGACGGCCAAGCTACCGACGCCACCGGTGGCGCCAGTAACGATGACTGGCCCCTTGCTCGGGCGCAAACCGTTTTCTTCCATGCGAACAATGGCAAGCGCCGCGGTAAACCCGGCAGTGCCCAGCACCATCGCATCATAAAGTGACAGGCCGCTCGGCAAGGGCACCACCCAGTCGCCCGGCACCCGGGCAATTTCGGCATAACCACCGTGGTGCGCAACACCGATATCAAAACTGGTAGCGATCACCTGATCGCCCGGCTTGAAGCGCGCATCGGCGCTCTCGATGACCGTCCCGGACAGATCGATGCCACCGACGCAGGGAAAACGCCGAATGATCTTGCCAGCGCCCGTTACCGCCAGCGCATCCTTGTAATTGATACTTGAATAGGCAACCTTGATCGTGACAGTTCCGGCATCAAGCTGGCTTTCGTCCATCTGAACGAATCCACTGCTTACCTTGCCATCGCATTCTTCAATCAGCAGTGCCTTGAAGGAATCCATGTTTGCCTCACGCCTCGGGAAGGAAATTGTATTCATAATTACGGAGGATGAACATAGTTGCAGCCGGTGAATTTTCATCGCCTTTACAGCCGACTGCTTTTCAAATATATTCGGCAGCTATGCATAAAGTACTGGTTTCGCTACTGCTTGCTTCCTCGCTGCTCCTCGGCGGGATCGGTGCGCCTTCGGCTGCAGAGTCAATTCGCAAACCCGATGAGCAACAGTCGTTTTTTGAACGTTACACCAACGCCGCTCAGGATGTCATCCTGCAAGGCTTGAAGCTGGTTGGCGTGCGCTATCGCTGGGGTGGCAATGACGAAAGCAGCGGCCTCGATTGCAGCGGTTTCGTCCGCCTCGTCTTCAAGGACAGCATCGGTGCCAGCCTGCCACGGACGGCACGCGAAATGAGCGAAGTTGGCCAGCAGGTCGACGCCAACCAGTTGAAACCGGGCGATCTGGTATTTTTCAACACCATGCGCCGTACTTTTTCGCACGTCGGCATTTATCTTGGCGACAACCACTTCCTGCACGCCCCCCGCACCGGCGCCGAAGTCCGCGTCGAGAACATGGATAGCAGCTACTGGATGGCCCGCTACAACGGGGCGCGACGAATACTCGAAGGCAATTAAACAGAAAAACAGAAGCGGCTTGCATGCCGCTTTTTTTATGCCGCAAGAAGATAATCGTTCTCATTTACAAGTCGCCACACAGCCAGTAAACTGGAACAATTCTCATATCCAGTCGGAGTTCCCGCATGAAGCTGATGCCCGCCCTGATCGCCGCCGCAACCCTCACCGTTGCCTACCCGGCGTTTGCCGAAGAAAAAATCCTCAATCTGTATTCCGCCCGCCATTACCAGACGGATGAGGCGCTCTATGCCAACTTCACACAACAGACCGGCATCAAGATCAACCGTATCGAAGGCAAGGAAGACGAGCTGCTTGAGCGGATCAAGAACGAAGGCGCCAACAGCCCGGCCGACATTTTCCTGACCGTCGATGCAGCCCGGCTGGCAAAAGCCCATGAACTTGGCCTGTTCGCTCCGGTTTCCTCGAAACTACTGGAATCGCGCATCCCGGCCCACTTGCGCACAGAGGACTGGTTTTCGTTTTCGACACGGGCACGCGTGATCGTTTACAACAAACTCTCGGTCAAGCCGGAAGATGTCCAGAACTATGCCGACCTGGCCAACCCTAAGCTGAAGGGCAAGTTCTGCTCGCGCTCCGGTTCGCACCCCTACAACCTGTCGCTGATGGCATCGATCATCGCCCACCAGGGCGAAGCGAAGGCTGAAGAACTGGCCCGCGGCATGGTGGCCAATTTCGCCCGTGCCCCCAAGGGTGGCGACACCGACCAGATCAAGGCGGTTGCCGCCGGCGAATGCGGCGTGGCCATTTCCAATACCTACTACGTGGCTCGCCTGCTCCGCTCGACCAAGATGGAAGAGCTCAAAATGATGGAACGGGTCGGCATCGTCTGGCCGGACCAGGGCGGAAATGGTGCCCACATCAATGTTTCCGGCGGCGGCATGCTGAAGACCGCACCGCACCGCGAGGCAGCCGTCCAGTTCCTCGAATACCTGGTCTCCGATCAGGCACAGCGCTATTTCGCCGATGGCAACAACGAATGGCCTGCGGTCGACAGCGTAAAAGTGGCGAATCCTGCACTGGATGCCATGGGCAAATTCAAGGCTGACAAATTGCCGGTCAAGAACCTCGCCATGCATCAGACCAAGGCCCAGATCATTTTCGACCGGGCCGGCTTCAAGTAACACCAGTTCTCGCCAAAGCCCCGGCAATTCCCTACAATTCCCGGGGCCTACGGAACAACTGGAACATGACCGTCAAAAGCTTCACCAAGAATAAACTGATCAATGCCATCCGCGCCGGCAGCTTGAGTGGCGTACTTACTGCGCTGGACGATGGCGATGACATCGAGATGCCCGACATGCACGGCTACAGTGGCCTGCCACTGCGCACCGCCTGTTTTGAAGGCAATCTGGCCATTGTTCGCGAGTTGCTGAATCGTGGCGCCAATCCAAACGCTATCACTAGCGACGGACCGGGAGCGCCACTGCGGCTGGCCTTGAGAAAAGGGCACCAGGACATCGCTGATCTGCTGCTGCAAAAAGGTGCCATGCCACTCGAGGGTGTCACGCCCCCCCCTGAGACTCCGGATGTTTCCTTGCCCGACGAAGTCGTCACGCCGCCACCTTCCGAAATCAAGCCGGACAACATCGTCGAATTCACCCCCTCCGACATGCCTCCGCCGACCGCAGTAGCCATTGATCCGCCGCTACCTGAAAGCAAACCGGGCAACCTCATCGAATTTTCAAATTCCGATACGTTTCCCCCGACCGACGACACCGAGAAGCCAAGTGACTTCGGAACCGATACCAGTCTACTAAGCATGGACTTGCTTTTCCTGGACGAAAACGAGAACCCGGACGCTTCGCCACAGGTTTCCGACAGGCGCTAGCGGTCTGCCTGACACCAGGTCAGAACTGAAGAAAGCCGGCTAGCGCCGGCGCGCTGCCGTAATCTGCCGCGACAGGGCGATCAGCGGCAACAAGCCCACCGCGACGATGGCCAAGGCGGCAGTCGATGCCTCGGCCAGCCGTTCATCCGAGGCCAGCGTGTAGGCCTGCGTGGCCAGCGTATCGAAATTGAAAGGCCGCATGACCAGAGTGGCCGGCAACTCCTTCATCACATCGACGAAAACCAGCAAACCAGCCGTCAGCAGACTGCCGCGCAGCATCGGCACATGTACCCGGCGCAGGGTTTCGCCCTGCCCCAGGCCCAGGCTGCGCGCTGCGTCGTCCATGTTCGGAGTGATCTTGGCCAGGCTGGATTCAACCGTGTGCAGGGCCACGGCGAGGAAACGCACGAGATAGGCGTAGATCAGCGCGGCGATGCCGCCAGTCAGCAACAGGCCGGGGTTATGGCCAAACCACAGCTCCCATTGGCCGGCCAGCCAGTTATCGAGACGCGTCACCGGAATCAGCACGCCAACGGCGATTACCGCCCCCGGCACGGCGTAGCCCAGACCGACGAGGCGGTTCAAGCCATTGGCGAAGGTCGTTTTCGCCAGGCGGGCACCATAGCCCATGAGCAGGGCGAGCAGGACAGCGATGGCGGCGGTCACGCCGGCCAGCACGAAACTGTTACGGGCGAGCATCAGGAAACGTTCGCCGAACTGGGCATCACCTTCGGTCAGGGCCATTTTGAGGAGCAATATCGCCGGCAGAATGAAGCCGAGCAACAAGGGGATGGCACAGGCCAGTGTCGCCAGCCAGGCGGCCGGGCCGCGCAAGTGGGCACCAGCCATCGGCCGGTTGCGGCCGGTCGTGTTGTGATAACGGGCCCGGCCGCGCGAGGTCCGCTCGGCCATGAGCAGGAAAAGTACGAAGGCGAGCAGCATGGCGGCCAGTTGGGCGGCAGCGACACGGTCGCCGAGCGAAAACCAGGCGCGGTAAATGCCGGTAGTAAAAGTATTGACCGCGAAATAGGCGACAGTACCGTAGTCGGCCAGCGTTTCCATGAGCGCCAAGGCGATGCCGGCGACGATGGCCGGCCGGGCCAGCGGCAGGGATACGGCGAAGAAGCCCCGCCATGGCCCCATGCCCAGCGTTCGCGCAGCTTCCAGCATGCCGCTGGCGCGTTCGAGAAAGGCGGTGCGGGCGAGCAGGTAAACGTAGGGATAAAGCACGCTGACGAACATCAGCATGGCGCCGGGCAAGGTGCGAATGTCCGGGAACCAGTAGTCACCGTGTTCCCAGCCGAAGGTGTCGCGCAGAAAGGTTTGCACCGGGCCGACGAACTGCAGGAAATCGGTGTAGACGTAGGCCATGACATAGGCTGGAACGGCCAGTGGCAGGACCATGGCCCATTCGAAGAAACGCCGGCCGGGGAATTCGTGCATGGCCGTCAGCCAGGCCGTCGCCACGCCAACGATGCCAACGCCGCAACCGACGCCGAGGCACAGCCACAACGAATTGGCGATGTATTCGGAAAGTACGGTGTCGGCTAGATGCGACCAGGTAGCGCTGGTGCCGCCAACAAAGAGATTGAGGCCGACGCTGGCCACCGGCAATCCAGCGAGCAGGGCGACGACGATTCCGACCGTCAGCAGGGGGGAATAATGGGCGGTGCGCATGTATGTGAATGCGAATTATAATCGACCGCTATGGCCCAACTTGAACTAAATGGCGTCGTCCAGCGTTACGGCAACCACACCGTCGTCGACGGCGTTAACTTCCAGCTCGAAGCCGGCAGCATCGCCTGCCTGCTTGGTCCCTCCGGTTGCGGCAAGACGACCTTGCTGCGCTGTATTGCCGGTTTCGAGGACATCGCCGGCGGCGAAATCCGCTTGCACGGCAAAGTTGTCAGCCGAGCCGGTCAGCGCGTTTCGCCCGAGAAGCGGCGGATCGGCATGGTTTTTCAGGATTACGCGCTGTTTCCCCACCTTTCGATCGAAGCGAATGTTGCCTTCGGCCTTGGTCGCAACCCGGGCGAGGACGCCCATCTACGCGTCCGCCAGTTGCTGGCGACGGTCGGCCTGCACGGTCAGGGCAGCAAGTTTCCGCATGAGCTTTCCGGCGGCCAGCAGCAGCGCGTGGCGCTGGCCCGCGCCCTGGCGCCGCGGCCGGAACTGATCCTCCTCGACGAGCCGTTTTCCAACCTCGATGTCGGCCTGCGCGAGCGGCTGTCGGCCGAGGTGCGCGAAATTCTCAAGCGCGAGGGGTCGACGGCGGTCATGGTCACGCACGACCAGCACGAAGCCTTCGCCATGGCCGACGAGATCGGCATCATGTACGAAGGCCGCATCCAGCAGTGGGATGTGCCGTACAACCTTTACCACCGCCCGGCCAATCGTTTCGTTGCCGACTTTATCGGTCAGGGCGTGCTGGTTACCGGCACGGTCGGCGACAACAACAGCGTGCGCATGGAACTGGGCACGCTGATTTCCGACACGCCGGTCGAGTGCAACGAAACCTGCGCCGCCTGCGACAACGGTTGCAAGGTCGACGTACTGTTGCGACCCGATGACATCGTGCATGACGACACCAGTGCCGTCCAGGCCGAGGTTCTGAACAAGGCTTTCCGTGGCGCCGACATCCTGTACACGCTGCGCCTGGCCAGCGGCACGCAGGTCTTGTCGCTGGTTCCATCGCACCACAATCATGCGCTCGGCGAGAAAATTGGCATCCGGCTCGATGCCGACCACGTCATCGCCTTCATGAAGCATGAGGAATGCGACGATCCGGCCTGCGAAATCAAGCTCGAACAACAGGCCAAGCCGATCACCTGGCTGGCCAATAGCAGTGCCAGCTAGTTTTTAACGATCGCGCATGATCCCGTTTCTCGGCCCGCACGACCTTTTTCCGCCGGTCGACATGGCCCGGGAAGAAATGGGCGGCCTGCTTGCCGTCGGCGGCGGCCTGCAGCCCGACCGCCTGCTAGCCGCCTACCGGCAAGGCATTTTCCCGTGGGGAACGGTCGATGGCCTGCCGCTGTGGTACTCGCCCGATCCGCGCATGGTGCTTTTTCCCGAAGAATTCCGGCTGACCCGCTCGCTGCGGAAAACCCTGCGCGCCGGGAAATTCGCGGTCCGCTTCGACACCGATTTTGCCGGCGTCATGGCTGCCTGCGCCACAACGCCGCGCGACGGCCAGGATGGCACCTGGATCACGCCGGAAATGAAGGAAGCCTACGTCCGCCTGCATGAACTCGGCTGGGCGCATTCGGTCGAAAGTTACGAGGGAGACACGCTGGTCGGTGGCCTGTACGGGCTGGCCATTGGTCGGATGTTCTACGGCGAATCGATGTTCTCCCGGCGGACTGACGCATCGAAGGTCGCTTTCGCCCACCTCGTGCGTTATCTTGTGAGCAACCAACTGGGCATGATCGACTGTCAGATGCATACCGACCACCTCGCCTCGCTCGGCGCCCGCGAAATTCCGCGCGACGCCTTTTTGACCCGATTGTCGGCGTTGACCGCAGCTGCCTCGTCGCGCGCCCACTGGTCGACCGACCAACTCGATCTCGCGTGGTAAGCCATGGCCCAGCCTGACGACGCCGAACTGCCCTTCTCGCTGCTCCAGTACTACGCCACGTCGCCCTATCCGTGCAGCTACCTGGCCGACCGCGAGGCGCGTTCGCAAGTGGCAACGCCGGCCCACCTGATCGACAGCGAGATTTACAGCGCGCTGGTCCGCGCCGGCTTCAGGCGCAGCGGCATCTTCACCTACCGGCCACATTGCGACAACTGCCAGGCCTGCGTGCCGGTGCGCCTGCCGGTTGCCGAGTTGCAACCCAATCGCAGCCAGCGCCGGGCGTCGAAGCACCACGCCAACCTGCGCGCCCGCGAACTGCCGCTGCTTTACTACGACGAGCATTACGCGCTCTACAACCGTTACCAGCAGGCCCGCCACCCGGGCGGCGGCATGGACGAGGACAGCCATGACCAGTACGCCCAGTTCCTCCTGCAAAGCCGCGTCGACACCCGGCTGGTCGAGTTCTCGGAAAACGGCATCGTGCGCATGGTGAGCCTCATCGACGTCCTCGACGACGGCCTGTCGTCGGTCTATACGTTTTACGATCCGGATGTCCCGAACGCCAGTTTCGGCACCTACAACATCCTGTGGCAGGCCGCCCAGTGCAATGCCCTGGGTCTGCCCTACCTGTATCTCGGCTACTGGATTGCCGAAAGCCGCAAGATGGCCTACAAATCGGCCTTCCAGCCCATCGAAGGTCTGCTCGACGGGCGCTGGATTCCCCTCCCCAAACCGGAAAACCCATGAACCTCCGCCCCCTGCCGGCACTGCTGCTGGCATTGCTCGTCCCTTTTTGCGCCTTCGCCGGTGACGAGCCCATCGCCTACACCTGCGACAACGGAAGCCGCATCGACATTTCATTTTCGGCCGATATTTCCAGTCGACCGCAGGCAACCCTGCATTTCGCCGACGAAGCGGTCGTTTTGCCGCAAGTGCCGGCCGCCTCGGGCGCGCTCTATCGCAGCGGCGACATTCGCCTGGCCACCAAGGGCGACGACGCCATTCTGGAAGACGGCAAGGGCAACCTGCGCCGCTGTTCGCGTGGCAGCGTGGCGCCTGTCATGCCGCAGGCCGCAGCGCAGCCAGCAGCGGCCAGCAGCTTCATCGACATCGCCGGCAAGGTCACCTACCGCGCCCGCGTCGCCCTGCCGCCCAACGCCATCCTCAAGATTCGCATCCAGTCCGGCCAGCGTACGCTGGCCGATCAGCGTTACGAACTGAACGGCGCACAAGTGCCGATTGCCTTCAATGCGACGGTGGACCGCGACCTGATGGGCAAGAAGGCCAACGCCACCGTCAGCGCCCGCATCGAGGCTGGCGGCAAACTGCTTTTCGCCAGTGCCAAACCGACTCCGGCGACAAAAAATGGCCAGCCGGTTCCGGTCGACATCGTGCTGAAACCAGCGAGCCGTGGCACTCCGCGCTAACGGCCGGGCGCTGATTGGCGCCCTGCTCCTCGGCACCGCGACCACTCACGCTGGGGCGGGCGAGATTGTGGCCTGCCACGTCACCTACGGCGGCGAGACCAAGACTGTCGAAGCCCGACCCACCGCCTCGCCCTACACCGTGGCGCCGGTCGATTTCGGCTCCTACCTGCAGTTCCGTATCGTTTTTCGCAGCGAACCGGCAGACCTCGCCAGCATCAAGCTCTACACCTACGCCCGGCACGATGACGTCGACGGCCGCCCGCTCATTCACCAGGCGACCTACGCCTATCCGCCGGTCCCTGCCGGCAGCTACGGCTTTACCGGGCTGAACCATGCCTACGAGCCGCGCTACGGCCTCGTCCTCGAATACTGGTGCGAACTGCGCGAGGCCATTTCAAAATGAGCCGATTTTTCCGGTTGACCGTAGCAATGGCGTTTCTGGCCGCGCTTAACGTCCAAGCCGAGCCCATGACGCTCATTTTCGCCGGCGACGTCATGCTCGACGATGGCCCCGGCCGGCTCATCGCTCGCGGCGGCGACCCGCTCGCCCCTTTCGCCAAAACGCTCAGGGCCGCCGACTACCGCATCGCCAACCTCGAAACTTCGGTCGCCAGGAGCGGCAAACGCCTCGCCGACAAGCCCTACACCTTCCGCGCCCACCCGCGCACGCTGCGCATCCTGCAAGGTCGCTTCGATGCCGTCACGCTGGCCAACAACCATGTGGGCGACTACGGCCACAAAGCCCTGCTCGAAACCATGCAACGACTCGACCGCGCCGGCATCGCCCATTTCGGCGCCGGCAAGAACCTCGCCGAAGCCCACAAGCCGCTGTGGATAGAACGCCAGGGCCTCAAAATCGCCATCCTCGGCTACAACGAATTCGCCCCGCGCGCCTTCGAAGCCGGCGCCGACACGCCCGGCACGGCGTGGAGCGAGGACGATCACGTGATCAGCGACATCCGTGCCGCCAAGGCCGCCGGCGCCGATCTCATCATTCCCTTCATGCACTGGGGCTGGGAATACGAGCCGGCCGCCAGCCAGCGCCTGCAAAGCTTCGCCCGGCGCATGATAGCCGAAGGCGCCAGCATGGTCGTCGGCAGCCACCCGCACGTCACCCAGGGCGCCGACGTCTATCAGGGCAAACCGATCATCTACAGCCTCGGCAACTTCGTCTTCGACGGCTTCGAAGCCCCGGAAGCCAGAGTCGGCTGGTTGCTCCGCCTCAAGCTCGATAAAACCGGCGTGCTCGAATGGGACACCCTCGCCGCCCACATGGACAAGCGTGGCACGCCGCACCCGATGCCCGGCGCCCTCACTCCCTGCGGCAAGGCCGGCGACGCGCAGGTGGCGCAATGCCGGAACCCGTAAGCCCCACACAATCAAAGGACTGACCGCCATGGACACCCGTTTTCTCGACGACCTCACCCCCGGCCAGCGCTTCACCTCGCCGGGACTGACTTTGACTGAAGCCGAGATCATTGACTTCGCCTGGCGCTACGACCCGCAGCCCTTCCATCTCGACGCCAACGCGGCGGCCGACTCGCCGTATGGCGGGCTGATCGCCAGCGGCTTCCAGAGCCTGGCCATCTGCTTCCGGCTGTTCATCCAGTCCGGCGTGCTGGCCGAATCGAGCATGGGTTCGCCGGGCATCGACGAGTTGCGCTGGCTGGCCCCGGTACGGCCGGGCGACACGCTGCACAGCGAAATCGAAGTGCTTGAGGTACGGCCATCGAACTCGAAGCCGGATCGCGGCATTGCGCGCCTCAAGTATCAGGCGGTCAACCAGCGTGGCGAGGCGGTGCTGAGCTTCATCGTCATGCATCTGCTGCGCCGCAAACCAGCCTGAGGCGGTCGCCCGCCGATTTCAATTTTGGCCGATATTTCCGGTTGACCGTGGCATCCGGCTGGCCAAACCTGGCTTTGCCTGCTATGAAAAAATATCACGATGGTATGCTGTACCGCGAACCATTTTTTCGGGAGCCATTTCCATGCGCATTCGTCTCTACTCCGTACTCGTCCTCATCGCCAGCCTGCTTTCCGGCTGCGGTTACAACCAGATCCAGATCAACGACGAAGGCGTCAACGCCGCGTGGTCGGAAGTGCTCAACCAGTACAAACGCCGCGCCGACCTGATTCCCAACCTGGTTTCCGTCGTCCAGGGCTACGCCGCGCATGAAAAGGAAGTCCTGACCCGCGTCACCGAGGCGCGCGCCAACGTCGCCGGCATGAAGATCACGCCCGAACTGATCAACGATGAAGCCGCCTTCGCCAAATTCCAGAAGGCGCAGGGCGAGCTGTCCGGAGCCCTGTCTCGCCTGCTGGTGGTCGCCGAGAACTACCCGAACCTCAAGGCCGACGCCAATTTCCGCGACCTTCAAGCCCAGCTCGAAGGGACCGAAAACCGTATCACCGTGGCCCGCAACCGTTACATCGACAGCGTGCGCGTCTACAACGTTTCAGTGCGCACCTTCCCGAACAACCTGACGGCGATGGTCATGGGCTACAAGCCCAAGGCCAATTTCACAGTCGACGACGAGAAGGCCATTTCAGCGCCGCCGGTCGTCAAGTTCGATACCCCCGCTCCAGCCAAGTAAATCCCGATGCTGCGCTGGCTCGCCGCCCTCTGTTTCGCGCTGCTGCCGCTGCTCGGCTGGAGCGCCAACGAGGTGGCGCTGCCGGCGCTGACCGAACGCGTCACCGACCTGACCGGCACGCTGTCAGCCGAGGATAAAGCCGGGCTGACGGCCAGCCTAGTCTTACTGGAAAAAGACAAGGGCGCGCAGATTGCCATCGTGCTGCTGCCAACAACCCAGCCGGAAAGCATCGAGCAGTTTGGCATCCGCCTCGCCGAAGCCTGGAAAATCGGCCGCAAGGGCGTCGATGACGGGGTGATCGTCATCGTCGCCAAGGACGACCGACGCATGCGCATCGAAATCGGCTACGGGCTCGAAGGCGCCATTCCCGACGCCATCGCCAAGCGCATTGTGGCCGAACAGATGGCGCCGCGTTTCCGCGAGGGCGATTTTGCCGGCGGCCTGCGGGCCACTGTGGCGACGCTCGACAAGGTCATTCGCGGCGAACCGCTGCCCTCCCCCGCGGTGCACACCGCCCCGAGCGGCGCTGATTCCGGCGATGCACTGACCTTCCTGCTTATCATCTTCTTCATGGCCGGCGTCATCCGCTCGATGTTCGGCCTGCTCGGCTCGCTGGCCGTTTCCGGCGTCGCTGGCTGGCTGGCGTGGACGCTTTTCACCTCGCTCGGCCTGGCCGGCGGCGCCGCGCTGGTCGCTTTCGCGCTCTCCTTCATCCGCCTCGGCCGCGGCGGCTGGCAATCCGGCGGCGGCTTCCCCAGTGGTTTTGGCGGCGGCTCGTCGGGCGGCGGCGGATTTTCCGGCGGTGGTGGCGGCTTTGGTGGCGGCGGCGCTTCGGGGAACTGGTAAATCATGCTGAGACGCCTGCTCAAACATCTCTCATCGCCCGGCTGGTGGGCCAGACGCGCCTTCCGCGCCAACGATCTGGCGGCCATCGGCGCGGCGGTCAAGGCTTCCGAAACGAAGCAGCGCGGCGAAATCCGCATCGCCATCGAAGGCCCGCTACCGCTCCGCGCCCTGCTCCGCAAAGAATCCTGCCGCGACCGCGCGGCAAGCCTCTTCCAGTCGCTCGGCGTGGCGGCAACGCGCGAGGCCAACGGCATCCTCGTTTACGTTCAGTTGGTAGATCATCAGGTCGAAATCCTCGCCGACCACGGCATTTCTGCCCTCGTCTCGCCAGCCGAATGGGAAGCGATCTGCCACCGCATGGAAACAGCATTTGCCGCCGGGAACTACCAAACCGGCATGGTGGACGCCATAGAGCGCATCACGGCCCTGCTTGCCCAACACTTCCCGGCCACCGGCGACAACCCGAACGAACTGGACGACGCGCCAACATTGCTTTGATTTTCATGGGCGACATCGAACAGACACGCTTGGCCCGATCATCAGAGGTGCTCCCATGCAAGAACTGGAACTGAACAAGGCTTTCACCCTGATCGAATCAGGACCGGTCGTCCTCGTCACCACCCATGACGGCAAGAAAGACAACATCATGACCATCTCGTGGACCATGGTCATGGATTTCACCCCGACGTTTGCCATCACCACGGGCGAATGGAACCACTCCTACGCGGCCTTGCGCAAGCATCGGGAATGCGTCATCGCCATTCCCACCGTCGACCTGCTCGACACGGTCGTCGGCATCGGGACATGCTCCGGAGCAGACACCGACAAATTCGTCCGCTTCAAGCTCACACCAGTCCCGGCCAAACTCGTCAAGCCGCCCCTGATCAAGGAATGCCTCGCCAACATCGAGTGCAAGGTCATCGACATCATCGAAAAGCACAACATCGTCGTACTGGAAGCAGTCGCCGCCTACATCGACGGCGAACGCCAGGAAAAGCGCACGGTTCACGCCGTGGGCGACGGCACCTTCATCGTTGACGGGCGAAAGATCGACCGAAAGAAGATGATGGCCGCCAAGCTTCCGCCGGGAGTTTAGGGTTTATTGGCTTGGCCCGCCGGCTCGAGTCGGCCAGGAGCCGCCGCTCGAAGAGGTAATCCAATTTCAATAGGTAGGGCCTCCAGAACCCCTGGCGAACGGCCGGTATTCGGTGAGCAAATTTGCGACTGCACTGCCTCGACCCGGCCACAATCTTCCATTGTGGTGCCAAATCCCAAGCATCAGGATGGTAGCTGACTCAGCTTACGTCTTTGATTTAGAGCTTCAGGCGCTCGGCTCTCTCATCGGCCTGAGCTGTATTTGTGCATCAAAGCGCGAACGCCTGCAATGGCCTGACCTACCGTAGCCCAGAAGTTTATCCTGAGGCACCCTCATCGATTTCCCTCCCAGAAATACGCCCTTGCACAGCGATTCAAGGTTGCAATGTCCATGCGGCCAACGCCAAGGCTTATCCACCTTGCCATGCGACTAATTGTCGCACTATAAGAAAACTCTAATTTAATGCTCTATAACAATTGAAGGAGGTTCATCAGTTAGTTGTTTTCAAGGGAGCAAATCATGAAATCGTCCAGAATCATTACCCTGCTAATCGTAGCGTGCTTCTCGTTAGCTGGAACCGTGGCCGAAGCCAGAGGCGGTGGCGGAGGAGGTATGGGTGGTGGCGGAATGGGTGGTGGGCAAGGAGGCGGCCAATCAGTTGGCGGCCAGAATCGCGGAGGACAGGCAGACCAAACTCAAACTCAAACTCAAACACGCGACCAGAGCCAGGACCGTGTAAGAGATCAAGAGCGTACTCAAACCCGAGATCAGGAACGAATTCAGACTAAAGATCAGGATCGCATCCAGTCTCGTGACCGCATCCATACCCCCACAACCCCACCTGCTTCAAACTAGCGTTGTCTTCTCTATAGGAGAGCAATAACGAACACGAACAGCGTAAAGTAATACTACCTACGCTGGCTCGGATTGCTTTCCTCTGAAGCACAGGCTGTCGCGAAGCTAATTTGTGGCAGCCTGTTGATGCCGTATCCGGGTCATATTGAACATCGTCGCACCTAGGATAATTGCCGAAAGTTGATCATGCAGACAAAGTTCATCACCGCCCTGGTCATCGGACTATTGCTGATTGGTAGCTCTTCGGCACGAGGCCCTTGGCGGGCCAGTGAGTCGAACACCCGAGGCTGGCAACTCATGAGTCCGGAGGAGCGGATCGAGCACCAAGCAAAGATTCGCAGCTTTACCAAGCTTGAAGATTGCCGAAGTTATCAGGTCAGCCATCACCAGTTGATGGAAGAGCGAGCCCAGCAACGAGGCTTGGCCATGGCGGGTGGCGGACAAGATATCTGCGATCACCTGAAGACTGAGAAGCCGAAACCCTGAAGCTTTATCTGATCGATACGATAGCCATCCATGCACCTTCTACGCTTTCTGTCGATCCCGTTGCTGATCCTAATCGCGACAGTCGTTCCGGTTTTCTGGGCCCTGCCCGATGGGCTTGGACTGGCGCGTAGCTTAGGTATTGTTTTGGGTTGGGCCGGTTGCGGTCTTCTGCTTGCCAGTCTTTTACTGATGCTTAGGGAAAGCCGCTTGGCCGAAGGCTTGGGTGGGCTGGAACGAATGTATCGCTGGCATCACTGGGCAGGCATGGCTGCCTATGTTTTGTTGCTGGCGCATCCGCTGCTTCTTGCCGCTGACGCCTGGCCGAATGATCGACAACTGGCATGGTATTCCCTCTCTCCCTTCAATCAGGGATGGCCGGTCTGGCTCGGCTGGCTATCGCTACTCCTGCTGATGGCAGGACTGGCGCTCACCTTCGAGAAACGTATTCCCTATCGAGCCTGGCGCTGGCTGCATGTCGGGCTTGGGCTTGCGGTGCTGTTTGGCTTGCTGCACTTGGTTTTGCTGGGTATCGACGAGCCGGTATGGCCGATTCTGGTACTTGCAGCCTTCTTTCTCGGTTGGCGTATCGTGAGGGAGGATTTTGGCCTTGCCGCCCGGCCCTTTATCGTACAAGCCGTCAAAGTGGTTGCCAAAGACATGGTGGAGATAGCACTCAAACCCTTGGGCGAAGTCGTCGCCGTAAAGCCCGGTCAGTTTGTACTGGTTGCTTTCTTTTCAGGGCCCACATTCAGAGGCTGCGGTGAGTTTCATCCGTTTACCGTCAGTGCAGTCGGGGCTGGCGGTGAAATGCAGATTGGTGTGAAAGCGCTGGGCGATTGCACCCGGAAAATTCAGTCCATTGAGTCTGGCGTCATGGCACGTGTGCATGGCGCCTTTGGGGAATTTCTGACTGATCGTTCGTTGTCGCCCCAACTGTGGGTTGCCGGCGGCATTGGCATTACGCCGTTTCTGGCGCAACTTCGGGCAGGGCCGCTCAGTCAGAAAACGCTTCTCTTGTATCTTTATCGGTCCGATGCCGATGCCGCATTTTTGCAAGAAATTCAGGCATTGGCGACAAATGACTCGAACCTCTCCCTTTGCGCTGTCGCAACTGGCAAGGATGTTCCTGATTTGAATACGATCCTGCCCGACGCAACTACCCTTGCACAACATGATTGCTATCTTTGCGGCCCGCCCGGCCTAGTTGCCGGCCTCAGAAAGGCCTTGAGCGGCAGAGGTATTTCTCCCCGCCACATCCACTTTGAAAACTTCGAGTTCCGATAATGCGCCAACTCTATCTCTCTTCGACTGTATTGTTCTGGTTGCTGGTTACAGCGTTCTGGGCGGGAAACCTCTGGCTGCCGCCGGCTGAGCAAAGCCTTGCCATTTCGGCAGAGAAAGTCTATTCAAAGGCAGATCTTGCCAAGCATGCGACAGCGGACAACTGTTGGATGGCAATTCGTGGAGGAGTCTATGACCTGACCGCGTATTTGCCTGGACATCCATCTCCACCAGAGGTGGTATTGCCGTGGTGCGGCAAAGAAGCAACTGAAGCCTACAATACAAAAACAAAAGGACGCCCACATGCGCCGTTTGCAGACGAGTTGCTGAGCAAGTACAAAATTGGAAAGCTTGCTTCCGAAAGGCCGTGATGACTATGGCAATGCCCATTATTCTCCGTTCAAGCGGCAACAAGCCTCAGGTTATGAAGCTTTCCAGGCTGCATATACGACCATACAATTTTTGCTACTAACCCTAGCGCTGATACGCAAGTTTGTTGTGGCCAAGAACGACAGATGAGCGAACGAGACGCCAGTGCCGGCTTGGGGAGCGATGACGGGTGGCCCGCTTGGGCCTGTCATAAGGTAGGTCTGGGCACGCTCACTGCTGTGGGGAACGACCGCTTCCGGGGGGGGCGGAACTTCATTGACCGCTTTTCGGCGATGAATCCTAGGGTATAACAGTCGCTTCGGTGCCCTCTGCGGACGTAGCCAGATTTGGAAAGCGGTCGTTCAGCAACTGTTAAGGTCAGGATCGCTGCGCGGGTTTATCGAAGCGACCGGTTTTTAGAGGGATTAGAGCGGGCATAGCTTAGCCGTTTCGTTCCAAGGAGGCCCCCAACCGGACGCAGCCACTCGCCACGCTCCATCTGTGTTACCGACGGTAATCACGTTGATGAGGCGAACGTTGTCTTTGCAGCCCACCGCGTAAAAACCGACACTTCCATTTGGATTGGTCTTTTGCTCCGTGATTTTTACTATCGTCGGAGCAGTGCTGCGTAAACAATCAAACATTTGTTCTTTCAACTCTTCCTTCATTTCGGGTAGCCAGAAACTAGAGTTCTTGTACGCCACAAAATCACCTTTCAGCAGTGATTGGTGCCACGCCATGAACGCGGCGATTGGCGGGCTAGATGGGCTAGGCAGAAAGAGGGGCGGGTATTTTTGCTGCGCGCCTACGGGGACGCTTATGAGCATGCAGAAGCAAATGGCGAACGTTTTTACCGCGTTCATTCATACCTCTTGGTTCGTAAGAGTAGGGATAAGACCTAACGAATAACGTTTATCTGCCGACGCGGACGAGTTTGATGAGGAAAGTGACTCAGGCTAATTTACTTCATTTGCCCAGTGAATAATGGGTTTGAGCACAATTTCCACCGATCAATAATTTGCTATTGCAAACCAATAGCTTTAAGAATAAATGCTCTCTCACTCAAAGTATTCTCTCCTGTTAGTCCACAAGCACGTTTATTTTCCGTGTCGGTTACATAGCGTAACTGCGCTAGTTCTTCATTTGTACGTTGGTCAATAACAGTCAGCTCGTAGTTTACGACGCCCTGTGATCCCAGAGCCTTTTGCAATTCTTCTTCTGGACTCATTTTGAATTTGACGAGGACATCGGCCGTAAGGGCATCAACGCCATATTCCTTTTCTGCTTTTGGGTGGCGAGTATATCGGTGACCAAAGGCGTTGGGCCCAGTTTCAGTGAATTCGAGAGATGGATGATTTGGCCGATTATCGTAGCTGAGGGATGAAATACGCGAACCCCAAGAGACGCTGAGCGACGTAAAGTGAGGACGAAACTTTGTTTCATTGTAGTAAACGATGGAATGGACTGGTAAAGCGGGTGCTTTTATATATTTCGCACCGGCGGTCTTGCACTCGGAACTGAAAGTTTCTGCGTCAGGGATGACAAACAAAACTGCATGGCTCCCGATCGAATACACGACAAACATCGCAGAGACAAACGGCATTGGCAATGCCAATACAAAAGCTGACTTAGGCCCATTTCCTTCATTTGCCTTCTTAATGACGTAGAAGATTGCGCCTGCGTATGCGAGCAATAACGGGCCTGCGGTTATGTATATACTTTCCGTGCCTCCTGTCATGGCGAATACCAAGCCCATGAAAGAGAACAAGAGTCCTAAAACGGTAAAGCCGGCATATGCGAAGAAAGGCATTGTGCTCTAACAGTAACTCAACGGTCCGAACGGGCTGCATATTGACAATAAGAAAACACGCTTATTCCAAACAACTGCTTGATTCATTGTGGGTTCGCTCAGGTAATTATTGAACACAGATATCTTTGAAGGGATCTCGCTGCCCTAGAGAAAGGGAAGTGGTACAAACCAATACAAAATGGGCACGATCCCCAGACCTTGATACCTCGACTTCGGCGAAGAGCCGTTTGTTTGTTCCATCTACTGATACGGTGTATCTGCTGGGTAGAGTAGATTGCGGATTCAATCTGTAGGACGAAACATTCACGTATTTGATGGCTCCAACCTCCTGCAATACGTCTTTGTGATCCTTTGTGAATTCTGCTACTGCATTCTTTTCCATTTCGATTGTTCTGTTGGCATACGCGGGGTCGGGGAAACCTGGCTGGCAGGGGCGAGAGCGCATCTGTGAGTACATTTGCTCAATCTGCGGCGCTGCTGCTTTGGCTTTCTGTTCAATGTCGTCTTTTTCTACTCGCAGCTTGGTTCTTAGATCGCGGAAGCCAGAGTAAATCTTCTCGATCTGAGCATTATTGTCATCAGCACGGGTTCCTTCTTTCATTGAGTTTGGCGTAGCTCTGTCCCACTCCAATACTCGATCAAGCTGGCGATCAAGCTTCAGAACATCTTGGAACGCATAGTTGTTTATTGGTGGGCCGACGGTCATCAACATGACTTGTAGTAGTTGGCCGCGGTCACCCTTCTGAAAAGCAAGCTGGTATCGGACACGAAGTTGTGCAACGTAGAACCAGAATACGGCGTCATCTTTTTCACCAGACTGAAACAGGATCAATGCTGGAGAGAACATTTCCAAAGGTTCTTGAAGTGTCTTAGGGTCATTCAAGATTTCCTTCGCTGCTGATAAGGCCACCCTAGGGTCGCAAGACTTCAAGCGCTCTTTAGCTGGAAGGCTGTCGTCCGCGAAAGAGAGCGAGAAGCAAGCGACAGAAACAACGATCAGTAATGGCGTCAATAGTTTGCGAGGCATGGCTATGAGGCCAAACAGTGTTTACACGGACACTGGGGTCCGCATAACCATTGATATTGTTGACGCCGAAAATGCTGCTCTAAGTTCATACCGTTCAGTCACTTGGGATATTGGCTGTCAGTATAATAACTCCAGTATGCCAGACGAGTTTTCAATTTCGCCCTATGGGACAAAAGCATTGTGTATGTCCGCTTATAGGATGAATTCCTGACTGGCCGCTTCTGGCCGATAGGGTGAGGTCGCCAACGGCAGCTTCGTGGCAGTCCAGTTCGAAGATATTGGGTTTGGCTGACTGGCTGCAATCGGGAAACCGCAACGGCCGTTTTGGGCACGAAGCGGAAGAGGCAGAAGACTCAAAGCAGCCCCCTGAGCCAGCCCGTTCATATCCTGAAACGAACGCCGGAATCAGCTTTCATCCCAATTCCAATCAACTCAGCTGGCCTGCAAATTGATGATTGACATCGCGATGCGTCGCCTCATCGGCGCGGACTGCGATGATGACCTCGCGCAGGCGTGCGTCAGCCGCAAGTTTCCAGTATTCGATGGCGATGGCGGGGGCCGGGACGTTGGCGTAGGTGCCGTTGTCCACGCCGGCCAGATAGGTGGTGTAGCTGGTGACCGCTTCTTCCTCCAGATAGCCGACGACTCGATGTGCCGTTGCTGGAGACAGCAGATACAGCAGAAAATAGACGTTGTAGAACGCACCTTGAACGAGCAGGATGAGCAGGCGTTCAAAGCGCGAGGGCTGGGCGATGGTGATGAAGGTCATCAAATGCATGCGCTCGTTTTCTGCTTCGTCGAGCAGGGTGCGGATCCAGCCATGGTCGGATTCCATGCGGCGCAGCGATTTGAGGTGCTGGAGCGATCCGCCGACCATGCCGGGCACCGCGGCGATGGTTTCCAGAATGACGGCACGATGGCCGTAGCGTCCGGCAAAAAAAGCATCGACAACAATGCGCAGGAATTTGACGAGCCGATAGGCCAACCTGTCCCGCACATTTCGGGAACGTGGTGTTGCAGTTCTTTTGCGTGGTCAGGCGCGAGAAAGAACTTGTCGATGTTGCCTGGAGGTTGAAGGCATTCATTGCGTGTTGCATTCAGCATTGCTATCTCCTGAAGCCGCTTGAGTCCGGTTAGCTGATTATTTCAACAAGTCCGTTGCGGCTCAGTTCGATTGGACACACAGCAAGGCAGTTGATGGTGCGGTAACAACTTGCGGTTTTATGTGCGCTCGCGCACCGAGTTGTCGCGTTTGTTGCGGGCAAGATGAAGCCATGACGCTTCGAGGCGACTCGCCTCCGTGGTGCCGGACATGGATTGCTTGTTCAATAATTTCACCGGTCTTTGTCTGGCATGGCCTTCACTGTCAATTCAGGAATAAACCATGAAACCAAACATTTTGTTGTTGCCCGGCTTGCTCAATGACGCGAGCGTTTTTACCGACCAGGTTGCCGCCTTGTCGGCAATGTCTACCGTCGAAGTGGGCGACCTGAGCATTGCGGAAACGATCCCCGAGCTCGCCGCCAGCGTCCTCAAGTTGGCCTCGGCCAAGCATTTTGTGTTGCTTGGCCTGTCACTTGGCGGCTATGTCGCCTTCGAAATCATGCGCCAGGCACCGGAGCGGGTGTCCGGACTGGTCCTGATGGATACGACGGCGCGCCCCGATACGCCGGAGGCCAGCGCAAAACGGGAAGCGCTGATCAAGCTGGCAGCAACCGATCTCGATGCGGTGACCGAACAGCTGCTGCCGCTTCTCTCGCATCCCGATCGAATAAACCAGCCCGCCGTGCGTGGCGTCATCCAATCGATGGCGAGCAGTCTGGGCAAGGAGATTTTTGAGCGTCAGCAGCGGGCCATCATAGGTCGCCCCGATAGTCGGCCGACGCTGAAAAGCATCACCTGCCCGACGCTGGTGATCTGTGGCCAGGATGACCAGATCACGCCACCGGAATTAGCGAAGGAGATGGCCACCGGGATCAAGCATGCCAAGCTTGAGCTCATCGCCCAATGCGGCCATTTGGCAACGCTTGATCAACCGGAACTGGTCTGCGGATTGTTGCTTGACTGGATCAAGGACAAAAAATTCTGACCTTTGCGTGATTCAAGTGAATCTGAACTGGAGTACCAATGGAAGCCCAAACACACTCGATGGCTAACCTGTTTGCCCAGCTCGGGCTGTCGACAGAGCCGGCGGATATCGACAAATTCATCACCGAACGGCGTCCCTTGAGCAAGGGAACCACGATCTGTAACGCGCCATTCTGGACCGAAGTGCAGAGTCGCTTTCTCAAGGAAGAAATCATTTGGGATGCCGACTGGGCGGGCGTTATTGATGAACTGAATGCCCGTTTATCCAAATAATTTCCAGCACTGCCGGGATGCTCAACTGCGGCGAGATATCGTGCCTTCCACGGTCAACCGGGAAAAATAGCCAAAATTGAAATCCGGCGGACGGTCGCCCAATCGTCCCTTGCCGCCCGGTTCAGGCTAAATCGCGGGCATTACGGTTGCCCAGAAACTGAGTACCGCAAAGCAGCCCGACATGCCGGAAAGCGCCATTGCCAGCGGCTGCATCGATTTCATCTTGCCCCCCGAAGACATTGCCGGGGAAATCGGGCGAATTGCTCGCGCTGAATAGCACCAGCCGTTGGATTTCGGGGCCGGCTTCTGTGCGCGCTGCCATACAGAGCGGCACCGAAGTGCGGGGTAAGGTGAAGCCAGATGGACAACACGGATTGCCCACCGCCCTACGCGAAAGGAAACGCACATGAACAACATTATTTACATCGTCGGACTGGTCGTTGTCGTCATCGCCGTCATGTCATTTTTTGGCCTGCGATAAACAGTCTTGATTCCCGAGTGCCCGGCAACCGCCCGAGCGCTCCGGATGCAGCATCGCCAGCAACACGGGTATGCCGGCCCCGTCGGCTCCCCAACATTTACCAGGCCGGTCGCCAAAGGGTGCGCTGGCGCGCCGATTAGCCAAAGCGCCCGGCCTAATCTCTCCAACTCAGGTGCCGGATTGCATTTCGGCACAGCCGCCCTCAATCAATTTCATTCTCAGGAGTATCAAATGAACGGATTGCTTGAACCTGATGCGACCAGCTTTGGCCGCATCAGCCAGTGCTACGGTCAACCGTAAAAAACGGCCAAAACTGAAATGTGCAGCCCGGGCAAAGGTCTGGCCTGGCTGCAACTGTCGGAAGCCCTGCCGCTGCCCGGTGTACATATGGCTTCCCACATTGAGCTGACGCTCAATCATTGATGAAGAACATCACCGAAAACCGTGTATTCGCCATCCTTGCGATCGAGGCCGGGCGCGTCGTAAAGCACCAGCCAGCTCGGCGTGTGCGAGGCGAGTTCAGGCGGTAATGCGCAAAGCGCCTCCGCCCGATTGGTGCCGTGGCCGTGGGGCAGGGAAAGCAACTCGATCAGGGTGGCCTCAAAACGTACCGGTTCCCGGTTGGCTGCCAGCAGGGACTTGGCGTTCGGCCACTTGAAGACACGGATATCGCCATCCAGCACCATCGTCGGCCCGGCCAGGATGTAGAGGTCATCACCGGAAAAGTGGAGATCGCGTATCCCGAGTCCTTCCAGTTGCAGAAAATGCTTGCGGATCAGGCAGTCGCTGCCATCCAGAGGCGCCAGCCGCAGTTCATCGCCCTTGGTTTCGAGCGCAATCTCCAGCAGCGCAGACCAACCACGCAACACCGGGCCGCGCAGTCCGAACAGCAAGCGCTTGCCGTCCACAACCAGCCCTTCGATATCCAAACCATTGTCTTTGCCGGGAATGCCCATGTACGCTCCGAAATGCGGATCGTCCGCCAAAGCCTGGGTGAGCAGATTCGACTCGACATCCCCTTTCAGGCGTCGCGCCCGGCGACCATCTTTCGCCTCCCGGACCAGACAGGGCTGGCCGTCGTCACCCGTTTCAATTGGCAAACAGGCCAGCAGGCGGCGATTGCCATCGAGCGTCACCTTGGCCAGCCGCTTGGCGTTTTCGGCGTTGTCCAGCTTGCTCTTCGCATTCTTGCGCTTGAGCCCATGCGAGCCCACCACCCAAAGATAGCCGTCAGCCACCGCCATGCCTTCCAGGTCGGCTTCCTCGTCCGCTGCACCGGGCAAGTCCAGTAGTTCGGACAACGGAAAGCTCAGCCCATCGCCGAAGCGCAGCAGTTCGCTTCCCGACGGATCGAGGCGGCGCAGGCGGTCGATGCCACAGGCCTCGTCACCGGCAACCCACAAGCATTCACCGGAAAACGCGGCGCCGGAAAGGTTGGCCTGAACCAGCGCGCCCGGGGCGAATTCAAGACGAATGGCGTTTTTAATGCGTTTGCTGGGCATGTTGGATCTCTTTTCTGAAGGGTGTTCTGGCCGGGAAACAAAAGCCAATCGGCAAGCATCCGACTCAACCTGGACCAATGTACCACCCCGTTCAGCAACGGCTGTTTGGCTTGCCAAGCAGGCAAGACTGCCCGTTTGAATTTTGGCCATTTTTTCCGGTTGACCATGGCAATCGTCATCAACCTCTACCAATCCTGACCTGAGTTCGCTGGCGCACAGAGGCCACCTGCATGGTGGCGTACTTTCCAGACTTCGCTACGCGCAAACCAACAGGAGAAACATCGCCATGCTCAAGTCACAGGAAGGTCAACACATCCCCCAGGTCACCTTTCCGCTCAGGGTTAATGGCGCATGGGAGAAAGTCGGCAGCGATGCCCTCTTCAAAGGCAAGACTGTCGTGCTGTTTGCCCTGCCCGGCGCCTTCACGCCGACCTGTTCGAACATGCACCTGCCGCGCTACAACGAGTTGGCCGGGACGCTCAAGGAGAATGGCGTCGATAGCGTGATCTGTCTGGCCGTCAACGATCCATTCGTGATGGAAACCTGGCAGACCGCCCAGAAGGCCGAGAGCATCTATTTCCTGCCCGATGGCAATGGCGAATTCAGCGCCGGCATGGGGATGCTCGTCGACAAGTCGGATATCGGCCTGGGCAAGCGGAGCTGTCGTTATTCGATGCTGGTCAAGGATGGGCTGATTGAAAAAATGTTCATCGAGGCGGAAGAGCCGGGCGATCCTTTCAAGGTTTCCGATGCCGATACGATGCTCGGTTACATCAATGCCAAAGCCGTGCCGCCACCCCGGATCACCTTCTTCAGCAAACCCGGGTGCCCGCATTGCGCCCGCGCCCGCGAAATGCTCAACAAAAAGGGCGAGCGCTTCGAGGAAATCGAACTCGGCAGCAACGGCGTCAGCTACAGCTCGCTGCAGGCCGTGAGCGGCCAGGGGACGACGCCGCAGGTCTTCATCGACGGCGAGCACATCGGCGGCGCCGACGAACTGGCGGTCTGGCTAGCCAAGACAAAATGACGCCGATCCACGTCGATGTCGCCATCATCGGTTCTGGCACCGCTGGAACGGCCGCCTATCTGAGCGCCCGGGCTCATACCGAGTCGATCCTGCTCATCGAAGGCGGCGACTACGGCACGACTTGCGCGCGTTCCGGCTGCATGCCGAGCAAATTGCTAATAGCGGCGGCCGAAGTCGCGCACCAGGCGCGCCATGCCGATCGCTTCGGGATACAGGCCACGGACCTGGTGGTCGACGGCGCGGCGGTGATGGCACGGGTGCAGCGCGAACGCGATCGTTTTGTCGGATTAGTCCTGGCCTCGGTCGATGCCATGCCGAGCGGCGTCCGGTGGATGGCAAAGGTCAGTTTTCAGGACGCCAATACCCTGGTGACGCCCAAGGGCCAGTTGATTCACGCCCGTCGCATCATCATCGCCACCGGCAGCAAACCCACCTTGCCGCCATTGCTGCAAGGTCTGGACAAGCACTTGCTGACCAGCGAGAACGTTTTTGAATTGCCGACCCTGCCGAAAAGCCTGGCCGTTTTCGGCACCGGGCCGCTCGGCATTGAATTAGGGCAGGCGATGAGCCGCCTGGGCGTCGAAGTCAAGATGTTCGGCATCGGCGGCGGCATTGCCGGCATTCGCGACACCGGGATGCGCGACTACGCGAACAAGATTTTCAATGACGAGTTTTATCTCGATGCGGATGCCGAGGTCGAATCGGTCAGCGAAACGGCGACCGGGGTTGCTGTAACTTACCAGCACAAGGACGGGTCCCGGATCGTCGAGGAATTCGACTATGTTCTGGCGGCGACCGGTCGGGCGCCGGAGCTTGCTGGACTGGCGCTGGAAAACACCGGACTGCAACTCGACGACCATGGCGTGCCGCTGTTTGACCGCTACACGCTGCAATGCGGCGACAGCACGATCTTTATTGCCGGCGATGCCAGCAACGATATTCCCCTGCTGCACGAAGCCGCCGACCAGGGGCGCATTGCCGGCGACAATGCCGGACGCTATCCCAACGTCGTGCCCGGCCGGCGCCGCACGCCGCTGGCCATCGTCTTCTGCGACCCGCAAGTCGCCTCGGCCGGCATCGCCCTGAAAACGCTGAACCAGCACTTCCTGGGCCGCTTCGCGACAGGCTGCGCCTCCTTCGAGGATCAGGGACGCAGCCGGGTCATCCTGCGCAACAAGGGCATGCTCAAAGTCTATGCCGAGCTCAACAGCGGCGTGTTTCTGGGCGCCGAAATGTTCGGCCCCGGCGCCGAGCACATCGGCCACCTGCTCGCCTGGGCGGCGCAACAACGCCTGACAGTCGAAGAAATGCTGGAAATGCCGTTCTATCACCCGGTCCTCGAAGAAGGCTTGCGCACCGCCTTGCGCGACGCGAAGCATCAACTGGACTCCGGTTCGGCGGTAGTCGATCAAGGCATGGATTGCGGGCCAGGCGGCTGATGGGTCGTCAATGACAGATTGCAGATTTCAATTTTGGCCAATTTTTCCCGTTGACCGTAGCATTCCCATTCAGCCGTTCGGAGCCTGCTCGAAGCTCCCAAAATCCCCGTCGCCCAGCGCGATATTGACCTGCCGAACGATCGCATGGCTCGGCCCGCGCCGCGCCCAGGCGATCAGCTCGATCACCGCCATTTCCTCGCCGACGGCCATCGCCTCGACCCGGCCATCGGCTAGGTTGCGCACCCAGCCGACGACGCCGAGCGACCGCGCCTGCTCGACCATGGACCAGCGATAGCCGACGCCCTGAACCCGCCCTTCAATCGTCAAGTGACGCCCGATTCTTGCCATTTTTCGCTCCTCGCCAGCCCGCTGCAGATACCGCCATCTATACCAAAGCTCAGGGCAAAGTGCTAGATTGGCGGGCTTGCCAGACCGCGCTCCCGAGAGAAAGGCGCGGCTAGGCAAGCAGCATCGCAAAATTCTGCGCCCCAGGCGCAACAGGGGAATAGATGTCGTCACATAACAAACAAGCCTTGCCGGCCATTACGGTCGCTGCCATCGGGGTCGTCTTCGGCGACATCGGGACCAGCCCGCTTTACGCGCTGAAGGAAATCTTCAACGGCCATCACCCGATCCCGGTCACCCCGGAAAACATCCTCGGCGTGCTGTCACTGGTCTTCTGGGCGATTGTCGTGCTGGTCACCATCAAGTACGTGCTCATCATCATGCGGGCCGACAACCGCGGCGAGGGCGGCTCGCTGGCGCTGCTCGCGCTGGTCACCGAAAAGGCCAAGAACCCGCGCCTGTCGTGGATCGTCACGCTGCTCGGCATCTTTGCCGCCGCGCTGTTCTACGGCGACAGCATGATCACGCCGGCCATCTCCGTGCTCTCCGCCGTCGAAGGTCTGGAGATCATCACGCCCGATTTGAAACCCTACGTCATCCCGATCACGCTCGGCATCCTGACCGGCCTGTTCTTCATCCAGAAGCACGGCACCGGTGCCGTCGGCAAGCTCTTCGGGCCGGTCATGGTGGCCTGGTTCGCCATTCTGGCCGTGCTAGGTGTGCTGCAGATCGCCAATAACCCGGCCGTCCTGCTCGCCCTCAACCCGCTGTTCGCCACCTTTTTCATCGCCGAACATCCCGGCCTCGCCTTCCTCGCCCTCGGCTCGGTGGTGCTCGCCGTCACCGGCGGCGAAGCGCTGTACACCGACATGGGCCACTTCGGCCGCTTCCCGATTCGCCTCGCCTGGTTCGGCTTTGTCATGCCGGCGCTGGTCCTCAACTATTTCGGCCAGGGCGCCCTGCTGCTGGTCGATCCGCAAGCCATCGCCAGCCCCTTCTTCCACCTCGCCCCCGACTGGGCGCTGATCCCGATGGTCGGACTGGCCACCGCCGCCACCGTCATCGCCTCACAGGCCGTCATTTCCGGCGCCTTCTCGGTGGCCCGCCAGTCGATCCAGATGGGCCTGCTGCCGCGCATGCAGATCATCCACACCTCGGGCATGGAAGAAGGCCAGATCTACGTGCCCTTCACCAACTGGTCGCTCTACCTGGCCGTCGTCGCGCTGGTCATCGGCTTCAAGAATTCGTCGAATCTGGCTGCTGCCTATGGCATTGCCGTCACCGGCACGATGCTGATCGACACCATCCTCGTCGCCTTCGTCATGGTCCTGCTCTGGAAATGGAACAAGCTGCTCGTCGCGCTCGTTGCCGGGTCGCTGCTCGTCGTCGACATCGCCTTCTTCGCCGCCAATGCGATCAAGATCCCCGAAGGCGGCTGGTTCCCGCTGGCCATGGGCGTCGTTTCATTCACCGTGCTGACCACCTGGCGGCGGGGACGGCGCATGGTCTCCGACGAAATGGCCAAGCAAAGCATCCCGATGGATGACTTCCTGCAATCCATCGACGATGTGCACCGCATCTACGGTACGGCCGTGTTCATGACCAGCGCCAAGGACGGCGTGCCGCCGGCCCTGCTCCACAACCTCAAGCACAACCAGGTGCTGCACGAGCGCGTCGTGCTGGTCACCGTGCAAACGATGCAGACGCCACACGTCAACGACATGGATCGCATCTACCTGCACGACATGAAAAAGGGCTTCAAGCGCCTGATCATCCGCTACGGCTTCATGGAAAGTCCCGACGTGCCCGGCGCACTGGAGCAATGCGGCCGTTTCGGCGAGAGTTTCGACATGATGGACACCACCTTCTACCTGTCACGCGAAACCATTGTCCCGTCGATGTCCCGCGGCATGCTGCCGATCCGCGCCCGACTCTTCGCCATCATGTCGAAGAACGCGACGAGCGCCAGCGACTTCTTCCATATCCCGACCAACCGGGTGGTCGAACTCGGTACGCAACTGGTCATCTGAACGCCATCGACGCCCTGTCCCGCCCGGCAGGGCGTTTTTCACTGGCGCATCGCTGCCATATCAGCAAAAACTGAAACTAGCGCAGATCAAGGTTGTCCGAGAAGCAAGCGGCAACAATCGCCTGATCAACCATTTCCGGATACCCGCATGAAGCGCCTGCTCTCCCTGCTTTTCGCTGCCAGTTTCGCCTTTCCGGCGTTTGCCGAGGTTCAGAGCTACGACCGGCCGATCCACGATGCGGCGCGAGCCGGCAACGGCGACGACGTTCGCCGCCTGCTCAAGGCCGACCCGAAACAGCGCGAAGTGCGCACGGGGCAAGGTTCGACACCCCTGCACCTGGCCGCCACCAACCCGGATACCACTGCCATGAAAGCGCTGATCGCCGCCGGCGCCGACGTCATGGCCCGCGACAACGACGGCGCCACACCGCTGCACATGGCCGCCTATTCGAGCCGGGCCAAAAATGTCCAGATCCTGCTCGAAGCCGGCGCCGATCCCTTTGCCAAGACCGACAACGGCCGCGACCCCGGCTCGATGGCGCGCAAGGTCAAGGCCGACGAAGCAGCCGGCGTCCTTTCGCTGTGGGTACTCAAGGGCTGCCAGGCAGGCAAGCCATGCTGAAAGCCATTCCGCTGCTGCTCGCCCTGTTGGCGGGTAGCACTGGCGCCGAGCCGGCAGCACCGCTGCCTTCCGTCGAAGTGTTCACGCCGACGGTCTGCCTGACTTGCATCGAATGGGCCGAACACCTGCGCCAGAACGGCTTCCCGGTCAAAATGACACCAACGGTCGACATGGATGCACTGAAACGCCGCCTCAAGGTGCCGAAGGACATGGAATCGGTGCCCAGCGCGCTGGTTGCCGGCTATTTCATCGAAGGCCATGTGCCGGCCGAGGATATCAAGCTGTTGCTCAGCGAAAAGCCGCGCGCCCTTGGCCTTGCCGTCCCCGGCCTGCCGCAGGGCGCCCCGGGCCGCGAGTTCTCCAACCCGACCTGTGAAACGGCGTGCACGATGCTCGACAAGGAAGGCGTCGAACAGCCCGTCCGCCGCGAGTTTTTCGAGACTTTTCTGGTTGACCGCAAGGGCAAGCCATCCCGCTTCGCCCGCCACTGAAAGGCGCATGCCGATTCCGACAGACCGCCACCAAATGCGCCGGGAGTGCAATAATCAGCGTTTTTTCAACGCCCACCTCCAACTCCCGATTGCCTCAACTTGTCGCAGCCCGCCCACTCAAAGCCAACATCCATCAATTCACGGCAATCAGCCTCTCGTTTTCTTGGCTGGCTAATACTGAGCGTGCTCGTCCTCAACGCCGTGATGATTTCCGTCAGTGTCGTCAATCTGCAGAACCACCAGAAACGCACGGTGGAGCAGGTGGTGGGCACGACCGGCAACCTGGCAGCCCTGCTCGAACTGAATGTGGCCGACGCGGTCCGCCGGGTCGATCTCGGGCTTCTTGACATTGTCGACGCGCTGGAGGGGCGGCTGGCAGACGGACGTGTCGATGCCAATCAAATCGAGCAGATGCTCAACATGCACCTGCTGCGCCATCCAGCCGTCGATGGCTTCCGGGTCAGCGATAGCCAGGGCAAGGTCATCTGGGGCAAGGGGGTTACGCCCGAAACGATGGTCAGCTATGCCGACCGCCCGTTTTTCGCCGAACACCAGCTCAAGCCGGGCCAAGACCTGATCGTTTCCGAGCCGATTTTGGGGCGCGTATCAAAAATCTGGGTTGTCGCGCTCACCCGCTCATATCGAAACGCCGACGGCTCTTTTGCCGGCGTTGTCACTGCCGCGTTCAATCTTGAACATTTCATCGGTTTGCTGTCCACGCTCAGTCTGGGTGAGCACGGATCGGCAGTCATCCGCCATCAGAACGCCGCCTTGCTGGCGCGCTTCCCTGCTATTGCCGGGCCTTCAGGGCAACCCGGCAATAAACAGGTTTCGCCGGAATTCAAGGCCCTGCTTGACTCGGGAAGCGCAACCGGGATGTTCCACAAAGCCCAGACACCGGATGGCATCGAACGAACGTACGCCTTTCGCCGCGTACCGCAGACGCCCTTTCTCGTGACCGTTGGCATGGCACCCGAGGATTATCTGGACGACTGGCGCATCGAACTGCGCAATGCGACTTTGCTCATTCTCGGATTTTTTGCGGCGACGGTGCTTGGCGCCTGGCTGTTGCGGCGCTACTGGCAAAAAATCCAGAATCAGACCTTGTTTCTCCATACGCTGATCGAGAGCGTCCCCGTACCACTCTTCTACAAGGACGCGAACGGTCTTTATCTGGGCTGCAATAATGCCTTCGAGGAGTCCCTGGGCAAGCATCGCGACGACATTATCGGCAAGACCGTTTTTGACATGGCGCCGCCCGAAATTGCCCAGCGCTACAAGGAAAAGGACGACGAGCTGTTCAGCCAGCCCGGCACCCAGACCTACGACTGGTTGACCGTGAAGAATTGCAAGGAACGCAACGTCATCTTCCACAAAGCCACTTTCCGGCGCATTGATGGTGAAGTTGCCGGGCTAATCGGGGCGATCACGGATGTCACCGAGCTGAAGCAGGCCCACGCCGAGCTGCAGGCACACCGCGACAATCTGGAACAACTGGTGGCCGAGCGTACGGCACAGCTGCTGCAGACCAAGGAAGCGGCCGAGGCAGCCAGCCTGGCCAAGAGCACCTTCCTGGCCAACATGAGCCACGAGCTGCGGACCCCGATGAACGCCATCCTCGGCATGACCGGGCTGGCGCTGCGCAAGGCCGAAGACCCGGCGCTGCAGAATCAGCTTGGCAAGATCGATTTCGCGGCCCATCACCTGCTCGGCGTCATCAACGACATTCTCGACATCTCGAAAATCGAGGCCGAGCACATGCAGCTCGAGCAGATCGACTTCCGGATCGGTGAAATCCTGGAAAACCTGCGCAACCTGATTGCCCAGCGGGCGCTCGACAAAGGACTGCGACTGGACATCGAGCCCTGCCCCGAGATCGGCGGCCAGACGTTCAAGGGCGATCCGTTCCGGCTTGGCCAGATCCTGCTCAATCTGTCAGCCAATGCCATCAAATTTACCGAGCAGGGCACGATCACCGTCCGCATTCATCTGTCGGAAAGTGGCGCGAACGATGCCGTATTGCGCTTCGAGGTCATCGATAGCGGCATCGGCATAGCGCCGGAGGATCAACAACACCTGTTCAATGCCTTCGAACAGGCTGACGGTTCGATGTCGCGAAAATACGGCGGAACCGGCCTGGGCCTGGCGATCAGCAAGCGGCTCGTGAAAATGATGGGCGGTGAAATCGGTGTCGACAGCGTGCCGAATGTCGGCAGCACCTTCTGGTTTACGGTGCGCCTGCAGAAGCATGTAAACGATGCCCGACCGGTCGCCAGACAACTCCGGATTTCGTCTGAAACCACCCTCAGGGAACGCTACTCGGGCACCCGGGTATTGCTCGTCGAGGACGAACCGATCAACCGGGAAGTGTCGATGAGCCTGCTCGAAGAAGCGGGGCTCTCGGTCGATCTGGCCGAAGATGGCGAAGTCGCGGTGGCGATGGCCAGCCAGACTCAATACGCGCTCATTCTGATGGACATGCAGATGCCCAGAATGAACGGCGTCGATGCAACGCGGGCCATCCGGGCCTTGCCCGGCTATGCGGAAACGCCCATTCTGGCGGTCACCGCCAATGCCTTCGAGGAAGACCGCCAGATTTGCCTCGCGGCGGGCATGAACGATCACATCGGCAAACCGGTCATCCCCGATCTATTGTTCGACACCTTGCTCAAATGGCTAAGCAGCCGCCCCCTCACCTGATACCGATCACCATGGAAAAGACTCTCCCGGAAAACCACCCCGACATGATCCGGATCGTGCAAGCCGCCCATCGCGACATTCCAGCGAAACCACCGAAGGGCCAGGCCAACTCGCTGGCCAATGCCCTCGCTTCGGCCTTGGGCAACGCCCCGGGCAACGACGAAGATCTCGAGAACATCGAGTTCCTGGTATACGTCCTGTCGGTCAATCGCGCCGCCGGCGACATTGACGACGAAGCTTTCGCACGGCTGTTGCAGCGCATCGAAACCCGGCAAGGCCGGGCCGAGCTGACGCGGCAATTCACCGAGGAGCTGGAAGCGGAACACGGCTACGAGGACGAGGACTGACCCGCCGGGGAGTACTCACCGTCATCAAGCACAACAGCAGCGTTACACGCTGCTACACGATGATCGTCATCGCAAACAGAGGCTGGCTCGTTAAGCGGACATAGCACCTCAAACCCTGCGGAGAGATCATGATCCCCAACCCGAATACCGAATCAACCCTGTTCATCCAATCCCTCAAGGGCGCTGGCGTCGCCATCAGCAATGAGCGCGAAGTAATCGAACGCCTCGAGGAAGCCCGCGAATGGCACTACGCCTTCACGACGCTGGTCAAGCAGGGAGACAGGATCGGCATCAACTTCATGGCCAATCCAGACATGCAATCGGCCAAGTTATCAGCCGAGTTGCAGCGCGTCTTTGCTCTGTACCGCTTTCCCGACCAGACCGAATCGATTTTTGAAGCCAGGCTTTTGCACTAGGGCCGCAGGAAATCGCGGTACATGGCCTCGGCCCAGGCGGCATCCTCGCCGGCCGGATTCGGCTCCCGCACCTGCTTGACCTGCTGCATGAGGAAACCATCGCCACGCTGCCGATAGCTGGCTTCGAGGCGGATGTATTCAAGCGGCTCGACGCTGCTCACCACGTGGCAAACGCTCTCCGGCAGCAGCACCGGGAAGGCCTTTCCGGTAAGGCCAGCGGCGATCTGCCGGGCGACGATGGCGCCCATGCGGTTGGCGACATGGCCGGTCTTCGGATAATGGCCGAATAGCGGCGAGGCCAGACCGGCCGCATCGCCGATGATGAAAACCCGTTCGTCGGCGACGCTGCGAAAATCCAGGGCGCCCTGATCGGCCCAGCCGGTGGACCGGCCGCCCTCATCGTGGCGAATCAGCCCGGCCTGCCACAACAGGTCAGCCGCTTCCTGCGGCGGCGATAGCAAGGCTTCGTCGAAGCGGATGTCGTCGATATCCGTCATCACCGTCTTGCGCGCCAAGTCGACCTGGCGGACCTTGGCGTGATCAAGGTAGGTAACTTGCGCCTTGAAACGGTCGAGCAAAATGGATTTGAAGGCCGGCATCATCGGGTTCGGATCGATGATGACCAGCTTGCCGGGAATTTTCTGCGTCTTGAGCCACCAGGCGATCAGCATCGCCCGTTCATACGGCGCCGGCGGGCAACGGTAGGGCGCTGGCGGAACGGTCATGAGCAGGTCGCCGCCCTTGAAAGCGGCGAGGCGTTTCTTGAGCACCGGCAGATCGGCGGCATTGAGCATGGCACCTGAATAGCGCTGGCGCAGTTCGGCCACGGCCAGCGGGTCGTTGACCTGCCAGGCGGCGTAGTTTTCACGAATGCCCGGGGCCAGCACCAGCCAGTCGTAAGGCAGGCGGCCGGAAGCCGTGTTCACCGTGCGCTGGGCGCGATCGATGCTGTCGACACCGGCCTGCACGAAGCGGTAGCCCTTGGTGGCAGCAAGGGCAGCGTAGTCCTGCCGTTCGATGTTGCTGTTGCCGTGATCGACCAACCAGCGGTTGCTCAGGGCGAACGAGGTAAAGGTCGGCTGGCGGTCGACGAGCGTCACCTCGATGTCGGGGGCCAGCCGCCGCAAATGGCTGGCGGCCGACAGGCCACCCCAGCCGCCGCCGACGATGACGACCCGCTCGCCGGCCGCGCGCAGCGGCCGAACCAGCGGCAGCAGCCCGGCCGCGAGCAGAAACTGACGGCGACCGCTTTTCATTGGTAGCGCAGTGCCTCGATGGGATCGAGTTGGGCCGCCTTCTGGGCCGGATACCAGCCGAAGAAGATACCGACACCGGCCGCCACGGCAAAGGCGATGAGCGCCGCGCTGCCGGAAATAACGATGACCATGCCGGTAAAGACGTTGATACCGAGCGCGACGCCGAGGCCGATAAGCAGGCCGAGCAGACAGCCGGCGAAGGAAATCATCACGGCTTCGAGCAGGAACTGGCTCAGGATGTCCTTCTGCCGGGCGCCGATGGCCATGCGGATGCCGATTTCGCGGGTCCGCTCGGTGACCGAGACGAGCATGATGTTCATGATGCCGATGCCGCCGACGAGCAGCGAAATCGAGGCGATGGCGCCGAGCAGGATGGACATCGTGCGCGTCGTTTCGGCCTCGGATTCGGCCGCTGCCGACAGGTTGCGCATGAAGAAATCGTCCGGCGTGCCGTCGCGCAGGCGGTGGCGCTGACGCAGGAGGCTGGTTACGCTGTCCATGACTTTCGGCATCGCTTCGGCCGAATCGGCCTGAATCATGATCATCCGCACCGAACCGAGGAAAGGCGTGCCGAACACCTTGCGCTGGGCGGTGCTCAGCGGAATGATCACGGTGTCGTCCTGGTCGCGGCCGTCGAGGTTCTGCCCCTTGCTGCCGAGCACGCCGATGACCAGGAAAGGATTCTGCTGGATGCGCATGGTCTTGCCGACCGGATCTTCGGCGCCGAACAGGTTCTCGGCCACGGTCTTGCCGATAACGGCCACCCGCGTCGACGAACGCACGTCGGAATCGCCGAAACCGGCGCCGTTGACGATATTCCACGCCCGCGCCTCAAGATAGGCCGGCGTCGAACCGACGACCTGCGAACTCCAGTTCTGCGAGCCATAAACCAGTTGCCGCGAGCCCTGGTGCGTCGGCGCCACGTTGGCGACACCGTCGAGTTCGGCGATGGCTTCGCCATCGGCCACATTGAGCGTCGGCCCGCCGGCCGAGCCACTGCGCACGCCGGCCGTGGTGAAGGAACCGGAAAGGACGATGAACAGGTTCGAACCCATCGTGCTGATCGTCTGCTGGACGGCGTACTGCGCGCCCTGCCCGATGGCCATCATGATGACCACGGCACCGACACCGATGACCATGCCGAGCATGGTCAGCGCCGTGCGCAGGCGATTGGCGCCCATCGCCAGCCAGGCTTCGCCGAGCATCGCTTTCAACACGGGGAAACCTCCCGATTGCGGCTTATAGGCAATTCCCACGGTCGACCGGAAAAAATGGCCAAAATTGAAATGCTCGCCCTCATGCCGGTGCGTGCTCCGTCAGGTGATCGCTGACGATCTCGCCATCGAGAAACTTGACCTGCCGCTTGGCGTGCGCCGCGATGTCCGGCTCATGGGTGACGAGCACAATCGTGATGCCCTCGGCGTTGAGTTCGCCGAACAGGCGCATGATTTCCTCGCTGGTATGGCTGTCGAGATTGCCGGTCGGCTCGTCGGCGAGGATGAGTTGCGGGGAGTTCACGAGCGCCCGGGCAATCGCCACGCGTTGCTGCTGGCCACCGGAAATCCGGCTGGGCAGCGATTCGGCGTACTGACCGAGGCCAACCTTGCCGAGCAGTTCGCGCGCCTTGGCCCGCCGCGTTTCCTTGTCGGCACCGGCATAGACCAGCGGCAGCGCGACGTTGTCCTGCAAAGTCATGCGCGGCAGCAGATTGAAGCCCTGGAAAACGAAACCCAGCGTCCGGTTGCGCAGGATGGCCAGGGCGTCCTTATCCATCTGCGCGACATTCTTGCCGGCCAGAAAATAGTCGCCCATGCTCGGCGTATCAAGGCAGCCGAGCAGGTTCATGAAAGTCGATTTGCCCGAGCCGGACGGTCCCATGATGGCGATGTACTCGCCGGGCAGGATATCGAGATTGACCCCCTTCAGCGCCGGGAATAGCCCCGCCGCCGTTTCATAGGATTTGCCCAGGCCGACGACCCGGATGACTGATTCAGCCATCAGAACATCCGCATGCCGACGCTGGACGGCTTGCCGCTCTGACCACCACCGCCGTTCTCGCCGGTGACAATGCGGTCGCCTTCCTTGAGTTCGCCGCCGACGATTTCGGTGTTGCGGTTGTCGGTGATGCCGAGCTGGACACTGACCGGTTTGAGTTCCTCCCCGGTCAGTACATAAACTGTGCCGCTCTGGCTTTCGCGCTTTTTGCCCTTGCCGGCACCGGCCTTGGCAGCGCTGCCATCGGCCCCGGCGCCCATGCCCGGCCCGACACCGGAAGGTCCTGCGGTCGACGGCGATTTTTGCCCATTTTCCGGTTTCTTCTCCCCAGCATCGGCCGGCTTGAAGCGCAGCGCGGCATTCGGCACGAGCAGCACACCCTCGCGCTTCTGCACGCCGATATTGACGTAGGCCGTCATGCCCGGCAACAACACCTGCTCCGGATTGGCGACGTTGATGCGGACGTTGTAAGTGACGACGTTTTGCTGGTTGGTCGGGTTCAGCCGAATCTGCTGGACGTCGCCGATGAAACTGCGGCTCGGGAAGGCATCGACCGTGAAGCGCGCCTTCTGCCCCTCGCGGATGTTGCCGATATCGGCCTCGGCAAAGCTCGTGTCGATGCGCATTTCCGACAGATCCTGAGCGATCTTGATCAGCGTCGGCGTCTGGAAGCTGGCTGCCACCGTCTGGCCCAAATCAACCACGCGGTCGATGACCACACCATCGACTGGCGAGCGGATCACCGTGAAATTGAGGTTGGCCCGGTCGCGCTCGTTCTGCGCCCTGGCCAGCGCCACCTGCGCCCGGGCCGACTTGAGGGCCTGGGTGGACTGGTCGTACTCCTGTTTCGAGACGTACTCCTGGGCGATCAGCGACTTCATGCGCGCCTCGTTGGCCTGTGCCAGTTCGAGCGTCGCCTGGGCGTTGATCACATTCGCCGCGCTCTGCCGCTCGGTAGCCGAGACCAGCGCGTCGTCAAGCTCAAGCATCACCTGGCCCTTTTTGACCTTGTCGTTGAAATCGACATAAAGCTTGCGCACGGTGCCGGAAACCTGCGTACCGACGCTGATCAGCACCACCGGATTGAGCGTGCCGTTGGCCGACACCGTCTGCGTCACGTCCCCCTTCTCGACCGCAGCCAGCTTGTAGCGGGTTTCCGGGTTGTGCGCCGCGCGCTGCTTGCTGTACCAGACGCCGCCGCCGATCAGGCCTGCAATCACCGTGACGCCGAGCAGAATCTTGCCGATTTGTTTCATGGTCTTCCTTCCGCCGCTGGTTGCAGCAGCGTGTAATCGAGCGCGCCCATGGACTGAGCCAGCGTGGCGCGATAAACATTCCAGTCGAGTTGCGCCTGAATGCGCTGCAGCCGGGCACTGGCCAGGGCGCTCTGCGCCACCAGCAGGTCAAGCACGGTGCCAACGCCGGCCTTGTAGCGGCCGAGCGCGACGCGCTCCGACTGCTCGGCACTGGCCACCAGATCGGCCGATGTCTTCAGGCTTTGCGTCGCCGTCGTCAGGCTTTGATAAGCCTTCCAGACATCGAGCGCGATCTGGTTCTTGATGCGGTCGCGCTGAGCGGTACGAACATCGGCCAGCGCCGCGGCCGAACGCACGCGGTAGGTCGTATCGAAACCGGCAAAGATCGGCACGTTGAGCGTCAGGCCGATGCTGCCGCCCTGAGTGACGATGCCGGCGTTGTTCTGCCAGCTCGGCCCGGCCGCCAGCGAAACGGTCGGCCGGCCCTGGGCACGGGCCAGGTCGACGCTCGCCTCAGCCGCCTTGAGCTGCGCCTCGGCCGCTTTGAAGTCGGGCCGCCGGGCCTGCGCCTCGGCGATCATGGCATCGACCTCCTTCTGGAAAACCAGTTCGGCCGGCAAGGCCGGCAGTTCGGCCAACACAATTTTCTGCTGTGCCTCGAAACCGAGCGCATTGGCCAGCGCCCCCAGCCCGTTGCGGGCATCGCCCTCGGCCCGGATGCGGTTGAGCGTCGCCTGCGACAGCGCCGTCTGCGCCTGCAGGCGATCAGCCGGCGTGGCGACACCGACGTTGTAGCGCGCATCGGCCGCCTGAAAAGCTTCGCGCGCCGAACGCTCGGCCTCGCTCGCCGAAATCACCGCCGCCTGCGTCGCCTGCGCCGTGTAGTAGGTCTGCAACGCGGCGAGAAACAGCGACTGGACCGTCGCATCCTGCGTCGCTGCGGCTGCATTGAGCAATTGCTGGGCATTCTCGACATTGGCCGAACGCTGGCCGAAATCGATCAGCAGCCAGGACAGCGTCAGCGCCGCGGCCCGTCGGTTGTACGAACCATCGTCATACTGAAAACGCGTCGCGCTGACACTGGCATCGAGATTCGGCAACCAGCCGGCCCGGGCGACGCCGACCAGCGCCGCCTGTACCCGGGCCGAAGCCCACACCTCGCGCGTCTGCGGGTGATTGCACAAGGCCAGATCGACGGCATCGAGGGGGGTCAGCGCCGTCGCCGGCAAGGCCGTGGCACAGGGCGCTTCGCCAACCCGGGCAGCCAGGCTGGGCGACACCTTGAGCGGCGCCATGGCGTCAGTGCCGAACGGATCGTCCAGACCACCCGCCCATGCGGGGAATGCTGCGGTCAACAGGAAAAAACAGGGTAAAAATCGCATGGACGGAAGTTTAGCCTTCCCGTATAAATTCAGGCGTTACAGTTTGTTTCAGGAATCAAAGCAACCCGGCCTGTTCTCGCGCTGACCGGAGCCAATCATTTCATCACGGTATTCTGAAAAACCAGAGACACCGATTATCGTCACCTTCGCCAAGCCTGGACAGCCGCCCAGATCAAGAAAAACGCACCCGGAATGGCGCTGATTCGCCGGGCAAGGGCAGGCGCATTGCGGTAAAATCGCGCCCACTATGTTCTATCCTCTCATTCGCAAGTTCTTTTTCGCCCTCGACGCCGAAACCGCCCACGGCATCGGCATGAATGGCATCGATTTTCTCAACGCCGCCGGCTTCTCCTGCCTGGTCGCCAAAAAGGTCGCCGCCTGCCCGGTCGAGGTCATGGGCCTCAAGTTTCCGAATCCGGTTGGCCTGGCCGCCGGCCTCGACAAGAACGGCGACCACATCGATGCGCTGGCCAGGCTCGGCTTCGGCTTCATCGAAATCGGCACGATCACGCCGCGCCCGCAGGATGGCAACCCGAAGCCGCGCCTGTTCCGCATCCCGGAAGCGCAAGGCATCATCAACCGGATGGGCTTCAATAACGCCGGCGTCGACAAGTTGCTGGAAAACGTCCGCCGCGCCGAATTCCCGAAAAAGGGCGGCATTCTCGGCATCAATATCGGCAAGAACGCCACGACGCCAATCGAGAAGGCCGCCGACGACTACCTGATCTGCCTCGATAAGGTGTACAACGACGCCAGCTACGTGACAGTCAACATTTCCTCGCCGAACACCAAGAATTTGCGCGAATTGCAGAAGGACGAGGCGCTCGACGACCTGCTTTCCCAATTGAAGGCCAGACAACTGCAACTGGCCGACCAGCACGGCAAATACGTGCCGCTGGCGCTCAAGATCGCCCCCGATCTCGACGACGAGCAGATCACCGCCATCGCCGACGCGCTGCGTCGTCACCGTTTCGACGGCGTCATCGCCACCAATACCACGCTGTCGCGTGACGGCGTCGAAGGCCTGCCAAATGGCGCCGAAACCGGTGGCCTGTCGGGCAAGCCGGTTTTCGCCAAATCGACGGCCGTGCAGAAAAAACTGGCGATTGCCCTGGCCGGCGAACTGCCGATCATCGGTGTCGGCGGCATCATGGGCGGCGAGGATGCAGCCGAAAAAATCCGCGCTGGCGCCAGCCTGGTGCAGTTCTACAGCGGTTTCATCTACCGCGGCCCCGATCTGGTGGCCGAAGTGGCAGAAACACTGGCCCACGTCATGCGGAAAAACACCTAAAGCCACAAGCAGCGCGCGGTTGTTTGCACTGCAGCAAAGCCCGATAATACGCGCCTCAAGTTTGCCTAATTTATGAGCCACTACTTATTCATCCTCGTCGGCGCGGTGCTGGTCAACAACGTCGTGCTGGTGAAGATCCTCGGTCTTTGCCCCTTCATGGGCGTTTCCAAAAAACTGGAGACCGCCTACGGCATGGGCGCCGCCACGACTTTCGTGCTGACCATGGCGACCGGCGCCAGCTACATCATCGATCACTACCTGCTGATGCCGTTCGGGCTCGAATACCTGCGCACCCTGTCCTTCATCGTCACCATCGCCGCCATCGTCCAGCTGACCGAAATGGTCATCGCCAAAACCTCGCCGACGCTGCAGCAAACGCTGGGCATCTACCTGCCGCTGATCACCACCAATTGCGCCGTACTCGGCGTGCCGCTGCTCAATATTTCGAACGGCTACAACTTCATCGAGTCCCTGCTCTTCGGCGCCGGTAGCGCCTTTGGCTTCTCACTCGTGCTCATCCTCTTCGCCGGCATCCGCGAACGCATCGAAGGTGCCGATGTGCCCACCCACTTTCGCGGCGTCGCCATCGCCATGGTCACCGCCGGCCTGATGGCGCTAGCCTTCATGGGCTTCGCCGGCCTGGACAAGTACCAATAATGGACATCCTCCTCGCCATCGCCATCATGGCCCTTGGGGCTGTCGTGCTCGGTGCCTTGCTCGGCTTTGCCTCGGTCAAGTTCAAGGTCGAGGGCGATCCGCTGATCGAGAAGATCGAGGCCATCCTGCCCCAGACCCAGTGCGGCCAGTGCGGCTACCCGGGTTGCAAGCCTTATGCCGAGGCTATCGCCAACGGCGATGAAATCAACAAGTGCCCGCCGGGTGGTGTCGAGGGCGTCCAGCGCCTGGCCGACCTGCTCGGCCGCGAGGTCAAGCCGCTCGATGCCGAAGAAAAGCCGAAGCAGATCGCCATCATCGACGAGAACACCTGCATCGGCTGCACGCTGTGTATCCAGGCCTGTCCGGTCGACGCCATCGTCGGCGCCGCCAAGCAGATGCACACCATCGTCGCCCAGCAATGTACCGGTTGCGAACTGTGCCTGCCGCCCTGTCCCGTCGAATGCATCCGGATGGAACCGATCGGCGAAAACATCGACAACTGGAAATGGAAATATCCGGTCGTCGAGATCAAACCTGAAATGAGCAAGGCTACGGCCATGAAAGCGGCCGCCTGATGTTGATGAACCTGTTCAAATTCAAGGGTGGCGTCAAGCCACCGACCAACAAGACGCAATCCGTCACTCTGCCCATCGCCCAGGCGCCGCTCCCCTCGCGCCTCGTCGTGCCACTGCACCAGAGCATCGGCGGTATGCCGCAGCCGACCGTCCAGGCTGGCGACAAGGTGTTGAAGGGTCAGTTGATCGGCGAGGCCGATGGCTGGATCTCGGCCGCCGTCCATGCCCCAACCTCGGGCACCGTGCTCGAGGTGGCCATGCACGTCCAGCCCCACCCGTCGGGCCTCGATGCACTGTGCGTCGTCATCGAGCCGGATGGCAAGGACGAGTGGATCGCCCACGCCCCGCTCGACTACGCCGCGATGCCCCCGGAAGCCGTGCGCGAACATCTCCAGCAATCGGGCGTCGTCGGCCTCGGCGGCGCGGTTTTCCCGACTCACGGCAAGCTCACCGCCTCGAAAACGGTGCCAATGGAAGAACTGGTGATCAACGGCGCCGAGTGCGAGCCCTTCATCACCTGCGACGACCTGCTCATGCGCGAACGCGCCGAGGAAGTCGTGCGCGGCATCGGCGTCTTCCGCGACCTGCTGCAACCGAAAAAGGTGCTCATCGGCATTGAGGACAACAAGCCGGAAGCGGCTGCCGCCATGCGCCTTGCCGTGCAGACGCTCGGCGAGACCTTCGAAGTCGTTCAGGTACCGACCCTCTACCCGGCCGGCGGCGCCAAGCAACTGATCCGCGTTCTGACCGGCAAGGAAGTCCCGGCCTCGAAGCGTTCGACCGACCTCGGCGTGCAATGCTTCAACGTCGCCACCGCCTACACCGCCTGGCGGGCCATCGCTCACGGCGAACCGGTCGTTTCGCGCCTGGTCACGCTATCCGGCAACGTTCATGCACCGCGCAACTACGAAGTGCTGATCGGCACGCCGATGGGCGAGTTGCTCAAACTGGCCCAGCCGCACCCGGACACCGACGGCATCATCATGGGCGGTCCGATGATGGGCTTTCTGGTGCCGGACGCCAATGTCCCGGTGGTCAAGGCGACCAACTGCCTGATCGCTCATTCGGAGCGCCTGTTCCCGCCCAAGGCGCCGGAAATGCCGTGCATTCGTTGCGGTTCATGCGCCCAGGCTTGCCCGCACGAACTGCAACCGTTCGAGATGTACTGGTTCTCGCGCGCCAAGAATTTCGGCAAAACGCAGGAATACAACATCTTCGACTGCATCGAATGCGGTTGCTGCTCCTTCGTCTGCCCATCGCGCATTCCGCTGGTCCAGTATTTCCGCTTTGCCAAGAGCGAAATCTGGGCGCGCGAACGCGAAAAGAATGCCTCCGACCAGGCCAAGGCCCGCTTCGAGTTCAAGCAGTTGCGCGAAGAGCGCGAAAAGGCTGACAAGGCTGAAAAGCTGGCCAAGGCCGCCGCTGCGCAAGCTGCCAAGAAAGCGGCCGAAGCCGCCGCTGCCGCGGCCGCAACGACTGAAACCAATGGCCTGTCGGCCGATGCACCTCCCGCGGCAAGCGAGCCGGCGCCCGCTTCTACGGTCGACGCGGCAAAAGCTGCAAAAATGGCCACTATCGAAGCCGCCATGGCCCGCGCCAAGGCGCAACGTGAAGCCGTCCAGCCGAAGAACACTGAAAACCTGACGCCGGAACAGCAGAAAGCTGCAGCCGACATCGAGGCGCGCCGTATCGCCGCCCACCTGACAGAGCCCGAGCCAGTAGCCCCGGCCAGCGAGAAACCCGAGTAATGTTCGCCCCCGCCCCCTTCCTTCTCAAAGATGTCAGCGTCAGCCAGGTGATGATCCAGGTCTGCGTCGCGCTGATCCCGGGCATTGCCGCCTATGCCAGCCTGGTCGGCCCGGCCATCCTGGTTCAGCTGGTCATCGCCACGCTCGCCGCACTGCTCGCCGAAGCGATCATGCTCAAGGTTCGCGGCAAACCCCTGGCGCTCTTCCTGACCGACGGCTCGGCCATCGTCACCGCCTGGCTGATCGCCCTGACTTTCCCGCCGCTGGCACCGTGGTGGCTGGTCGTCACCGGCACCGTCTTTGCCGTCGTCGTTGCCAAGCACCTCTACGGCGGGCTGGGCCAGAACCCTTTCAACCCGGCCATGGTTGCCTTCGCCGTGTGCATCGTCGCCTTCCCGGCGCTGATGTCGCAGTGGCCCAGTGTCGGCCTGCAACTGGGGCTGATTGACCAGATGAACATCATTCTCGGCTGGGCACCACGCGTCGATACGCTGACCGGCGCCACCCCGCTCGATGCGATGAAAACGGCGCTCAAGCTGGGCGAAGGCAGTTTCGATGTCACCACGCTGCTCGCCAACCAGGATATTTACGGCAACTTCGCTGGTCGCGGCTGGGAATGGGTCGCTGCCGGCTACCTGCTCGGCGGGCTGTGGCTCTGGCATCGCAAGCTGATCACCTGGCATGTGCCGCTCGCCTTCGTCGCTTCCCTGAGCCTGATTTCCGGCGCGCTCTGGCTCTATAACCCGGGCCAGTTTGCCAGCCCGCTCTTTCACCTGCTCTCCGGCGGCGCCATGCTCGGCGCCTTCTTCATCGCCACCGACCCGGTTTCCGGCTGCACGACACCGCGCGGCAAGCTGATCTTTGGCGCCGGTGCTGGCCTGCTCGCCTACATCATTCGCGTTTTCGGCGGCTATCCGGACGGCGTCGCCTTCGCCGTTCTGCTCATGAACCTCTCCGCCCCGCTCATCGACCTGCTGACGCAGCCGCCGATCTTCGGCATGAAGGACAAGGCATGAGCGCCGCCAAGGAATTTTCGGCAACCGGCATGGCGGCACGCACCGCGGCCATCCTGTTCGTTTTCGTGATCATCTTCACCGGCCTGCTCTCCGGCGCCTACTTGTGGACCAAACCGGCAATCGAAGCGTCGGCGGCCGAAGAAAAGATGAAGCTGGTGGACGAGGTACTGCCACGCAGCGAATACGACAACGCCCTGCTCGAAGACACCATCACGCTGCCGGCAACGGCCGAACTGACGCTGACCGACCCTTCCCTGCTCTACCGCGCCCGCAAGAATGGCCAGCCCGTCGCCCTGGTTTTCGAGGCCGTCGCCCCCGATGGCTATGCCGGCAAGATTCGTCTGATCATCGCCATGCGCGCCAGTGGCGAAGTCGCCGGCGTACGCGTGACACAGCACAAGGAAACGCCGGGCCTCGGCGATTACATCGAGCTCAAGAAGGACAAGAACAAGGCCCGGCCGTGGATCACGCAATTCAACAGCATGGCGCTGACCAAGGTCGCCGACAAGGACTGGAAGGTCAAGAAGGATGGCGGCCTGATCGACTATCACGCCGGTGCAACCATCACCCCGCGCGCCGTGTCCAAAGCCGTGCTGAAGGCCGTCAAATGGGCCGAAGCCAATCGTGACCGCCTGTTCGCCGAAGGAGCCGTCAAATGATCACGCGTGACGAATTCAAGACCATCGCCGGCAACGGCATCTGGAAGCAGAACACCTCCATCGTCCAGATTCTCGGCCTGTGTCCGCTGCTCGCGGTGACCACCAACGCGGTCAATGGCGTCATGCTGTCGCTCGCCACCATCGTCGTCATGGCGCTGTCGGGCGTCGCCATCGCCAGCCTGCGCAACTTCATCCCGCACGAAATCCGCATCCCGGTCTTCATCCTGATTGTCGCCGCGCTGGTCACCGTCGTCGACCTGCTGTTCAACGCCAACCTGCATGAGTTGTACCTAGTGCTCGGCATCTTCATTCCGCTGATCGTCACCAACTGCATCGTGCTCGCCCGCGTCGAAGCCTTTGCCGCCAAGAACCCGCCGCTGCAATCCACCTTCGACGGCATTTTCATGGGCGTCGGCATGTTGTGGACCCTGGCCCTGCTTGGCGCCATGCGCGAATTTCTCGGTAGCGGCACCATCCTCGGCGGCATCGACATGGTTTTTCCCAGCCTGCAACCGATCCAGGTGCTGCCGGAAAGCTACCCCGGCTTCCTGCTCGCCCTGCTGCCGCCCGGCGCCTTCATTCTGCTCGGCTGCCTGATCGCCTGGAAAAACTGGATGGAAGCCAAGGCCGCCGAGCGCGCCAAGCGCAAGCCGCCAGCCCCAGTCGCCACGGCCGGTTGCCACTGATCATTCCCGGCGGCCCGTTGCGGGCCTGACGAAAACGCCCGCGTGCGCATCGAAACCATCCGCCAAGCCCTGTTTGCAACGGGCGCCAAGGATTGCCACGTCGACCGCGTCATGCGCGCCTGGGCGCAGGGCAAACCGCTCGATGCCGGGCCGCGCAACCACCCGCCGGAAAGCTACCTGCCGCTGGCCCTGCGCAATGCGCTGCCCGGCTTGCACGATGAACTCTCGGCGCTGGCTCGCGTCCGCTCCGAGCACCCGGGCGAGGATGGCTCGTCGCGTCTGCTCGTCGAACTGGCCGATGGCCAGACCGTCGAAAGCGTGCTGCTGCCGCGTGATGGCCTGTGCATCTCGACGCAGATCGGCTGCGCCGTCGGCTGTACTTTTTGCATGACCGGCCGCGACGGCCTGCTGCGCCAGGTGAGCAGCGGCGAGATGGTCGCCCAGGTCATCCTCGGCCGCGCCCGGCGCAAAGTGACGCGCGTTGTTTTCATGGGTATGGGCGAGCCGTCGCACAACATCGACAACGTGCTCGAAGCCATCGATCTGCTCGGCACGGCCGGCGGCATCGGGCACAAGAATCTGGTGTTCTCGACGGTTGGCGATTTGCGCGTTTTCGAGCGGCTGCCGCAGGAAACCGTCAAGCCGGCGCTGGCCATTTCTCTGCATTCGACCCGCGCGAAACTGCGCGCCGAGTTGCTGCCCAAGGCGTCGCGCATCGACCCGGCCGAACTGGTCGAACTGGCCGAGCATTACGCCCGGACGACGAGCTATCCGATCCAGTACCAATGGACGCTGATCGACGGCATCAACGACAGCTTCGCGGAAATGGACGGCATCGTCCGCCTGCTCACCGGCAAGTACGCGATCATGAACCTGATCCCCTACAACGCGACGGCGGCGCTTGCCTACCGGCGGCCATCGGTCGAGCGAATCACCGAACTGACCCGCTATCTGCACGCCCAGGGCATCCGGACGACGGTGCGCAACTCGGCCGGGCAGGATGTCGATGGTGGCTGCGGCCAGTTGCGGGCCCGCGAAAGCGCTCGTCCGTTGCTACGGTCAACCGGAAAAATTGGCCAAAAACGAAATGATCCGGGCCCCGGCTCAGCCGGCTGAACCTTCCAGAACGACGCAGTTCTTGCCGCGTTCCTTGGCCTGGTAGCTCGCCTCGTCAGCCCGCCGGATCAAGGAGCTCGCAGTATCGGTCGGCACGTGCCGGGAAACGCCGATGCTGATGGTGCAGCAGATTTTTTCACCATTCGACGCCAGCGTTTCTTGCGCGGCAAACATGCTGCGCAGACGTTCGGCCAGCGCCATGGCGGCCGATGAGTCGGTTTCCGGCAGCAGCACGACAAATTCTTCGCCACCGTAGCGGTAGGCGCTGTCCGAACGGCGCAGGCAGTGCCGGATCACCTCCGCCAGGTTTTGCAATACCTTGTCGCCTTCAAGGTGGCCATAGCAGTCGTTGATGCTCTTGAAATTGTCGCAGTCGAGAACCAGCAGCGACAGTGGCCGGCCATAGCGTGTCGTCCGCTCGAGCTCGCCGGGCAGGCGCTCGCGCAGGTAACGGGAGTTGAACAGTCCGGTCAACGAATCGGTCTGGCTCAGGCAGCGGTAGCGCTCCTCGCTTTCGCGTAGCGCTTCCTCGGCCCGGCGGCGTTCGCTGACATCCTGCAGCGTTTCGACGGCACCGACAACGTCGCCGTTGGCGTCCCGCAAAGGCGCTGCGGTGAAGAACAGCCAGCGCCCGCTAGAGCCGAAATGCGGGAAGAAGTCCTCGGCCTCGTAGCCCCCGAGGATCAGCGCGGAGGGCCGGAAGCGACCGTGGTAGAGCCGGTCGACAGCAATTTCGCTGGCATCATCGAGGACCAGATCGGCCATGATCGGTCGTTCGGAAGGATAGAAAGCTTTCCACTGACCGCGGGTGCCGATGACATCGCGCGCCAGCGTCCCGGTCATCGCCTCGCAGGCGCGGTTCCAGTGCGTGACGCGGTGCCCGGCATCGATGACCAGCATGGCCACCGATGAACCATCGACGATCTGCGCCAGGTAAGCCTCGCTATCGCGCAATGCCGCCTCGGCCCGGCGTCGTTCGGTGACATCCTGCAGGGTTTCGATGGCCCCGATGATGTCGCCCGCCGCATTGCGAATGGGCGCGGCGGAGAAGGACAGCCAGCGACCACCTTCGCCGCAAGCGGTGAAAAAATCCTCCGCTTCATAGACAGCATCCTCGGCCACCACACGCCGGAATTTACCGGGGTAATACTGTTCGAGCACCGTATCGCTGGCGAGGTCTACCACGAGATCAGCGAGAATCGGCCGCGGCGCGTCGTAGAAGGCCCGCCACGGCTCGGCGCAGCCGATCATCTGCGTCGCCGACACTCCAGTCAGGGCCGCACAGGCCGGATTCCAGTGGGTCACCCGATGCTGCGCGTCGATGATGACCGTTGCCACCGGATTGACTTCCAGCCACTGGGTCAGCACATTGAGGCTGCCATCTGTTGTAAGCGGCATCGGGTCTGACCTCCCTGTCAGGTAGAATTGTTTGTGACAATATGGCGCATCCCGCCGCGCCTGACAATCCACACACTCCCCCCGCCGTGAAAAAAGCCAATATCGAGCAGTTCTACTCCCGCCTGCGCGACGCCAATCCGGCGCCGACCACCGAACTGCACTACGCGACGCCCTTCCAGTTGCTGATCGCCGTCATCCTCTCAGCGCAGGCCACTGACGTCGGCGTCAACAAGGCGACGGCCCGGCTCTACCCGGTGGCGCCAACCCCGTCCGCCATGCTGGCGCTCGGCGAAGAGGGCCTGACCGACTACATCAAGACCATCGGCCTGTACCGGACCAAGGCCAAAAACGTCATCGCCACCTGCCGCATGCTGCTCGAACTGCACGACGGCGAAGTGCCGGACGACCGGGCGGCGCTCGAAGCCCTGCCCGGCGTCGGCCGCAAGACGGCCAATGTCGTGCTCAATACGGCGTTCGGTCAGCCGACCATTGCCGTCGACACGCACATCTTTCGCCTCGGCAACCGCACCGGGCTGGCCCCCGGCAAGACGGTCGAGGAAGTCGAAAAGAAGCTGCTCAAGGTGACGCCCGACGAATTCAAGAAGGACGCCCACCACTGGCTGATCCTGCACGGCCGCTACGTCTGCAAGGCGCGCAAGCCGGACTGCGGCCGCTGCATCGTGCTCGACCTGTGCAGCTACCGCAGCAAGAGCGTATGAAAGTCGCCACCGCCCTCGTTGCCGGCCAGCGGCCGGAAGCGGAGCTGGCCCAGGCCGCCGTCGAGGCGGCACTGGCGGCTGCCGGGCTGGCGCGCGCCGATAACGTCATCCTTCTTCTGACCCATGATTTCTGCCGCCATGCGCAGCCTGCTGTACTCGCTGCGGCGCGTGCCGCCGGCTGCCTTTCGGTCAGTGGCAGCACGGCCAGCGGGCTATTCACCGAGCGCGGCTGGCAACTTGACCAGCCGGCGGCGGCGGCCCTCGTTTATTCAGCGCAGACCAGCGACGTCCCGGCCGAATCGCCGCTGCTCTCGTTCAGCGGCCATGGCCGCTTGCCCTTCGATTGGCAGGACGGCACCGAGCGGATCGGGATGCTCGACACCGATGCCGCCACCTGGTCGCATGGTCGCACGGCGGAAAATGGCTGCGCCGAGTTTCACCTGCCCGGCGTCAATGCCCGCCTGGTCCGCTCGTCCGGCCTGCGCCTGCTTGGCGAGCCGCTGCCCGTCGAGCAATGCGCCGGCTATGAGTTGCGCCGGGTCGGCGGCCACAGCGCCGTCGACAGCCTGCGTCGCGCCCTGCCCGCCGAATTGCGCGAACGCCCGCCCCTGCACCACATCGTTGCACTGCGCCAGCCCGATGCGCCGGGCATCGCCCTCCTCTCGGCCAACGCCGATGGCTCGCTGACCCTGGCCGAAAGCCTGTCCGATGGCGAGACGATCATCTGGGCCATCCGCCAGCCGCTCGCCGCCGAGCAGGAAATGCGCGAAGCGCTGACTGCCACGGTCAACCCGAAAAAACGGCCAAATTTCGCCCTGATGTTTTCCTGCATCGGCCGCGGCCCGCTGTTTTACGGCAACGACGACCGCGACCTCGTCGCCTTCCGCGACACCTTTCCCGACACGCCACTGCTCGGCGCCTACGGCACCGGGCAAATCGCGCCGCTGGCCGGCCACAACCGCCTGTTCCACAACACTGCACTCACCTTATTGTTCGAAAGCGCTCATGTTTAATCCCTCCCGCGAGCAGGTCCGCCTCTTCTTTTGCGATGCCTGGAAAAAACACGTCGACCGCCTGCCGCTAGTAGGCGCCGAAGTCACCGCCGCCGACATCGCCGCCCGCCACCCGGAATACCACCCGCTGCTCAACGATCCGAAGGCTGCTATCGACAAGGAATGGACGCCGGAAGGCGGGGCCATGAACCCCTTCCTCCACCTCTCGCTGCACCTCGCCATCCACGAACAGGTCAGCATCGACCAGCCGCCTGGCATCCGCATGGCTTTTGAGCAACTGCGCGCCCGCATGGACCCGCACGACGCCGAGCACGTGCTGCTCGACTGCCTGGGCGAAACGATCTGGCGCGCCCAGAGCCAGGGCCAGCCGATGGATGCGATGGCCTACGTCGATGCCGTGAAGCGCAAGGCTAGCCTGATTTAGGGGTTGAATCGGCCGCGAAACCGCACTTCCACGGTCAACCGGAAATAAAGGCCAAAATCGAAATTTTGGCCTAGCTATCGTCCGACGGCGGCGCGACCTTGATGACTTCTTCGAGCGATGTCGCGCCCTGCGCCACCTTGAGCGCGCCGGAAATGCGCAGCGGGCGCATGCCTTCGCGGAAGGCCTGTTCGCGCAACTTGGGAATCTCAGTGAGCGGTTTGATCATGCGGCGAATTTCCGGGGAGTTCACCAGGATTTCATAGACGCCGACCCGGCCGGAATAGCCGGTCATCCGGCATTCCAGGCAACCAACCGGCTGCCAGATCTGGGTCGGCTCGGCCGATTTCCACGGGGCGACCAGCGAACGCCAGGCGGCGCGCTGCTCTTCGCGCGGCGCCACGGCTTTCTTGCAATGCGGGCACAGGGTGCGGACCAGACGCTGGGCCATGACGCCGAGCAGCGTCGAGTTGATCAGATAGGCCGGCACGCCGAGGTCGAGCAGACGGGTGATGGCCGAAGGCGCGTCGTTGGTGTGCAGCGTGGACAGCACGAGGTGACCGGTCAGCGCCGCCTGGATGGCCATTTCGGCCGTTTCCAGATCGCGTATTTCACCGATCATGACGATGTCCGGGTCCTGCCGCATGAGGGCGCGCACGCCGTCGGAAAAGCCGAGCTCGATGGCCGGGCTGACCTGCATCTGGTTAAACGAAGCCTCGACCATTTCGATCGGGTCTTCGATGGTGCACACGTTCACTTCCGGCGTCGCCAGCTGTTTCAGCGTGGTGTACAGCGTCGTCGTCTTGCCCGAGCCGGTCGGGCCGGTGACCAGGATGATGCCGTTCGGCGTAGCAGTCATCTGCTTCCAGCGCGCCTGGTCTTCGTCCGAGAAGCCCAGCGAACGGAAATCGCGAACCAGCACTTCGGGGTCGAAAATTCGCATGACGAGCTTTTCGCCGAAGGCCGTCGGCAGCGTCGACAAGCGCAGCTCGACCTCCTGCCCGGCCGGCGTCCGCGTCTTGATCCGGCCATCCTGCGGCCGGCGTTTTTCGATGACGTCCATGCGCCCGAGCAGCTTGATGCGGCTGGTCATCGCGTTCATGACGGCCATCGGAATCTGGTAAACCTGATGCAGTACGCCGTCGATCCGGAAGCGGACGATGCCCAGAGTGCGCCGCGGCTCGATGTGGATGTCGGAAGCACGCTGGTCGAAGGCGTACTGCCACAGCCAATCCACAATATGGACGATGTGCTGGTCGTTGGCGTCGAACTGCTTGTTGACCTTGCCGAGTTCGACCAGTTGCTCGAAGCTCGACAGGCCGGACGTCACATCGCCCCGGGCCGCTGCCTTCTTGACCGACTTGGCGAGATTGAAAAACTCGACGAGGTAACGGCTGATGTCCTCGGGATTGGCCATGACGCGGCGAATCTGCTTGCGCAGGATCTGCTGCAACTCCTCGACCCATTCGCGGACGAAGGGCTCGGCCGTCGCGATGACGATCTCGCGCGTCGTCACCTGTACCGGCAGAATGCCGAAACGCGCCGCGTAGGCGCTCGACATGACCTCGGCGACACCGGTGAAATCGATCTTGAGCGGGTCGATATGCTGGTAGTCGAGGCCGACCCGGCCAGCCAGCCATTCGGTCAGCACTTCCAGCGTGAGCAGGCGGGTGGGCGGACCGGCCTGTCGCCATTTCTGATCGGCGATGACAACCAGGGGATGCGTCTTGCCGCCATGCAGGCGACGCTCGCTCTTGAGCATATCAGCCGCCTCCTGGCTGACCAGCCCATCCTCCACCATCCAGTCGAGCACTTCGGTCAGTGCCAGGCGGTGTTCGCCGATATTCTTGTCACTCATGCGCGGCAATATAGCACGCAGCAGGTAACGATTTGTAACCAGAAAGCACTCTGTTTGCAGACCTTTACAACTTGCCGGGAACATTCCATTTCATGCACCTAGAATGAAGCTGTACCCCACTCGCAAGGAGCGAAAAATGAAAACCCGCCTGATGATGATCGCCAGCGCCCTGCTGGCTTCCCTGATCTGCCTGCCGGCCAGCGCCCAGCCTGCTCAAGGCCCGGGAGGAATGGGCGGCGGCATGAACGGCATGGGCCCCGGCGGCGGCGCCGGGATGATGCAAGGCGGCGGCCCGCGCGCCCGCGCCCCGCGTGACTGCAGCCAGGCCCCGAACCCCGCCGCCTGCACCGCCCACCGCGAAGCCCGCACCCAGGCTCGGGAAGCCTGCAAGAACACCGCCGGCCCGCAACGCCGACAATGCATGCAGGAACAGCGGCAAAACTTCGACTGCACCAAGGCCGGCAACCCGCAACAATGCGAAGCGCGCAAGATGGCCTACAAGGAATGCCAGGGCCAGACCGGCCCCGCCCGCCGCCAGTGCATGCAACAGAAAATGCCGCCGGTCGACTGCAGCAAAGCCCCAAATCAGGCCCGCTGCGAGCAACACCAAAAAGCCCGCGCCGCCTGCCAGGACAAAATCGGCCCGGAACACAAAGCCTGCCTGCGTGAGCAGTTCGGCGTGAAATAAAGCGACGAAATGCCGGGCAACCGGCATTTCATTTTTGGACAATTTTTCCGGTTGACCGTGGGATTGGACAATCAACGGGATAGCAGCCCAACAAAAAGGAACCTCTCGGGTTCCTTTTTGTTGGGGGTAATTAGAAGCGATGGTTGGTCTGGTGGGAGCCCATTCCAGGCGGTGAAGCAATCTGGGGATAAACGGCTATCGAAGTTGAGCAGGCGCCCAGAAGGATATCTCACAGGCAGATGTTGGGCCATAACGGGCCACTGTGTAAAAACCGCCAGAGCGACAACTTTGCTTTCCATTGCCGTCTCGGTGCGTCGGGCGAAAAATAAAACCAGTCGAAGTAGAAAGGCCACTTACCGCAATATGGTTATCAAGCCTTGCTCTAAAGCCATAAATACCGAGGCGAGTGCGAAAGCTTGGCAAAGTTCGCCGCCATGGAGTGCCTGCCAGACCTCTTTGGGAAGCAAAAATTGAACGGTTGCGCCTTCCTCTGGCTCCACACCCAATTGTTGTGACGGATTGCGGCAGAAAAACGAGTGTACGAAATTGTTTTGGAGTCCCGCATTTGCTAAATAACTGCCAAGTGGAAACCACTCACCTCCAACAAACCCCGTTTCCTCCAACAACTCCTCTTGCGCCGCCTGCAGAGGGGTTACTCCACATCCGACAATGCCACCTGGCAGTTCCAATGTTTCTCTGCCTAAGGAATAGCGAAACTGGCGGACTAGGACAAAGTGCCCGGAAGGTAACGTAGCCAGCACATTCACCCAATCTGGGCACTTTAATACATTGAAACGATCCAGGGCGCCGTTTTCCTTAACTGCATCGAACGATGTGACGCTATACGCCCCAAAGTCCCATTCCGCGACAACCTTGTCTGAAGTTGATTCCTGATCCATTGCAGATCCTGAGCTGTTAGTCGAAAAGATACCGGGTGTGTGTAATCAAAATAACTATTGAGGTAATTTCCACCTTTTTCTGGAGTGCACCTCAGCTTAATATTTTTTAATAGAATTAAAGAAGAGCGCGTTGCGACAATACAAATACTCTTAACGCCCGATTTTTTTGCAGAATATAGTAGTTGAAGTCCTTGACAGAAGAAATTGGAAATATTTTGTATGCCAGGGATAGCGACGTCAGATATTTCAATCTCTCTTCGATTCCAGCGTTCTAATTCATACATTGCGAAAGGGTATTTGGCGCGGGCCTCGTCAACTTTTAGTCCGGATAATTCCCCAAGATCTATTGGTATTAATAGAGGAGATTCGTACATCTTAGGCTTATGTAATTTTTTCTCTATTAATATAGCTGTTTGCCTAGTCTGCACGGTCGGGGCAAATACAAGATGCTCGATCGGCGGGACTTGCCGACTAAGGTGTGCACCTACTCGTCTCGCTGCTAAGCAGCCTTTTACTGTAAGGCCATCACCGAATCCACCGATAATATCAATTAGATTCTTTTTGCTCTCTCCGTGACGAACTAGAATTACGCGCACAATTTTACAGCCTAGTTCAAAGAAATCTGGCGGGCTGGAGTCCCCGCAAAAGTGCCTGTCTCATTCAGATTTGTTATCACAGATGCACCAGCACCAATTACAACGTCCGGAGCGATATTTAAATTCTGGATAATACTTGCCCTCATGCCGATGTATGTCCCATCTCCGATACAAGTGGACGACCCAATCGAAGCGCCAGGGCAGATATTAGTAAAGGAGCCAACATTACTCATCGCTCCTATAAAACTATTAGCATTGGCTAGAACGCATTTTCCAAACGCTACTTGAGGACCTATTATCGCACCAGGAAAAATAACACTGCCACATCCAATAGATACGTCACCAAGAAAAATTGCTGCTGGGTCAATTATATTTACAAGGGAAGACTCAAGGCCCATCGAAAAAATATGCGAAAACAATCTTTGCCTATTTTTATTATTTCCAACTGCAATTATAAGTTTTCTGCCTTTTGTATTTTTTACAGAAAGGCTATTTGTTTTTCCCCAGAACAAAGAGGCAGAGCTTGGTGGAAGATTCTCAGGTGAGTCATCTACAAAACCTTCAACATTAAAAACCCCAGTTCTTTTCGCAATCTCAGCGACTGTTATGCCAAGGGTTGATCCTCCAATAATCAAAAGATTCATATTACTGGTATCAGAGCATTGGCAGCTAGTATTTTTGTTCCAATCAATAAATTGTGATTGAAGTTGAATTCAATGAGCATTGCAAAATCATTTTTTCCAACATACGAATCAATTTTCAACATTAATTTATCGTCGGCAGTTAGAGCTTTCACAGCACCCCAAGTGCCTCTACCACGCAGCCCAAATGCAACCAAATAAGATATCTTTCCATTGCCGTTCAACCCCGTTACTCTGATAACAAAACCATAATCTTTTAAAAGAGTACCATCTTGTGCCTCTTCACTTAAAAATTGATTATTTCCTTCTTGAAGACACTCTCTTGTTTCATCATAAAAAAATGGAATTCTGTATTTATTGGCAGCCAAAGCGAGAATCTCTCTGGTTACGTTATTATTTTTTGGCCCACCGATAGATATAATATGTTTACCTGAAAGCTTTGCCAAATCTGCATCAGGGTCTTGCACTAAATTAGTATCAATTTTTAGGCGCGACAAAGTACTCCGAAGTTCGGAAAAGGCTTGCACCTCGCTAAGGCTAACTTTTTGGGTTCCACTTTTTCGGTTGCTATCCTTTGTGGTCAAAACAACCGATGTTTCACGTGGGTTGCTAAGGAATGGCTTCCATAAATTTCTAGCGACAAAATTATGCCTAAGCTCTGTTAGTTGCGTCCATATGTAGCCAATCGCACCAAGAATAATGGTCACCGAGGATCCGGCAATAGCACCCCGCCAATCAGTTATTGAAAAATTAAACAAATCATCCATTGATTGATCTCTCAGCTATCAATAGCAAAATGGCGGTAACAGTTGGGGCATGTGTAATTTTCTGCGACTTTAGCGCATCAAATGCTTCTTCCAATTCAAGTAGAATTACTTCGTCCCTAAGCGTTAGAGGCTCTGGGGAATTCGTTCGTACAAGCTGTGTGCAATGGTTAGATACTGAAAAATCCATATCTAGTTTGAACAGTTTCTCCATAGCCTTCCCAGCAATGCCTGTCTCCTCCCAAAGTTCCCGAACAGCAGCTTCTTCAGGGGACTCACCTAATTCCACTCGTCCACCGGGGAGCTCAAGCGTATAAACCCCATGGAATGGGCGCCACTGCTTCACCAAGATCAGCGTGTTTGGCCTTGCGATGAATGTGTGTACGGCACATGCGGAATCAGGGAAGAGGTAGAGCGTTTCCTTTTCTACACGTACTGTCCGTTCTGGACGATCCGATGTCATAAACACTCCAAGGGTAGTAATCAAGTCATTCTACCTAAGCATTTCATCCAGGCTTGTTCAATGTTTTATGCATATATTGGGTTGCCGCGCGAAGAAAGTTACAGTAATAGTGCCTGGAACGGACGCTAAAGACAGACAAAGTAAAACTAAGGCCGATCAGATTCCGGGCAACCGGCATTTCATTTTTGGGCAAAAATTCCGGTTGACCGTGGGATTGCAAAAATCAGCATGACGCTCGATCAACCGTCGCTTTTACGGTCACTTTCCGTCGTGGAAAGCGACAGCACTCTGATCAAGGGCTGATCAACGCCTGCTCGGCAAGGATCGGCTCTGCCGTCCGAAAGGCATCGGCAGCCAGCGGCACGCCGCAATAGACGGTAGCGTGGAGAAGAACTTCCTGAATTTCCGCGGCGGATGCGCCGTTGTTGAGCGCCCCCCGGACATGCCCGCGCAATTCGTGTTGCCGCCCCAAGGCGGTCAGCATGGCTATCGTGATCAGGCTACGCGTTTTCAGATCAATGCCGCCGCGGCACCAGACGGAACCCCAGGCGTTGGCGGTAATGAAATCCTGCAAGGGTCGGGTGAATTCCGTGGCATTGGCAAAAGCCTTGTCGACGAACTCGTCGCCCATGACCTGTCGGCGCACTTCAAGCCCTTCGATATAGGCATCAGTCATCGATCTTTCTCCTTGAGTTGGCAGTTGGCGAGCGCCATCTTGCCGAGTCGCCGCGCAGCGCCACAATGGCGCGCCGGTACTCGGCCCGGGTCAGTTTCCCGAGCAAATGGCGGCACTCAATATCCCACAGCTTGCCGACCAGATCTATCGTTTCACGCGAATTGCCGAGCCACGACAGGCCACCGCCCGCCGTGGCAGCATCGGCCTTCATGAGACGGCAGCAAGCTCCGTGGCATGGCGCGCGCTGAGGCCCGGCGACACGGAGAAGCTGCAAGCTGTTTTTGCCCTGACCTCGGCCACCGAAATGCCGGGGTGCAGTTCGCTCAAGGTCAGGCCACCGCCCGCATTGACGGTGAATACGCAGAGGTCAGTGATGATCATGTCCACCACGCCCTTGCCGGTCAGCGGCAGGCTGCAATTGGGCAGAATCTTCGCCGCCCCGTCCTTTGCCGTGTGCTCCATCAGGACGATGACGCGCCCGACACCCGACACCAGGTCCATCGCCCCGCCCGGCCCCTTGACCATCTTGCCGGGCACCATCCAGTTGGCCAGGTCACCGTTCTCCGAGACTTCCAGACCGCCGAGGATGGACAGGTCAATGTGGCCGCCGCGAATCATCGCGAAGGAATCGGCGCTGGAAAAGAAACTGCTGCCGGGAATGCTGGTGATGGTCTGCTTACCGGCGTTGATCAGGTCGGCATCGACATCTTCGCTGCCTGGAAAGGGACCGATGCCGAGCAAGCCGTTTTCCGACTGCAGCGTGACGTGCATGCCCTCGGGAATGTAGTTGGCGACCAGCGTCGGGATGCCGATGCCGAGATTGACGTAATAGCCGCTGCGCAATTCCTGCGCGGCCCGCCGGGCCATCCGTTCGCGCAGCGGATCCTGCTTTCCCGGCGTCGCGCCGCCGGCCGTGGTGCGGAACTCGATACGCTTCTGATAGCCGGCGCCCTGAATGATGCGGTCCACGTAAATTCCCGGCGTGTGGATCTGGTCCGGATCGAGTTGGCCCGGCGCGACCAGTTCCTCAACTTCGGCCACCGTAACCCGGCCACAGGTGGCGATCATCGGGTTGAAATTGCGCGCCGTCTTGCGGAAAACCAGGTTGCCGGCATGGTCGCCCTTCCAGGCCTTGACGATGGCCACATCGGCCCGGATAGCCGGTTCCAGCACGTATTCCTGGTCGTCGAAATGGCGGGTTTCCTTGCCTTCGGCCAATCGAGTGCCAAAGGCAGTCCGCGTGTAGAAGCCCGGAATGCCAGCCCCGCCAGCGCGCAGACGCTCGGCCAGGGTACCCTGCGGCACCAGTTCGAGCTCCAGTTCGCCGGCCAGCACCTGGCGTTCGAACTCCTTGTTCTCGCCAACGTACGACGCGACGACCTTCTTGACCTGCCGCGTCTTGAGCAACGGCCCCATGCCGAAATCGTCGACGCCGGCATTGTTGCCGACGATGGTCAGATCCTTCGTGCCGGATTCCAGCAATGCCCCGATCAGGTTCTCGGGGATGCCGCACAGGCCGAAGCCGCCGGCCGCCAGGGTCATGCCGTCGAACAGCAGCCCGTCGAGCGCCGCCCCGGCGCTTGCATATTCCTTGCTCATTTCCTGCTTCTCCATTTCGCTTCGTATCGAAAGCTGCGCTCCGGGAAGGTGGGCGAGCCGGCCCGCCCGCCTTCCCGCTGTCTGCTTACCGGCCGCCGGTGGCGACTTCCTCGAGGTTGTTGAGAGCGACGTCGTTCTCCTTCACGCCCTTCGGATTCGACTTCATGTTGGACGACCAGTTGGTCGCATGACCGCGCTTGACGTCGATGATGTGACCGATCACCGGCATCACCGCCTTGTAGCCGTCGTCACCGACGTCAGGCCGGTTCTGGAAGACGAACATCTTCCAGAACTCGCCCTTGCGGTCGAGGGCGTAGCCCAGGTACGGGCGCGGGAAATCGACCTCGATGTAGGCCACCTTCTTGCTGTACGGGTGCTCCGCGGGCGGCGTGCCTTCGACCACGTACACCTCGCGCGGCTCCCAGCCGATGTCCTTGGCCGGATTGCAGTACGGCGCCTCGCTCATGTTGATGCGCGGGAAGCGCTTCTGCGGCTCGGACCACGGCTGCTTGGTGTCCACGCTCATTTCCGGGCTGTGGGCGATAGCCAATACCCAGCGCTTCTCGATCAGCTTGTTCTGAACGTACTTGGTCGGCGAAGCGTCCCAGATATCCCAATCGTCATAGAGCTGGTCGGTGCCGCCGATCGGATCCATCCAGGCGCCGCCGGACAGGCGCCGGATGCGCCGCACGGACTTCAGGTAGGCGTAGGCGTCGTCTGGCTTCTTCGAGTCGGCCTGGTTGTAGCGCTGGGAGAAGGTACCCAGGCCGCGGATGTCCTCCGGGTAGTGGGCGACGAAGTAGGTCTTCTGCGCCACCGTGCCGTCGCCAACCGAGACCGGGCCACCGTCCAGCCGCCCTTCCATGTAGTAGCGGCGCGACTGGAAGGCCTGCACCCGCTCGTAACCCTTCTTGGCATCGAGGAAGGCCCAGGCAATGTCACGCAGGTCCATGGTGGCGCCGTAGGTGGCGGCGCGCAGGTTCCAGATAACCTTGTCGCCGGCATGCGGGTCGTCCATCTTGATCGTCTCGGGCGGGAACGGCATGCCCGCCTTCCAGCCGCTGATGGTCCGGTCGGCCGGGTTGAACTGGACGTCCTTGGAGTACTTCTTGGTCGCCTCGACATACTTCGGGTCCATCTCGATTTTCTTCGAGTGGGCGAGCTTGATGGTCAGGTTGTAGTTCTTGATCATCCACTCGAGCTTCTCCGGCACCATGCTGGCGATGGTCTTGCTCTCGAAGGTATCGGTCTTGAGCTTGTCGTAGTTGTCCTTGGTGATCATCGTGCCTTCGCTCAGTTCCGCCGCCGCGGCACTGCCGCAACCCAGGGTCAGGCCGAGGCCGAAGGCCGCCAACAACGCCGGGCAGCGTCTGCCGAAGCGTTGTCCATCTGTCGATTGTTGCTTGTACATGGTTTGTCTCCTTGATTAGAACTGCCGGGTAATGCGAAATACCAGCTGGCTCGCCTTGTCGAAATAGCCGAACAACTGCGACGACTGATTGCTGAACTGCTGCTTGTTCGAATGGCTCGCCCAGAAAATGTCGGCCTCGGCCTTGGCCGTCCAGTGATCGTCGAGGACGAAGGAGACGCTGGGAATGGCAAAACCGCCGCCGTGGCTCAGGTCGATGCCGACGGCCAGCCCGGGGTTGATGGTGTCGTTCCGATAGTTGAGCGTGGTGAAGGCAGTCAGGATGGTGCTGTGCTCGGTCAGCCGCGTACCGTAGGCAAACAACCGGACCAGGTCGTCGCTCTTGTTGAAATCGACGATGTAGGTATCGAACAGCTGGATTGACGAGAACGACGGCCGCGAAGTGCCGAGCAGGTCTTCGAAGTGCAGGTTCTTGTCGGCCCGCAGCATGGTCGTCATGGTGTCCTTCAACTTGATGCCGCCCAGACCGAGGCCGACGTTGCCGGGCACGGTCGGCGCCGCCAGACTGCCGGTGCCGATGTTGTAGGGCTGGTCGCGGGTGTAGGCGAGCTCGGCGCTGAAGACGGTGTCGAGGGTGTCGCTGTAACCGCTGACGGTCGCCCCGGCCACCGATATCTTCGGGTGGATCAGGTCGAAGAACGCGCCGGTCGGCGCCTTCTGGTACGGCGCGAAGACCGAATTGGCCACCGGGTCGGCGGCGAAGGTGCGCAGCCAGGCCAGCGAGTAGTTCAGCCCGGCGAGTTCGCCCGACCAACGCACGCCGCCGGTCCAGTCGTCATAGTCGCCGGACGGATGATTGCAGTCCTTATCGGTGACGGCGGTCAGGTCATAGCCACGGTAGGGCTGGAAGAACCAGCGGCCGCCGCGGATGTCGTAGGTATTGCCGATGTCCTTGCAGCGGTCGAGGCCGGGGCGGACGAAACCGGCCAGCATGCCGTTGGCTTCGGGTACCCGGATCTTGGTCGACACCATAATTAGCGGCTTGCGCCACTCTTCGTTCTCGCCTTCAAAGAACAGCCGCCAGGAGAGGTCGTAGCCGTTGACCAGATCCATCGCGTGGAAGAAGTCGGACTCGCCCCAGACCAGCTGCTGCTTGCCGATCTTGACGGTGGCGCGCTCGCCGATCGGGAATTCGGCCCAGAATTCCCGCAGTTCCTCGGCGTTGTAATTGTCGAGGATGTTGCTGCTCTCGCCGTTGGCCGCCGTGCCGTTGGTCGCACGGAGGTCTTCGAGGTCATTCAGGTAGTTCGTCTTGTACTCGCGGTCGAAGCGTCCGATGGCCTTCCACTTGACCGGGCCGGTCTTGGCGTCGGCATTGAGCAGGAGCGAGCCGCGCACCATTGACAGCTTGTTGCGGCTCGACTTGCCGACCTGCTCGAGTTCAGGCTGGTTCTCCAGGTTCATCGATGCCCAGCCGCGGGCATAGCCGCCGAGGCGGAAGCTGAAATCCCCGCCGTCGCCGCTCGCCATGCCCTCATCGGCCAGGGCGGCGGCACTGCACAGCCCGAGACCGATGACAGCGGCACCGATCTTCGCCGGCGTCCGCGTCCTTTTTTTCAATTCCCTCATGTCCCATCTCCTTGGTAGTGGTACTGCTGGATAAAGCCCACCGCGACCTGCGGCGGGCTTGGTGATGACGCCTACGCCAGGACGGCGTGCTCGATCGGGCGTTGCTTGCTGCCGACGATGAACTCCGGACGGAAGACGTAAACCAGCGCCGGCATGATGAACAGGGCGCTGAAAGCCGAGACGAACAGCCACAGCCCGATCAGGATCCCCATGTCGGCCTGCAGGCGCAGCGACGAGAAGTACCAGAGGACGACGCTGGTGATCAGCGTCATGGCAGTGATCAGGACGCCCTTGCCAGCCGTGCGCAGCGAATGCACGATGGCGCGCTCGATGTTGGCGTGGTGGTGCAGTTCCTCGCGGATGCCGTCGACGATGTAGAAGGTGTAATCGACGCCGAGGCCGATGCCGAGCGCCACCACCGGCAGGGTGTTGATGTTCATGCCGATGCCCTGCCAGGCCATGTAGGCGAAGGTCAGCGCGTTGGACAGGACGACCGGGATCATGAAAAAGACGCCGGCCACGGTCGAGCGGTAGGTCACCGTGCAGCAGACGACCAGCACCAGCAGTGCCAGGGCGATGGCCTCGATCTGGCCGGCCAGGATGACCTCATTGACCGCCGCCAGCACGCCGACCAGGCCGCCGGCGAGCAGGTACTCGGCCTGCTCGACCGGATGGTTGGCGACATAGTCGCGGACCCGGGCGATCGCCGTCCGGATGGTCTCGCCCTGATGGTCGCGGAAGAACAGCGTGACGGCGCCGTACTTGGCGTCGGCGTCGGCATAGCGGTCCATGTCGCCGGGGTCGGAGCCGGAGACGAACATGTAGGTCAGTTCGCTGTTCTCGTCGCTGGTCAGCCCCAGTTCCTGGTACATCGGGTTGCCTTCGCGCAGCACCCGCTTGACCTGCGGCAGGATATCGGCCAGCGAAATGGTGCCGCCGACCTCGGGCTGCGCCTCCATGTACTTCTGGAAGCGGTTCATGCTGTCGAGCACGGCCGGCTCGCGCAGGGCGCCAGTCTCCTTGCCGGCCAGCACGACGAACATCCGGTCGGAGCCCTGGAACTGCCGATTGATCTCGGCCGCATCGCGGTTGTAGGTCGAATCGGGCCACAGGATCGGCGAACCGGGATTGGCGTCGCCGACCTTCAGGTTGAAGGCATAGAGGGCCGACACGGCGAAGGCGATGCCGGCGCCCGCCAGCACGCCGTAGCGCCAGCGGGTGGTGACGATGCTGGCGCAGACGCCGAGAATGCCGTCGAGGACAGGGGTGAGGTTGATCGGGTGGATGTGCCCCTTTTCCGACTTGCACCACGACAGCATGACCGGCGTCAGCACCAGGGCGCTGATGAAAATGGTCAGAACCCAGACGGTGCCGATGAACGAGATCTTCTGCAGGAGCGGGATCGGGGTCAGGGCGACGACCAGCACGCAACCAGCGTCGGCGACGACGGCCAAGGTGCTCGGCTTGAACAGGTTGCGCGCGCTGGCCCGGGCCGCCGCCGCGGGAGAGCTGCCGCCGTGCGCCAGTTCGTCGTCGAAGCGCGAGACCAGTTGCACCGAGTTGGAAATCGCCTGGGCCGTGATCAGGAAGGCGACGACGACGACCAGCGGGTCGAGATGAAAGCCCATCAGCCGGGCCGCGCCGAGCGCCCAGATGGCGCTGACGACACCGGCCAGCAGCGGCAGCAGGGTGCCGTGCCAAGTGCGGGTGATCAGCAGTAGCAGCAGGACCAGCGAGGCGACGGCGAACAGAAAAATCTGCAGCGTCTCGCCGAGGTAGTGGTTGACCCAGCCGTAGAGCACTGGTTCGCCGACCACCCGGGCCTTGACCCCGTCGCCGCTGGCGGCCTCGACCAGCGCCATGATCTGCTGGAAGGCCTTGGTGTAGTCCACATCGCCGTCGTTGAAATCGACGGTGATTAACGTCGCCTTCAGGTCGGCCGAGACGTAGGGACCATAGACCAGCGGATTGTTCAGGACGGCTTCCCTGAGCACCGCCATTTCGGCCGCGTCGCGGGGCAGGTTCGGCCACATCAGGGGGCGCGACTCGACCCCTTCGGTCGAGGCGCGCACCTCCTTCAGCTTTTTCGAGGCGAGTGAGACGATCTGGTAGGTATCGACGCCTTCGACTTTCTGCAGGCCGACGGTCAGCGCCTGCACCTTGCCGAGCACGGTCGGCTTGAAGATGTCGCCCTGCTCGGTCTCGAGCATGATGCTGACCATGTTCGAGCCGCCGAAGGTCTGCTTGAAGCGCTGGTTGACCTCGACATAGGGATGGTTTTTCGGCAGCAGGTCGCTGAAAACGGTCCTGACTTCGATCTGGCTTGCCAGGTAGCCCATCAGTACGGTAAACAGGGCAACGAGGCCGACCACCAGGGTGCGGAAGCGGATAATGTTGGCGAAGGCTTGGTCGACCTTGCCAAAGGTTGCGTTCTTCATTCTCGCCTCCCTACTTCGCGGCCTGGCCGGCGATGGCCAGCCTGTCGTTTTCGAGGACCGCCAGGTTGGCGCCGGCCAGGTAATAGGCGTCGTCGGACTTCACAATCTGGGTACGCCAGGAGAGGTCCTTGTCCGAGATGCGCGCGGCCTTCCACTCGCCCGGCTCGGCCGCCGCCGTAACCATGACGCCCTTGTCGCCGACCGCCAGCCAGCGACCGCTATCACCGCTATCGCCGCTGTCCCAGATGACGCTGTAGAGCGACTCGCGGGTCGCCTTGGGCGCCGGCTGCCAGGTTTCGCCGCCATCACCGCTCACCATGACCGTGCCGGACAGGCCGACCGCCACGCCATGTTTGGCATCGCGGAAAGTCACGGACATCAGGCTGACCTTGTTGGGGCTTTCCACCTCGTTCCAGGTCTCGCCGCCGTCCGCGGTCTTCATGACCGTGCCGAACTCACCAACTAGCCAGCCGTGCCGGCCGAGAAAGAAGACATCGTTCCAGGCGCGGTCCTTCTCCGGCAGAGCGCGCGACCAGGTGATGCCTTGGTCGGCCGAGCGCAGCAGTGCCCCGAACTCGCCCACCGCCCAGGCGACGCCGTCGAAGATACGCACCCGGAAAAGTTTGTTGGGATTGGAGGATTCGGGTGCCTTGGCTTCCGTCCAGGTGTTGCCGCCGTCGGCGGTGACGATGATGGTGCCCAAGTTGCCGACGGCGGCCGCGTGCTGCGCATCCCAGGCGGCAATGCCGAGCAGGTTGTTCTGGGTGCCGGTCGGCTGGCTGACCCAGGACTTGCCGCCGTCTCGGCTCTGCACCACCTTGCCGCCGGTGCCTGCCGCCCAGACGAGCCTCGGTGCCGGCACTGCCAGGCTGACGTAATTGTCGCGGCGCTCGACGGCCGGCGCATCGACCTTGCGGACTACCGCATCCGCCTTGACGAAGAGGCCCGCGTACAACAGCCCCCCGATGATCCCGAACGGCACGATGGACGACAGGAAGGTGGTCCCCCGTGTCGCTGTGCTTCCGTATTTCCTGAAATGACGCAGCATGTCTTAATCTCCTCGCTGTGCTTGCCCATACCCTTATGGCTCGCGCCTGTCGCTACGGCGGCGCGATGCTTATTGAAGGCGCACGCCCCCGCCACCCCGGGAAGCCGGTGTATTCCGGCCCCCGGGGCGGGGAGAGGTGTCGCTGTGGGGTTGCTTCGGTGCGGCTTTAGTCGGCCCGTTCAGGTACCGGCAGATGCACCCATTCCTTGTAGAAGGCTTCGATGTCCGGCTCGAAGTCGTGGATCACCGGGTACCACGGGGTCGGCGCCTCGACGTCGTGCAGCGTGCCGCAGCTCGGGCAGTAGTACTCGCGATAGACCTGCCACTGGGTATCCGGGGCCATGAGCTTGGGATAGACCTCGGTCATTGCCTCTTCGGTGTCGCGCACGTAGATCGAGGCGTGCAGCTTCCAGTTCTCCTTGTAATCGCAGAACTCGTGGCCGCAGTCGCACTTGATGAGCCACTGCTTGGTCTTGGCCGACTGCACGATGTACATGTGCGGGGCCAGCGGCAGAACGATGCGATCCTTGAAGCTGACCTTGGCCTGCAGCGCCGCGAGGTACTGCTCGAAGCGACTGTTGTCCTTGGGCATCGACAGCATGCGGAAGGTCGTTTCCCAGTCCAGCGAGCCTTCGACCAGATGTGCAACCTGTTCATTGGTATATGACATTTTTGTCTCCTTGATTCAGATAATCGATTGCGCTGCTTACTCTTCGACCTGGACGACAGTCTTCACGTCAGGCATCAGCGAGAGATCCATGCGGTGCTTGGAGCCGTAGGTCGGCACGCCCAGTTCGTCTTCGAGCAATTCCCAGTCGGCCGGCAGGCTCCAGAAATCCTTGAACTCCTTGGTGAATTTCTCGGACAGTCCGAAGCTGGTGGCGAACATGTGCTGAACCTGCACCGCTGCATGCTTGTTGATGATGCGTTCGCGCTCTTCCTTCATCCACTCGCGGGTTGGCAGGGCACGGGCCAAGCGCTCCTTGCGGATTTCCGTACGGCGCTGCCTGGTCAGGTCGGCATCAATGCTGAACACACCCTTGGCATCCTGGGTGAACACGGCGCCGTAGACCTTTTCGGCGAACTCCGGCAGCAGGAACTTCTGGTTTAGATCGTTCTCGATGGCATTGATTTCACGATCGATCGGATCGCCGAAGCCCGGACCGCCCCGCAGGTAGTTCAGATAGAGGTCATGGTTGTCATAGCAGTCCTCGGTCGTCATGCACTGCTTGTCGCGCTTGACCACAGCGGTTGCATCGAGGTGACGCTCGTAGTCGGGAGCGCCCGGATCGAGATCGCCACCGAGCGGCAGCGAGTCGCCGATGGCGATGCGCTCCTTGAGGCCGGTGTTGTGCGCTTCGAAACGGTAGCCGGTGGCCGACGGGTAGCCGCCCATCATGCCCCAGTCGCTGTTCATGTAGCCATTGCCCATGAAGAACATCGTCCAGTCCTGGGCGTTCCAGACCATGCGCAGCGTCTCGAAACCACAGCCGCCACGGTACTTGCCGTAACCGCCGGAGTTGGATTTGACGTTGCGGCCCAAGTACAGCAGCGGCTCGGCCATTTCCCAGATTTCGATGTCGCCCATGTCGCCTTCCGGGTTCCAGATGGCGGCGGCGTGGTTCAGGCCGTCCTTGACGGCGCAGGCACCGGTACCGCAGGACGAAGCCTCGAAACTGTTGACCGCGTGGATCTCGCCGTCCTGGTTGATACCGCCGCCCTGCAGCCAGTTGGAGGTATTGGCGTTGCCGGCATTGACCTCTTCCAGATAGCCGCGGCTGAAGTAGGACTGGCTAAGGCCGCGCCACAGGGCCGCCCAACCGGAGACCAGGAAGTGCCAGGCATAGGCGTGACCGGTGCGACGGTCGTCCGGGTTGCACCAGGTGCCCTTGGGCAGGTGGAACTCGGTGGCGAAGTAGGCACCATCGTTGATGCGCTGGGTCGGCACCAGCGTCTGCGACATCATGACCCAGATGCCCGAGGTGAAGGCCACCTGGTGGGCATTGAAGGTATGCCAGCCCCAACGGCTGGCGCCTTCGAAGTCGAGGCGCCACTTGCCGTCCGGCTTGATGGTCATCTCGACCGGCGAGTGCATGATCGAGTCGAGCTTGGCGAAGGCGTTGGAAACCTGGATGTCCTCGTGCTTGAACGGCACATCGACAAAGGACACCTTGCGATATTTGCCCGGCAGGGTCATTGCCTTGATCCGGCTCATCAGGCCGCGGCGCCCCTCTTCGATGACCTCCTGCGAGAACTTGTCGTAAGCCTCCAGGCCGTCGGCCCGGATCACTTCCTCGACCAGTTCGCGGATCATGTGGCAACCGGCGATGCGGGTTTTTTCGTCGAGAATCCAGTATTTCGGCGTGCGCACCGAACGCTGCGACTCATGCAGCCAGTCGCGCAGCGGCTCGTCGTTCACCCCGGTCTTGCGGCAGGTGATCATGTAGCCGTCGCCGAAACGCTGGGTCTGACCAGTAGACATCGAGCCCGGCGTGACGGCACCGGTATCGATGACGTGGGTAACGCCGCCCACCCAGCCGATCAACTTGCCGGCCCAGAAGATCGGCACAATGGTGGCGATGTCACAGGGGTGCACATTGCCGATGGCGCAGTCATTGGTCGTGAACATGTCGCCGGGGTTGATCGTCGGGTTGGCTTCCCAGTTGTTCTCGATCATGTACTTGATCGCCGCGCCCATGGTGCCGACGTGGATGATGATCCCCGTCGACGTCAGGATGCAATCGCCAGCGGCGTTGTAGAGCGTGAAGCAGAGTTCGCCTTCCTGCTCGACGATGGGGCTGGCGGCGATCTTTTTCGCCGTTTCCCGGGCATGGACCAGGCCACCGCGCAGCTTGGAGAACAGCTTCTCGTAGCGGATCGGGTCGCTGTCACGGAATTCGAGATTTTCCAGGCCGTTGTAGTAACCAGTGGACTGGGTGCGCTCGAGGATGGCGTCGCGGTGCTGCTTGAGCGTCATGCCGCTTTCGAGTAGGTTGCCGAGGCCGATTTCTTTTGTGCTCATCATATTCATGGTGGGTCTCCTCACTTGACTTCTTTGAGATGGAACAGGCGATGCTTGTCGATCGTGGTTTCGAAGCCGTCGGGCACGACGAAGGTCGTCGCGTCGGATTCGATGATGGCTGGCCCGACAATGCGGTTGCCGGCCTTCAGCGACTCCATCTTCCACAGCGCCGCTTCGACCCACTTCTTGTGGCGGTAGAACGGACGCGTGCCGAGATAGGCCTCCTTGGGCGGCGTCGGGCCGGCATCCGCGTCTTCCGGCAGCACCGGTTTCTGGGTCACGACCATGCCGCGCAGGATGGCGCCGGTGACCGAGAAGCCCAGTTCCGGCGAGCGTGCCGAATTGGCGTAGACGCGGCCATAGGTGTTCTCGAAGGACTCGATGATCTGCTGCCAGTCAGCCGCAGTAGCTGCGCTGGTGACCGGTGAGACGATTTCGAGGTCGTTGAGCTGGCCCATGTACTGCATCTTGTAACCGGGGATCAGCAGCACGTCTTCCGGCTTGTAGCCATTGATGACGAACTCGTCGATGACCTTCGTTGCCAGCTCTTCCCAGGCTTCCTGTAACGTCTTGCAGGCAGCAGCCTTCTCCTCGTCGCTGGCAAACTGGGCGACGCCCAGATCGACTGACTTGTCGTAGCGGTACTCGAAGTCGGCACAGGCGCAGCCAAAAGCCGAGAATCCTGCCGCCCAGGCTGGCACCACGACGTCCTTGAAGCCGACGCCTTCGGTGTAGCCATAGGTATGCACCGGGCCGGCGCCGCCGTAGGAGAAGCAGGTGAATTCGGCCGGGTTGTAGCCCTTGGCGCTGATATTGGCACGCAGGTATTCGGACAGCGTCAGGTCGAGCAGCTCAATGACGCCGGCCGCCGCATCTTCGACCGAGAGGCCGAGCGGATCGGCGATTTGTGCCTTGATGTGGTCGCGGGCGCGTTGCACATCGAGCTTGATGGCACCACCGAGGAAGTTCTGCGGATTGAGGTAGCCGAGTACGACGTGGCAGTCGGAGACCGACACCGTATCCAGCCCGCTTTCCGGCCAGCAGGTGCCGACGCGATAGCCCGCGCTATCCGGGCCGAGCTTGATCGATTTGCTGTAGGGGTCTAGGCGGACAAAGCTGCCGGCGCCGGCACCGACCGAATCCATCGCCACCAGCGGCAGCGAGAGGACCAGACGGGCCATGTCGGGGTCGGACTTGATGGCGAAGTTGCCCTTGGTGATCAGCGCCACGTCGAAGCTGGTGCCGCCGATGTCGGAGCAGGCGATGTTTTCGTCGCCAAGATATTCGCCGAGCAGCTTGGAGCCGATAACCCCGCCAATCGGGCCGGAGACGATGGTGCGGGCCAGTTCCTTGGCCTTCCAGCTGATCGTGCCGCCGTGCGTCGCCATCACCCGCAGGTCGAACTTGGCGCCATGCTTCTTGAAGCGGTCGCTGACTTTCTTCAGCGTCTGGCGCGACGGTTCGGCGCCGTAGGCTTCGAGAATGGTCGTGTTCATCCGGTGGCTTTCCTTGCGCGACGGGTAGTAGTCCACCGAGGCGAAGACCGGGATGTCCGACTTGAGCTTTTTCAGTTCGTCACGCACCAGATCGCGCGCCCGTTGCTCGCTGGCCTCGTTCTTGTGGGACTGCAGCAGGCAGATGACGACGGCCTGGGAACCGGCCTCGACCAGTTCGCGGGTGGCCTGGCGCACTTCTTCTTCACGCAGCGGAATGACGATCTTGCCCTGCACGTCGGTCCGTTCGGTGACGCCGCGGGTGCGGGAAACCGGCACCAGCGGCTCGTCGTAACGGTGGGTGTTGAGGTGGATACGATCTTCCAGGGCGTAACCCAGATAGCTCTGCAAGGCACGACCCATCGAATGGATCTGCTCAAAGCCTTTGTTGCAGATCAGGCCGACATCAAGGCCCTTGCGCATCAGGATGCGGTTGAGCATCGCCGTTCCAGAATAGACGCAGGTCGCTAGTTCCGGATAGACGTCGTCAACGTTGCGACCCCAGTGCTCGAGCGCATCAACCGAAGAGTTGTAAATGGCGAGCGATTCGTCGCCGGGATTACTTTGTGCCTTGCCGACGACGAAACGACCGTCGGCCCGGACAAAGAAGGTATCGGTCATCGTGCCGCCGGCATCGATTCCCATTACCTGTACGTTTGACTGCTGAGTTTCCATGTTTGTCTCCTGTCATTGGTGTGTCGTGGCGAGTGATCCCACGCTGACTTAATGGCAAGGGCCGGGCCAGGCCGCGAAAAAGCTGGTGACTCACTGAATTCCTTCGACGAATCATCAACTTGGCAAAAACGTCTGGAAAACAGCAGCTGTCCGATGAAAAAGCGAAAAACGTCCTGAATAACGACGCCAATTTCGAACTGTCCGGATTCCGGACAGTTCACAAGTTTTTTGTTGCGCCGCACAAGCCATTGATACACAACGACTTTATTGACTTGAACAGCATCGTCGGCTACGGTTATGATTAAGTTAATTTATTGTTTTACGGTGAATAGCCCGGAGCCCGCCACGAGCCCAATGTGACCCCCAACAGCAATCTTCTTATTCCGCGAATCGGCGACGAGTCAGCCGTCGCCAGTTCATGGGAACGATTCCTCGAGAACCGGCCACTGCCCGGGGTCGGCGTGCGCAATGTGGTCCTCGACTCCTGGCGGCGCAGCCGTTCTGAGGCCGTCGATCCAGGCATCGGCAGCGCCCCGACGGCCAATGGTGACAAGATTCACCTGTTGCGGGCGCGCTCGCATGATCTCTACGAGGCGGCCAAGCCAGTGCTCGAAACGCTACGTGAAATCCTGCGCGAGTCAGGCACGCTGATCATGCTCAGCGACCCGAGCGGGACCATTCTCGACCTAAATGGCGAAACCCGTGCCCGCGATGCTGGCGAACAGATCAACCTGGCACCCGGCGGTTGCTGGAGCGAAGACCTGATCGGCACCAATGCCATTGGCACGACCATAGCCACGCACCAGCCGGTGCAAATCTACGCCAGCGAGCACTACTGCATCGACGTCAAGCACTGGACCTGTGCCGCTGCCCCCATCCTCGACCCGCTGTGCAGGAACCTGCTAGGCGTCGTCGACGTCTCTGGCGTCAAGGAAACCTTCCATGGCCATACGCTGGGCCTGGTCATTTCAGCCGCCAAGCAGATCGAAGGTATCCTGGCGCGGCGCGATGCCGAATTGCATGGCCGCCTGCTCGAGCACGCCATGGATGGCTTCAGCCGCTATGGCAACGATTGCGTCGTCCTGTTCGACCAGCGCGGCCGTATCGTCAAAACCAGCGGCAGCATGCAACAGGCCCGCGAAATGTACGGTGTGCGCCTGCCTTTCGAGGTCGGCAGCCAGCTAACTGCCCTCGATTTCGCTGTCCATCCCGATGAGCGCATCCGCCAGACGCCACTCTGGCTGCGCCCGGAATGGCTGCACCCGGTACGTTCCCGCGATGGTGACCTCGGCACCTTGCTGGTCATCCCGATTGGCACGCCGGCTCGACAAGCGGTCAGCATCCCCTCCCCGGCGAGCAAAGCGACTGACGAAGTCTTTGCCGAGATCATCGGCACCAGCCAGGCCATTTCGACAGCGAAAGCCCGGGCCAGAAGAATCGCACCGCTTGATCTGCCCGTCCTGTTGCTCGGCGAAACTGGCGCCGGCAAGGAGATTTTTGCCCGCGCCATTCACAAGGCGAGCAGCAAACCGGAAGGGCCTTTCATCGCTGTCAATTGCGGCGCCCTGACCCGCGAGCTGCTGGCCAGTGAATTGTTCGGCTATAGCGAAGGCGCCTTTACCGGCGCCCGCCGCGGCGGGCTGCCCGGCAAGTTCGAACAGGCCGACGGCGGCACCCTTTTCCTCGATGAAATCGGCGAAATGCCGCTCGACATGCAGCCTCATCTCTTGCGTGTGCTGCAGGATGGCGTGGTCGTCCGGCTGGGCGACACCAAGGAACGCAAAGTGGCGGTGCGCATCATTGCCGCGACCAATCGCGACCTGCAAACGGATTCCAGCACCGGCCGCTTCCGCGAAGATCTTTTCCACCGGCTCTGCGTCGTGAGCCTGCATCTGCCGCCCTTGCGCGAGCGCCCGGAGGATACCGAAGCGATCATCGGCTACCTCAACCAGCGCCTGGCCCGCAAATACGGCTGCCCACCGAAGAGCCTGGCCCCAGAAGTCTTGCACCATCTGCTGCGCTATCGCTGGCCGGGAAATATCCGCGAATTGCAGAATGTCTTCGAAGCCATGTTTGCGCTAAGCGATGGCAATCGTATCGATGGCAGCCTGCTCCCGCCGCATATTGCCGGTGCGGCGGTTGATGCGGTGCTGGCACGTGGTGAGGTAACGCCGGCCATCGCAGCCGGCCGCCTGGCTGAAATGGAGCGGGCCGCAATCAATACCGCAGTTGCCAACAGCCACGGCAACCTGTCGATGGCTGCACGAAACCTGGGCATTTCTCGCAGCACGCTCTACGTCAAACTGGCCGCCATGCGCGAGTTACCGGCGGCAGGGTAGTTAAAACCTGCCTCTGGCGTTCGCTAAGCCACATCGCAATCGGCAGTCGCTAAGGCCGGCGCAAGGGTTTCAGCAAATCCGACAGCCCGTTGTGGTCGATTTCCTGCATGAGCGCCAGCAGGCGGCCGATTTCGCCGGGCGGGAAACCTTCGCGGGCGAACCAGTTGAGGTAGTTTCCGGGCAGGTCGGCGATCAGCGTGCCTTTGTGCTTGCCGAAGGGCATGGCGCGGGTGACGAGGAGGAGCAGGTCTTCGGGGTTCATTGACGGCGGGGTTCAGGCGAAGCCGCCATTGTGCCAAAACTCAGCCGTGGCAGATCATCCATAGCGCGGTAGCGACGAGCATCAGCGCGAAAGCGATACGCAGGCGGCGCTCCGGCAGACGATGGGCGATACGGACACCGTTGGAAACGGTCAGCGCACCACCCAGCGCGAACAACACACCCATCTTCCAGTCGACCAGTCCGGCATTCGCAAAGGTCAGTAAGGCAACGATGGAACTAGGCATGACCAGAGCGATGGCGAAGCCCTGGGCCATGGCCTGCATCTGCCGGAAAAAGGTGACCAGGATGGGCGGCGTGATCATGCCGCCACCGATGCTGATCAGGCCCTGACAGGTACCACCGATCAGGCCGACCAGCGGAATCAGCCGTTCCGGTAACGCGAACGACCAGTTCGAGCGCCCGGCCCGCAGAGACCACAGGCTGTTGATGGCCAGCCAGAGCAGGAAGGCGCCGAAATAGCGCCGCAACTGGCTGGAGGCCAGGCTGCTCGCGTAGTGCGCCGTCAAGGCCGTTGCCGTCACCGCGCAGAGCACCAGCAACGCCGTGCGCAACTTTGGCAGCGGCTGACGCTCGCAATAACGCCACAGAGCAATGCTCAGGTTGGGCACCATCATGACCAGCGCCGTGCCTTGCGCCAGTTTCTGGTCCATACCGAACAGCCCGGTCATCACGGGAATGGCGATGATGCCGCCGCCAATGCCGAAGATGCCACCGGCAAGCCCCAGGGCGGCACCGATGAGCAGGGGCAAGGCAAGGCTCAGGGCGAGGATCATGGACGGACTCGGAAAGAAAGTCGGCCCATGTTACTGCTTTGCAGAAAGGCGAAAATATCGCTAAATTAACTTGATTCGTTAATTCTATTTACCAATAAACCGATGTCATCCGAACTTGCTTTCTTCAGCTTGCTTGTCCAGCAAGGCAGCCTGGCCCGGGCTGCCCGCGAGCTCGGCCTGACCGGCCCTGCCGTCAGCCATCGCCTTGCCCAGCTCGAACAGCGCCTGGGCGTTCGCCTGCTGACGCGGACGACGCGCCGGATGAGCCTGACGCCGGAGGGCGAGCTCTACCTGGCCGAAAGCCGGCGTATCCTCGGTGAAATCGAGGCACTGGAGCAGACACTGACCCGCACCCGGGCCGAGCCGCGCGGCCTGCTGCGCATCCATGCCACTTACGGTTTCGGCCGCCGGCAACTGGCGCCAGCCGTGTCCGACTTCGTCCGCCAATACCCGGCTGTCGACATCCAGCTCACCCTCGGCGATCAGGCCGTCATGCCGGGCGACCAGAGCTTCGATATCGCCATCCGCTTTGGCGAACCACCGGAGGCGCGCGTCGTCGCCCGCAAGATCGCCTCCAATCAGCGCTACCTGTTTGCCTCGCCGTCCTACCTCGCCCGCCGCGGTCAGCCGCTCGACCCGGACGATCTGGGCAGCCATGACTGCATCGTCATTCGCGAAGGCAGTGGCGCCTTCGGCACGTGGACGCTGTGTGCCGGCAAGCAGTGCCGCAACGTGAAAGTAAGCAGCAAGCTCAGCACCAATCACGGCGAGGTGGCTGTCGACTGGGCGCTCGACGGCCATGGCATCCTGCTCCGCTCATTGTGGGACACGGCAGCCGAGCTGCGCGCCGGCCGGCTGGTCCGCGTATTGCCGGAATGGTCGGGCAGCCCGGCCGACATTTACGCCCTGTACCCGCAGCGCCTGAACCTGTCGGCCAAGGTGCGGGTGTTTCTTGATTTCCTGACTGAACGCTTCGCTGCCTACCGCAGCGCCACCAACAGCAACGCCCAATTACCCTGGTAAGCCCGGCTCAGCGCGCTGAACGCCAGAGCGGGTAAAGACCGACCAAGCCGAGCAGCGGCCCGGGCAGCAGCAGCCAGGCGATGCTCATGCCCCAGTCGGCTATCCACGCCGTGCCGAGCTGGATGGAGAACATCGTGATGGCGAAGCCGATGGAGTTTTGAAAGGCCAGCGCGCTGCCAACGATTTCCGGCGGACAGGCACGGGCCGAGAGTGCCGAAAAATGCGGCGAATCGGCGACGACCGTGGCGCCCCAGAGGAGCAACAAGGCGATCCTGGCAGCGGCCGGCCAGTCGCCGGTCAGCGGAAAAAGCGCGCAGCAGATGGCCGAGCCTGCCAGGGCGACAGCCGCCACACGCGCGCTGCCAATGCGCTGGCTCCACCAGCCGCCGAACAGGCAACCGAGCGCGCCGACGCCGATGATGGCGAAGGCCAGCCCGGAAAGCTGGCGGCTACCCGCCTCGGCCAGGCCGCTCAGGATGATGAGCGCCGGGGTCAGCGTCCAGAAGGCGTAGAGCTCCCACATATGGCCGAAATAGCCGAGGGCGGAAGCGCGGAATTCGCGGGTAGCGTATGCGTAGAAAACCTGCCCCAGGCGCAGCGGTGGCGCACCATGCCGACGTTTTAGATGCGGCCCGTCGCCGAGCCGGAAGATCATGGCCGAGGCCAGTAACGCGAGAAACGACGACACCAGGATAGTCGCCTGCCACGACCACCCCGCCCCGGCCAGCCGGATGCCGTGCGGCAGGGCCGTGCCCAACGTCAGCATGCCGACCAGCTGGGCAAGCGCGGCACCGGCCCGCTCTGGCACCCAACTGACGACCAGTTTCATGCCCAGCGGGTAGACGCCGGCCAGACAGAAGCCGACGGCGAAACGCAGCGGCACAGCCGAGGCCATGCCATCGGCGAGCAGGGCAAAGGCGCCGTTGCAGACGGCGCCGAGCACGGCGCAGACGGCGAAGATGCGGCTCGCGGCGAAGCGGTCGGCCAGACCGGAGATGGCGAAGGTCAGCGTGCCGAGGATGAAGCCGAGTTGCACGGCGTTGGTCAGCGTACCGATGTCCGCTGGCGCGATGCCCCAGGCGCGGGTCAGGTCGTCGGCCGCGCTGTTGGCGGAAAACCACAGCGAGGTGCCGAACAGTTGGGCGATGACGATGATGAGGACGGGGTTTTGCATGAGTGAATCGATTTTGGAATATCGCGTTAGCTTATCGCCGATTTTAAAAATCACACGACAAAACGATCAGGCTGGCCTTCCAGTAAAATCGGCGCTCTCCAAGCTCAGTACCCGCGCATGTCCAAACCTGTCTCGCCCAACTATCTCGCCGGCTACCCCGCGCACCTGACGGAATCGGTGCAGCGGCTGATCGAACAGGATCAGCTCGGGAAAGTGCTGCGCCAAAAGTATCCGGAAGTGCATCAGGTACGCACCGACAAGGCCCTCTATGACTACGTTCAGGAGATCAAGGCGACGTATTTGCGCAACGCGCCGCAGCCGAGCAAGGTGGCCTTCGACGGCAAGTTGCAGACATTGCAAAAAGCGCTGGGCATTCACAGCCGGATCGCCCGCGTCCAGGGTGGCAAGCTCAAAAGCAAGCGCGAAATCCACGTTGCCAGCATTTTCCGCGAGATGCCGCCGGAGTTTTTGCGCATGATCGTCGTCCATGAAATTTCCCACCTCAAGGAACCGGAGCACGACAAGGCGTTCTATCAGCTGTGCCAGCACATGGAGCCGAATTACTTCCAGCTCGAATTCGACCTGCGCGCCTACCTCTGCCATCTTGCTGCAGGCGGCCCGCCGTTGTGGGTGGCCGAGGTTTCTGCGGGAAACTCGTAAGTTCCACGGTCAGCCGGGCTTGCTACGGTCAACCGTAAAAAATGGCCAAAATTGAAATCACGCCAATGGCTGGCGTGATTTCAAAATCCCTTAATTGGTCAGAATCCGCACCTTGACTGTCTTGCCCTTGACCTTGCCGGCCGACAGCTTGCGCACCGTTTCCTTGGCGACGGCACGCGCCACGGCGACGTAGGTGCTCTGATCGGTCACCGTGATCTTGCCGACCTGTTCGCGGGTCAGGCCAGCCTCACCGGCCAGCGCACCCATGACGTCGCCGGGACGAATCTTGTCCTTGCGCCCGCCGAGCATGAGTAGCGTAGACATCGGCGGCACGAGCGGTGAGTCGTCGGTAACTTCCACTGTCTTCAAGTCGAGGACGTCGAGCTTGCACTTCATCATTTCGGCGATGGTCGCCACGCGGCGCCGATCTCCGGAACTGCACAAACTCAGCGCCCAGCCTTCCTCGTCGCCGCGGCCGGTACGGCCAATGCGGTGAATGTGGATTTCCGGATCGGGCGTCACGTCCACGTTGATGACCGCTTCCAGCTGGTCGATATCGAGACCGCGCGCCGCCACATCGGTCGCCACGAGCACCGAGCAACTGCGGTTGGCGAACTGGATCAACACCTGATCCCGCTCGCGCTGTTCCAGATCGCCGTTCAGCGTCAGCGCATGAATGCCGGCGTGGCGCAGCACATTAACCAGATCGCGGCACTGCTGCTTGGTATTGCAGAAGGCCAGCGTGCTGACCGGGCGGTAATGCTTGAGCAGGCGCACGACAGCATCCAGGCGCTCGTCGTCCTTAACCTCGTAGAAGCGCTGGCGAATCTTTGTTTCTTCGTGCTGCTCGAGGAGCTTGACCTCCTGCGGCTGACGCAAAAACTGCTTGGCGAGCTGGGCGATGCCTTCTGGATAGGTCGCCGAAAACAGCAAGGTCTGGCGCTGCGTCGGGCAGCGCTTGGCCACGAAGGCGATGTCGTCATGGAAGCCCATGTCGAGCATGCGGTCAGCTTCGTCGAGGACCAGCGTGTTCAGTTCGTCGAGCTTCAGGTAGCCGCGCTCCATGTGGTCCATGATGCGACCGGGCGTGCCGACGACGATATGCACACCGTTTTCCAGACTGTTCGCCTGATTGCGCAGCGTCGAGCCGCCAACCAGCGAAAGTACCTTGATGTTCTCTTCGAAGCGGGCCAGACGACGGATTTCCTGCGTCACCTGATCGGCCAGTTCGCGCGTCGGGCAAAGCACCATCGCCTGTACGGCAAAACGGCTGGTATTCAGGCGATTGAGCAGCGCCAGGCCGAAGGCAGCGGTCTTGCCGCTACCGGTCTTGGCCTGGGCGATCAGGTCGTTGCCGGCTAGGGCCAGCGGCAGGCTGGCGGCCTGGATCGGCGTCATGCTCAGATATTCAAGCTGCGCCAGATTGGCCAGCATGGCCGGCGCCAAGGGCAGCGTGTTGAAAGCCTGGCTGGCCGCAGTAGTTTCGCTCATGCCCGGCTCAAACCCTGCGCTTGCGCGCCGGCATCGGCTTGCGCTGACGTTGGCCCGGCTTATGAACCTCGGCTTCCGGCTTCGGCTTGGGCACCAGCAGGTTCTTGGCCGTCGTCTTCTCGGAAGCGCGATGGGCCAGAATAGCCTTCGTCACGTCAGCTGGATCGATGGTAATGCCGGCGTGCTCGCCCTTGACGTTGTAGGCCGAGAGCCGGTCCTTGATGGCGAACAGGCGTTCCGGATTCTCCGCCTTGCGGGGAAGGCCAGTCACGATCTCCTGCGCGGCAGCGGTCAGCACGAAACCGCCAGCCTCGGCCTTGATCAGGCCATGTTTGGCCAGGCGGTCGAAAGCCTCGACCAGCTTCGCCTCGTTGGGAATGTTGTTCTGCAGCAGATCAGCCGCCGCAACGATCTCGACCAACTCGCCCGGCCGCCGCTTGGAAGAAAGTGCCGTGGCGAGAATAAGAAGGGAGTCAACGTCGTGGACTGGATGCATCGTAGTACCTTTGAATATCTGGGGAATGAGAAACGGCGGGGAATCAGCGGGTCAAAGGCTGGAAAAAACGGCCTGAAATCAGTTTCTCGCAAGGACGACAGTGTACCCGGTTTGCCGGTCCAAGCGGCGCGAAACCTGACATGCGATGCCACGGTCAACCGGAAATTCATGCCAATTTCCACTCGTTAAAAAGGGCCACCCAAGGGCGGCCCCATCTTCATTGCCAAAAATTCGGCAGCTTACTTGGCGGACAGCGCCATCATCAGATCGTTGATGCGTTTGACGAAACCGGCCGGATCGTCCAGCTGACCACCTTCGGCCAGCGTCGCCTGTTCGAACAACAACGCCGCCCAATCATCGAAACGGTTTTCCTCGTACTTCAGGCGCATGACCGCTGGATGTTGCGGGTTGATTTCGAGGATAGGCTTCGAGTTCGGCATCGGCTGACCAGCCGCCTTCATCAGGCGCGCCAGGTTGCCGGACGGATCATGCTCGTCAGACACCAGGCAGGACGGGGAATCAGTCAGACGATAGGTGACTCGAACGTCCTTCACCTTGTCGCCGAGTGAGGTTTTCACCTTCTCGAGCAATTCCTTGTACTCGTCGGCAGCCTTTTCGGCTTCCTGCTTCTCGGCTTCATCTTCCAGCTTGCCCAGATCCAGACCGCCCTTGGCGACGGATTGCAGGTGCTTGCCGTCAAACTCGGTCAGGTGACCAACGACCCATTCGTCAACGCGATCCGAAAGCAGCAGCACTTCGATGCCCTTCTTGCGGAAGATTTCGAGGTGCGGGCTGTTCTTGGCGGCGTTGAAGGTATCGGCCGTGACGAAGTAAATCTTCTCCTGTCCTTCCTTCATGCGGCCAATGTAGTCGGCCAGGGAAACGTTTTGCTCGGGTGTGTCGTTGTGCGTTGAGGCAAAACGAATCAGGCCGGCGATCTTTTCCTTGTTGGCATGATCCTCGCCAACACCTTCCTTGAGCACAGCGCCAAAGGCTTCCCAGAACTTGGTGTAGTTATCCTTGTC